>NZ_JBVJFP010000011.1:0-301005 GCF_055587785.1 Streptomyces sp. NPDC046379
CGTGGTGACCGGCACACCTGCCGGAAGGCCCTCCAGCGTCGCGACGAGTGCGGGACCGTGGGACTCCCCCGCGGTCAGCCAGCGCAACCTGCTCATCGGTGCTCCTCACTGCTCGCAACGAAGTCGGAAAACAGCCGAGTCGTCGTGCCCGGACCGGGGCGTCCCCGGGGGCGTCCGTCTGCCGCCCCCGCGGTCACAGCCGGACGCCCAGGACCTCGGCCATCAGGGTGCCGACGAGGCGTACGCCGTCCTCGGTGAGCACCGACTCGGCGTGGAACTGCATCGAGGCGAAGTGGGGGCCGCGCAGCGCGTGCACCTCACCGGTGTCCGGGGCGCGGCTGACCTCGACGAGGCCCACGCCCTCGCACTCGGCCGCGTCCTCGGTGCTGCGCGCGGCGAACGTGTTGTAGAAGCCGACCCGTTCGCGGGCGCCGAAGAAGTCGATCTCCTGTTGCACGCCCTGGTTCGGCGTCTCGCGGCGGACCAGCGGGAAGCCGAGCCGCATGCTGAGCACCTGGTGGCTGAGGCAGACCGCGAGGAACGGCCGCCGCTCGGCGAGCAGGGTGTCCACCGCCGACCGCAGGTGGGCGATCTTGGGATGCGTGGCCTCGCGCGGATCGCCGGGGCCGGGGCCCATGACGACCAGGTCGTGGCCGTCGAAGGCGTACGGCTCGTCGAAGCGGCGGACCGTCACGGTCAGGCCCAGGGAGCGGAGCTGGTGGTCGATCATCGAGGTGAAGGTGTCCTCGGCGTCCACCACCAGCACCCGACGGCCGGCCAGGTCCGGCACGGACCGCTCCGGTCGTCCGCCACCGGCCAGCCAGAACCCGGCGAGCGTGGTGTTGCGCCGGGCCAGGGCGGCCCGTACGTCCGGGTGGTCGCCGAAGCGCACGGCGTGCGCGCCGGGTCCCCGACCGTCCGCCGGGCCGTCCGCCGGGCCGTCCGCCCGGAGCGCCGCGAGCAGCCCGGCCGCCTTCGCGCGGGTCTCGGCGACCTCGGAGTCCGGGTCGGAGTGACGGACGAGGGTGGCGCCGACGCCGATCCGCACGCGGCCGGCGTGGTCGATGTCGGCGGTGCGGATGAGGATGGCCGAGTCCATCGCTCGGCCGCCCGCGGCGTCGCGGCCGATGAGGGCCACCACGCCGCTGTAGTAGCCGCGGCCTTCGGGCTCGTACCGTTCGACCACCCGGCAGGCGCTCTCCAGCGGGCTGCCGGTGACCGTCGGGGCGAACATCGCCTCGCGCAGTATGGCGCGCGGGTCGAGGGCGGTGCGGCCCTCGATGAAGTACTCGGTGTGCGCGAGGCGGGCCATCTCCTTCAGGTACGGGCCCGCCACCCGGCCGCCGGACTCACAGATCCGGGCCATCATCTTCAGCTCCTCGTCGACGACCATGTACAGCTCGTCGGCCTCCTTGCCGTCGGCGAGGAACTCCAGCACCCCGGGCAGGGCGGGCCCGGTCGGCGGGTAGCGGTAGGTGCCGCTGATGGGATTCATCACGGCGGTGCCGCCGGAGAGGCTGACGTGCCGCTCGGGGGTCGCGCCGACGAAGGTCCGGTCGCCGGTGTGGACGACGAACGTCCAGTAGGCGCCCGACTCGCCGCGCAGCAGCCGGCGGAAGAACGACAGCGCGCTGTGCGGGGAGTAGTCGGTGATGTCGGCGACGAACGAACGCTTGATGACGAAGTTGGCGCCCTCGCCGGTGCCGATCTCCTCCTTGATGACCCGGCGGACCGTCTCCGCGTAGTCGTCGTCGCCCACGTCGAAGTGGCCGCCGGTGAGCGTGATCGGCACGTCCGGCAGCCGGCGCAGGACCTCGTCGAGGGAGAGCACCGCCTGGTCGGTGACGGTCATCGCGATCAGCGGTTCGCCGTCGTCCGGTCCGGCGAAGCCGCGCTCGGTGATCTGCCGGTAGGGGATCAGCGTCAGCAGCTCGTGGCGCGGGGCGCCGGCCGGCGCGGCCCGCTCGGGCAGGGGCAGGTCCGCCAGGGTCCGCGGCGTCGAGACCGTGCCGAGCAGGACGTCCACGGTGTCCGGCCCGCCGGCCTCCGGGCGGTGCAACAGGGCGAAGGGGCCGGGCCGTTCCGTCAGGATCCGGTCGAGGACCGGGCCGGTCGCGGTCATGCGCGCGCTCCGGCCGTGCGGGCGGCGTCGAGCCGGCCGAGGACGGCGTCCGTGGTGGTGACGACGGCGCAGCGCCGGGCGGCGTACTCGACGGCCAGCCGGTGGTCCCCGGCCGAGAAGTCCGCGACCGCGTCGGCGACGAGGAACGGCCGGATGTCGTGGGTGAAGGCGTCGACCGCGGTCATCAGCACGCCGACGTGCGCGTACACGCCGCACAGCACCAGCTGGTCGCGGCCGTGTGCGCGCATCCACTCCAGCAGGCCCGAGCGGAAGAACGCGCTGTAGCGCCACTTGGTGAAGACCTGGTCGTCCGGCCCCGGCGCGAGCGGCTCGACGACCTCGCGGTCGGCGGGGTCCACGCGCATGCCGGGCCCCCAGAAGTCCTTCAGCAGACCGCGCTGCTCGTCGGTCATGCCGCCGGGCTGCGCCGTGTACGCCACCGGCATGCCCGTCAGCACGGCCCGTTCGCGCAGCCGGGCGGCGTTGCGCACCAGCGGCTCGCGCAGCGCCGCGGGGAACGGGCGCAGGAAGTAGCGCTGCATGTCGTGGACGAGCAGCACCGCGCGGTCCGGGTCCGCGGACCACCCGGCGGTGTTGCCGGGCAGGTCGTCCGCCGACGGCAGCGGATACGGCTCGATGGGGGGTATGCCCGCCATGACTGTCCTCTCGGATGGTTGTCTCGGTGGGGGTGGCGGCCAGGGGGGACGGTCACGCCGCGGCCGACCGGGTCCGGCGGCCGGTGAGCCACCAGGACGAGGCCACGGAGAGGGCCTGGCCGGGGTTGAGCCGCGGGTCGCAGAAGCTCGTGTACCGGGTGCCGACGAGGCCGACCTCGGATGCGTCGCGTACGCACTCGGTGACGTCGTCGGGGGTGGTCTCCAGGTGCAGTCCGCCCGCGACCCCGCCCGCGGCGCTCACCGCGTGCTGGAACTCGTCGATCTCTCGCGCGACCGTCTCCAGGAAGCGGGACTTCAGCCCGTCCGGGGTGGTGACGGTGTTGCCGTGCATCGGGTCGGTCAGCCAGATCACCGGGTGCCCGGCCGCGCGGACCGCCGCCACCAGCGCGGGCAGCCGCTCGGCGACGGTTCCGGCGCCCATCCGGGCGATGAGGGTCAGCCTGCCCTCCTCCCGCCGCGGGTCGAGGCGTTCGCACAGGGCGAGCAGTTCCTCCTCCGTCATCCGGGGACCGACCTTGCAGGCCACCGGATTGACGACCTCGGCGAGCAGGGCCACATGGGCGCCGTCGAGCTGCCGGGTCCGCTCGCCTATCCACGGCCAGTGGGTGGAGGCGAGCAGCAGCTCTCCGTCCGGCTGCCGGCGCAGCATCGGGACCTCGTAGTCGAGGAGCAGCGCCTCGTGGCTGGTCCAGACGGGGGCGCCGATGCGGGCCGGGCCTGCGCCCCCGAGCCAGCCCAGACAGCCCATGACGGCGTGGGCGGCCCGGTAACCGGACAGCAGCCGCTGCGGGTCGGGGCGCCGCAGCACGGGGTCGGGCTCCGGACTGTTGACCATGTGGCCGCGGTAGACCGGCAGTTCGAGGTCGCCGACCCGCTCGGTGGGGCGGGAGCGGGGCTTGCCGAACTGGCCGGCCATCCGGCCGACGCGCACCACCGGCAGGCAGGTGTCCATCTCCAGTTGCCCGGCGAGCATGTTCAGCAGGCCCGCCTTGCGGGCCACATGGCCCGGCGTGCACTCGGCGGGATCCTCCGCGCAGTCGCCGGCCTGCACCACGTGCGCCTGGCCCGCGGCCACCCGCGCCAGCATCGAGCGCAGGGTCTTCACGTCCGCCGCGTCGACGAGCGCGGGCAGGGCGGCGAGTTCCTTCCGCACGCGCAGCACCTGTCCCTCGTCGTCCCACGGTGGCTGTTGCAACGCCTGTCCGTGTCGAAGGTCGAGCAGAGCGTCGTCCACTGGTTTCTCCAATCGCGACAAGACGTACGGCGATGCGGGAAGCGAGGAAGGGAACGGGCCGGAGGGCGAGGAGCGACGAGGAAGGGCGGGGAGCGAGGCCCCGCGACGCAGGGAATCGTGCGACGGATGGCGGGCGGCCACCAACAAGGTGCGCGGTACTCCGTCAGGTGACGCGCCATCCGTCAAGTGACCGGCGATATGTCAAGTCGGCGCGCCGACGCACGGGCGTCGTCGCCGTGCCTCGCGCCCGTCGGACTGCGCAACCTGCCCGGCTTCGCGCGGCGTGCGCGCACACGGCGACGGCCGGTGGGCGGACGGTGGGGAACCGTCCGCCCACCGGCCGCGGCGGGCAGTGGCGGGGAGCGGCCGTCAGACCCGGGCCGCCGGCTGCTCCGCAGAGGTGCGGGCGAGCGCGACGACCGCGTGCGCGGCCGACGCCAGGGTCGTGTGACGGTGCCAGCCGCCGAAGGAGCGCCCGGAGAAGTCCCGGATGCCCACCCGGTCGGCGATCTCGGTGAAGTCCTGCTCGACCCGCTCGGCCAGCCTGCTCAGTCGCACCAGGGACGCCGGCGGGGTGGTGGCCAGATTCGTCAGCCAGAGCTTCGCGGGCCAGCGCCCGCCCTCGTCGCCGACCCCGAGGAGCACCACCTCGCCCTGGCCCGGAGCCGGACCGGACAGGGACGGGCCGGCCACCCGCACGGTCGCGGCCCAGTGGGTCCTCGGCGCCGCACCCGGCACGTGGTCCGCGGTGACGACGGGCCGCCGCAGGTCCCTGACGATGATCATGATCTGCTCGGCGGTCAGCGGTCCCCGTCCGGCGGCGGGCAGCGCGGGATCCACGACGGTGAGCGGATGGTCCTCGCACACGCTGACCAGCAGCGGCATTCCCGCGGCGTGCAGCTTCTCGAAGATGGGCACGGCGTGCACCTCGCACGAGTCGAGCACGAACGGCCGCACCGGCAGGCCCCACTGCGTCACCGCCTCCAGACAGGCCCGGACGACGCATTCGCTCAGCGTCTCCGCCGGCACCCCGTCCGGGATCGCCACCTGACTGCGCCGGAGGTCGTCCTTGAGCCACGCCTGCGGCAGATGGAGGCGCCAGTTGACCGGGGCGCTGACCGTGTCCGAGGCGGCCCACACCCCGATGGTGCGCTGGGCGTTCAGGACCTGCCCCAGGGTCGGGAAGAAGTGCTTGTCCACGCCGACCGAATGGCGTCCGGTCTTGGGGATGATGACCGGCTGCACCACCCACGCCCGCGGCGGGACGGCGCCGAGCCAGTGACGGGCGAGCGCCCGGCGGATGGGCACCCAGTCCCAGGTGGAGGCCGAGATGAAGTGGTGCAGGTTCTGCTCCGACACCTGCTCGCCGAGCAGCGCGGCGATGTTGCGGATGGACTTGCGCCCCGGCGTCTCGAGCAGGCCCCGTAAGTACTGCATGGCCTTTCTGCACTGGTCGCTGCGGGACAGCGAGGCGAAGAGCAGGGAGGAGATCTCGGTGAGGACGGCGTCGTGCGAACCGGACGCGAAGGGCGGGGGAGAGCTGCCGCGTGCCGTGGTCGTGGGATGCAGGTCATAGCTGAGCATGAATCTCCTCACTGATGAACCGACCCGTGCCGTGGTGCATCCGTCAGCTCGAACGGGAACGCTGAGTGATGCCCTGGCCGAGAGTAAGGGGCTTGGGGGGAGTTGAGTCATCACCGGCCGGGTGAGAGTGTCAAATTACCGGACGGTAGTCCCGTGAATGTGGGAGGCGTCACTCCGGATGCCCGTCGGTCCGTGCGGCGGCCCGGGGCCGTGCGGAGGCGGCGATCAGGTGGGCGATGGAGGCGAGCGTGATGTGCCGGTGCCAGCCCGGGAACGACCGTCCCGCGAAGTCCCGCAGACCGACCTCGTCCGAGATCTCCGCCAGATCCTGCTCGACCACCTCCGGCAGCCGGGTCAGACGCAGCGCGGCCGGGAGGCGGGAGGGCGCGAAGCCGGTCAGCCACAGCCGCCGGTCGGTCCGCCGGCCGGGGCGCCACTCGGCCACCAGCGTCATCGCGTCCCGCCCCGCCGACGAGGCGACCACCGGGATCGCCGCGGCCGTCGTGCGCCTCTTCCCGTGCCCCACCTGCCGGCGCAGACGGGGGAGGGACTCGGCCAGCTCGCCCGCGGTGCGCTGGAGATCGCCGTGTCTGGGCAGCGCCGCCCGGTCGATCCGCACCGGCGCCGCCGGACTCACCCGTACCGCGAACGGCCGCCCGGTGGAGGCGAGATGCCGCGCGACCGCCACGCCGTCCGCCTCCGCGACGTCCACGACCACGGGCAGCGGAGCCATCCGCCCGATCGCCAGCAGCCCCGCCACCGCCTGCCGCACGCACTCCTCGACGGTGCTCGACGCGGCGTCCGCCGGGACGCCCGCCCGGTCCCGCAGGGGGCCGGCCGTCCAGCGGGCGGACAGCCGCAACTGCCAGTCGACCGGCACCGCCGACCGCTCCGAGGCCAGCCATGTCCCCACCGCCTGCTGGCCGTTGACCGTGCCCAGCGAGGTCGGCTGCGGGTCCGCGCCGACCGAGTGCGGGCCGGTCTTGGGGATCAGCGTCGAGCCGATCACCCACGCCTCCGGGGCCAGGGTCCGCTGCGCCTGACGGGCCAGGGCGTGCCGGACGGGCGTCCATTCCCAGGGCGAGGCGGTGATGAAGTGGTGCACGCTCTGCTGCGCCGACGCTCCCCCGAATCGCGCCGCGATGCTCCGCAGCGTCTTGCGCCCGGGCACCGACAGCAGCCCGCGGACGTACTGCTCGGCCTTCGCCCGCTGCCCGTCGCGGTGCAGCGAGCCGAACAGCCGCCGGCAGAACTCGGCGTCCAGGGCCTCCGCCCCGGAGCCCTCTCTCGCCGCGTCCCGGTGCTGCCGCATCGCCGCTCCCCGCACGTCCGCCCGTCGAAAAAGGACTGTCGTCCTGTTTCGTTTATACGGCGTCCGCGCAGAACGACCCGCACGTTTGCGCCAGCGGCGGTGTGCGCGGACGAACCTCCGGAGGCGCACGGTCCGTTCCGGCCGCCCGGCCTGTCTGCGCTCTTTACCGGCTCTTGGGCTCGCCCATACTCTGACCAAAACCGAACGGAGATCCGGTACTTTAACCGCGCACTGATTAGGGCCTGACCGATCCGACTCAGGGGGAACGTTGTTCGGCGTCATACCCACCCCTCGCCCGTCCGCCCTGTCACCCGCTCTCCTCGGGGCCTACGCGCACCTGCGGCGCGAGGAGAACTTGCTCGTCACCGGCTGGCAGCGGCTGAGCGACCGGCGCTTCTCACTCTCCGTCAGATGGCCCGCCGCGGAGGGCGACCTGCCGTACGACCCGCGGCTGCTCGCGCAGACCGTCCGGCAGACGGGACTGGTCGTCGCGCACGCCGCCTACGACGTCCCGCTCACGCACCAGACCGTGCTGAGCTTCCTCTCCTTCACCCTCGTCCCCGGCCTTCGCCCGCCCCGCGGCCGCGCGTCCGCGCCGGACGTGCGGATCGCCGTCGCGCAGAACGGCGGCAGGCGACGCACGACCAAGGCCCTGCGGATGTCCTTCCAGGTGTCGCTCGACGGGAGCGAACTGGCCCGTGCCGAGGCCGAGTTCGCGTGGATCTCCGAGCGGGTCTACGCCCGTCTCCGGGGCGCCCGCCGCCATGTCGACTGGGGCGCCTGGGCCGTGCCGGCGCCCGTGGACGCCCGGCTGGTGGCCCGGCCGTCCGCGGCGGACGTCATGCTGTCCCCCGGGGACCGCCCCCATCGCTGGCTGCTGCGCAACGACCCGAGCAACCACCTGATCTTCGACCACCCCGTCGACCACGTGCCGGGCCTGGCCCTGCTGGAGGCCGCCGACCAGGCGGCGCGCGCCCTGCTCGCCCCGGCCGCCCTCGCGGCCACCGGCATCGAGGCCACCTATGTGCGGTACGTCGAATTCGACCGTCCCTGCCACATCGAGGCCGAGCCGCTGCCGGAGCCGGGCTCGGTCCGGGTCACCGGGACGCAGGAGGGCGAGGCCGCCTTCCGCGTCGACTTCCGCACCGGAGGCTGACCGCCGGCTCACCGCCCCGCGCCTGACCGGCCCGGCGCCGACCGGCCGTCGCGCCCCCCGCGGAGGACCCGATGCGCGGCACCGGACCGGCGCCGCGCCCCCGCGGAGACCAGGGGTGTCCGCCCGGCACCCGGATCGTTGGGCACGGCGTGACGACGACCCATGCGACGACCACCACCCGGCGCAACGACCGCGAGGCCGGCGCGGCGGACCTGGCGCCCCTCGCCTTCGCCGGATACGCCCACTTCACCGCGATGCAGGTGCGCGCCGGCCGGGTGCGCGGCCTCGATCTGCACCTCGCCCGGCTGCGCCACGCCTCGCTGGAGCTGTTCGGCCGCGCCCTGCCCGACGACCGGGTGCTCTCCTGGCTGCGCGCCGCCGTCGCCGACGCCGCGGCCGACCTCTCGCTGACGGCGACCGTCTACCTGCCGTCCGGGGAGTTCACGGTGGCCGCACCCGACGAGGAGCCCGAACTGCTCGTGCGCACCGCGCCGCCCGCCTCGGGCCCCGCCGGGCCGCTCACCCTGGGCGTCGTCGAGCACGAGCGGTTCCTGCCCTCGGTCAAGCACGTCGGAGAACCGGCCAAGACCTACTTCCTGCGGCAGGCGGTGCGACAGGGCTGCGACGACGTGGCGTTCACCGACCGCCGGGGCCGGCTGAGCGAGGGGTCCATCTGGAACCTGGCCTTCTGGGACGGAACCGGCGTGGTGTGGCCGGCGGCCGACATGCTCGACGGGGTCACCATGGGCGTCGTCCGCAGACAGCTGGACCGACTCGGCGTCGCCCAGCGGGTCCGCGAGGTCACGCCCGCCGACCTTCCGGAGCTGGCGGGCGCCGCCGTCATGAACTCATGGACGCCCGGGGTCGCGGTCCACAGGATCGGCCCGGCGCCGCTGCCCGAGGCGCCGGCGTTCGTGGAACTGCTGCACCGGGCCTACGAGGCGGAGCCGCTCATCTCCCTGTAGTCCCCGGGCAGGCGGCACAGCTCGGCGTCGGACATCGCGGCGCACTCGTGCGGCGCCGCCCCCTCGGTCGACCGCCAGTGCGCCGACGGCGGTTCGCCGGCCGCCGAGGCCGGCCGGCCGGCCGCGTCGATCCCGTCGCGCACCGCCTCCGCGGCCAGCTGCGGCAGTACCAGCCGCCAGAACGGCGTCACCGACAGCGCGACCCCGGCGTGGCCGGGGTCGCGTCCCAGCCCTTCCAGCCCCGCCATCACGGCCGTGACGGCCGAGACCGCGTCGTCGAGGTCGACCCCCGGGGCCAGACTGCCCTGCTGCCGGGCCAGCCGGAGCAGCCCGTGCACCCAGTCCCGCCAGTGCTGCCACAGACTCCCCGCGCTCTCCCAGGCCGCGTCGTGCGCCAGGCCGAACCCGGCCCTGAGCACCGGGTCGCGGGCGACCCGTTCGGCGAGCGTGTGCGAGGTGTCGACGAGCAGTTGGAGCGGTTCGGGGTGCTGGTCCGGGACCTGCCCGGTCACGCACAGCAGAATCTCCGCCGCCGTGGACTCGACCGCCTCGCCGAGGGCCTGCTTGTTCCCGAAATGGAAGTGCAACGCGCCGTGGCTGGCCCGGGCGAGGGCGCATATCTGCCCGATGGAGGATCCGGCGAAGCCGCCGCGGTTGAAGAGCTCGGCGGCGGATCGGATCAGTTGACGGCGTGTCTTCGCGGCACGGTCCTGCATGGTGATTCGCACTCCGGGAGAAGAGAGGAGCAGGAAGACGGGTGGAGCGGGTGCGGGGGAACGAGGAGTGACCCGCACGCGGGCGTGCCGCAGGCGATACCGGGCGTCCGACCACGGCGCATTCGCGGGTGCACGTCCCCGTGTACCGTCCACTCTTACCACGTCGACAACGCGCACATACGGGCCGTTACCGACACTGGCGCGATATCGTGCCCACCATGATCGCCATACGGTTCGACCGCTTCGGCGGTCCCGAAGTGCTCACCGTCGTCGACGCTCCCGCCCCCCGGCCCGGCCCGGACGAGGTGCTGATCGACGTCGAGGCGGCCGGCGTGAACTTCGCCGACACCCATCAGACCGACGGTTCCTACCTGGCCGCCGACCAGTTGCCCCACATCCCCGGCAGCGAGGTCGTGGGCCGCGCCGAGGACGGCCGGCGAGTGCTGGCGCGGGTGTCCCACGGCTACGCCGAGCAGGCGGTCGCCAAGAAGTCCGCCCTGGTGGAGATCCCCGAGGACCTGGACGCCGGAGCGGCCCTCGCGCTGCTCGTGCAGGGCCTGACCGCCTGGCACCTGCTGCGGACCGCGGCCCGGCTGCGGCCCGACGAGACCGTCGTCGTGCACTCGGCGGCGGGCGGCGTGGGCAGCCTCGCCGTGCAGCTGGCCCGGGAGTTCGGCGCGGGCCGGGTCTGGGCGCAGGCCTCCACGCCGGAGAAGCGCCGGCTCGCCCTCGACCTCGGCGCGGACGCCGCCGTCGCCCACCCCCTGCCGGAGCGGGCCGACGTGATCCTCGACGCCGTCGGCGGGGAACTCTTCGACAGCGCGCTGGAATCGCTCGCCCCGGGCGGCCGCCTGGTCAGCTACGGCAACTCCGCCCGCACCGGCTTCACCCCCGTCGACCCCGCGCGCCTCGGCCGGCTGAACGCCGCCGTCGTCGGCTTCTGGCTGCGTCCGACCCTGGCCGCCGAGGGCGCGTTCACCGGCCCGCTGAGGGAACTGCTGGCGCTGACCGCCGAGGGCAGGCTCAGGCCGGTGGTGCACGAGCCGTACCCGCTCACCGAGGCCCGGCGCGCCCACGAGGACCTGCTCGCCCGGCGCACCACCGGAAAGGTGGTGCTGCGCCCCTGACACAGGGGTCCGCCGCCGGACCTGACAGATCGTCGACCGATTCCCGGGGATCGCGTCCGCCTGTGCCTAGCATCGGGTGACGAGCCGGAACCGGCGCGGGGCCGCAGCCCACCACGGCCCCTCGGCACGCGGTGTCGCCCATGGACGCACCGGCGCGCACCCGCCGGGCGCCCGACTCCTCACCCCTGAAGTCGGCCACTCATGCGACGCGGAGACCCAGAATGCGACTTGCGCAAGTGATGGCATCCGTCATGGAGCGCCACGCGGACCGGCCCGCCATCGGCGAACGTGTGAAGGAGTACGCCCGGGACGCCGAGACGGGCCGGGTCGCGATCCGGCTGCTGCCCCGCTACGAGACGACCAGCTACCGCGAGCTGTGGGACCGCGTCCGCGCGGTGGCGAGCGACTGGCACCACCATCCGGACCGTCCGCTGAACGCCGGCGAGCGGGTGGCGCTGCTCGGCTTCACCAGCCGCGACTACGCGACGATCGACCTGGCCTGCATCCACCTCGGCGCCGTCACCGTCCCGCTGCAGACCAGCGCCGCACCCGCGCAGCTGCGGTCGATCGTCGCGGAGACCGAGCCGTTCACCGTGGCCGCGTCCGCCGAGCGGCTGGACGCCGCGGTCGATCTGATACGCGAGAGCGACTCGGTGCGGCGCCTGGTCGTCTTCGACCACCACCCCGAGGCCGACGACCACCGGGAGGCGCTGGCCGCGGCCCGCGAGCGACTGGCCCGCACCCGGCCCGCCGTCGTCGTGGACACCCTGAGGGACGTCGTCGAGCGGGGCGCCGCCCTGCCCGAGGCCCCGCTGTTCACGGCCGCCGACGGCGAGGACCCGTTGGCGATGCTGATCTACACCTCCGGCAGTACCGGCACGCCCAAGGGCGCCATGTACACCGAGCGGCTGGCCGCCGCGATGTGGGGCGGCGCCTGGTCCAAACTGTTCGACGAGACCTACGCGGTCACCTTCCACTACATGCCGATGAGCCATGTGGCGGGCCACTCCTCGCTGAAGGCCACCATGGTGCGCGGCGGCACCAGCTACTTCACCGCCAGCAGCGATCTGTCGACGTTCTTCGAGGACATCGCGCTGGCGCGGCCCACGGAGCTGTCGCTGGTGCCCCGGGTGTGCGAGATGCTCCACCAGCGGTTCCTCAGCGAGGTCGACCGGCGCACCGCCGCCGGCGCCGACCGGGAGACGGCCGAGGCCGAGGTGCGGGCGGACATCCGGGACAACGTCCTCGGCGGCCGGGTCACCTGGGCCAGCAACAGTTCGGCGCCGCTGTCCGCGGAACTGACCGCGTTCACCGAGTCCCTGCTGGGCCTGGAGCTGCACAACGTCTACGGCTCCACCGAGGCCGCCGGCGTCTCCGTCGACGGGGTGCTGCTGCGTCCGCCGGTCGTCGACTACAAGCTGGCCGACGTGCCGGAACTCGGCTACTTCGGCACCGACTCGCCCCACCCGCGCGGCGAACTCCTGCTCAAGAGCGACGCGATCATCCCCGGCTACTACAAGCAGCCGGAGCTGTCGGCACAACTGCTGGACGAGGACGGCTACTACCGGACCGGCGACATCGTCGCGGAGCTGGGACCCGACCGGATCGCGATCGTGGACCGGCGCAAGAACGTACTGAAGCTCTCGCAGGGAGAGTTCGTCGCCACCTCCCGGCTGGAGGCGGTCTTCGCGGCGAGCCCGCTGGTCCGGCAGATCTTCGTGTACGGCAACAGCGAGCGGTCGTACCTGCTCGCCGTGGTCGTCCCCACCCCCGACGCGCTGCGCGAGACCGGCGGGGACGAGCAGGCGCTGAAGCGGCGGCTGAGCCGCTCCTTCCAGGAGCTCGCCAAGGAGGTCGGGCTCAACTCGTACGAGATCCCGCGCGACGTCCTGATCGAGACGGAGCCGTTCAGCCAGGCCAACGGCCTGCTCTCGGACCACCGCAAGCTGCTGTGGCCCAAGCTGGTGGAACGTTACGGCGGGCGTCTCGAACAGCTCTACGCCGACACCGCTGCCCGCGAGAGCGAGGAACTGGCCGAGATCCGCCGGGAGGGGGCAGGCCGGCCGGCCCTGGAGACGGTGCAGCGGGCCGCCCGGGCACTGCTGGCCGGATCGACGGCCGAGGTGTCCCCGCAGGCCCACTTCCGGGACCTGGGCGGGGACTCGCTGTCCGCGGTGCAGTTCTCCGACCTGCTCCAGGACACCTTCGGCGTACGGGTTCCGGTCGACGTGGTCATCAGCCCCGCCTACGACCTCGGGCACCTGGCCGAGCACATCGAGGCCCGCCGCGGGACGGCCCAGGAGCGGCCCACCTTCGCCTCGGTGCACGGCGAGGGCGCCACCGAGGTGCACGCCAAGGACCTCGCCCTCGACAGGTTCATCGACGCACGCACCCTCGCCCGGGCACGGGAACTGCCCCGGTCCGAGGGGGAGCCGCGCACCGTGCTGCTCACCGGCGCCAGCGGCTACCTGGGCCGCTTCCTCGCCCTGGAGTGGCTGGAGCGACTGGCCCCGGCGGGCGGGCGGCTGATCGCGCTGGTCCGCGGCAAGGACGCCGCCGCGGCCCGGCGACGGCTGGACGCCGCCTTCGACAGCGGCGACCCGGAACTGGTGCGCAGGTACGAGGCACTGGCCGCGGGCCATCTGGAGGTGGTGGCGGGCGACATGGCCGAGCCGCGCCTCGGCCTGGACGAGGAGACCTGGAACCGGCTGGCCGACGAGGCCGACCTGATCGTGCACGCCGGCGCGCTGGTGAACCACGTGCTGCCCTACCCGCACCTGTTCGAGGCCAACGTCGTCGGCACCGCCGAACTGGTCCGGCTCGCCCTGACCGGCCGGATCAAGCCGTTCACCTACATCTCCAGCGTCGCGGTCGCCCACGCCCACCCGGACCGCCCGGCCCTCGACGAGGACTCCGACGTCCGCACGGCGATGCCGGTGCTGCAGGCGGACGGCGGCTACGCCGGGGGATACGCGACCAGCAAGTGGGCCGGCGAAGTGCTGCTGCGGGAGGCGCACGACCTGTGCGGACTGCCGGTCACCGTCTTCCGCTCGAACATGATCCTCGCGCACAGCAGGTACGGCGGCCAGCTGAACGTCCCCGACATGTTCAGCCGCCTGCTGTTCAGCGTCCTCGCCACCGGCGTCGCGCCGCGCACCTTCTACCGCGCGGACGGAGCACGGGCCCACTACGACGGTCTGCCCGTCGACTTCACCGCCGCGGCCGTGGTGGCCCTGGGCGGCGCCGCGGCCTCCGCCGCGTACCGGACGTACAGCCTGGTGAACCCGAACGACGACGGAGTGTCCCTGGACACCTTCGTCGACTGGCTGGTGGAAGCGGGCCACCGCATCGAACGGATCGACGACCACGCCGACTGGTACGTGCGGTTCGAGGCGGCGATGCGCGCGCTGCCCGAGGACCGGCGGCAGTACGCGGCGCTGCCCATCCTGCACGGCTTCAAGGAGCCCGAGGAGCCGGTGCCCGGCTCCGCCGTCCCGTCCGAACGGTTCCGCGAGGCGGTCCGGTCCGGCGCCGTCGACGGGTACCGGGACATCCCGGGCCTCACCCGCGGCCTTGTCGAGAAGTACGCCAGGGACCTCAAGGCCCTGATGCCCCCTGTGGTAGGCACGCGGGCATGAACAGAGATCTCCTCACCGGGAAAGTCGTCCTGATCACCGGAGCGAGCAGCGGCATAGGCGCCGCCGCGGCCGGGGTGTTCGGCCAGGAGGGGGCGACGGTGGTGCTCGCCGCGCGCCGGGCGGACCGCCTCGCGGACCTGACCGAGCGGTTGCGCGCCAAGGGCGTCGAGGCGGCGTACGTGGTCTGCGACGTCACCGACGCCGAGGACGCGGTGCGCGCCGTGCGGTTCGCCGAGTCCGAATACGGGCGGCTGGACGGGGCGTTCAACAACGCCGGCGTCGGCGGCGACCGCACCCCCCTGCATCTGATGACCGACGACGTCTACGACACCGTCATGGACGTCAACGTCCGCGGCGTCTGGAACTGTCTGCGTCCCGAGATCGCCGCCATGCTCCGGCACGGAGGCGGCGCGATCGTCAACAACAGCAGCGTCGGCGGGCTGGTGGCGATACCCGCCGCCGCGCCCTACATCGCGGCCAAGCACGCGGTGATCGGCCTGACCAGGGCCGCCGCGGACGAGTACGCCCAGCACGGCGTCCGGGTCAACGCGGTCGCGCCGGGCACCACGCGCAGCGAGATCACCGAGGACTGGTTCCGCCGCAACCCGGGCCTGGAGCGGACGGTCAACGCGATGACGCCGCAGGGCCGTACGGCCGCGCCGGAGGAGGTCGCGGCCGCCGCCGCCTGGCTGCTGAGCGACCGCTGCCCGTTCCTGACCGGGACCGTGCTGCCCGTGGACGGCGGCTTCGTCAACCAGTGACCCCCGTCGCCCGGGACGCGGAGCCGGGGCAGCCCCCGTCCCGGCTCCGCGTGCCGCCCGCCGAGCTTGGTAACATACCGAACATACGGTATTTCATGGCTGAAATACGAAGCACAGTTCAGCGTCCCGGCGGGACGTGGGAGTCCGGGGGGTGGCCGAATGGCGCGGCAGGAGCGTGCGATCCGTACGCGTGAGGCCATTCTCGAGGCCATGGCGAGCCTGTTCATCGAGGTCGGCTACGAGGCGGCCACCATCGCGGCGCTCATCGAGCGCACCGGGCTGACCCGCGGAGCCCTGTACTTCCACTTCCCCACCAAGGAGGCGATGGCGCACGGCGTGCTCGCGCGGGCGGTGACCCGCGAGGGCATCGCGCCCCAGACGCACAAGCTCCAGGAATGGGTCGACCTCGGCCTCGTGCTCGCCCACCGGCTGCCCCGGGAACCGATGCTGCGCGCCGCCGTCCAGCTGTCCGTCGACCCACGGGCGCGCGGCCTGTTCGGCACGCGCTGGCCGGACTGGATCCGCCTGGGCGAGGACCTGCTCGTCGAGGCCAAGGAACGCGGCGAACTGCTGCCGCACGCCGTCCCCAGCGAGATCGCCCGGCTGACCGTGGGCGCCTGGACCGGGGTGCAACTGGTGACGGAGGCGCTGCCGGAGGGGCTCGACCTGTCCGAGGAGATCGCCCGGCTCTACCAGCTGATCCTGCCCAACGTCGCCAGCACCGGCGTCCTCGCCAAGCTGGACACCTCCCCGTACCGCGCGGAACGGCTGCTCGGTACGGCCACGGACGCGGACGCCGGCCGCGTGTACCACCCCTGACCCGGACCGCCGCCGGCGCACCGTCAGGGGGCGACGTCCTCGGCCGGCCGGCAGCGCTTCGCCTGGTGCTCCTTCTCGGTGTCCGTGCGCTCCTGGTGCGTCAGGATCCGCAGGGCGTCGGCGGAACTCGCGTCGTTCGGGGTGTAGATCTCGAGCCGGTGGTCGGGGCTGTCCGGCTGGAGCCAGACCTGGTAGGTGACGCTCGCGGCGCCGACGGTGGGATGCTGCAGCTGCATGGTGCCGACGGTGCAGTCGGCGACCTCCCCGGCCGCCCACATCATCGCGAAGTCGTCGCTGCGCATGGTGAGTTCCCCGATCAGTCCCGCGAGGCGCGCGTCGGTGGGGAACCGGCCCGCGGTGAGCCGGAGATAGGCGACGTGCACATGGGCCAGCTCGTCCCAGTTGCGGTACAGGTCGCGGGTGAGCGGGTCGAGGAAGAACATCCGGGGGATCGAGGGACGGCGCGCCGGCTCCCGCACCGCGTCGAAGTCGACGTGCTCGGCGACGAGCGCGTGACCGGTGCGGTTCCACGCGAGCACGTCCCCGCGCCGGCCCAGCACGATCGCCGGTGTCGCCTCGTCGAGGGACTCCAGGAGCGTGAGCACGCGTGGATGGGGCGACTCCTGGCCCGGTTCGGAGAGTCCGGGATTGGCGGGCTGGCGGGCGAGGTTGTGCAGGTGGACGCGCTCGATCTCGTCGAGTTGCAACACCCGGGCGAGGGCGTTGAGAACCTGCTCCGAGGCCGTTTCCACCTGTCCCTGCTCCAGGCGTGTGTAGTACCCCGCGCTCACTCCCGCGAGCTGTGCGAGTTCCTCGCGCCGCAGTCCCGGGACCCGGCGGGCGCTCCCGTACGTACGCAGACCGATCTCGGCGGGCTTGACCCGGTCACGGCGACTCTTCAAGAACGTTCCAAGGTTCTCCACGACATGAGGGTAGGCCGCCCTCGCACCCCGGTGGGTATACCTGCTGGGTGTACCCATCGCATGGGGATGGCTGACCCGCGGGCCGTGCCGGACCGTGAAGGCATGTCTGAACAGCACACGCACAATCCGCCCGGACGACGGGCCTGGCTCGGACTGCTGGTGATCCTCGGGCCCGTGCTCCTGGTGGCCATGGACGGATCGATCCTGTTCCTGGCCATGCCCCGGCTCAGCCAGGCGCTCACTCCGACCGCCGACCAGGCCCTGTGGATCCTGGACATCTACGGCTTCGCCGTCGGCTCCCTCCTCATCGCGTTCGGCAGCATCGGCGACCGGTACGGCCGCCTGAAACTGCTCATGATCGGCGCGACGGTCTTCGGCATCGGATCCGCGCTGGCGGCGTTCGCCCCCTCCCCGGAGTTGCTCATCGCCGCCCGCGCCCTCATGGGCGTGGCGGGATCGACGCTCCTGCCCTCCGCGCTGGCCGTGCTGAGCGAGCTGTTCGGCGACCCGCGCCGGCGCGCCCAGGCCATCGGCATCTTCGCCGCGGCGTTCGCCGCCGGGTTCGCCATCGGACCCATCGTCGGCGGCCTCCTGCTGGAGCGGTTCTGGTGGGGCTCGGTCTTCCTGGTCAACCTTCCCGTCATCGCCCTCTTCCTGATCTTCGCGCCGGTTCTGCTCGGCGAGGTGCGCGCGACCAGGCCGGGGCGCGTCGACGTGCTCAGCGTCGCCACCTCCGCGCTCGGCCTCCTTTTGACGATCTACGGCCTCAAGCACGCGGCGGCCGAAGGCGTCTCCGCCGTCCCCGTCGTCGCGGCACTGGCGGGAGCAGCGCTGCTGACGTGGTTCGGCCTGCGGCAGCGGAGCCTGGAGCACCCGTTGATGGACTTCTCGCTCTTCCGCGACCGCGTCTTCACGGTCGCCATCATCACCGGTCTGCTGCCGTTGGCCGCGTGGTCGGCGTCGGCCTATCTGTCGGGCGTCTACCTCCAGTCCGTCCTCGAACTGTCGGTCCTGCACGCCGCGTTCCTCGCCCTGCCCGGCGCCGTGGTGCTCACCACCACCTGCATCGTCACCCCGATGGTGGTCGACCGCATCGGCAAGCGGACCGCCCTGATCCTGTGTCACTTCTCCATCGCGACCGGGCTGCTGCTCCTGCTCCCGACCATGACCACCGGCGGGGTCGGCTGGTACGTCGCCTCGACGGTCGTCGCCGGCGTCGGCTACGGCATCTCCTTCGCCGTCGTCGCGGACACCGCGGTCGGCGCCGTCCCCCCGGAGCGGGCCGGCTCGGCGGGCGCGATCGCCGAGACCAGCAACGAGATCGGCAACGCCCTCGGCATCGCGCTGCTCGGCTCGCTCGCCGCACTGATCTTCCGGGTCCAGGGGCCCGACCTCGCGCCCACCCTCGACGAGACGCTCCAGCTTCCGGACCTGGCGCCCTCGGTCGTGAAGGACGCGGAGTCCGCCTTCGTCACCGGCCTGCACGCGGCCGCCATCGCAGCCAGCCTCCTGCACCTGGTGCTCGGTGTCCTCGCGCTGCGCTGGCTGCCCAAGCCGGCGACGCCGAAGGACCCCGACCTCTCTCCCCAGGACACTCCGGACCGGGCGCAGAGCGCTGCCTGACGATCCGTCAGGACGTCCGCTCGCCCCGGGCGGGCCCGATCACCCGGACAGAATTCCTGTCCGGGTGATCCGCGCGCCCGTCCGCAGGACGGACTCGGGCGCTCGGCCCGGCCGTCAGACCCGGTCCGCGCCGCACGCTCGGGCGAGGCGCGCGGCCACGTCCGTGACCACCTCCGCCTCCCGGGCCACGAGGGAGAAGCGAGTCCGGGGCAGGAGCGCCACTCGAAGGAGCCCGGTCGGCGGCACGCAGTCCGGGAGGGGCGGCGGGCGCTGACGCAACCGGACGGCGCCGCCTTGAAGTGGTGGCGCGGACGGTACCGGTTTCGTGGCCTTGTGACGGCGGCGGACGGGCTACCCGCGTGACGGGCCGGCGCCGAGCCGAGTTCGGCGCCCAGCGCCGACGGCAGGGCGCGCGGGCCCGGCCGGGTACTGCTCGATCGCCGCCTCGCGCTCGTCGATGTCCTCGCAGAGCCGGCCGATGCGGCGGAACCGGCCCTTCGCCCGCAGGGGGTACCCGGCGCGATGCCGAACAGCTCGCGGACGGCGGACAGCGGCAGCGGGGAGGCGACCGCCCTGATCAGGTCCATCGACGGCCCGGCCACGACCGCCTCGTCGACGATCCGCTGGGTGCCCTGGCACAGCGCCTCGACCCGCCGGGCGGTGAAGGCCCGGTCGTCCGCCTGAGCGGCCGGGCGTGTGAGGTGGGCCGGTGCCGGTCATCACCGGGTCGGGCCGGCCGGAGGCCTTCAGATCACCGCCCAGCGCGCTGTACGCGCGGGTCGTCCGGTCCCGGTCGCTGGACAGCCGCAGCTCGCCCAGTGCCGCTTCGACGTCGGGGTGCCGGGTGAGGCGCCGGATGCCCTGGTCGCTGCGCGGACCGGGCTCTCGCGCCGCATGCGGGCGTCGGAGCGGGTACGGGTCCAGGCGGGCCGCGGGCGGGCGCGGTGCCGCGGCGGGGTCGCCGGGGTGCCGGTGGAGGTCATGCCGGCCGCGCTACCGCTGGGCGTCCATGGCGTCGGCGGAGCGCTTGGGCCGCATGTCGGTCCAGTTGCGCTCGATGTACTCCAGGCACGCGGCGTAGGCGTCGGGGCCGTGGAGGACGGTCCAGCCCGCGGGGACATCCGCGAACTGCGGCCACAGCGAGTGCTGGTTGCCGTCGTTGACGAGCACGAGGAAGGCGCCGTTCTGGTCGTCGAAGGGGTTGGTCATGGGAATCAGTCCTCCTGGTTGGTGGTGGCGTCGCCGGAGACCTCGGCGATCCTGGTGGCCAGGACCGGACCGATCCGGGCCGGCCTGGGTCATCCTGTCGTGCCGGGTGGGATCTCCTGGGATCCGATGCGGCCGGCGACGTACGGCCGGGGCGGTATCCGTGATCCGGCTGCGGCGCCCAGCAGAGACGGCATGTGATGAGAACACCCTTGTGCGGGTCGCGGTCACCCCGATAAGCGCGACGGGTGAAGCGACAGGGGGAAAGGGTGGAAAAAGCGCTGCAATACGATCGGCCGTGACGGGAAACGCGACGCGATACGACCGGCAGCGCGAAGAGGGCGCGATACGACGGGGAGGACAATGACCTCGGGCACCGCGGACACCGAAGCGGCGCACGCCTGGACGGACGGAAGTATGCATGTCGGAGGTCGCGATTCCGGGTCGAATTTCTCGTCGGCGGGTTCCGGTATCCGCTCGTTGATTACCGTAGCCGATTCGTGACCGTGGGGGCCGAATGGGCCAGGTAAATGCACTCGTTCGAGTGTTCTCGAGCTCTCCCGTAGGACTGATTGGCTGTGCATATAATCTGCGGACTGCGGGCAGGACCCTGACGGGACGGCCCTGGAACTCGCTTCACGGTGCCCGGCCGCTCAAGGGGGAACGTTTTTCGTGCACATGTACCGCAACCCTGTGATCAGCGGGTTCCACCCCGATCCGAGCGTGTGCCGGGTCGGTGACGACTACTACCTGGTGTGCTCCAGTTTCGAGTACTTCCCCGGGCTGCCGCTCTTCCACAGCAAGGACCTCGTGCACTGGGAGCAGATCGGCAACGTGCTCGACCGGGCCGGGCAACTGCCGCTGCCCGTCCCCGGGGCCAAGGCGTCCGGAGGTCTTTACGCCCCCACGATCCGCCACCACGACGGCCGCTTCTGGGTCATCAACACCAATGTCGACGGCGGCGGCAACTTCGTCGTCTCGGCGGAGCGGCCCGAGGGTCCGTGGAGCGACCCGGTCTGGATCGACCTGTCCGGGATCGACCCCGACCTGGCGTGGGAGGAGGACGGCACCTGCTGGTGCGCCTTCTCCGGCCCCGAAGGGGGCATCAACATGGCCAGGATCGACCCGGTCGGGGGCGCGGTGCTGGAGGGACCTTTCGCCACGTGGTCGGGCAGCGGTCTCAAGTACCCCGAGGCGCCGCACCTCTACCGCATCGGCGACTGGTGGTACCTGCTGATCGCGGAGGGCGGCACGGAACGCGGCCACAGCGTGTCCGTGGCCCGCAGCCGCTCCCCGCGCGGCCCCTGGGAGGGCGCGCCCGCCAACCCCCTGCTGTCCCACAGCGGTACCGCCCGCTCCATCCAGAACACCGGTCACGCCGACCTGGTGCAGGCCCCCGACGGCAGCTGGTGGATGGTGCTGCTCGGCGTCCGCCCCCGCGGCTTCACGCCCGACGTGCACGTGCTCGGCCGCGAGACGTTCCTGACCCCCGTGGCGTGGGACGAGGACGGCTGGCCCGTCGTCGGGCCCGTTCCCGACAGCCACGCGGCACCGGGCGGCGCCTGGCATCCCGTTCCGGCCCCGCCCGCCCGCGACGACTTCGAGGGTCCCGCTCTCGCGCCGCACTGGATCTCGCCGTTCGCCCGCCCGGAGGGTTCCTGGTCGCTCACCGACCGCCCCGGATGGCTGGTCCTCAACGCCACCGGCCCCACCCTGGACCGCCCCGGGTACACCTTCGTCGGCCGCCGCCAGCAGCACCACGACTGCCGCGTCACCGCCGTGATCGACCCGGGGACGGGACGCGGCGGTCTCTGCGTGCGCCTCGACGAGGCCCACCACTACGAGGTCGAGGCCGGGGAAGGGGAGGTCGGCGTCGTCGCCCGGATCGGACCGCTGCGCCAGACCCTGGCCCGCCTGCCGGTTCCGGCCGGGCCGCTCCCCCTCACCGTGACCATCCGGACGTCAGGGCTGGTCCCCGCGTCGCCCGAACTCACCGACGGCGGCACCACGGGCCCCGACACCATCGCCTTCTGGCTCGGCGATCCCGACGCCCCGGACGCCCGGCCGCTCGCCGAACTGGACGGGCGCTACCTGTCCACCGAGGTCGCCTGCGGCTTCACCGGCCGGGTGATCGGCATGTACGCCACCGAGGGCACGGTCGCCTTCGACCGGTTCGAGTACGCCCCGGCCCCGGCACCGTCCGTGTGAGACACGGGGCGCGGGCGGGCGCCGCACCCCGAGGGCATCCGTCCGCGGCCGGCCCGCACCCCGCTCGATCCGCCTGCCCGGCTCGCGGAAGGCCCCTGCCCCGGTTGGGCTAACCTTTCCCTCATGCCGCCCCGACCAGCCGGATCGCGCCCCACCCTGTCCCTGGTGGCCAAGACCGCCGGTACGAGCGTGCCCACCGTGTCCAAGGTGCTGCGAGGCGGAACCGACGTCTCGGCGGAGACGCGCGCGAGGGTCATGGAAGCCGTGCAGGCCGTCGGCTACACCCGCCGGGCCGGGTCCAAGAGCGAGGGCGTGCGGGACGAGAACGGCTGGTCCAGTGTGCTCGACCTCGTGGTGACCCACTTCGAGGGATCATGGGCGAACCTGCTGACAGCGGGGGTCGGGCGGGAAGCGGCGGCAGCGGGACTCGACGTCGTCCTGACGCTCGCCGATCCGCACAGCGACTGGGTGTCGAGGGTGCTGAGAAGGCGCACCCTCGGCGTGATCGGGACGCTGGTCGACCCTGCCTCGGCGCAGTTCGGCGCGCTTTTCGCCGCGGGCGTCCCCGTGGTGCTGATCGACCCCATGACCACACCGCCGTCAGGCGTGGCGAGCATCGGCGTGGCGAACTGGGAAGGCGGCCGTATGGCCGCCGAGCACCTGCTGTCCCTCGGCCATGCGCGGATGGGGGTGGTCGCCGGCCATGCCCGCCATCTCTTCAGCCGGGCCCGCGTCGACGGTTTCCGGGCGGCTGCCGACACGGCGACCGCCGGCGGTGCCACGGTGTCGGTGGCCCACGGCGGCTGGAACCGCGCCAAGGCGGTGACCGCCACCCACGCCCTGCTCGACGGCGACCCCGGGATCACGGGGATCTTCGCCTGCGCGGACTCCATGGCACTGGGCGTCTACGACGCCTTGAGCGCAAGGGGCCTGCGGGTACCCGAGGACATCAGTGTCGTCGGCTTCGACGACCTGCCCGAGGCGCAGTGCATCACCCCCGGGCTGACGACCGTCCGACAGCCCAGCACCGAGTTGGGCGCCGCGGCGGTCAAGCTGCTGGTCGAGCTCTCCAGGGGCGAGGACGGCGGCGCCCGACCCCCCGCCCGCATGAAGCTGGCCACCGAACTGGTCGTCCGCGCCTCCACCGGACCCGCCCCGGCGACCGCCGCGCCGAGCCGCTGACGCGGGCGGGCGTGTCCGCCGGTCTCATCGCGGTGCGGTCGGCACCACCTGGAGGACCAGGCGGCTCGGACGGGCAGCGCCCTGAAGGATCGTGTGTTCGGCCGCGGTCGGCGGCGTGCTCGCCCCGGCCGGCTGGAAGGCGTTGCGTCCGACGTCCCAGCGGGGGGACGAGCTCGGTGCGATGTCGACGCGCACCCGGTGGCCCGGCAGGAACGTGTGCGCCGTCGACCAGAGGTCCACGACGAACTCCTGATCCCGGCCCGGCTCGACCGGCCGTCTGTCGCCCAGGCCGGTGACCGGGTCGACGGACCGCGCCGACCCCCGCTGTACGCCGTCGGTGACGACGCGGCTGACGCCGTCCGGGTGCTCGTCGCACAGCCGCACGACCACGTCCGCGTCCGTTCCCGTGGTCACGAGGTGGACGACGGCGTGGACCGTGCCCATCACCGTGAGTTCCCCGGCGAGCGGCTCGGTGCGCCACGAGACCACGTCCTGCCGCGCCTCGATCGCCGCCTGGTCGGCGGGACCCGCCCCGAACGTCCCGAAGAGCAGGACCGCACCGCCCCGGGTCGGCACCGGGGACGCCGGATCGCTCGGCAGCCGTCGTTCGGCGCTCCCGGCCGGCTCGGTCGCGAGCGTTCCCCCGGCGTTCAGGTACAGCTCCAGCGTCCGCGTGTCCCGCGGCGGGAACTCCTCCAGTTCGATCCACCGGTTCGAGCCCATCAGGAACACGCGCACCGGCGGCATGTCCGTCGCGCCCGTGCCCAGTACGGCGTCGAACCACCGAACGTGCTGCGCGGTGAGGTCTCCGTCGCCGCCGAGATCGTCGGCGGACGCGCCCGGCCCGAAGTCCACACCGGCCGTCCGGCCCGACATGTCGTCGTGCGTCCAGGGGCCGACCAGAAGACGGGGCACCGGCCCGCCGGCGTCCTTCGCGCGGCGCCGCAGCCGCCGGTGGACCTCCAGGGTCGATCCGAGGAAGACGTCGAACCACCCGCCGATCAGGAAGACCGGGACGTCGATGGCGTCGATCCGGTCGACGATCTTGCCCGCGCGGTGACGCGCCGACCCGAGCGGCTCCCGCAACAGGCCGAGACCCCAGCGGACGATCGCCTCCGCGTCCCGCCCCGCGGACGGGTCCGCGGCCCGGAACGCGTCGAGGGTCGTGATCGCGCGTTCGGTCGCTTCCCACCGCCTCCGCTCGGCCTCCCGTTCGCGGGCGGAGCCGATGCGGGCGATCATGTCCGGGGCGATCGCGTAGTGCGTCCACGCGAGGGTGCTCCCGATCTCCGGCACCCCGCCGCGGAACCGGAAACCGTCGAGCGCCGACATCGCCGGCGTCATGGCGGGAGCGATCGCCCGCAGCGCCGGGGCGCCGCCGAGAAGGGCGGCGAACTGGGTGTCCGAGGCGTAGGACGCGCCCCACATGCCGACGGCGCCGGTGCACTCCGGGCGTGCCGCGAGCCAGGCCACGGCGTCGGCGCCGTCGGCGACCTCCTGCGCGCAAGGGTCGAAGACGCCTTCGGAGCCGAAGCGGCCCCGTACGTCCTGCAGCGCGACGAGGTAACCGGCGGCGACGAGGCGCCCGACGTCCAGCATCCCGTCGTGCTCCTCCCGGGCCACGTCATAGGGATGGCGGGTCAGCAGGGCCGGCCACGGCCCGGTCCCGTGGGGAACCAGCAGGACGGTCCGAAGCCGTGTTCCGTCGCGCAGCGCGCAGGTCACCTCTCGGCGCTCGGCGACCGGGTCCGCCGGTGCGGCGGTCGCCTCCGGGGAACGGCGCGAGGACGAGGCGGGCCGGGTGGCGCCGTCGGTCGGCGGCCCGCCCCTGCCGAAAGGCACGGCAGGGGCGGGCGCGGGGCGGTCCGGTCCGGGGCCCGGCACCGGCGTCACCCCTTCACCGCGCCGGTGAGGCCGCCGACGATGCGCTTCTCGAAGACCGAGAAGAAGACCAGCGCGGGCAGCATGGCGAGTGAGGTGAAGGCGAGCACCTTCGCGGTGTCCGTGGAGTACTGCGAGGAGAACACCTGGACGCCGAGCGGCAGGGTGTGGTTCGCCTGCGAGTTGAGGACGTACAGGGGCAGGAGGTAGTTGTTCCAGCTGCCGACGAACCCGAGGATGCCGACGGTGACCACACCGGGCAGCGACAGCGGGACCGCCATGCGGAAGAAGAATCCGAGCCGGCTCATGCCGTCGATGGCGGCGGCCTCCTCGATCTCGTGCGGGATGGCTCTGAGGAACGGCACGAGGATGATGACGGTCGTCGGCAGGCCGAAGGCGATCTGCGGGACGATCACGCCGAGCAGGTTGTCGACGAGGCCGAGGTCCTTGATGACCAGGTACAGCGGAGTGATCGCGATGACCATCGGGAACATCAGGCCCGCGGCGAACAGGGAGTACAGCGCGCCTTTGAGCCTGAAGTCGTAGCGTGCGATCGCGAAGCTCACCATCAGACCGAGGGCGACGATGCCGACGGTGCTGGCGATCGCGACGATGAGGGAGTTGGCGAACTGCCCCCAGAACACCGTCGACTTCAGGATGCCGGTGTAGTTGCCGGTCACCCAGGGGCTCGGCAGGGCGGCCGGGTCCGTGGTGATCTGCGCGTTGGTGCGGAATCCGCCGAGGACGATGTAGAGCACCGGTGCGACGCAGACGCCGACGAACAGCAGCGCGACGAAGTAGGTGACAGGGCTGCCCCACTTCTGCGGCCCGACGCGGCGGCCGGTGGGCGCCTTCGGCGCCGGCGCGGGGGACACCCGGGAGGCGGAGGTCGACGCGCTCATCACACGGTCCCTTCCGTGACGGCGCCCCGGAGGTCGCGGCGCAGGACGAAACGCTGGTAGATCAGCGCGACGACGAGGGAGATCACGAACATCACGACCGCGACGGCGCTGCCGTAGCCGTAATTGCCGGCGTTGCGGCCCTGGGCGAGCATGTAGATCGCCATGGTCGAGGTGCCCGCGGTGCCCGAGACGTACTGGCCCCAGATGATGTAGACGAGGTCGAACAACTGCAGCGAGCCGATGATCGACAGGAAGGCCCAGATGCGGATCGTCGGCGCCAGCAGCGGCAGCGTGATGCGGCGCTGGATCTGCCAGTAGGAGGCGCCGTCGATCTGCGCGGCCTCGAAGATCTCGTCGGGGATCGATTGCAGGCCGGCGAGCATCAGGATCACCGCGAAGCCGATGTACTTCCACGTGATGATGGCCAGCAGCGTCCAGATGGCCAGGTCCGGGTCGGCGATCCAGTCGGCCTGCAGGGAGCCCAGGCCGATGCGGTGCAGCAGGTCGTTGACGGCGCCGTTGCTCTGGAGCACCAGGCTCCAGCCGGTGCCGACGATGATCTCGGAGATGATGTAGGGCACGAAGATCAGGACGCGGATGGCCGAGCGGCCGCGGATCCTCTGGTTGAGCAGGAGCGCCAGGACGATCGCCAGCGGCCCCTGGACGAGCAGCGAAAGCACCAGGATCAGGCCGTTGTGCCACAGCACGTCGTGGAACGCGGGGTCGGTGAGGATCAGCTCGTAGTTGTTCAGACCGACCCAGTCGGTGGGCTCTCCGTAGCCTTTCCACCGGTAGAAGCCGTAGTAGGCGGCGAGCGCGACCGGGAAGATCACGAACGCCAGGAACGTGACGACCGCCGGTGCGGACAGGACGGCGATCTCCAGTCGCGTCCCGGCACGGCCTCGGCGGTGCGCGGCCGCTCGCGGCGGATCCGGGGGCACGGCCTCGACCGCGTCCCCGGATCCGGGCGTGCCCCGCGCCGTGCGGCCGTCGGCCATGTCGGTGCCCAGGGTGTCGCTCATGTCTGCTTACTCAGCCCTTCTCGGCGGCAGCCCTGACGTCCTCGACGATGTCGGCGGCGGAGCCCTTGCCGGCCAGCAGGTTCACGACGGCGACGTTCATGGCGTTGCCGACGTTCTGGCCGTACACGATGTCGAGGAACTGCATGGAGTAGGCGGCCTTGTTGAAGGCCTGCAGCGCCGAGATGTTGTAGGGCTCGGTGACGACCCCCTGGGCCTCCTTGTTCACCGGGACGGTGTCGAAGGCCTCGGCGTAGGCCTCCTGCTGCTCCTTGGTCACGACGAACTGGAGGAAGGCCAGGGCCTCGTCCGGCGCGTTCTTGGAGAGCGAGTATCCGCCGGCGCCGCCCATGACGGCGGTCGGGTCGCCCTTGCCGCCGGGCACGGCGGGGAAGGGGAACCACCCGAGGTCGGGGAGCGGCTTCTTGTCCGGGGTCAGATCGGCGATCACGCCCGGGTTCCAGGTGCCCATGAGCTCCATGGCCGCCTTGCGGTTGGCGATCAGGCCCGCCGAGGACCCGGCCCCCTGCTGCGACGTCGCCGTGAGGAACCCCTTCTGGAAGGGGTCGGTCTCCAGGAGGTCGGCGAGGTCCTCGCCGGCCTCGGTCCAGCACGGGTCGTCGAACGTGAGCGACGCGGCGGCCTCCTGCATGGCTTCCTGGCTGCACTCGCGCAGGGCGAAGTTGTAGTACCAGTGCGCGGCCGGCCAGGCGTCCTTGGCGCCGACGGCGATCGGCGCGACCTTGATCGCCTTGAGCTTCGCGACGGCGTCCTTGAGTTCCTCCATCGTCGTCGGCGGCGAGGCGATGCCGGCCTTCTCGAACAGGGACTTGCTGTAGTAGATGCCCTCGGGCTGCGTGTCGAGCGGCATCGCGTAGACCTTGCCGTCGATCGAGACGCCTTCGAGGGCCGCTTCGCCCACGTTCGCCCTGTCGGCGTCGGTCACGTCCAGCGCCCGGATCTGGCCGGCGTCGACCATGGCCCGCATCTTGCCGCCACCGCGCTGCAGGAAGATGTCGGGTGCGGAGTTCGAGTTGAGCGCGTTCTGCAGCTTGCCGTCGAGGTCCTCGTTCTGCACCGACTGGACCTTGATCGTGACGTCCGGGTGCAGGGCTTGGAACGCCTTCGCGGCGTCCTTCCAGTACTGCGCACCGCGCCCTTCCATCGCGTTCGTCCAGAGGGTCAGCGTGCCCTGCCCGTCGGAGGCGCCGCCGCCCGCGTCGCCACCGGCGCAGCCGGCAGCGGCGAGGGCGATGCACAGGCCGATCGCGGCAGCCGTCGCGCTGCGGGTCTTCCTCGTCATCGTGGAACTCCCTGATGTGTCGTCGGTGATCCAACTGCTGATTACTTTGCGCAAATTGATGGGCCATCCGCGAAGCAGGAGCCAGGTCTATCGCCGAAAATGAATGCGAAGCAACCAAAAAATTTCGCAAGTTGCCCAATCGTTACCGACGGATCGACAGTCGTTCGTGATGACGAACAGGCGGGGTGACGGCGACGGGAATGTGCTCGGCGGCATCAGGCCGGACACCGTCGCGCCGGGCCGAACACCGTCGGGCCGGGGCGGCCGCGGGGAGGTGTGAGTCCTTCAACACCCGTCGCCGGCTGACCGGAGATGCCCGTCGATGTACTCTCCCGACAACGCCCTTGACCCGCAGAAGCAGGCAGGGAGCAGACGAACCGGGAGTGTCTCCATGCTGCGCACCATGTTCAAGTCCAAGATCCACCGCGCCACCGTCACCCAGGCCGACCTGCACTACGTCGGATCCGTGACCATCGACGCGGACCTGCTCGACGCCGCCGATCTGCTGCCCGGCGAGCTGGTGCACATCGTCGACATCACCAACGGCGCCCGGCTGGAGACGTACGTCATCGAGGGCGAGCGCGGTTCGGGGGTCGTCGGGATGAACGGGGCCGCCGCCCATCTCGTGCATCCCGGCGATCTGGTGATCATCATCAGTTACGCTCAGGTCGCCGACGCCGAGGCACGGTCCATGAAGCCGCGCGTGGTGCACGTGGACGGCGACAACCGGATCGTGGAACTCGGCAGCGACCCGAGCGCTCCCGTGCCGGGCTCGGACCAGCAGCGCAGCCCGCAGGCCGTGCCGGCCTGACCGACCGACGTTCCAGGAGCGAGCGAGCCCATGAGCGACATCGTGATCCGTGACGACCGGGCGGCCGGCCGCCTCGAAGCGCTGGACGGCGAGGAGGTCGTCGGGCGCATCGAGTACTTCGTCCTCGAGTCGCCGGCCACCGCCCTGGTCCCCGTGCACACCGTCGTGGAACCCGCCCACGAGGGGAAGGGCATCGCGGGCGCCCTGGCGACCGAGCTGTACGCCGTGGCCGCCCGCGAGGACGTCGCCGTCGCCCCGCTGTGCCCGTACGTCGTCGCATGGGCCGAACGCCACCCGGAGCAGGCGCCGGCCGCCGACCCCGAGCAGCTGCGCGCGGCGAAGGAGTGGCTCGTGGCGCACCCCGGGCGGTTCTGAGCGGCGTGCTCGCCCTGCTGCACACCTCGCCCGTCCACGTCCCGGTCTTCGACGCCCTGCGCGACGAGGACCGGCCCGGACTGCGGCTGCGCCACCTCGTGGACGAGGACCTGCTGGTGAGGGCCCGCCGCGACGGTCCCGAGGCCGTGGCCGGCGACGTACGCGCCCTGCTGGACCGCGCCGTCGCCGACGGGGCGCGCGCCGTGCTGTGCACCTGCTCCACCCTCGGCGGCGTGGCCGAGGCGGCCGGGGCAGCGGTGCCGGTGCTGCGCGTCGACCGCCCGATGGCCGCCGCCGCGGTGGCCGCCGGACCGCGTGTCGTCGTCCTCGCCGCGCTGGCGTCCACGCTCGGGCCGACCGTGGCCCTCCTGGAGGAGGAGGCGGGTGCGGCCGGCCGGTCCGTGCAGGTGCGTACGGAGCTGGTGGCCGGCGCGTGGGCGTGTTTCGAGGCCGGTGACATCGAGGCGTACGTCGGCCTCGTCGCCGCCGCTGCCGACGCGGTCACCGGCGCCGACGTGATCGTGCTGGCCCAGGCGTCGATGGCCCCGGCCCAGCGGCTCGCCTCCACCGCGGTGCCGGTCCTGTCCAGCCCGCGGCCCGGACTCGCCGCCGCGGCGGAGGCGGCCCGCCTCGCGTGAACGTCCGCCGCGGCGGACGTGGTCGGTCCCGTGAGGGCGCTCGGCGCGCACGCCCGCCTGCGCCACGCAGTGCCCCCGTCGGGTGACTGACCGCACAGGGCGCCGGGTACGCGGGGAGTAGTCCAGAGCCGACGTTCACCGACTGGCCGGAGGACACCATGACCAACCCGTATCCCGACCCGGTGCCGCCCGCGCCGACCCCGGGACCGGAGCCGCAGCCCCCGCACCCGGTGCCCGCGCCGGAACCGGGCCCCGGCCCCGGCCCCGAGCCGACTCCACCGTCTCCCGGTCCGGGCCCCGAGCCCACACCGCAGCCTCCCGCCCCGCCCCACCCCGGCCCCGGTCCGGGACCGGACCCGGTACCCGGCCCCGACCCGTCCCCGATCCCGCCGGGCCCCGAGCCCGTCCCACACCCCGAGCCGGGACCGCCGCTCTCCTGACGTCGGAGCCGTCGGCCCCGTTCGACGAGCGGGGCTCGCCGCGAGCGGCGCGGCCGGGAGGCGGCCCATGGAGCACCGGCCCTCGGCGCGGCCGGTGCTCTCGCGACGTCGCCTACGCCGGCGTCTCCGACCGGTCCCCGCCCCACAGCGTGTGGAACGACCCCTCCCGGTCCGTCCGCCGGTACGTGTGCGCGCCGAAGAAGTCCCGCTGCCCCTGCGTGAGCGCGGCGGGCAGCCGTTCGGCGCGCAGGGCGTCGTAGTAGGCGAGGGCAGCCGCGAAGCCCGGCGTCGGGACGCCCTGGCGGGTGGCGGCGACCAGGACCTCGCGCCAGTCGTCCTGGGCCGCCGCGATCTCCTGCGCGAACGTCTCGTCCGACAGCAGGCTCGGCAGGTCCGGACGGGCATCGTACGCGGAGCGGATGCGGTCCAGGAACGCCGCGCGGATGATGCAGCCGCCCCGCCAGATCGACGCCACCTGCCCGAGGTCGATGTCCCAGCCGTACTCGTCGCTGCCCGCGGCGATCTCGTGGAAGCCCTGGGTGTAGGACACGATCTTCGACGCGTACAGCGCCTGTTCCACCCGGTCGGCGAACGCGCCCGCCTCCGCCCCGCTCAGCGGCGACGCCTTCGGACCGGCGAGGCCCCGCGAGGCCTCCCGCAGCGCCGCGTGCCCCGACAGGGAACGGGCGAAGACCGCCTCGGCGATCCCGGAGACCGGCACGCCCAGGTCGAGGGCGATCTGGACCGTCCAGCGGCCCGTGCCCTTCTGCTCCGCCTCGTCCACCACCACGTCCACGAACGGCTTCCCCGTCGCCGCGTCGACGTGCGACAGCACCTCGGCCGTGATCTCGATCAGATACGAGTCGAGCCGCCCGGTGTTCCAGGTGCGGAAGATCTCCGCGATCTCGGCGGGGGAGTACCCGGCCACGTCGCGCAGCAGCTGGTACGCCTCGCCGATCAGCTGCATGTCGGCGTACTCGATGCCGTTGTGCACCATCTTCACGAAGTGACCCGCGCCGTCCGGGCCGACATGGGTCACGCACGGGGCGCCGTCCGCCGCCTTCGCGGAGATCCTCTCCAGCATGGGGCCCAGCGACTCGTACGACTCCTTCGAGCCGCCCGGCATGATGCTCGGCCCGTTGAGCGCGCCCTCCTCGCCGCCGGAGACGCCCGTGCCGACGAAGTGGATGCCCTGCTCCCGCAGCTCGCGCTCGCGGCGGCGGGTGTCCGCGAAGTGCGCGTTGCCGCCGTCGATGATCATGTCGCCGGGCTCCAGCAGCGGGGCGAACTCCCGGATCACCGCGTCCGTCGGCTCGCCGGCCTTGACCATGACGACCAGACGGCGGGGCCGCTCCAGCGCCGCCACGAACTCCTTGGCGGTCTCGCACGCCACGAACGCGCCCTCGCCGCCGAACTCCTCCACCAGGGCGTGCGTGCGCGCCGCCGTCCGGTTGTGCACCGCGACCGTGTAACCGTTGCGCGCGAAGTTCCGGGCGAGGTTGCGGCCCATGACCGCGAGACCCGTGACGCCGATCTGGGCCGAATTTTCCGAAGCGCTCATACCGCCTGGTCCTCCTGAGGGTGTTTGTAATGATCTGTCGTGCTTGTCGTGCCTGTCCTGCTTGTCGCGCTTGTGGCGCGTGTGTGGTGCCTGTTGTGTCGTGGGGCTGGTGAGGGCCCTGGGGTATGCGGCCTCGTGGCCGTCAGTATGACTGCTCCGGTCGTCCTGACGTGCGGGTAACGTCGTCGCACCTCGGCCGGGCGACGGCCCGCGCCCTCGATGCGCGCCGAACCCGTCCCCCGCCTCGCGGGCCGTGCGAACCGGCCAACCGAGGGGGAATTCCTGGCCACTTGTCCTCATGAGGCGGCCGATTGCCGCCTTGTCACCGCCTGTCGAGCCCGCCTACTTTTGGCCTCCGGACGCATGTCGAGGGGGCTCTTCTCATGGCCGCACGCGGCCGGCACCGCCGGTATCAGCCGAACAGGATCAACCGCGCCTCGCTCACCGTCACCGCGGGCGGCGCGGGCATGGCCCTGCCGTTCGTCGGCGCCGGCGCCGCGCAGGCCGCCGACGTGGAGACGTGGGACAAGGTCGCCGCGTGCGAGTCGACCAACGACTGGAACATCAACACCGGCAACGGCTTCTACGGCGGCCTCCAGTTCACCCAGTCCACCTGGGAGGCCTACGGCGGCACCGTGTACGCGGTGCGCGCCGACCTGGCCACCAAGGACCAGCAGATCGCCGTCGCGGAGAAGGTCCTCGACGGACAGGGGCCCGGCGCCTGGCCGGTGTGCTCCGAGCGCGCGGGGCTCACCCGCGGAGGCGAGAGCCCCGACGCCGGCCCCGACGCGCGCCCCGGTGGCGGCGCCCGCACGGGCACCGCGGCGAGACCCGCCTCGGCGGGCACCTCCGTCGCCGACGTGCAGCCGCAGACCACGCCGCAGTCCCGGGCCGGCAAGGCGGAGATGTACACCGTCGTCCGCGGCGACACCCTCTCCGGGATCGCCGCCGAGGAGCGCGTGCGGGGCGGCTGGCAGGGGCTGTACGCCGCCAACCGTGAGACCGTCGGAGCCGACCCCGACCTGATCATCCCCGGCCAGCGCCTGAACCTGCGCGGCCAGGCCGCCCGACCCGCCCCCGTCCCCCGGCCCGAGGCCCGGCCGAAGACCGAGGCGGGGCCCGGGGGCGAGGCGAAGCCGAAGACGCAGACCAAGCCCAAGGCGAAGCCGAAGACCGAGGCCCAGCCGCGCACCGAGGCGAAGGCCAAGCCCAAACCCGCGCCGAAGCCCGCCGAGCGCACCGAGAGCAGGGAGCGCGCCGACCGCGAGGAGCGCCCGAACGGCGGCGCCTCGCGCGTCGCCCCCGTCAGCGGGAGCCTCGGCACCGCCTATCGCGTCTCCGGCACGCACTGGTCGAAGGGCTACCACACCGGCGTCGACTTCCCCGTGCCGACCGGCACCTCCGTGAAGTCCGTGGCGCAGGGCCGGGTCGTCAGCGCCGGCTGGGCCGGTTCCTTCGGGTACGAGGTGATCGTCCGGCACGACGACGGCCGCTACAGCCAGTACGCGCACCTCTCGGCGATCTCCGTGAAGTCCGGCCAGCCCGTGAGCGCCGGCCAGCGCATCGGCCGCTCCGGCTCCACGGGCAACAGCACGGGCCCGCATCTGCACTTCGAGGTGCGGACCGGGCCCGGCTGGGGCAGCGACGTCGACCCGTTGGCGTACCTCCGGGCCGGGGGCGTCAGGATTTGACGCGTACGCGGTGCGGGTCGATTGCGGGGAAGACCACCGACACGTACGACGCGCACACGCCGGCGAAGTAGGGCGAAAGCGGCGGATGGGCGCCGGCTCCCACCGGGGTCGGCTCGTCGTCCGCCGGACGCTGCGGGGAGCCGGCCGGAGCCGCGGCGGGCGCCGAGGCGTCCTCCCGGCGGGGCGCCGGCGCGGCGGCGGCCCGTCCGGCGCCGACGGCCTCGGTCCCGGACGGCGCGCCCGCCCGGGACGCCCTGGCCGGCACGCTTTCCGGAGAGGGGGACGGGCCGCAGAGCACGTCGCCCAGGAACTCCCCGGACAAGGACTCCCCGGACGCCTGGTCCTCCGCCCCGGGCGTCCCGCCGCCCTCCGTCCCGGCCGTCCCGCTCTCCGAGCCCGCCGCCTCGGTGCGTGCGATGCGTTCCGTCGTCAGCAGGATCAGACCGCCCGCCGCCACCACGCCGCACCCCAGCGCGAGCACGGTGCCCGCGGTGCCGTACCGGAAGGTCTCGCCGAACATCGTCAGGCCCACCGCGGCCGCCACCACCGGGTTGACGACGGTCAGCGTGGCCAGCGGCGCCGCGAGCCCCGCGCCCCGGTAGGCGGCCTGCGACAGCAGCAGCCCGGCCGTGGCCAGCACGCCGATCGCGGCCAGGGAGGGCACGGCGGCGGCCGACGGCCCGCCGGTCCAGTCGACCGCGACGGTCTTGGTGAACACCGAGGACATGCCGAACGCGATGCCGGAGGCGGTGGCCAGGAACATGGCCCGCACCGCGGGGTGCCGGTGCGCCGCGCGGCCGGCGATCATCAGGGCCAGGACCGCGCCGCCGGTCGCCATGAACACGGCCGCCTGCTGGGTGCCGTTCAGCGACCCCGATCCGGAGGAGCCGACCAGGGACAGCAGACCCGCGAGCCCGACCGTCGCCATGATCGCGCCGCGCCACGCCGTCGCGCCGGCCCTGCGACGGACGAAGAGCGCCGCCATGGGCAGCGCGAACACGATGGTGAGGGCCCCCAACGGCTGGACGACGCTCAAGGGGCCGTAGGCGAGCGCCGCGACGTGCAGCAGGCCGCCGAGACCGTTCAGCGCCACCGCCGCCCACCAGACGGGCCGCCGCACGGGGACGTACTCCTCGCCCGGCGACGACGCCGCCACGCGCTCCTGTACGATCGCCCCTCCCGCGTACGCGACGGCGGAGACGAGCGACAGCAGCACGGACAACGCGAGGGCGCTCATGCGCTGCTCCTCTGCGGGAGGCGGGGGCTCCTGGCCCGTCGCGGCGACAGTTCGGCTCTCATAACCAACACGATGCCTCGTCGTTCTGTTCCCGGCGTCGTCCTGGAGCACTCAATGAGTCGTACTGCCGATGGAGTACGGCGGGGCCTCCGTCATCCCCAGGGTGGGCACCCCGGCTCCCCGCCCCCCTGGGGACATCCCCGACGAGCCCTGCTACTACTGCTGTTCGTGGACCTCGACCCCGGCCTCGCCGCCCTCCGGCCGCTCGGCCCGTTCTTCGTCCTGCGCACCTTCGTGGAGGACGCCGACGGCTCGCGGGCCGCGCTCCCGACCCTCGCCGACGCCTACGCGCTCCGGAGGCCCGGCGCGCACCCCGATCCGCTGGCGGCGCGGGTCCGAAAAGTGGCGGGGGCGATCCGGGCCCCGGAGGCGCGGGTCGCCGCTTCCGTCGCGCAGCAGGGGCTCGCCGCCCGGCTCTGGTCGGCGGCCCTCGGCAGCGCCGCCCTGTACGGCAGCGTCCCCGACCTCGCCCCCCGGCTGCTGCACTGGGACCCCGACGCGAGCGCCCCCGACGACCTGTGGCTGTCCGCTCCGCGGCCGTCGCCGGGGGACGCCGGGACGCTCGCCGCGGTCGTCGTGGACGGTCATCTGCGCCCGCTGGCCCTCGCCCTGCGCGCCCGCCACCGGCTCGCCGAGGGGCTGCTGTGGGGCAACGCCGCCTCCGCGCTGGCCGGGGCCGCCCGCGAACTGGAACGCTGGGCGCGGGCGCACGCCCGCGCGGACGTCGCCGCCCGCACCCGCTCCCTGACCGCGGAACTGTTCGCGCACCCCCCGCTCGCCGCGACCGGCGCCTTCACCCGGACCGGGGGAACCGGCACGGGCGGCGGCTTCCGGCGGCGCAGCTGCTGCCTGTACTACCGCGTCCCGGGCGGCGGCGTCTGCGGCGACTGCTGCTTCCCGAGGCCGCCGCGGTCTTCCGCACGCGGCACATCTGGGTGACCATGAACGGGACAACCGTCGAGATGGGGGGTTCCCGGTGCGCGTGGGACTGCTGACCCGGGAGTACCCGCCGGACGTCTACGGCGGCGCGGGCGTCCATGTCGAGTTCCTCGCCCGGGAACTGCGGCCGCTGGTCGACCTCGAGGTGCACTGCTGGGGCGAGGGCTCCACCGCCGACCGCGCCTCCGGCGTCGTGCGGCACCGGCCCTGGAGCGCGCTCGACGGGGCCAACGACGCCCTGCGCACCTTCTCCGTGGACCTCTCCGTCGCCGCCGCGCTGGAGGGCCGCGACCTCGTCCACTCCCACACCTGGTACGCCAACCTCGCCGGGCACTTCGCCAAGCTCCTGCACGGCGTGCCGCACGTCATGACCGCGCACTCCCTGGAGCCGCTGCGCCCCTGGAAGGCCGAGCAGCTCGGCGGCGGGTACGCCCTGTCCGGCTGGGCCGAGCGCACCGCGATCGAGGCCGCCGACGCGGTGATCGCCGTCTCCGGCGCCATGCGCGAGGACATCCTCGGCTGCTACCCGGCGCTCGATCCGGCCCGGGTGCACGTCGTGCACAACGGCATCGACACCGAGCTGTACCGCCCGGATCCGGCCACCGACGTCCTCGACCGCCTCGGCCTGGACCCCGCCCGCCCCTTCGTGCTGTTCGTCGGCCGCATCACCCGGCAGAAGGGCGTGCCCCATCTGCTGCGCGCGGTGCGGGACATCGATCCTTCGGCACAGGTCGTGCTGTGCGCCGGCGCGCCCGACACCCCGGAGATCGACCGGGAGTTCCGCGAGCTGTACGAGGAACTGGACCGGGTGCGCGACGGCGTGCACTGGATCCCGCGGATGCTGCCCCGCCCCGAGGTGATCCGACTCCTCACGCACGCCGCCGTGTTCGTCTGCCCCTCGGTCTACGAGCCGCTCGGCATCGTCAACCTGGAGGCGATGGCCTGCGGCACGCCCGTCGTCGCCTCCCGGGTCGGCGGCATCCCGGAGGTCGTGGAGGACGGCGTGACGGGACTGCTGGTGCCGGTGGACGAGGAGCACGCCGTGTTCGAGACGGGCCTGGCGCGGGCGCTGGACCGGGTGCTCGGCGACCCGGAGGCCGCCCGGCGGATGGGCGAGGCCGGACGGGAGCGCGCCGTGGGGGAGTTCGGGTGGGACGCGATCGCCCGGCGCACGGCGCGGCTCTACGCGGAGATCCTCGAACAGGCTTAGCCCTGACGACCCTGGGGCAGAAGTTGGGTCAACCAGGGTGAGGGGAGCGGCCATGCGTCGTGGTGGGCCTTCGGTGCTCGGCATCGTACTCGCGGGCGGGGAGGGCAAACGCCTGATGCCCCTGACCGCGGACCGCGCCAAACCGGCGGTCACCTTCGGCGGCACCTACCGCCTCGTGGACTTCGTGCTCTCCAACCTCGTCAACGGCGACATCCTGCGCATCTGCGTGCTCACGCAGTACAAGTCGCACTCGCTGGACCGGCACATCACCACCACCTGGCGGATGTCGAGCCTGCTCGGCAACTACGTCACGCCCGTCCCGGCGCAGCAGCGGCTCGGCCCGCGCTGGTACCTGGGCAGCGCGGACGCGATCCTCCAGTCCCTGAACCTGGTCCACGACGAACGGCCCGAGTACGTCGCGGTGTTCGGCGCCGACCACGTCTACCGCATGGACCCGCGGCAGATGGTCGAGCAGCACATCGAGTCCGGGGCCGGCGTGACGGTCGCCGGGATACGGGTGCCGCGGACCGAGTCGTCCGCGTTCGGCGTGATCACGCCGGGCTCGGACGGGCGGACGGTGGAACGGTTCCTGGAGAAGCCCGCCGACCCGCCGGGCCTGGCCGACGACCCGGACTGCGTCTACGCCTCCATGGGAAACTACGTCTTCACCACCAAGGCCCTCATCGAGGCGCTCCAGCGCGACGCCGAGGACCCCAAGTCCGTGCACGACATGGGCGGTTCGATCCTGCCCCAGCTCACCGAGCGGGGCGAGGCCGCGCTGTACGACTTCGGCGGCAACCACGTCCCCGGCGAGACCAGCCGCGACCAGGGCTACTGGCGGGACGTCGGCACGCTCGACGCCTACTACGACGCCCACATGGACCTGATCGCCGAGCGGCCCGCCTTCAACCTCTACAACCGGCAGTGGCCGATCTACACGCACTCCTACCAGCTCTCCCCGGCCCGCTTCAACGCCGGCGGGATGGCGAGCGAGTCCATCATCAGCGCCGGCTGCCTGATCCGCGGGCAGGTCACCCGGTCGGTGCTGTCGCCGGGCGTGGTCGTCGACCCGGGGGCGGTGGTGCAGGGATCGGTGCTGCACGACAACGTGCACATCGGGCGGGGCGCGGTGGTGCGGGGCGCGGTCCTCGACAAGAACGTCGAGGTGCCGCCGGGCGCGACGATCGGCGTGAACCCGGAGCGGGACGGCGAGCTGTACACGGTGTCCAAGGGCGGCGTGATCGCGCTCGGCAAGGGCCGGCGGGTGTCGTAGCGGGCGGGGGGCACGGGGCCGCGTTTAATCTGTTGTTAACTGTGCGTAGCCTGATCGTACTTGACCGTAATCGGCCGGGACGGTTGACTGCAGCCCCTCCACCGTCGACGCGAGGCCCCCGTGACCCCTGACCTGCTCGCCCCCCTGGACCTGGCGTTCTGGAACATCGAGTCCGAGCGGAGCCCGATGCACCTGGGCGCCCTCGGCGTGTTCTCGGCCGCCTCGCCCTCCGCCGGGGCCCACGCCGCCGACCTGCTGGCCGCCCGCGCCGCCGCCGTGCCGGGACTGCGGATGCGCATCCGGGACGTCTGGCAGCCGCTCGCCGCCCCGTACGCCTTCGGCGGCGCCGCCCGCGAGCCCGACCCCGGCTTCGACCCGCTCGATCACGTCCGGCTGCACGAGCCCGCCGCCGACTTCCACGACGCCGCGGGCCGGCTCATGGAGCGCCCGCTGGTGCGGGGCCGGCCGCCCTGGGAGGCGCACGTCGTGCCGGACCTGGACGGCGTCCGCTTCGCGGTGCTGTTCAAGTTCCACCACGCCCTGGCCGACGGACTGCGCGCGCTGACCCTCGCCGCCGCGGTCCTGGATCCGACCGACCTGCCGCCGCACCGCCCCCGCCCCGAACCGCCCGCGCGTCCCGCGCTGCCCGTGCCCCACGTGCGCGGGCTCCCCGCGCTGCTGCGCGGCGCCCTCGCCGACGCCGCCCGCGCCCTGGACATCGGCGCCCGCGTCGCCGGGGCCACGCTGGGCATGCGTACCTCGCCCGCCCTGGTCTGCGAGCCGTCGGGCACCCGCCGAACCGCCGGAGCGGTCCTCGACCTCGACGACGTGCACCGCGTCCGCAAGGCGGCCGGCGGCACGGTCAACGACGTACTGATCGCCGTCGTCGCCGGGGCGCTGCGCCGCTGGCTGGACGAGCGCGGCGACGGCAGCGACGGCGTGGCGCCCCGCGCGCTGATCCCCGTCTCCCGGCGCCGCCCGCGCACCGCCCACCCGCAGGGCAACCGGCTCTCCGGGTACCTGCTGCGGCTCCCGGTCGACGACCCCGACCCGCGCCGCCGCCTCGACGCGGTGCGCACCGCGATGGACCGCAACAAGGACGCCGGACCCGACCGCGGCCCCGGCGCCGTCGCGCTGCTCGCCGACCACGTCCCCGCCCTCGGCCACCGGCTCGGCGGCCCGCTGGTCGGCCAGGCCGCCCGGCTCTGGTTCGACGTCCTGGTCACCAGCGTGCCGCTGCCCGGCCTCGGTCTGAGACTCGGCGGGAACCCGCTCACCGAGGTCTTCCCGCTCGCCCCGCTGGCCGGCGGGCAGTCACTGGCGATCGCCGTCTCGACGTACCGCGGACGCGTCCACTACGGCCTCGTCGCCGACGGACGGGCCGTGCCGGACCTGGACGGGCTGGCCCGCGCCCTGACCGAGGAGGCGCGGACGCTGTCGGCGGCCTGCGCCCCGTGATCATGACGGGTTTGGCGGTGCGGCCCGCGCTCCGTAAAATCTGCCGTTCGAATGCGGCGGCCACCGGAGCGCCGCACGGCGGAACCAGGGAACGGCAGCGCGATGACGGTGACAGAGGACGGCTCGGCGGCCACGGACGAGGTCGTGTACGGGCCCGGCATCGACCCGGAGCGGCTGGCCGTCTGCCTGAGCGTGCTCGAGGAACTCGACAAGCTGGACGTGGACCACCCCGACGCGATCGCCGTGCGCCGGGCCACCGCGGGCGTCTACCGCACGGTCAAGCAGCGCCGCCGCCAGGAGCGCCGGGCCGCCAAGACCGCGCACGACAGGGCGGTCACCGAGGCCACCGCGACCGGCTCCGCGCAGCGCATCGACGACGAGACCGAGGGCATCCTGCCGTCCTCGCGGGTCGAGGAGGGGCAGATCGCGGGGATACTCCAGCGTCCGCGCTCCTGCTACATCTGCAAGACGCGGTACGTCGAGGTCGACTACTTCTACCACCAGCTCTGCCAGAAGTGCGCCGCCGAGAACCGCGCCCGCCGCGACGCGCGCACCGACCTCACCGGCAAGCGCGCGCTGCTCACCGGCGGCCGGGCCAAGATCGGCATGTACATCGCACTGCGGCTGCTGCGCGACGGCGCGCACACCACGATCACCACGCGCTTCCCGAACGACGCGATCCGCCGCTTCAAGGCCCAGCCCGACAGCGACCAGTGGATCCACCGGCTGAAGATCGTCGGCATCGACCTGCGCGACCCGGCCCAGGTCGTCGCGCTGGCCGAGTCGGTGGCCGCCGAGGGCCCGCTGGACATCCTGATCAACAACGCGGCCCAGACCGTACGGCGCTCCCCGGGCGCCTACAGCGAGCTGGTCGCCGCCGAGTCCGGTCCGCTGCCCGCGGGCGAACTGCCCGCCGCCGAGGTGATCGGCACCTTCGGCTCCGGCGCGGTCGCCGCCCTGCCCGTCGCGGGCGGCGGCGCGCTCACCGCGCAGGAGGTGACGGACCTCGCCCTGGTCTCCGGATCCGCCTCCCTGGAGCGCATCGCGGCCGGGACCGCGATCGACGCCGGCGGCCTCGTCCCCGACCTGCACGACACCAACAGCTGGGTCCAGACCGTCGACGAGGTCACCCCGATCGAGCTGCTGGAGGTGCAGCTCTGCAACTCGACGGCGCCGTTCATCCTGATCAGCCGGCTGCGTCCGGCGATGGCGGCCTCCGCCTCGCGCCGCACCTACATCGTGAACGTCTCCGCCATGGAGGGCGTCTTCGCCCGCGGCTACAAGGGAGCCGGCCACCCGCACACCAACATGGCCAAGGCCGCCCTGAACATGCTCACCCGCACCAGCGCGCAGGAGATGTTCGAGAAGGACGGCATCCTCATGACGGCCGTCGACACCGGCTGGATCACCGACGAGCGCCCGCACCCGGACAAGGTCCGGCTCGCCGAGGCCGGCTTCCACGCCCCGCTCGACCTGGTCGACGGCGCGGCGCGGGTGTACGACCCGATCGTGCGCGGCGAGGCGGGCGAGGACCTGTACGGCGTCTTCCTGAAGGACTACGCGCCCGGCAAGTGGTGATGCCGGACGGCGTCCGGGACGGGCAGCGGGGCGCGGCGCGCCGCCACCAGCTCCAGGACCGTGCGCCAGTCCTCCGGCACGCCCGCGTCGAAGCCGGCGACGCGGCCCGCGGCGTCGGCCTGACGCAGCGTCACGGCGTCCTCGGCGAGCGGGGCTGTTCGACCCCGGCGGCTTCCGCCGGGGTCGTCGGGCCGCCCTGCCGCACCAGGGCGAGCGCGCCGCGCGGGGACGGGCCGCGGTCGGGTGGGACGAGGGCGAGGTAGCGGGCGGCGGACACGTTCAGCCGTACCAGGCGGGAGACCCGCTCGCCCAGCAGCGGGCGGAGCGCGTCCGCGCCGTGGCCGGGGCGCGCGGGGCCGTGGCCGGGGCGCAGCAGCCGGCCCACGTCGTGCACCAGGCCCGCGATCTGAGTGCCTTGTCGGCGGGGCGACTTCGGCGCAGCAGCGCGGCCGTCTGCAGCGCGTGCTCGTGCGGGTCGACCGGGTCGCCGGTGCACTCCGGGATGTCCCGGGCGCCCCCGGCGGGCGTTCAGCAGCTCCATCAGCTCTTCGACACTGCGCAGTTCCATGCGTCAGTCCTCCCGCCGGACAAGCCGTTGCGTCCGCCGGCGGATCATGGCCGCCTTGCGAACCGGCCAACGGGACCCGAACTGCGCGGCCCACGACGCCGCAAGAGGGCACCGATGTTCGGGAGATGAGCCGAATGGGTGAGTCACCCCGAGTCGCTTTGAGTCCTTTGTGTAACAAATACCGTCACATGTCCGCATGTTGTGCGGGTGGTGACTCGTTACGGTTACGCATTGTTTTCCGTCCCCATCGAGCGGGGGGCCGCTCATTTGGTTAACCTGGTGTGGACGGACAGCGACAACGGGTCCCCACCCACACCCATCGTCCGTCCCGGGACCGGCCGGTGCACAACGGCCTGCTCTCCGGTGAGTTACCGACGCCACCGCGTCCGACCAGGCAACACCCACGACCCCCGCGGGCGTCGGCAGCGGACCGCAGACCGGCCGGCGCGGCCCCGGCGGGGTGACCGACACATAAGGAGTGCGCGGTGACACCGGAGAAGACGAATCGCGAACAGCGCCCCAGGGAACGCACCGAGCGGGCGGGCCGCCGGCCCGGCGAGCTCGGCAGCCTCGACGTGTGGGCCAGGTCCGCCCCGATCCGCCTGGCGGGCTACGAGGACGACCTCGCCGAGCCGCACATCCTGCCCAGCGTCGACTGACGCCTCGCGATCCCCGGCATGGGCGTGTCCCACTCACGCCCATGCCCGGTCCCTACTCCGCCACCGGCGCCGTCCGCCGCCACGGGCGCAGGCTCTCCAGCCGCTCGGCCACCTCCAGCAGCCGCGCCTCCGTCCCCGGCGGCCCCACCAGCTGGACCGCGCACGGCGCGCCCGACGGCAGCGCGCCCATGGGGACGGCCATGGCGGGCCAGCCCGTCAGGTTCCACGGCGGCGTCATCGGCGCGTAGGCGGTGTTGACGGCCGCATTGCGCAGCCAGCCCCGCTCGTGCCACGGCTCGGCCCGCGGCGCGCGCCGGGCCAGCGCCGGCGTGAGCAGCACGTCGTACTCCGCGAAGAACGGTTCCAGCCGACGCCGCAGCGCCTCCCGGCTCCCGCCGCCGCGAGCCACCCCCGTGAACAGCCGGCCCACGGCGGCGTGGACGCGGGTGCGCCGGGCCAGCAGCCGCCGGTCGAGCCCCGCCGCGTCGACGTGCGTGCCCGCCGTCCAGTGGGCGAGCGCGACCGCCCCCAGCGACACCGGGTACGGCGGATCCGCGCGCCGCACCTGGTGACCGGCCTTCATCAGCACCCCGGCCGCCTCCCGCGCGGCCTCCGTGTACGGCCCGGCCACGGGCACCCCGGCGATCGGGCTGCGCAGCGAGACGGCGACCCGCAGCGTGCCGGGCCTCTCCCGCCGTACGGGCCACGCGTCGGCCAGGACGGACAGCATCAGCCGCGCGTCCGCCACGGTCGTCGCCAGCGGGCCGTTCTCCGACATGCCGAACCAGTCGCCCTCGCCGATGCCCGCCGGCACCACCCCGTGACCGGGCTTGATCGTCACCAGCCCGCAGTTGGCCGCCGGGATGCGCAGCGAGCCCATGCCGTCGTTGCCCAGCGCGACCGGCGTCAGCCCCGCGGCGACCGCCGCCGCGCTCCCGCCCGACGAACCGCCCGCCGTACGGCCGAGGTCCCACGGGTTGCGGGCGGTGCCGTGCACGCCCTCCGTCGTGCCGAACACGCACAGCTCCGGGACGTTCGTCAGCCCCACGACCACCGCGCCCGCGGCCCGCAGCCTGGCCACGGTGACGTGGTCCCGGCCGACGGGCGCCGGAGAAGTCGCCGCCGAGCCGATGCGCAGGGACTCCCCGCGCACCGCCACGTTGTCCTTGACGGCCACCGGCACGCCGGCGAGCGGCAGTTCGGCCAGATCGGCGCGGGCGCCCACCTCGTCGGCCTCGGCGAGCGCGGCCTCGGCGCGCACCCGGCGGAACGCCCCGATCCGGCCGTCCAGCCGCTCGATCCGCTCCAGGTGCGCGGCGACCACCTCCCGCGGCGTGACCCGCTTCTCCCGTACGGCGGCGGCGATCTCGACGGCGGTCCGTCCGACCCAGCTGGTCACGGGCGCTCCTCGGCTCATGTGGGCTGACTGGCGATGAGGCTTACTGGTGAGTACGTACTGTGCCCCCGAGCCGGGCCCCGCGTCGAGACGACCGGTCCGGCGGTCCCCCGGACGCCGGACGGTTCGAAGCGTCCGCCGCAGGGGAGCTGTAGACAGCGTCGGACCTCGCCCGCCGGCCTCCGGCCGACACCCCGACCGACCGCCGACCGACGACGAACCGGGAGGACCCCCGTATGCACGACGACCGCACCCTGGTCGAGGCCCGTCTGAAGCGAGTCCTCGACGAACGCGTCCGCCCCGCCGTGCACCCGCGGTCCGTGCCGCTGGAAGTGGCGGTGTGGCACGCGCCCGGCGAGCCGGTGCCGGTCGCCGAGGGCCTTGCCGCCCCGCACGAGCCCATCGGGGCCGGCGCGCGGTGGGGCGTCCCCTGGGGCACCAGCTGGTTCCGGGTCACCGGGACCGTGCCCGAGGAGTGGGCGGGCCGGACCGTGGAGGCGGTCCTCGACCTCGGGTTCGACGAGAACATGCCGGGCTTCCAGTGCGAGGGCCTGGTGTACCGCCCCGACGGCACCCCCGTGAAAGGGCTGAACCCGCGCAACCAGTGGGTCCGCATCGGTGCCCCCGTCGCCGGCGGCGAGCGGGTGCGGCTGCACATCGAGGCGGCGTCCAACCCGGTGATCCTCGGCGACCGCGGCTTCCGGCCGACGCCGCTCGGCGACCGGGAGACCGCCGGGAGCGAGCCGCAGTACACCCTCGGCCGGATGGACCTCGCCGTCTTCGACGAGACGGTGTGGCAGCTGGTGGCCGACCTGGAGGTGCTCGGCGACCTGATGGCCGAGCTGCCGGTGGAGTCGCCGCGCCGCTGGGAGATCCTGCGCGCGGTGGAGCGCGCCCTCGACGCCGTCGACCTCCAGGACGTGGGCGCCACCGCCGCCGACGCCCGTTCGCGGCTCACCGCGGTCCTGTCCGCGCCGGCCGCGCCCTCCGCGCACCGGATCAGCGCGGTCGGCCACGCCCACATCGACTCGGCGTGGCTGTGGCCGCTGCGCGAGACGGTCCGCAAGGTGGCGCGCACGGCCGCGAACATGACCGCCCTCATCGACGACGAGCCCGAGTTCGTCTTCGCCATGTCGCAGGCCCAGCAGTGGGCCTGGGTGAAGGAACACCGGCCCGAGGTGTGGGCGCGGGTCAAGAAGGCCGTGGCGGACGGCCGGTTCGTGCCGGCCGGCGGCATGTGGGTGGAGTCCGACACCAACATGCCCGGCTCGGAGGCGATGGCCCGGCAGTTCGTGCACGGCAAGCGGTTCTTCATCGAGGAGTTCGGCGTCGACAACGAGGAGGCCTGGCTGCCGGACACCTTCGGCTTCGCCGCCGGGCTCCCGCAGATCATCGCCGCGGCCGGTTCCCGCCATCTGCTGACGCAGAAGATCTCCTGGTCGCGGACGAACCGCTTCCCGCACCACACCTTCCTCTGGGAAGGCATCGACGGCACCCGGATCTTCACCCACTTCCCACCCGTCGACACCTACAACTGCACCATGAGCGGCGCCGAACTCGCCCACGCGGTGCGCAACTTCCGCGACAAGGGCGCCGCCCGGCACTCCCTCGCGCCGACCGGCTGGGGCGACGGGGGCGGCGGCACCACCCGCGAGATGGTCGCCCGGGCCACCCGGCTGCGCAGCCTGGAGGGCTCACCCACCGTCGAGTGGGAGACCCCGGCCGCGTTCTTCGCCAAGGCCGAGGCCGAGTACACCGCCCCGCCCGTCTGGGTGGGCGAGCTGTACCTCGAACTCCACCGCGCCACGCTCACCAGCCAGGCAAAGACCAAGCAGGGCAACCGGCGCAGCGAGCACCTCCTGCGCGAGGCGGAGCTGTGGGCGGCCACCGCGGCCGTACGCACCGGATTCCCCTACCCCTATGACGCGTTGGACCGCATCTGGAAGACCGTGCTGCTGCACCAGTTCCACGACATCCTGCCCGGCTCCTCCATCGCCTGGGTGCACCGCGAGGCCCGCCGCACCTACGAGCGGGTCGCGGCGGAACTGGAGGCGATCGTCGACGCCGCCCAGCGGGCACTGGCCGGCGACGGCGCCATGCCGCTCGTCTTCAACGCGGCCCCGCACACCCGCTCCGGCGTCCCGGCCGGCGGCGCCGCACCCCTCGTGGCCCAGGGCCGCACCACCCTCACCGCACGCCCGGCCGGCGGCCACGTCCTGGACAACGGGCTGCTGCGCGTCGGAATCGACCCCGCCGGACTGGTCGTGTCGGTGTACGACATCGCCGCCGGCCGGGAGACCGTCGCCCCCGGCGGGGCCGCCAACCTCCTCCAACTCCACCCCGACTTCCCGAACAAGTGGGACGCCTGGGACGTGGACGAGTTCTACCGCAACACCGTCACCGACCTGACCGACGCCGACGAGGTCGCCGCCGGGGACGACGGCGCGTCGGTGCGCGTCGTCCGGTCCTTCGGGGCCTCCCGCGTCACCCAGGTGCTGTCGCTGCCGCCGGGGGAGCGGAGGCTGGTCGTGGACACGGAGGTGGACTGGCACGAGACGGAGAAGTTCCTCAAGCTGGCCTTCCCGCTCGACGTGCACGCCGAACGGTACGCCGCCGAGACCCAGTTCGGGCACGTCCACCGGCCCACCCACACCAACACCAGCTGGGAGGCCGCCAAGTTCGAGGCCTGCAACCACCGCTTCGTCCATGTGGCCGAACCCGGCTGGGGCGTCGCGGTCGTCAACGACTCGACGTACGGCCACGACGTCACCCGCACCGTCCGCGCAGGCGCCGACCGGGGCACGACCACCACGGTCCGGGTCTCCCTGCTGCGCGCCCCGCGCTTCCCCGACCCCGAGACCGACCAGGGCGTCCACCGCTTCCGGCACGCGCTGGTGCCGGGCGCGGACATCGGGGACGCGGTGCGCGAGGGCTGGCGGATCAACCTGCCGGAGCGGCGGCACACCGGCGCGGCCGAGGTCGCCCCGCTGGTCACGGCCGACGCGGACGCTGTCGTGATCACGGCCGTCAAGCTGGCCGACGACCGCAGCGGCGACGTGGTCGTCCGCTTCCACGAGGCCCACGGCGGCCGGGCCCGGACCACCCTGACGGCCGGCTTCCCCGTCACCGGCGTCGAGGTCACGGACCTGCTGGAACGCCCGCTGCCCGACGCGCCTGCGGTCACCGCCGACGGCGACCGGATCGCCGTGGCGTTGCGGCCGTTCCAGCTGATGACGCTCAGGCTCCGGCGGTAGGGCCCGACGCCCGGGCTCCGGAGCCGGACCCGTCCCGCTCCCGCAGCCACGCCTCCACCTCGCCCACGTGCGCCGCCGCCGCCGCGCGGGCCGCCTCCGGGTCGCGGGCGGCCAGGGCGCGGTGGATGGCGGCGTGTTCCCGCCGGGTGCGGGCGAAGGCGCCCTCCTCGTGGCGGCCCCGGTGGACGCGGGCGCGGAAGGTGCGCGAGGACAGGCCGTCCAGGAGGGCGGCCAGCGTCTCGTTGCCCGAGGCCGCCGCTATCGCGCGGTGGAAGGCGAGGTCGTGGGCGAGGACCTCCTCCGGGTCGTCGGTCGCCTCCATCGCCGCCACATGGCGCCCGACCTGCGCCAGCTGTTCCGCGGTGATCCGGGCGGCGGCCAGCGCGGTCGCCGCCGACTCCAGGACGCGGCGCACCTCCAGCAGTTCGGCGAGCCGTGGGCCGCGGGACAGATCGGCCACGACGCCGAACGTCTCCAGCAGGTCGCCGGCCCTGAGCTGAGTGACGTAGACGCCGGAGCCGTGCCGGGCCTCCAGCACGCCGAGGACGGTGAGCGCGCGGATCGCCTCCCGCATCGAGCTGCGGGACAGGCCGAGCCGTACCGCGAGGTCCCGCTCGGTGGGCAGCCGCTGGCCGGGCTCCAGCAGGCCGTCGGCGATCATCGCCTTGATCCGTTCGATGGCGTGCTGAGTGACCGTGCCCCTGCGGGCGGCGGGCCCCCCGGCCGCGGTCTCGTCCACGTGGCTTCTCCCGTCGGTGCGTCGCCGCAGTGTAGCGGGAGAAGTGGTCCGACCATTACGTCCGTTGGAGAGAGTTTTCCGGCTTGCGGGGTGTCGCCGGGCCCAAGTGGTCTGATAAGTATGCGGCAGTCGCCCCGTCGCCCACGAAAGGGCCAGCAGTGACCCCCACCCCCGCCCGCATCACCGCCCTCGACACCCACGACATCCGCTTCCCCACCTCCCGCGACCTCGACGGCTCCGACGCCATGAACCCGGACCCCGACTACTCGGCCGCCTACGCCGTCCTGCGCACCGACGCCGGAGACGGCCACGAGGGACACGGGTTCGCCTTCACCATCGGGCGGGGCAACGACGTCCAGGTAGCCGCGATCGACGCACTGCGCGGGCATGTCGTGGGACGGTCGGTCGACGAGCTGTGCGCCGACCCGGCCACCCTCAGCCGCGACCTGGTGGGCGACAGCCAGCTGCGCTGGCTCGGGCCCGAGAAGGGCGTGATGCACATGGCGATCGGCGCCGTCGTCAACGCCGTCTGGGACCTCGCCGCCAAACGCGCCGGCAAGCCGCTGTGGCGGTTCCTCGCGGACGCCGAGCCCGAGTGGATCGTCCGCCAGGTCGACTTCCGCTACCTCACGGACGCGCTCACCCCCGAGCAGGCGCTGGACCTCCTGCGCCGTGGCCGGGAGGGCGCCGGCGCGCGCGCCTGCGCCCTGCTGGAGCGCGGCTACCCCGCCTACACCACCTCCGCCGGCTGGCTCGGCTACGACGACGCCAAGCTCACCCGGCTCGCCACCGCCGCGGTGGCCGACGGCTTCCGGCTGATCAAGCTCAAGGTCGGCGCCGACCTGGCCGACGACGTCCGCCGCTGCCGCACCGCCCGCGCCGCCGTCGGCCCGGACGTCCGCCTGGCGATCGACGCCAACCAGCGCTGGGACGTCGACGAGGCGATCCGCTGGACCCGCGCCCTCGCCGAGTTCGACCCCTACTGGATCGAGGAGCCCACCAGCCCCGACGACATCCTCGGCCACGCCGCGATCCGCCGGGCCGTCGCCCCGGTGAAGGTCGCCAGCGGCGAACACGCCCAGAACCGGATCGTGGTCAAACAACTCCTCCAGGCCGGCGCGATCGACGTCCTGCAGCTCGACGCCGCCCGCGTCGGCGGCGTCAACGAGAACCTCGCCGTCCTGCTGCTCGCCGCCCGGTTCGGGGTGCCGGTCTGCCCGCACGCCGGCGGCGTCGGCCTGTGCGAACTCGTCCAGCACCTGGCGATGTTCGACTACGTGGCGGTCGCCGGCACCACCGAGGACCGCGCCATCGAGTACGTCGACCATCTGCACGACCACTTCCTCGACCCGGTGGTGATCCGCGAGGGTCACTACACGGCGCCCACCGCGCCCGGCTTCTCCGCCGCCATGCGGCCCGAGTCCGTCGCGCGGTACACCTATCCCGGCGGCGCGTACTGGGCCGCCGACCCCGACCGCGAGAAGGGGCGGACGGCATGAACGACTTCGAGGGCCTCACGGCCCTGGTGACCGGCGGCGCCAGCGGCATCGGCCGGGCCGCCGCGGAACTCCTGACCTCGCGCGGCGCCCGGGTGGCCGTACTGGACCTGGACCCGAAGCCGGTCGGCGAGCCGCTGCTCGCGTACCGGGCCGATGTGGCCGACGACGCCTCCGTGCGCCCGGCGGTCGCGGCGGCCGTCGCCGAACTCGGCGGCCTGGACGTCCTGGTGAACAACGCGGGCATCGGCGCGCAGGGCACCGTGGAGGACAACCCCGACGACGAGTGGCACCGCGTCTTCGACGTCAACGTCCTGGGCATGGTCCGCACGGCCCGCGCCTGCCTGCCCCACCTGCGCGGGTCCGAGCACGCCGCGATCGTCAACACCTGCTCCATCGCCGCCACCGCCGGGCTCCCGCAGCGCGCCCTCTACAGCGCCACCAAGGGGGCCGTGCAGTCCCTCACCCTCGCCATGGCCGCCGACCACCTGCGCGAGGGCGTCCGCGTGAACTGCGTCAATCCCGGCACCGCGGACACGCCGTGGGTCGCCCGGCTGCTGGACGCCGCCGACGACCCGGCCGCCGAACGCGCCGCGCTGGAGGCCCGGCAGCCCACCGGCCGTCTCGTCTCCGCCGCCGAGGTCGCGGGCGCCATCGCCTACCTGGCCAGCCCGCTGTCCGGCGCGACGACCGGCACCGCCCTCGCCGTCGACGGCGGCATGCAGGGCCTGCGACTGCGACCGGAGGGGGCACGATGAGCCTGCGCCACGACATGGGCCCGCTCGGCTTCGGCGGCGGCGGGATCGGCAACCTGTACGCCCCGCTCACCGACGAGCAGGCGCACGAGGCCGTCACCGCCGCCTGGCGGCAGGGCGTCCGCTACTTCGACACCGCGCCCCACTACGGCCTCGGCCTGTCCGAACGCCGCCTCGGCGCCGCCCTGCGCGCCCACCCGCGCGAGGCCTACACGCTCTCCACCAAGGTCGGCCGGCGCCTGGAACCCGTCGGCCGTCCCGACTCCGTCGGCGACGACCTGGCCAACGGCTTCGCCGTCCCCGCCACCCACCGCCGCGTCTGGGACTTCACCGCCGACGGCGTACGGCGCACCCTGGAGGCCGGCCTGGAGCGCCTGGGCCTCGACCGCGTCGACATCGTCTACCTGCACGACCCCGACGACCACCCCGAACAGGCCTTCCGCGAGGGCTACCCGGCACTGGAGCGGCTGCGCTCCGAGGGCGTCGTCGGCGCGATCGGCGCGGGCATGAACCAGGCGGAGATGCTCACCCGCTTCGTGCGCGAGACGGACGTCGACGTGGTGCTGTGCGCCGGCCGCTACACCCTCCTCGACCAGAGCGCGCTCACCGAACTGCTCCCCGCCGCCGAGGAGCGCGGCGTCGCCGTCGTCGTCGGCGGAGCGTTCAACTCCGGCCTGCTGGCCGATCCCAAGCCCGGGGCCACCTACAACTACGCCGCCGCGCCCCCCGAGTTGCTCGACCGCGCCCTGCGCCTGAAGTCCCTCGCCGAGCGCCACGGCACCACCCTGCGCGCCGCCGCCCTGGCTTTCTGCGCCGCCCACCCGGCGGTCGTGAGCGTCCTGGCCGGCGCCCGCAGCGCCGCCGAGGTGGACGACTGCGCCGAACAGTTCCGCACCCCCGTCCCGCCCGCCTTCTGGCAGGAGCTGCGCGACACCGGACTGCTCCCGCCCGACGCCCCCGTGCCCACCGGGGACCCGGCGTGACCGTCGACGCCCACCACCACGTCTGGGACCTCTCGGTACGCGACCAGGACTGGATCCGTGGACGCGGACTCGCCCCCTTACGGCGGAACTTCACCCTCGCCGACCTCGCCCCCGAGGCCGCCGCGGCCGGCGTCGACCGCACGGTGCTCGTCCAGACGGTCACCGTCCCGGAGGAGACCCCCGAACTCCTCGCCCTCGCCCATGAGCGCGACGAGCGGGAGGAACGGGAGGAACGGGAGGAACGGGAGGAACGGGAGGAACGGCACGGGCCGGCTGCCGGGCGCGGCCTGATCGCCGGCGTCGTCGGCTGGACCGACCTCACCCGCCCCGACGTCGCCGAAGAACTCGCCCGCCTCCGCGCCCTCCCCGGCGGACGCCGCCTCAAGGGCGTCCGCCACCAGGTGCAGGGCGAGGCCGACCCGGAGTGGCTGCTGCGCCCGGACGTGCGCCGCGGCCTCGCCGCCGTCGCGGACGCCGGACTCGTCTACGACCTCGTCGTGCTCCCGCACCAACTCCCCGCCTGCGCCGGGGCGGCCCGGGCCCTCCCCGGCCTGACCTTCGTCCTCGACCACGCGGGCAAACCGCCCGTCGCCTCGGGCTCCCTCGACCCCTGGGCCCGCGACCTGCGCACCCTCGCCGCCCTGCCCAACACCGTCTGCAAACTCTCCGGCCTGGTCACCGAGGCCGACCCCGCCTCCTGGACCGTCGAGGACCTGCGCCCGTACGCCGACACCGTCCTGGAGGCCTTCGGTCCCGGCCGGCTGATGTACGGCTCGGACTGGCCGGTGAGCACCCTGGCGGCGGACTACGGCGAAGTGCTCGCCGCGGCGCACGAGTTGACCGAGGGCCTGAGCGGGCCCGAGCGGACGGAGGTCTTCGAGGGCACCGCCGTCCGCGTCTACGGCCTCTGACCCGGACAGGCCGTCCCGCCTTCCCCGTGCGGGCGACTCGCCGGGAGAATGCCGGCGTAATGCGGCGAATGCGGATCGGCGGAAGGGGGGCGCTCGCGCTGCTCAACGGCGTCGGCCATCAGGACGGCCCGTTCGACGCCGGCCGGCCTTCCGCCGTCGACCGGCGCGGAGATCGCCGCGGCCGCCGGCCTGGACGAGCGGTACGTGCGCGAGTCGGCGGCGTCGTGGAGTACGAGCCGGAGCGGGGCGCGTACCGGCTCCCGCCCGGGCACGCCGCCTCGCTGACCACCGAGGCCGGCCCCGACGACCTCGCCGGGACGGCTGGGCGCCGTCCGGGGCGAGCAGACGGCCCTCCGGATGGTCGCGGAGGCCGGCTTCCGCGCCGTCGACGTCAAGACGGTCGAGGACGACCCGCTGAACGCCTACCACGTCGCGGCCAAGCGCTGACGACGCGCCTCACGCACCCCCGGCCGCCCTCGCCAGCCGCGTCGGGGGCAGGTATTCGCGCACGAACGTCCGCTCCCAGCACGCGCCCGTCTCCCGCAGCTCGCGCCAGGTCGTGTAGCGGTAGCGGAACAGCCGGGCGCGGACGAAGCGCGGCGGTTCGTCGGCAGGGAAGGGGGAGCGGCGCAGCAGCCTCAGCGTGTCGCGGTCGTTCTCCAGCAGCCGCTCCACCAGCGCGCCGAACCACGCTCCGGCGTAGGCGGGGGAGAGCGCCGCGAACCACATCAGCCAGTCGAGCCGCAGATGGTACGGGGCGAACTGGCGCGGCCAGCGCCGGGGATCGCCGGGCTTGCCCTTGAACTCGTACTCGCGCCAGTCGGAGTCCTCGCGCGCCACCGGGTCCGCCGTGCCCTCGATCACGATCTCGTACCGGACCCGGTTGACGCTGCCGAACGCGCCGTAGGTGTTGACCAGGTGCAGCGGGTCGAAGGAGCGGTTCATGACCTGGCGGCGGGAGACCATGTTCAGCACCGGCCGGTGGCTGAGGAACGCGATCAGCGTGGCCACGGCCAGGACCACGACGACGAACCAGAGCGGCGCGCCGGGCGCGGAGGGCGACTCGCCGGGGAAGCGGATCGCCGACAGGGCCAGCACGATGGTGATCCAGTTCAGCCAGGAGAAGTTCCCGGACAGCACCAGCCACAGTTGCGTGACGGCCATCAGCGCGGCGGCGGCCGACGCGATCGGTTGCGGGGCGAACAGCAGGAACGGCACCACGAGTTGCGTGACGTGGTTGGCGGCCACCTCCACCCGGTGCAGCGGCCTCGGCAGACGGTGGAAGAACCAGCTCAGCGGGCCCGGCATCGGCTGGGTCTCGTGGTGGAAGTCCAGACACGTCAGCTTCCGCCAGCACGCGTCGCCGCGCAGCTTGATCAGGCCCGCGCCGAACTCCACCCGGAACAGGATCCAGCGCAGCAGGAACAGCACCACGACCGGCGGCGCGACCTCGTCGTTGCCGAGGAACACGGCGAGGAAACCGACCTCCAGCAGCAGCGACTCCCAGCCGAACCCGTACCAGGTCTGGCCCACGTTGACGATCGACAGGTACAGCGCCCAGGGGACCAGCCACAGCAGCATCGCGCCCCACAGCGGCAGCAGAAAGTCCAGCCCCGCCAGCAGGGCCGCCGACACCGCGCACCCCGCCCAGGCGCAGCAGGCGAAGAAGCGGTCGGAGTAGTGCAGCCGGAACAGGCTCGGCGCCTGCCGGAACGACGTCCGCTCCACGAACCGCGGCACCGGCAGCATCCCGCGCTCGCCGATCAGCGCCCGGAACTGGAGGGCCGCCGTCAGGAACGCCACCAGGTACACGGCGGCCAGCGCCCGCTGGAAGACCAGCCGGCTCAGCCAGTAGTCGGATGCGGTGAACCAGTCCACGCCCGTGCGCTCCTCTCCTGCCCTCGTCACCGCGCGTCAGCGTCTCTTCCGTTTGCGTGACCCGAGCGAGTGAAGCAGACAATAGTGAACGAACTGCCCGGACGAGTCGGGAGAACACGGTGCACAGACCCACCGGAGCCTTCGGCGCGGCCTGCGCCCTCCTGACGACGCTGCTCGTCGCCGGGTGCGGCGTCGTCGGCCAGATCGCCCGGCCGGGGGACCAACGCGCCGCGCGGTACGACGCGCCGTCCGGCGCGGGACTCGTCCTCCTGCCGGCCGCGGCCCGCGGACCCGGCCCCTTCACGGACGCCACGGCCACCTCCCCGGCTACCCCGCCACCGCTCACCCGAACGCCCCCGGCCGCGCGCTCCCGTTCCGGCGCCGACCCCGCGGCAGCCCTCACGGGCGTACGCCGCCACTCCGGCGGCACGCCCGGCCTCTACGCCGGTCGCCGGCGGGCCGCCGACTGCGACGTCGACCGCCTGCCGACCGCGGACCCGGACAGGGCGCGCGCCTTCGCCGGGGCGGCCGGGATCGTGGAGGCGGCGATCCCGGCCCACCTGCGTGCGCTCACCCCGGTCGTGCTGCGCGCCGACACCCGCGTCACCGGGCACGGATACCGCGCCGGCCGGGCCGTGGCGTACCAGGCCGCCCTCCAGGCGGGCACCGCCGTGCTCGTCGACACGCGGGGCGTCCCGCGGGTGCGCTGCGCCTGCGGCAATCCGCTCGCGCCGCCGGTCCCGACGCGGAGCGCCGTCGGCGGTGCGGCCGGGACGTGGGCGGGGTACCGGCCGGAGCGGGTCGTCGTGGTGACGCCGGCGCCCCGGGCCGTCGGGACGTTCACGATCGTCGACATCGACGACGGCGCGTGGGTGGAGCGCGAGGTGGGGGCGGACGTGCGGCACGACCGGGTGATGCCGGGGCCGTACGGGGCGGAGCGCACGGACCGGGCGGCGAGCCCGAGCGTGGGCGCGAGCCCGGCCGAGGACCGGTCGGCGGCGAACGCCCCGGACCCGGCCTCGGAGTCCTCGGAGTCCTCGGAGTCCTCGGAGTCCTCGGACCCCGAGGAGCCGCCGGTGCTCGCCGACACCGCCTCGGGGTCGCCGCGGGAGCCGGGTGGTCCTGCCGATCCGTCCCGGGCGGCGGACGACGGGGCCGGGGTCCCGGAGCCCGCGGACGCCGCGGACGCCGTACCGAGGCCGGAGGCCGGGGCGGGCGACGCGGGACCCGCGACCGTACCGGACGCGCCCGACCCGCCCGACGGCGGCGGACTCGTCCCCGACGCCCCCGACGAGCCGGATGGCCCGGACGGCGACGGCGACGGCGGCGGCGATGGCGCCGGCGAGGCGGACGGCAGCATCTTCGGCAGCCCGACCGGCGTGTTCGCCGACTGACGCGCCGACCCGTGTCACCGAACCGGCACCGACGTCACCGACGTCACCGGTCAACGAGTACCGGTCCGGTCACCGGTCCGATCCGACCCGGTCGAATATCCGGGCAAATACTGGCAAGGTGGGCGCATGGTTGATCGGGGAGCGAGCGCCCAGTCACTCCCGGACGACTGGCCCGCCCACGCCGATCCGATTCTGGCGCTCAACCGCATGGGCAGCTTCGACTGGGATCTGGACGCCGGGCTGTTCCACATGGACGCCCAGGCGCACGAGATCTTCGATCTGCTGCCCGGCGAGTTCAACGGCCGGCCGGAGGGCCTGGCCGTCCGGGTGCCGCCGACCGAGAACCAGCGCCTGGACGCCATGGTCGCCCAGGCCATCAAGGACGGCAGCGAGAACTACGCCGCCTACTTCCGCGTCCGCCGCCGCGACGGCACCCTGCGCTGGACCCACACCCACGGCTACATCCGCCGCGACGCCTCGCGCCGGCCGACCAGGATCATCGGCATCGTCCGCGACGCCACCGAGGAACTGAGCGACCCGGCGACCCACGGCGTCATGGTCCCGGCCGACACCCGCCTCGACCGCACCGACGTCATCCAGGTCACCACCGCCGCCCTCGCGCACGCCCGCACCGTCCAGGACGTCATCGACGTGCTCAAGGACACCTACGGCGTCACCCACCTGGGCGCGACCAGCCTGGTCATGGGCCTGGTCGAGGCCGGACGGATCCGGCTGGTCGCCGAGGGGCCCGAGGGCAGCTTCGTGCCGGGCACCCTGGTCACCCGGATCGACGAGCCGTACCCGATGAGCGAGGTCGTCCGCACTCTCACCCCCCGGTTCATCGAGTCGCCGGAGGAGTTCGCCCGCGGCTACCCGATCCTGTGGCCGCACCTCACCGACCTGCGCGTCACCGCCGCCGCCTATCTGCCGCTCATCGTCCAGGCGCGGCCGATCGGCGCCATCGGCCTGCTCTACAACGACCGCAGCGGGTTCACGCCCGAGGAGCGCAACATCCTCGTCGCGCTCGGCAGCAGCATCGCGCAAAACCTCCAGCGGGCGATGTTCTACGAGCAGGAGAAGGACCTCGCCACCGGCCTCCAGCAGGCCATGCTCCCGCGCACCATCCCCAGCGTCCCCGGCGCCGACGTCGCCGTCCGCTACCGCTCGGCCTCCCTCGGCCGGGACATCGGCGGCGACTGGTACGACCTGATCCCGCTCCCCGGCGGGCGGGTCGGGGCCGTCATCGGAGACGTCCAGGGCCACGACACGCACGCCGCGGCCGTCATGGGCCAGCTGCGCATCGTGCTGCGCGCCTACGCCGCCGAGGGCCACACGCCCGCCGCGGTCATGGCCCGCGCCTCCGTCTTCCTGCACGAGCTGGACACCGACCGCTTCGCCACCTGCCTGTACGCGGAGGCCGACCTGGCCACGGGGGTGGTCCAGGCGGTGCGGGCCGGTCACATCGATCCGCTGATCCGCGACGACGCGGGTGACTGCCGCCGCGTCCCGGTCGCCGGCGGTCTGCCGCTCGGGCTGTCCGCCGAGTTCGGCAGTCTGGAGTACCCCGTCGCCACCCTCGAACTCGACCCCGGCGACACGCTCCTGCTCTGCACCGACGGCCTGGTCGAACAGCCCGGCACCGACCTGGACGACGGCTTCCGGGAACTCACCGCCCTCATGGCCTCCGGCCCCCGGGACGTCCGCCGGCTCGCCGACGTGCTCATCGGCATGGCCGACGAACGCGGCGGCGACGACGACGTGGCGCTGCTCCTGCTGCGCCGTCGCGGGCCGGACACCCCGCAGACCGGCGGACGCCTCCAGCAGCACGTCGCCCCCGGCGACCCGGAGGCGCTGCGCGAGGCCCGGCACATGATCCGTGCCGCGGCCCGCGCCTGGGGCGCGGCCGACCGCGCCGACGACGTCGAACTCGTCGCCGACGAGCTGATCACCAACGCCCTGATGCACACCGAGGGCGCCGCCATCCTGACCCTGCGGAACCTCACGGGGGGCGAACGCCGGCTGCGGGTGGAGGTGGAGGACTCCTCCAGCGCCCTGCCGCGCCGCCGGGAGGCGGGGGAGTCGGGGGTCTCGGGGCGCGGCCTGCTCCTGGTCGACCTGCTCGCGCAGGTGTGGGGCGTGGAGGCGCGCGGCGGCGGCAAGTGCGTGTGGTGCGAGTTCGCGGTGCCGGACGGAGACGGGGACGCGGACCGGGACGGGGACTGAGCCCGCGTGGCGGGGGCGGCGCGCAATGGCCACCCTGGACGTATGCCGGAACTTCCCGAGGTCGAAGCGCTGAAGGACTTCCTGACCGAGCACCTGGTCGGGCGGGAGATCGTCCGGGTGCTGCCGGTCGCCGTGAGCGTGCTCAAGACGTACGACCCGCCGCCGGCCGCCGTCGAGGGCCACGAGGTCGCGGAGGTGCGCCGGTACGGCAAGTTCCTCGACGTCGGGACCGCCGGCGGCCCGCATCTGGTGACCCATCTGGCCCGTGCGGGCTGGCTGCACTGGAAGGACCGTCTCCCCGACGGCCCGCCCCGCCCCGGCAAGGGCCCACTGGCGCTGCGCGTGGCCCTGGACACCGGCGCCGGCTTCGATCTCACCGAGGCCGGGCACCAGAAGCGGCTCGCGGTGTACGTCGTGCGGGACCCCCAGGAGGTGCCCGGCGTGGCCCGGCTCGGCCCCGACCCGCTCGCCGCCGACTTCGACGCGGCCCGCCTCGGCGCGCTGCTCGCCGGAGAACGCCGGCAGATCAAGGGCGCCCTGCGCGACCAGAGTTTGATCGCGGGCATCGGCAACGCCTACAGCGACGAGATCCTGCACGCGGCGCGGATGTCGCCGTTCAAGCCGACCGCCTCCCTCACGCCCGAGGACGTCGAGCGGCTCCACGCGGCGCTGCGCACCACCCTCGGCGAGGCCGTGGAGCGCTCGCGAGGGCTGGCCGCCGGGCGGCTGAAGGCGGAGAAGAAGAGCGGCCTGCGCGTCCACGGCCGCACCGGCGAGCCCTGCCCGGTGTGCGGCGACACCGTCCGCGAGGTGTCCTGCAGCGACTCCTCGCTGCAGTACTGCCCCACCTGCCAGACGGGCGGGAAACCGCTGGCGGACCGGCGGCTGTCCCGACTGCTGAAGTGACCGTCGGGGGGCGGTCCCGGGCGTTGAGGCGACCGCCCACGGGTCAGCCGTTCGGCGGGTGCCACTCGAACATGAGGATGGTCACGTCGTCCCTCAGCCGGCCGGGGTTGGCGTCGAGGATCCAGTGGATCAGCCGCCGCAGGATCTCCGGGGCGAGTTCGCCGGTGGCGCTGGCCCGGATGACGTAGTCGGCGAACCGTTCCAGTCCGAACAGACTGCCGTCGCGGGTGCGCGCCTCGGTGACCCCGTCGGTGTACATCAGCACCCGGTCGCCGGGCTGCAGGGCGATCTCGTGGACCTGCCGGGACCGTCCGGCCAGCAGCGCCGGCAGGCCCATCGGCGGGTCGGCGTCCCGTTCCATGGCGTCCACCAGCAGCCGGTGGTCCCGGATCAGCAGGGGCGCCGGATGTCCGCAGTTGCACCACCGCAGCAGGCCGTCGGTGAGGTCGAGCCGGGCGACGACGCCGGTGCAGAACCCGTCCGGCAGCCAGGACGACAGCGCGTCGTCCACGCACTTCACCAGCTCGGGCAGCTCGGTGCCCACACGCCGGGCGTTGCGGCACGCGGCCATCGCCACCGAGGTCGTCAGCCCCGAGGCCAGGTCGTGCCCCATGGCGTCGAAGACGCAGGCGTGCAGGGCCGTATCGGTCAGCGAGTGGTCGAAGGCGTCGCCGCCGAGGTCGTAGGCGGGCTCCAGCACGGCCGTGGAGACGACGTGCGCCGTGCCGATGGTGCGCGGCGGCAGGAAGGCCCGCAGCATCTCGGCGGGCAGGCGCATGGGCTCGGTGCGGGTGCGCCGCACGAACGTGTCCTTGTACGCCCGCTTCGAGGTGATCATCATCGCCAGCAGGGTGGCGAGGCTGCGGCTGCGGCGCAGGATGACGGGCGTGAGCGCCGGGGTGTGCACGGCCAGTACGCCGAGCCGTTCCACGCCGTCCAGCAGCGGAAGCCACACGGTCAGGCCGGTGGTCTCCGACTCCTCCACGCGCAGCGACTGGGTCCGGTAGCACCAGCCGGCCAGCGAGCCGTCGACGGCCAGCGGGACGGCCGCCTCGCTCAGCGGCACCAGCACGCGCTGCTGGACGTCCACCAGATGGACAACGCAGTGCGGGAGACCGAGCGCCCTGGAGCAGCGGGCGACCGCGGTGTTCAGGTCCAGCGCGGCGTTGCCCGGGTCGGCCAGGAAGTCCTCCAGCAGCCCGTCGCCGGTCTCCGCAGCCGTCACCTGATCTCCCCTCGCCGGCGCCGGTTCGGCCCACGGGCAGTCTCACACCGGCCCCGGCGCCCCGCCCGCCGGGAGGGGCGGCCGGGTCAACCGCGCCGGCGTCGGCGCGCGGGGCGGCCCCCGCCGTGCCCGCGTCCGAGTGGGGCGGGAAGCGGTCGGACGCGGGTCTAGCGCGGATCGAGGGCCACGAGTCGTTCCCCCGTCGCCGTGCGCACCTCCCAGCGGTCGATCTGCGCCGGGCGCAGGGCCGCGCCGCCGTGTGTGGTGCGGAGGCGGGCGTCGTGGCGGGGGGCGGTCCAGGTGGTGACGGTCTGTTCCGAGCCGTCGCGGCCCACGGCGACCAGATGGCAGACGCGGGGGCCGGCCGCGTCGCGCACGTCCAGCCGCACCCGGCTGCCCCACGCCTGGTCCTCGGCCGTGACCCGGGCCCACACCCCGGAGCGCTCGTCGGTCGCGGAGATCCGGTGGGCGCGGCCGCCGCCCTGCGCCATCACCGCGACGGCCGGGACGGCGACGGCCAGGACGGCCGACGCGGCCACCGCGCACAGCAGTCGCCGGCGTCCCGCCCGCCGTCGCGCCGCGACCTCGCCGAGCAGCCGGTCCAGCAGCCGGGGCCCGGGGCCCGCCACGGGGTGCACGACCCGCGGCGTCGCCCGCCGGTAGAGCATCAACTGCCGTGCGGCGAAGCGGAGTTCCGAAAGCTGCACGGCACAGCCGGGACACCCGGTCAGGTGGTCCTCGAAACGGAAGGCGTCCGCCTCGTCCAGCACGCCGAGCGTGTACGCGCCGACGTCGCGATGCCTCTCCAGGGACCTCATGCCGCATCCTCGTGCCGTGGGTGGGAGTCACTTCGTTCATCCACCCGTACGCACCGCCACGCGGAATCACTCACGCCGTATTCCGCTCGCGACCCGAACGATTCGGCGCGGCCCCAGTGGAGGACCGGCCGGCGACGGGGATTCCCCGCGGCCGTCCGAGCGGTCCGGCGGAGGACCGGCACGACACCCGGCGCCGGGTCAGAACAGATGGATCGCCAGATGCCCCAGGGGCAGGCCGAGCTGCCACGCGGGCGTCCACACCTTCGGCCCGTCCTCCTCGCCGATCACCGCACCGCCGCCCGGCACCGCGTTCAGGTCGGGCGCGAGCAGTTCGGTCTCCCGCAGCCAGCGCCAGGCCGCCTCCGCCAGCTCCAGGTCCGGCGCCGGGCCGCCCGACTCGGCGGCCCGCTGCGCGAACCGGGCCATGCGCTCGCCCACCCAGTCCTGCCACGGCTGGTCGTACGCCGTCAGCGCCAGCCAGGTCTCCAGCTGGGAGACGACCTCGATGCCGGGCCCGCCCCCGGTGTCGGCCAGGAAGACCGTCAGCGCCAGCGCGTCGCGCCCGGCGCGGAACTCGAAGGACGTCGGCGGCATCAGATCGCCGCTGCGCAGCAGCTCGTCGGCGATGTACTCGGCGTACAACCAGGCCATCGGGACGGTCAGTTCACCGCCGTCGGCCCCCTCCGTGCTCTGCTCACCTCTGTGCTGCATCCCTTCCTGCCTTCCTCCGGTGCGTGGCGCGTGGCCCGACCCCGGGTCCTGGTCCGGAACACGGATGAGGACAGCCGATTACCCCATGGGGGTCATCGGCAAGGCACTTTACGGAGGCTTGACCCGGCTGTCGGTTTCACCGCAGGTCGGCCGCGTAGCCCGGAAGCACCCGGCGCAGGGCGCGCAGCGCGTAGTACGCGCGGGACTTCACGGTACCGGGCGGAATGCCCAGGGCCTGGGCGGCCTCCGCCACGCTCGCCCCCTGGAAGTACATGAGCATCAGGACTTCACGGTGTTCGGGAGTGAGAGTCTTCACAGCCTCGCGCACGTCGACGGTGGCCGCCGACCGTTCGGCGTGGTCCGCGCACACCCGCGCGTTCTCCAGGATCGCGTCGCCGACCTCCGGCGGGCGCGCCTGCCGGGCCCGCCGTGCGTCGATCGCGAGCCGCCGCCCCACGGTCAGCAGCCAGGGGCGTACGGAGTCGAACGCGTCGGCGCGCAGCGCCTCGGGATGCTGCCAGGCGCGTACCAGGGTCTCCTGCACAAGGTCCTCCGCCCGCTGCCGGTCGCCGTCGCACAGACGCAGCAGCAGGGCGAAGAGCGGTCGCCCGTGCTCGCGCTGCAGCGCGGCGAGCTCGTGTTCGGCGGTCGTCCCGTTGGTCATGGTGGTTCCGGCCGTCATGGCCGTATGTCACCCCAGGGAGCCGTATCCGGACAGAGCGCGCACACGGTGCTGCGACGGACGGTCGAAACCGTCGATGAACGGTTCGATGAACGGTTCCGGGCCGCCGCCCGCGCACACCGGACGGGTTAAAGGGGCCCCTGGGGCAGTTTGGCCACGGCTCCAACTTCGTACCTATTTGTGCGTAAATACGACTGCATTGGGGTGAGCTGATGTTCGTATCCATCGCACGCAGACGGCAGGCGGCCCTCGCACTCACGGCCCTGCTCGCCGCGGCCGCCGCCTGCCAGGCCCGGAGCGAGGAACCGCCCGCCGCGCGGGGCCGTCCCGCCCCCGCCCCGTCCGCCGAGGCCTCCGCCGAGGCGCGCGGGTTCACCCTGGTCGCCTCCGGAGACGTCCTCCCGCACACCTCGGTCATCGAGCAGGCGGCCTTCGACGCCGGCGGCCGGGGCCACGACTTCGGGCCGATGCTCTCCGGCATCCGGCCGGTCGTCTCCCGCGCCGACCTCGCCCTGTGCCACATGGAGACCGTCTACGGCGAGGCGGGCCACTACACCGGCTACCCCCTGTTCAAGTCCCCGCCCGAGGTCGCCCTGGCGCTCGCCGAGACCGGCTACGACGGCTGCTCCACCGCCTCCAACCACAGCCTCGACGACGGCGCCGACGGCATCCGCCGCACCCTGGACGCCCTCGACCGGGCCGGCGTGCGGCACGCGGGGTCGGCGCGCACCCCGGCCGAGGCGCACACCCCGACGATCATCCCGGCCGGCCCGGCGCGCGTCGCCCACCTCGCCTACACCTACGACACCAACGGCCACCCCCTCCCCGCCGACCGGCCCTGGGCCGTCAACCTGATCGACGGGACCCGGATCGTCGCCGACGCCCGCGCGGCCCGGCAGGCGGGCGCCGACGTGGTGGTCGTCTCCCTGCACTGGGGAACCGAGTGGCAGGACGAGCCGGACGAGCGGCAGCTCTCCCTCGCCCGGTCGCTCACCGCCGCCGCCACCCGGGGCCGGCCGGACATCGATCTCATCGTCGGCACCCACGCCCACGTCCCGCAGGCGTACGAGAAGGTCAACGGCACCTGGGTGATCTACGGGATGGGCGACCAGATCGCCGGCGAGATGACCAACCACCAGCGGCTGCCCGACCCGCGCGGCAACCAGTCCACCGTCGGCCGCTTCACCTTCGCCCCGCCCGCCCGGCCCGGCGAACGGTGGCGGGTGACCCGGGCCGAGTTCGTGCCGCAGTGGTTCGACGTCGACGCCGGCCGCGTGGTGAACCTCAACTCCGCGCTCGCCGAGGGCGCCGACCTCACCGCCGTGCGCGACCGCATCCGGCGGGTGGTCCTCAGCCGGGGCGCGGCCGAGGACGGGCTGGTCATGGGGCGATGACAACCGCGCCGGGCCCTCCCGGCCGACGGGCGAGGCATGGGCCGCACGGGTGCTTTCGCACCGCCGCCCCGGTGTCGTTGTGGTGCGTCGGGTCCGCGGTGGGCGACTGATGAGTCATGACGAAGGACCAGTTGCCGACGCGGCGCCGTGCCCTGCTCCTCGGCGCCGGCGCCCTGGGCGCGGCCGGGACGTGCGGGCTGCTCGGCCTGGGCACGGGCGGCGGGCAGGCCCCCGCCCCGGCCGCCGGGCCCCCGGCGCGCCGCCCGCTCAAGCCCTCCGCCCACCGACTCCAGCCCCTGGCCGGATACGGTCCGCCCGCCGCCGCCCCCACCCGCACCCTGGTACGCCGCGCGCCGCTGCTGCGGGTGTCCGGCGCGGGCCGCACCATCGTGCTGACCTTCGACGACGGCCCCGACCCCCGCTACACCCCCGACGTCCTGCGCACCCTGCGCGCCTACGACGTGCGCGCCATGTTCTTCGTGTGCGGGGAGATGGCCGCCGCCCGCAAGGACCTGATCGCCGAGATGGCGGACGACGGCCACGTCGTCGGCAACCACACATGGTCCCACCCCCTGCTCATCCGGCTCGGCCGCGGCCGGATCCGCTCCGAGATGGAGCGCACCAGCGACGTCGTCGAGGATGCCTGCGGAGAGCGCCCCCGCTGGTTCCGCGCGCCCTACGGGGCCTGGAACCGGGCGGCCTTCCAGCTCGGCGCCGAACTGGGCATGGAACCCCTCGCCTGGACGGTCGACACCCTCGACTGGACCGAGCCCGGCGCGCGCACCATCGCCGAACGGGTGGAGAACGGCGCCGCCCCCGGAGTGGTGGTGCTCTCGCACGACGCCGGAGGCGACCGCTCACAGAGCGTACGGGCGCTGCGCGACTATCTGCCGCGCCTGCTGGACGACGGCTACCGCGTCACCGTGCCCCGTCGGCACCGGCCGTGAGCGTCCGCACGGCCCGCGCCCGCCCGGCCGGGGCCCGCTCAGCGGACCTCGACCAGGCGGGCGAAGACGACCACATTGCCGTCGTAGCCGTTCTGCTGGGAGAAACCGCCGCCGCAGGTGATGACCCGCAATTCGGCGGCACCCTTGGAACCGTAGACCCGGTCCCCGGGGAAATTGTTCTTCTCGAACACCTCGACGCCGTAGATCTCGAAAACCGTCGTCTTCCCGTCCTGCCGGGTGATCTCCACCAGGTTTCCCCGCTTGAGCGCGCCCAGACCGTAGAAGACCGCCGGGCCGCGCTGGTTGTCGACATGGCCGACCACCACCGCGGTGCCCTTTTCACCGGGCGCCACCGCGCCGGTGAACCAGCCCGCCAGATTCGGGTCCTCCGGCGGCGGCGCGTCCACCCAGCCCTCGGCGTCCAGGCCCACCGGCATCATCGGCGCGTCGACCTGGATGGCGGGAATCCTGACCCGGTCGGGCACCGAGTACGGCAGCGGCTGCGGGGCGTTGAGGAAGGTGTCCGGGGTGGTGCGGGCGTCCGCGGCGGCGGCCGGGGCGGGCTGCGGCGGCCCGACGTCGAACTCGCCCGAACCATTCCGAATGAGCGCGAGACCGGTCAGCAGAACAAGCGCTATCACGCCCCACGGGGCGCGCCTCCTCCGCCGCTCCTCCTCTTCGGCCAGCTCGGCAACAGACATTCGGCAATCCCCTCTCGACGCGGCCGTCGCCACGTCATTCGCGCATGACAGAACGCTAAGCGCAGTGCCGGGAACCGGCGACGGGGGCGGAGACGAACGGGTGGCCGCTGCGGCCTTCGGGTGCGCCATCCGAGTTGCCGCGCACAGAAATTTCCTGACGGTCCGTGACCTGCGACAATATCCGATTGTGTGCTTTTCGCCCGGCGTGTTGTCTCACCAGGACGGACCATTCCCGACATGCGGGCGCGTCCCGGGCGATCGAGGGTCGTTGCGGGAGACGCTTTCTCGCCGATCGACCGGGGACGGGTCCCGGGGCGTCTTCCGCGGAGGATGACATGCGCAACTCTCGTGCCCTGGCGGTCTCTGCCGCCGCGGTCGCCGCCCTCGGGCTCGCCGCCCCGGCGGCCGTCGCGTGGGACACACCGAGCAACATCGTCGCCCTGCCCAGCGTCATCGCCCGCGGCGGCCAGCTGACGGTCACCGTCGACGGCTGCCCCAAGGGCGGCACCATGACGTCCGGCGCGTTCTCGACCGCCACCCTGACGCCGATCCACGGAGCCAACGAGACCGCGAAGGGCACCGCCACCATCCACAGCAACGCCCGTCCGGGCTCGTACGACATCACCGTCAACTGCTCCGGCCGCACGCTGACCCGCCCGGCCGCGTTCACCGTCATCGGCGGCGTCCGCGGCGGTCTCGGCGGCAGCAGCTCCACCGGGGCGACGCCGACCGACATGGCGATCGGCGGCGGCCTGGTGGCGGCGGCGGTCGTCGGCGGCGGGCTGTTCTGGATGCGCCGGCGCTCGGAGCGGCACACGCTCTGAGGCCGCGGCTGTCTTCCCTTCGCACGTCGACATCGCACGCACGCTTCGACCTCGCACGCCGCACAGGCCTTCGCCCCGGACCCCGTGAGGGCCGTCCGGGGCGAAGGCCTGTGCGGGGCGCCGGGGTTCGAGGTGTCAGGAGCCGGCGTCCCCGCCGGCCCCCGGGGAGGGGCGTTCAGCCCCCGGCCCCGGGGAAGAGCGTGAGGAACGGGTCGGCCGTGGCCGTGATGCCGCGGCTGTACGGCGCGTCGAAGTCCCAGATCAGAAAGAGGATGAACGCGATCAGCGCGGAGAACAGCGCGGCGAGGATCAGCTCGCGCGGGGTGCGCCGGATCTGGAGCGCCAGGATCATCCCGATCGTGATCACGGCCCCGATCACCAGCCCGAACCACACCACGCCCGGCATGGTCGGTCCGGTGGCGTTGGCCCGGCCGGTGCGCGCCTGGTCGGCGGCGGCCACCTGGTCGACCAGCGGCTGGTATGCCTGGGCCTCGAAGTCCGTCCTCGGCTCGTAGTCCGTGACGCCGGCGCGGATGCGGTCCAGCAGTTCGGCGCCGCGCTCGGTGACCTCGCCCTTGTCGGCCATCGCCTTCCACTCGTCGGTCACGACGTGTCCGACATAGGTGTTGACGTCCTCCCTGATGCGGTTGCGCACGTCGGCCGGGTAGACGCGGACCCGCTCGGAGATCTCGTGCAGCGCCTGGGCCTCGGCCTGCACATGGTCCTGGGCGACGTTGCGGGCCTCCCAGACGCCCGCGATGGCCAGGCCCAGCACGATGGCGTAGATGACGCCGATCCACATCGTCATGTACTCGATGACGTCGGGCGTCTCCGAGGGGTCCTCGTCGTCGGAGGCCGAGCGGTGCCGCAGCAGGGTGATGACCACCACCAGGGTGCAGGCGGCAACCATCGCGAGGGTGAGAACAAGCCATTCCGGCAACGGGATCCTCCGGGGATCTGGGGCCGGCCGTCAGCGCGGCCGCAGTGCGGCGACGGCGACCAGCGCGGGCACGGTGATCAGCAGGACGTGGGTGAGGGGGGAGTGGCCGCGGCCGCGGGTGCGGGTGCGCGGGGCCGTGCGGTACTCCGGGTAGCTCACGGGGGACGCCGAGGGGCGGGGGGTCGGCGAGGGCGACGGGGACGGCGCCGGGGCGGGCGGTGGCGTCGGTTCGGGGCGCGGTGCCGGCGTCGGCCGGGGGGTCGTGGAGGGCGTGGGGGCCGGTGGCGGGGGTGGTGCCGGGCGGGCCGCGGGCGGCGGGGGCGGTGCGGGGGCCGGCGTCGGCCTCGGCGGCGGGGGCGGTGGGGCCGGCGGGGGAGACGGAGACGGGGTGGGGGTCGGCTCGGGGGGAGTCGGGGTGGGGGTCGGGGTAGGGGTGGGCGTCGGTGTGGGCGTCGGGGGCGGAGTGGGGTGGGGGCAGCCCGGAGGGGGCGGCCAGGTGCGGCTCCCCGCGACGGACACCGCCTCGGTGCCGTCCGGTCCGGTCGAGGCGTGGGCGCACGCGTCGGCCACCGCGACGCCGGCCGGGGCGCCGGCGAGCGCCCAGGCGAGCGCCAGGAGGGCCAACAGCCTTGTGGGCAAAGGCGAATGGGTCGGTCGGCAACCATGCACGATGCCGAGCATGGGCCGTCACGGGTCAGGCCGTGGGCGGGCCGCGGTGGATTGGTCCGAACGAGGGAAACGCCGCTCTCGGGGTTGCCAGGGAGAACTCGGTGTTGTCAGGGAGAGCGCGGGGTCGTCGGGGAGAGGGCGGGACCGTGCGGGAGAAGAAAAAACCGACGCGGTTGAACACGCCGGCCGCCCCCGCCCGTACCCCTGGTCGTGCGACGGCCCAGCAGGGCGCCGCGACACCTTGCGATGATCGGGGAGTTGAGATGAAGACCTCCTGGCGGAGCGCCTCTGTCGTGGCGAGCGCCGCGGCAGTGCTGGCGCTGACGACGGCGTGCGGTCAGGACAGCGCCGACGGGCCGGCCGGCCAGAACGTCGGCGCCACGGCGCCGGCCGGCGGATACGGCGGCACGGGCATCGGCGCGGGCGCCGCGCCCGGAGAGCAGAACGCGGCCGCCCAGGCCGCCCCCGCGGGCGAGCTGGCCGTCGCGGCCGACCCGCAACTCGGCGAGCTGCTGACCGACGCCGGCGGACGCACCCTCTACCGGTTCGACGAGGACACCGCCGAGCCGCCCAGGTCCACCTGCGACGGCGACTGCGCCACCGCCTGGCCGCCGGTCCCCGCGGACGACGCCTCCGCCGGCGAGGGCGTCGACCAATCGCTGCTCGGCGAGGTCACCCGGTCCGACGGCACCAAGCAGCTCACCGTCGGCGGCTGGCCGGCGTACCGCTTCGCCGAGGACGTCGACCCGGGCGACACCAAGGGTCAAGGGGTCAACGGCACCTGGCACGCGCTCGCGCCCGACGGCAAGAAGGCCAGGCTCGCCGACCTGCCGGGGCTGTCCACCCGCGAGGACCCGAAGCTCGGCGAGATCGTGGTCGACCGAGACGGCAACACCGTCTACCGCTTCCTCGAGGACGAGGCCTGGCCGAAGCCCGTCTCGGCGTGCACCGGGGCATGCCTGGACAAGTGGCCGGTCGTCGCGCCGGTCGAGGCGGCCGACACCAAGGGCGTGGAGAAGAAGGGACTGATGAGCTTCACCCGGCCCGACGGCGTCAGACAGCAGACGATCGACTGCTGGCCCATCTACACCTTCGCCGGGGACGAGAAGCCCGGCGACACCAACGGCCAGGGTGTGGGCGGCACCTGGTTCGCCGTGGCGCCCGACGGAAAACCGGTCGGCGCGCCCGCGAAAGGTCGGTAGCCACCCCGCCGGAACGGCTCCCCGGCCGGCCTCTCCCCGTGCGCCTCCCCCCGCGGCCCGCCCCTGCGCTCCCCTCGCAGGAGGCGGGCCGTTTTTGTCGGAATGCACCAGCACGATCCGGAACTCTCGGGCAACTCCCCGGGGCACATGCGCCTCGCTCCCCGCCGCGCGACGATTCGGTACGAGCCACAGGCAGTGACCGGGAACGGACGGTCAATTTCCGTTTCGGCTCGCTCCTTTGGCGGACGATCAGTAGCCTCTGCTCGAACACCGGATCGCCTACGCCTTGGAGAAGTAGATGGAGCGTCCCGCCTGGGCCCCCCGGAGCATCGACATCTCGGTGCCGAGCGTTTCACGCATCTACGACTACTACCTGGGCGGTTCGCACAACTTCGAGGTCGACCGGGAGGCGGCCCGCAAGGCCATGGAGTTCATGCCGGGACTCCCCAAGATCATGCAGGCGAACCGTGCCTTCATGCGCCGCGCCGTGCGGTTCGCGGTCGGCGAGGGCGTCACGCAGTTCCTCGACATAGGCTCCGGCATACCCACCTTCGGCAACGTCCACGAGGTGGCCCAGGCCGCCCATCCCGGCGCCCGCGTGGTCTACGTCGACCACGACCCGGTCGCCGTCGCGCACAGCCAGGCGGTCCTGGAGGGCAACGCCGACGCCGACGTGCTCGCCGGCGATCTGCGCAAGCCCCAGGAGATCCTGTCGAGTCCCACCGTGGAGCGGCTGCTGGACCTCGACCGGCCGGTCGCCCTGCTGCTGGTCGCGGTCCTCCACTTCGTCGAGGACGCGGACGACCCCTACGGCGCGGTCGCGCAGTTGAGGGACGCGCTGCCGCGCGGCAGCATGCTGGTGCTCACGCACGCCGCCTACGACGGCATCCCGCTGCCGCCCGAGCGGGCGGGCGGCACCGTCGACGTGTACAAGAACATCCGCAACCCGCTGATCATGCGCTCGCGCGACGAGATCGCGCGGTTCTTCGAGGGGTACGACATGGTGGAACCGGGACTGGTGCCGCTGGCCGCCTGGCGGCCGGAGACGGCGCCCGAGGACGAGGACCCCTACGCGTTCTCCGGTTTCGCGGGTGTGGGGCGTACGGCGTGAGCGCGGAACCGGACGGGCCGGAGGACAGACTGCGCCGGTTCGCGACGATCTGGAGCCGGGCCGTGTACCCGGTGACGGCCTCGTCGCTGACCCGGCGCGAGTTCGAGGAGCAACTGCTGCCGCTCGCGCGGCGGCTGAGCGTGGCCCTGCGCGCCCGCGGCTTCGACGCGGCGGCCGGCCGTGAGGTCGGTGCCGCGCTGGTCGAGGCGCACTGCACCGACCCGGAGGCGCTCAGCCGCAGCCTGGACTGCGTCGACGCCTACCTGGTGCTCTACTGCGGCGGCAGCGGTCCCCAGGAGGACCTGCGGGCCCGCTCCTCCCGCCTCCAGCACGCCATGGCCGCCGGGTACGCCCAGGCGCTGCGCGAACGCACCCTCGCCGAGCAGGAGTCCATCGCCCAGGCCGCGCTGCGCGCCCAGGGCGTGGTGGCACAGGCCCTGCACAGCAGCGAGGCCCGCTTCCGCGCGGTGTTCGAGGGCGCGGCGATAGGCATCGGCATCGCCGACCTGGACGGCAACGTCCTGGAGGCCAACGACGCCCTGATGCGCATGTTCGGCGGCACCGAGCACAACGTCCGCGGCCGCAACGTCCGCGAGTGGACGCACGCCGAGGACGCGCCGCAGGTGTGGCGGCTGTACGAGGAACTGGTGCGCGGCGAACGCGACCACTACCACGTGGAGAAGGCCTACTACCGGCCCGACGGCACCGCCCTGTGGACCAACCTCACCGTCTCCCTGCTGCGCGACGCCGACGGCAACCCGCAGTACCAGCTGGCCCTGATGGAGGACACCACCGAGCGGCGGCTGCTCAATCTGCGGCTGCGCTACGAGGCCACCCACGACGCGCTGACCGGCCTGCCCAACCGCACGCTGTTCTCCGAGCGGCTGGAGAAGGTCCTCGCCGCGGGCGACGGCCGGCGGTTCGGGCTGTGCTACCTCGACCTGGACGGCTTCAAGACGATCAACGACAGCCTCGGCCACGCGGCCGGCGACCGGCTGCTCGTGGAGGTCGCCGACCGGCTCCAGGCCTGTGCCACCGCTCCCGGCGAGATGGTCGCCCGGCTCGGCGGCGACGAGTTCGTGGCGCTGACCACCGGCCCCGACTCCCGGCGCGAGGTGGAGGAGCTGGCCGCGCGGATCATGAACGCCCTGCTCGCCCCGATCAGCGTCGACGGCCGGGAGCTGACCGTGCGCGGCAGCATCGGCATCGTCGAGGGCGCCGCCGGCGAGCGCACCGCGGCCGAGGTGCTGCGCAGCGCCGACATCACCATGTACCGGGCCAAGTCGGCGGGCGGCAACCGCTACGAGACGGCCGACGCCGAGGCCGACGCCCGCGCCATCACCCGGCACGGGCTGACCACGGCGCTGCCGACCGCCCTGGAACGCGGCGAGTTCTTCATCGAGTACCAGCCGCTCGTCCACCTCGGCGACGGCAGCGTGCGCGGCGCGGAGGCGCTGGTGCGCTGGCTGCATCCGCAGCACGGCGTCCTCGGGCCCGACCGGTTCATCCCGCTCGCCGAGCACACCGGGCTGATCGTGCCGCTGGGCCGCTGGGTGCTGGAGCAGTCCGTGCGCCAGGCCAAGGCGTGGCGGGAGCGGCACGCCGGCCCGCTGCGGATCAACGTGAACCTCTCGCCGTGCCAGCTCACCCACCCCGGTCTGGTCCAGGACACCGTCGACATCCTGGACGCCGAGGGCGTCACGCCGGACGCGCTGTGCCTGGAGGTCACCGAGTCGGCCCTCATCGGCGCCGACGACGACCTGCTCAAACCGCTGCGCCGACTCGCCGAGATGGGCGTCGACATCGCCCTGGACGACTTCGGCACCGGCTACTCCAACCTCGCCAACCTGCGCCGCCTGCCGGTGAGCGTCCTCAAGCTGGACCGCTCCTTCACCCAGGGCATGCAGCAGTTTCCGGCGGACCCGGTGGACCTCAAGATCGTCGAGGGGATCGTCTCCCTCGCCCACAGCCTGGACCTCACGGTGACGGTCGAGGGCGTGGAGACGGGCGCCCAGGCCGAGCAACTGCGCCTCCTGGGCTGTGACACGGCCCAGGGCTGGTACTACGCCCGCCCGGGCCCCCCGGACCGGCTGCACCAGCTGGCGATGGCGGACACGCGGGCGTAGCGCGGTCCGCCCCGGGGCCGCGCCACCGACGCGCCGGGCCTTGCAGTGCGCGCCGGGGGTGCGCCGAGGCGCCGTCGGTCGTCGAGGCGCCCTCCGACGTCCGTGCCCCCGCCGACGCGCCGTCGGCCGCCGTGACGCGGGGCGACGGGAGTGTGCCGGGCGCCGTCCGTGGCGGGGCGCCCGCCGACGTGCCGGGCGTGCCGCCGTGCCGCGCACGGACTTGCCGTGTGTCGCCCGATGCGCCGTCGGCCGCCGTGACGCGGGGCGACGGGAGTGTGCCGGGCGCCGACCGTGGCGGGGCGCCCGCCGACGTGCCGGGCGTGCCGCGCACCGACGACTCGCCGGTGCTGCCGATGTGCGCCGCGCCCGACGACATGCCGGGCGCCGAGGCGCCGTACGCCGGACCACGGCGCCGTACGCCGGACCACGGCGCCGTACGCCGGACCACGGCGCCGTACGCCGGGCGACGCGCCGTGCGCCGGCCCGGCGCAGGAACGGCGGCGCCGGCCCCGTCACCGCTCCAGCAGCATCCGCTGCAGCTCCCGCGCCGCCCGCGGCGGCGCCACGTCGCTGCGGTGCGCCAGCGCGATGGTGCGATGCAGCCCCGGCCGCGCCAGCGGGGTGACCCGCAGCCCCCGCCCCGAGCGCGCCGCCACCATGCGCGGCACCACCGCCAGGCCCAGCCCCGCCCGCACGAACCCCAGCACCGCGTCCATCTCGCCCCCCTCCACCGCCAAGTCCGGCTCGAACCCCTCCGCCCGGCACGCCGCCACGGTCAGCTCCCGCAGGTCGTAGCCGTGCCGGAACATCACCAGCCGCTCGCCCTCCAGATCGGCGATCCGCACCGTGCGCCGGCCCCGGCCCGGCCGCGGCGTCTCCGGCGACGACACCACCACCAGGTCCTCGCGCAGCAGCTCCACCGTGGTCAGCGCCGGCGACGGCGTCGGCAGCGGCAGCACGACCAGGGCCAGATCCAGCGCGCCGCGCGCCAGGTGCCGTACGAGATCGTGCGAGCCGCCCTCCTCGATCATCAGCCGGATGCCCGGATAACGGTCGTGGAAGGCGCGCAGGACGTCCGGCAGCAGACCGGTGCACAGGCTGGGCGTCGCCCCGAGCCGCACCCGGCCGCGCCGCAGCTGCGCCAGCTCCTGCACCTCGTGCCGGGCCGTGTCCGCGTCGGCGAGGATGCGCCGGGCCAGCGGCAGCAGCGCCTCCCCGGCGTCGGTGAGGGTGATGTTGCCGCGGGCCCGCAGGAAGAGGTCCGCGCCCAGCTCCCGCTCCAGCGCCCTGATCTGCTGCGAGAGCGACGGCTGCGCGACGTGGACGAGTTCCGCGGCACGGGTGAAGTGCCGGGTCTCGGCGACCGCGACGAAGTACTGGAGCTGCTGGAACTGCACCCTCGCATCATAGGCCCGCCCTATCGAATCAAGCCGGACCATGTCTTGGACCGATGGGGTCTCTCCCCCCTAACGTCTGAGGACATGGCTCTGGCAACGCGGACGGACCGACGGCCGTCGTTCGCGCGCACGATGTGGGACAGCACCGTCGGCAAGAAAGCGGTCATGGCGGTCAGCGGCGTGATCATGCTGCTGTACCTGGTCGTCCACATGTACGGAAACCTGAAGATCTTCTTCGGGCCGGGCGACTTCAACGGCTACGCGCACTGGATCCGCACCCTCGGCGAACCGTTCATGCACTACGAGTGGACGCTGTGGCTCATCCGCGTGGTCCTCGTCGTCGCGGTCGTCGCCCATGGAGTGTCCGCCTACCAGCTCAGCCGCCGCGACATCCGGGCGCGGCCCAGGGGCTACGTCCACAAGAAGCCGCGGGCCTCCTACGCGACGCGCACCATGCGCTGGGGCGGCGTCATCCTCGGCCTCTACATCGTCTGGCACATCCTCGACCTGACCACCGGCACCGTGCACACCGGGGGCTTCGAGCACGGCAAGCCCTACCAGAACGTCCTGGACACGTTCTCCACCTGGTACGGCAACGTCATCTACATCGTCGCGATGCTCGCCCTCGGCCTGCACATCCGGCACGGCTTCTGGAGTGCCGCCCAGACCCTCGGCGTCGGCAGCCGCACCCGCGACCGCGCCCTCAAGGCCTCGGCCGACGTCCTCGCACTGCTGCTCACGGCCGGTTTCATCGCGGTCCCCGTGGGCGTCATGACCGGAGTGGTGAGCTGACATGAGCGACTACGCCAACTACACGACGGGCGAGCCGATCGCCGACACGAAGGCGCCGCCCGGACCCGTCCACGAGCGCTGGGACAAGCGCCGCTTCGAGGCGAAGCTGGTCAACCCGGCCAACCGGCGCAAGCACACGGTGATCGTCGTCGGCACCGGCCTCGCCGGCGGCTCGGCCGGCGCCACCCTCGCCGAACAGGGCTACAAGGTCGTCCAGTTCTGCTTCCAGGACTCGCCGCGCCGCGCCCACTCCATCGCCGCGCAGGGCGGCATCAACGCCGCGAAGAACTACCGCAACGACGGCGACTCGATCCACCGGCTGTTCTACGACACCGTCAAGGGCGGCGACTTCCGCGCCCGAGAGTCCAACGTGCACCGGCTCGCGCACATCTCCGTCGAGATCATCGACCAGTGCGTGGCACAGGGCGTGCCCTTCGCCCGCGAGTACGGCGGCCTGCTCGACACCCGCTCCTTCGGCGGCGTCCAGGTCTCCCGCACCTTCTACGCCCGCGGCCAGACGGGCCAGCAGCTCCTGCTCGGCGCCTACCAGGCGCTGTCCCGGCAGATCGCGGCCGGGAACGTCGAGATGCACGCCCGCACCGAGATGCTCGACCTGATCGTCGTCGACGGGCGGGCCCGCGGCATCGTGGCGCGCGACCTGGTCACCGGGAGGATCGACACGTACTTCGCGGACGCCGTCGTCCTCGCCACCGGCGGCTACGGCAACGTCTTCTACCTGTCGACGAACGCCATGAACTCCAACGCGACCGCGATCTGGCGGGCCCACCGGCGCGGCGCGTACTTCGCCAACCCCTGCTTCACCCAGATCCACCCCACCTGCATCCCGCGCACCGGCGACCACCAGTCCAAGCTGACGCTGATGAGCGAGTCGCTGCGCAACGACGGCCGCATCTGGGTGCCGAAGGCCAAGGGCGACACCCGCCCGCCGGCGCAGATCCCGGAGGACGAACGCGACTACTACCTGGAGCGCATCTACCCGTCCTTCGGCAACCTGGTGCCCCGCGACATCGCCTCCCGCGCCGCGAAGAACGTCTGCGACGAGGGCCGCGGCGTCGGCCCCGGCGGACAGGGCGTCTACCTCGACTTCGCGGACGCGATCAGGCGCATGGGCCGCAAGGCCGTCGAGGCCAGGTACGGCAACCTCTTCGACATGTACCGGCGGATCACCGACGAGGATCCGTACGAGGTGCCGATGCGCATCTACCCGGCCGTGCACTACACGATGGGCGGCCTGTGGGTCGACTACGACCTCCAGACCACGATCCCCGGCCTGTTCGCCATCGGCGAGGCCAACTTCTCCGACCACGGCGCCAACCGGCTCGGCGCGTCCGCGCTCATGCAGGGCCTCGCGGACGGCTACTTCGTGCTGCCGGCCACCCTCAACGACTACCTCGCCCGCACCCCGCGCCAGGGGGAGGTCACCGCGGACCACCCCGTCGTGCAGGAGGTGCTCGCCGAGACCGAGGACCGCCTCAACCTGCTGCTGGCCGTCGACGGCGACCGCACGCCCGACTCCTTCCACCGCGAACTGGGCGAGCTGATGTGGGAGTTCTGCGGCATGTCCCGCTCCGACGGCGGCCTGCGCAAGGCGCTGGAGCGCATCCCGCAGATCCGCGAGGAGTTCTGGCGGCGGATCAAGGTCCCCGGCACCGGCCAGGAGTTCAACCAGTCCCTGGAGAAGGCCAACCGCATCGTCGACTACCTCGAACTCGCCGAGCTGATGTGCCTCGACGCGCTGCACCGCACCGAGTCCTGCGGCGGCCACTTCCGCGAGGAGTCCCAGACCCCCGACGGCGAGGCCGCCCGCAAGGACGACGCGTTCTCCTACGCCGCCGCCTGGGAGTTCACCGGCACCGGCGAGGCGCCCGTCCTGCACAGGGAAGACCTGGCCTTCGAGTACGTCCACCCCACCCAGCGGAGCTACGCATGAAGCTCACCCTGCGCGTCTGGCGGCAGAAGAACGCCGACGCCGACGGCGCGATGTCCACGTACGAAGTGGACGGCGTCTCACCCGACATGTCCTTCCTCGAGATGCTGGACACCCTCAACGAGGAACTCATCCTCAAGGGCGAGGACCCCGTCGCCTTCGACCACGACTGCCGTGAGGGCATCTGCGGCGCGTGCAGCCTCGTCATCAACGGCGACGCCCACGGGCCCGAGCGCACCACCACCTGCCAGCTGCACATGCGCTCCTTCCAGGACGGCGACACCATCGACGTCGAGCCGTGGCGGGCCGCCGCCTTCCCGGTGATCAAGGACCTGGTCGTGGACCGCTCGGCCTTCGACCGGATCATCCAGGCCGGCGGCTACATCACGGCCCCCACCGGCTCCGCGCCCGAGGCGCACGCCACGCCCGTGCCCAAGGCCGACGCCGACCTCGCCTTCGAGCACGCCGAGTGCATCGGCTGCGGAGCCTGCGTGGCCGCCTGCCCCAACGGAGCGGCGATGCTGTTCACCTCCGCGAAGGTCAACCACCTCGGCGTGCTCCCGCAGGGCGCGCCCGAGCGGGAGACCCGGGTGCTGGACATGGTCGCGCGGATGGACGAGGAGGGCTTCGGCGGCTGCACCCTCACCGGCGAGTGCGCCACCGCCTGCCCCAAGGGCATCCCGCTGACGTCCATCACGAGCATGAACAAGGAGTGGCTGCGCGCGACCCGCAAGGTGGCCAGGGGCTAGACGCGGCAGCTGAGGAACGTTCGCCGGCAGGGTGCGGACGGGCGGGGCCGGGAGCGGTGCTCATCCCGGCCCCGTCGTGCACCCCGGGCATTCAACTAGCTCACACCCGCTCTCCGCGCACGGGTCACGCGCAGGACAGCCGGAATCGGAAGAACTGTGGCGGCCGGACACACGGCGCCGGCCCCGCTCCGCGCTCCGCCGTCCCCGGCCCGACCAGGAGAGTGACATGACCGGCGTTTCCACGCTCGACCGCCCCCCGCAGCCAGCCGCTCCCACCCGCTACACCGTCACCCTCGCCCGCGACGAGGACGACGTGCGCGCCGCCCAGCGGCTGCGCCACGACGTCTTCGCCGGCGAGATGGGCGCCCTGCTGTCCACCCCGCAGCCGGGCCACGACATCGACGCCTTCGACGCCTACTGCGACCACCTGCTGGTCCGGGACACCCTCACCGACCAGGTCGTCGGCACCTACCGGCTGCTGCCGCCCGAGCGCGCCGCGGTCGCCGGCCGGCTGTACTCCGAGGGCGAGTTCGACCTCACCCGCCTCGACCCGATCCGCCCCGGACTCGTCGAGGTCGGCCGCTCCTGCGTGCACCCCGACCACCGCGACGGCACCGTCATCGGCCTGATCTGGGCCGGCATAGCCCGCTACATGGTCGACCGCGGCCACGAGTGGCTGGCCGGCTGCTGCTCGATCCCGCTGGCCGACGGCGGCGCGGTCGCCGCCGCCACCTGGGACCGCGTCCGGGCCAAGAACCTCGCCCCCGAGGAGTACCGGGTACGGCCGCTGACGCCGTGGAACCCCGAGGGCGTCGCCCGCCCGGCCGGCCACACCGACCTGCCGCCCCTGCTGCGCGGCTACGTGCGCCTCGGCGCCTGGGTGTGCGGCGAGCCCGCCCACGACGCGGACTTCGGGGTCGCCGACCTCTATGTGCTGCTGCCGATGAGCCGGGTCAACGCCCGCTACCTGAAGCACTTCCTCTCGCTCGTCCCGTCCTGATGAGCGTCTGGCTGCCGAGTGCGCCCTGCACCCCCGGGGCGTGCGTCGAACCCGCGGACCGGGCGGTGGCCGCGCCGCGGGCCCTGCTGCGGCTCGCCGCGGTGACGCTGTTGGTGCTGGCCGGCATCGTGCTGCTGCCGCTCGGCGGGCGCGTCCCCGCCGGGCTGGTGCGGGTGTGGTCGCGGGCCGTCGTGCGGGCCGCGGGGGTGCGGATCCGCCTGTCCGGCGGCCCCGTACCGGCCGGCGGGCTGCTGCTGGTCGCCAACCACATCTCGTGGCTGGACATCCCGCTGCTCGCCGTCGTCCGCCCGGCCCGGATGATCGCCAAGACGGAGATCCGGCAGTGGCCGGTCGCCGGCCCGCTGGCGGCGCGGGCGGGCGTGGTGTTCATCGAACGCGACCGGCTGCGCACCCTGCCCGGGACGGTCGCCGACATCGCCGGCGCCCTGCGCTCCGGGGCGGCGGTGGGTGTCTTCCCCGAGGGCAGCACCTGGTGCGGCCGGGCCCAGGGCGCCTTCCGCCGGGCCGTCTTCCAGGCCGCCCTGGACGCGGGCGTGCCGGTGCAGCCGGTCCGCCTCCACTACCGCTTCGCCGACGGCGCGGCCAGCACCGCACCCGCCTTCGTCGGCGAGGACTCCCTGCTCGCCTCGCTGTGGCGGGTCGCCTCCACCCGCGGCCTGGTCGCCGAGGTGGACATACGGCCGCCCCTTGCGCCCGGCGCCCACCCCGACCGCCGGGCCCTCGCCCGCGCCGCCCAGCCGCACACCGCTCCGGGCGGCGACCACACCGCGCGGATCGCTCCCTCCGGGCGGCCGGTGATGCCCCGTCAGGTGACCGTCCGGGAGGCGACGGCGCAGGAGGGGACGGCTCAACGGCCGGCGGCCCGGGAGGCGACGACGCGCGCCAGCCGCCGGTAGGAGTCCAGCAGGGCGTCGCGGTCGTACGTGCTGGTCGTGACCAGCACCTCCTGGGCGCCCGTCTCCTTCAGCAGCGTCTCCAGCCCGTCCGCCACCTGCTCCTCGGTGCCCGCCAGATGGCCGGTGAGCCCGGACTCGTACAGGTCGCGCTCCTTGGGGGACAGGGCCAGGGACTCGACGCGTCCGGCGGGCGGGAGCGGCGGGAACGTGCCGTGGGTACGGGAGTGGGCCATCGACCAGGCCTCCGGAACCAGCAGCCGACGGGCCGCCTCGGGGGTCGCGGCCACCGCGACCGTGCCCGAGACGACGACGTACGGCTCCCGCGCCCAGGGGGAGGGACGGAAGTGGGCGCGGTAGCGCTCGACGCCGCGCAGCATCTTCGCGCGGTCGCGCAGGTCGCCGATGACCATGGGCAGCCCCGCGCGGGCGGCCACGGCGGCCCCCTCGCCCATGGCCAGCACGAACGGCGGTTCCGAAAGCCCCGCAGCGGGCCGGACCCGCACCCCGTCCGGAAAGGTGCCCCGGAGCCGGCCGAGCAACTCGTCGAGCTGGGCCGCGAAGTCCTCGGCGTCCTCCTTGCCGCGGCCCAGCGCCCTGCGCACCCCGTCCGTGAACCCCACCGACCGGCCGAGCCCCATGTCGATCCGCCCCGGGAAGAGGGACTCCAGCACCCCGAACTGCTCGGCGACCACCAGCGGCCGGTGGTTGGGCAGCATCACCCCGCCCGTGCCGACCCGGATCGTGGAGGTCGCGGCGGCCACCGCGGCGGCCAGGACGGTGGGCGCGGACCCGGCGACGCCGGGCACGCCGTGGTGCTCCGACACCCAGAACCGGTGATAGCCGAGCCGCTCCGCCTCCTGGGCGAACCGCACGGTGTCGCGCAGTGCCTCGGCGTCCGCGTGCCCCTCACGGATGCGGGAACGGTCGAGCACGGAGAAACGGGTCGCGCCGATCACGGAAGTCACACCCGGTTCAACGCCGTCCGCGCCGCGGCATTCCCCGAGCCGGGGGCGCCGCAGGCGTCGGACGCGGCGGGTGCCTAGGCTGGGGGCGTGACAGCCGACAGCGCACGGCCGCTCGCCGTCTTCGACCTGGACAACACCCTCGCGGACACCGCCCACCGGCAGCGGTTCCTGGAGCGCAGGCCGCGCGACTGGGACGCCTTCTTCGCGGCGGCGCCCCAGGACCCGCCGCTCCCCGAGGGACTGGCCCTGGCGTCGGCGAGCGCGCAGGAGTGCGAGGTCGTCTACCTCACCGGCCGTCCCGAGCGCTGCCGGCGCGACACACTGGAGTGGCTGGCCCGGCACGGACTGCCCGAGGGCCGCGTGTACATGCGGCGCGACGACGACCGCAGGCCGGCCCGCTTCACCAAGCTCCAGATCCTGCGCCGGCTCGCCCGCACCCGCACGGTCCGCGTCCTCGTGGACGACGACGAACTGGTGTGCGCGGACGCCGAACGGGCCGGGTTCACCGTGGTGCGGGCGCGCTGGGCGAGCCCGTCGGCCGACCTTAAGGCGGCCCAGGAGAAGGAGGGCCGCACCTGAAGCACCTCGCGCACCCCGCACGCCGGCTCGCCCGACGCACCCGGCACACGGGACCCGACACCCGGCACACGGGACCCGACGCACGACACCGGCGCAACCCGGCGCACGGGACGCCGCCGACCGCCGGCCGCCGCGTGGAGCGCGCCTCGGCCCGCCCCTGCGTCCGCCCCTCAGCCCGCGTCCGCGTCCTCCAGCCGGAAGCCCACCTTCAGGCCCACCTGCCAGTGCGCCACCTGCCCGTTCTCGATCTGCCCCCTGACCTGCGTCACCTCGAACCAGTCCAGGTTGCGCAGGGTCTGCGAGGCGCGGCCGATGGCGTTGCGGACCGCCTGGTCCACGCCGTCGGGCGAGGTGCCGACGATCTCGGTGACCCGGTAGATGTGGTTCGACATACGGGTGCTCCCCTTCCGTTCCTCCGCCGCCTCTTCGGCCGCGCGTGTGTCACACGTCACTCCACCGTGCCCCAAGCCGAGGCGGAGCGCGAGACGTCGGCCGTCCCCGGACGGTGACCGCACCGGTCTTGACCTCCGCATTGGTCCATACCAAAATCGGCACACCCGTCCGAGTCCCGGACTCGGCCCCCCACGTCGGGTCCCTTCCCCCTGTCCGTCAGACAGAACAGGACCACCGTGAGACTTCGTTTCCTCGCCCTCGTCTGCGTGTCCGCCTCCCTGGCCGGCGCCTGCGGACTCGTGCCGCAGGGGGGTGGGAGCGAGCGGCGCACGGTCACCGTATGGCTGATGAAGGACAGCGCCTCCCGGGAGTTCATCGACCGGTTCACCGAGGACTTCGAGAGCGCCCACGGCGACCTCGACCTCGACATCCGCATCCAGGAATGGACCGGCATCGGGGAGAAGGTGCACGCCGCGCTCGACGCCCGCGCCGGGGAGGAGGGCGCGAACGGGCCGGACGTCATCGAGGTCGGCAACACCCAGGTCCCGCAGTACGTCGCCGGCGGCGGACTGCTCGACCTGACGCTGGAGTCGATGCGGGACTGGGGGATGCGCGACTGGCTGCCCGGCCTCGCCGAACCGGGGCAGCAGAGTTCCACCCAGTACGGCATCCCCTGGTACGCGGCCAACCGCGTCGTCATCTACCGCAAGGACCTGTTCGCCGAGGCCGGCGTCACCGGGGTGCCGAAGACCCAGGACGAGTGGCTGGCGGTCACCGAGAAGCTCGACGGGGACGGCCGCCAGGGCATCTACCTCGCGGGCCAGGACTGGTACACGCTCTCCGGTTTCATCTGGGAGGAGGGCGGCGAACTCGCCGAGCAGCGCGGCGGTTCGTGGTACGGCACGCTGGACACCCCGGCCGCCCTGCGCGGCATGGACTTCTACCGGCGGCTCCAGGCGCTCGGCGACGGCCCGGTCGACGCCGACGAGGAACACCCGCCGCAGGCCGGGGTGTTCGCCGACGGACGGGTCGCGCAGATCGTGGCGGTGCCCGGCCTCGCCCGCGCCATCGTCGAGCGGAACCCGGACCTGAAGGGCAAGCTGGGCTTCTTCCCGGTGCCGGGCCGGAGCGCCGACAAGCCGGGCGCCGTCTTCACCGGCGGCTCCGACCTGGTCGTGCCGAGGAACACCGACCAGCGCGAGGCCGCCGTCGCGGTCGTGGAGGCGCTCGCCGGCGAGAAGTGGAACACCGAACTGGCCCGGACCATGAACTACGTGCCCAACAAGACGACGCTGGCCGACGCGGTCGCCGGCGAGGAAGGGGTCGCCGCGATGGCGGCGGGCGCCGCGCGGGGCCGGGCGACCCCCTCCTCTCCCGAGTGGGCCAACGTCGAGGCGGACAACCCGATCAAGGAGTACATGACGAAGGTGCTGACCGGCGCCGACCCGGCGACGGAGGCCCGCCGCGCCTCGCAGCGGATCACCGAGGCGCTGACGGTCTCCGTCTCCTGACGCCGGACCCGGTGGCGCGGGCCCCCGGCCGTTACCGGGCCACGCCGAGCGACAGCGCGAACCGGCCCTCGGAGTCCGTCCACCAGTGGACCGGCTCCAGGCCGGCCGCGCGCAGCTCGGCGCGCACGCCCTCCTTGCGGAACTTCGCGGAGACCTCCGTGCGCAGTTCCTCGCCCGTCGCGAAGTCCACGGCGAGGTCGAGCGCCGGCACCTTCACGGTCTGCGCGGTGCGCGAGCGCAGCCGCATCTCGATCCACTCCCGCTCGGCGTCCCACAGGGCCACATGGTCGAAGGCGCCCGGATCGAAGTCGGCGCCCAGCTCGCGGTCGACGACGGTCAGGACGTTCTTGTTGAACGCCGCCGTCACCCCGGCAGCGTCGTCGTACGCCCGGACCAGGACCCGCTCGTCCTTGACCAGGTCCGTGCCGAGCAGCAGCGCGTCGCCCGGGGCGAGCAGTGCGCGCACCGAGGCGAGGAACGCGGCGCGTTCGGCGGGCAGCAGATTGCCGATCGTGCCGCCGAGGAACGCCAGCAGCCGGGGCCCCGGTGAGTCCGGCAGCTCCAGCCCGGCGGTGAAGTCGGCGATCAGCGCGTGCACCCGCAGACCGGGCCGCTCCGCGACCAGGGCGTGCCCCGCCCGGGTGAGCGCGCTCTCGCTGACGTCGACCGGGACGTACGTGTGCAGGGCGCCCGTCCCGGTCAGCGCGTCGATGAGCAGACGCGTCTTCTCCGAGGAGCCGGAGCCCAGTTCGACCAGGGTGCGGGCGCCGGTCGCCGCCGCGACGTCGGCGGAACGGGCGAGCAGGATCTCCCGCTCGGCGCGGGTCGGGTAGTACTCGGGCAACTCGGTGATCTCGTCGAACAGTTCGCTGCCGCGGGCGTCGTAGAACCACTTCGGCGGCAGGGTCTTGGGCGTGGCGGTCAGCCCGCGCAGGACGTCCTGGCGCAGTGCCGCTTCCGTGGCGCCCTCGGGCAGGGTGCGGGTGAGGTGGAACGGACTCACGGGTGGGGCTCCTCGGTCGGTGCGTGCGCCGAGACGTCGCTCGGCTCCTTCAGCGGCGTGAGCCGCACCCCGGCGCCGCCCGCGGTGAGCAGGGTGCGGTCGGGCGCCTCGCGCCAGCGCGGATCGTCGTCGTACGGCTCGGAGGCCACGACCGTGCCGCCCGCGGGCCGGGACAGGTACCACAGGGTGTCGCCCCAGGCGGTCGCGGCGACGGAGGCGCCGTCGGTCACCAGCAGGTTGAGCCGGGAGCCGGGGGCCGCCGCGGCGACCTCCGGCACGGTCTCGGCCAGCGCCCGCCCCGGATCGTCCCCGGCCCGCAGCCGGGCCAGGACCAGGGCCCACACCAGCGCGGAGTCGTTGCGGGCCTCCAGGGACAGCAGATCCACCGGGTCCAGGGTCCGCGACAGCGGCGCCAGGGAGCCGGGCCAGCCCTTGACGGCGCCGTTGTGGCTGAACAGCCAGGGCCCGGCCGCGTACGGGGCCGCCGCGGCCTCCGCGTCGGCGCCGGCCAGCGTCGCGTCGCGCACCGCGGCGAGCAGCGTGGTGGTGCGCACGACGCGTGCGAGGTCGGCGAAGGACAGGTCCGCCCAGATCGGCCCGGCCCGCCGGTAACGGGCCGGGCGCGGATCGCCCTCGGCGTACCAGCCGACTCCGAAACCGTCGGCGTTGACGGTCCCGTGGCGCTGCCGCCGCGGCGCCCACGACTGCCGGTACAGCGCGTGCGGCGGATCGACGAGCACCTCGCCGAGCGCCAGCTCCGGTCCCGCGTAAGCGATGTGACGGCACATCAGGCGTCCACCGAGCGGGCCGTGCGGAAGCCGGAGAAGATCTGCCGCCGGATCGGGTAGTCCCAGTTGCGGAAGGTGCCCCGGCAGGCCACCGGGTCCACGGCGAACGAACCGCCGCGCAGGACCTTGTGGTCGGGCCCGAAGAACACCTCCGAGTACTCCTTGTACGGGAACGCCGTGAATCCCGGGTACGGCAGGAAGTCGCTCGCCGTCCACTCCCACACGTCCCCGATCAACTGGCGTACGCCGAGCGGCGACTCGCCCGCCGGGTAGCTGCCGGCGGGGGCCGGGCGCAGATGCCGCTGGCCCAGGTTGGCGTGCTCGGCCCCCGGATCGGCGTCGCCCCACGGGTAGCGGCGGGAGCGGCCGGTCGCCGGGTCGAAGCGGGCAGCCTTCTCCCACTCGGCCTCGGTGGGCAGCCGGCGCCCGGCCCAGCGGGCGTACGCGTCGGCCTCGTACCAGCACACGTGCAGCACCGGCTCGTCGGGCGGCACGATCTCCGTCGCCCCGAACCGGCGGCGCAGCCACTGCCCGCCGTCGCCGTGCCAGAACAGCGGGGCCCGGATGGCGTGCCGGCGGATGTGCGCCCAGCCCTCCGCCGTCCACCAGCGCGGGTCGTCGTACCCGCCGTCCTGGATGAACACCTGGTAGGCGCCGTTGGTCACCGGCGTGGTGTCGATGGCGAACGACGCCACCTCGCGGCGGTGGGCCGGGAGTTCGTTGTCCAGCGCCCACGGCTCGTCGGTGGCGCCCATGGTGAACGGGCCGCCGGGAACCACGACTTCGGACGGTCCCGTGAACAGCGGGGCGGGCCCGGGGTCCGGGGCGGCCAGGGCCTGCGGGCCCTTGCGGAGCTGATGGGTGATCAACATCGTCTCGTCGTGCTGCTGTTCGTGCTGGGCGATCATGCCGAAGGCGAACCCGGCCTCGGTGAGCCGGGTCGTGCCCTCGAACGGCGTGCGCGCCAGCACGTCCAGCACCCGGCCGCGCACGTCGGCCGCGTACCGGCGGGCCTCGGCGGGCGGCAGCAGCGGCAGCGAGGGCCGCTCGGACCGGGGATGCTCGAAGGCGTCGTAGAGGCTGTCGATCTCGGGCCGTATCGCCTCCTGTCCGGCGACCGCCCGCAGCAGCCACTGCTCCTCCTGGTTGCCGATGTGGGCGAGGTCCCACACCAGCGGGGACATCAGCGGGGAGTGCTGCGCGGTCAGGTCCGGCTCCTCGACGCAGCCGGTCAGCAGGGTGGTGCGGTCCCGCGCGGTGAGCAGCGAGGCCAGGGCGCGCTCGCGCAGCGTCTCGGGGTCGGCGGGTACGGGGGAGCCGTGGCCGGTGTCGGTGACGGAATCGGTGACGGAATCGGTGACGGAGTCGGTCATGGGCGGTCGTCCCTCCCGTGCGGGCTGCGGCCGGCGCCGTACAGCCGGTCGAGCAGGTCGTCGGCGGGGCAGCGGCCCCGGCTCACATAGCGGTCCCGGTACGCCGCCACGGCGTCGGTGATCCCCGGGCCGGCCCCGAGGCGGGGCAGCGCGTCGAGGGCCGCGGCGAAGCACTGGGCGGCCACCTCGCGCAGCTCCGGGTCGGCGAGGCCGCTGCGGGCCGCCTCCAGCCACAGCGGATTGTGCGGAGCGGGCCGTGCCCGGGTGCGCTCGCCCAGCGGCTTCACCGCGCGGTAGGCCGTCTCGGCGGCCTCCGGATCGTCGAACAGCGCGGTCGTCACGGCCAGCGGCACGATCCAGCCGTCGTCGCCGGGCTGCGCGTCGATCATGCGCAGTTCCAGGTGGCCGCGCGGTCTGACCGGCGGGAACAGCGTCGTGACGTGATAGTCGAGGTCGTCCCTGGTCGGGGGCCGGGGCAGGCCGGTGCGGGTCCACTCCCGGAAGGACAGCGCCTCGGGAACGTCCCACGGGCCGCCGTCGCGCCGTACGCACATCACCGGGGCGTCCAGGACGTGCCGGGCCCACGCCTCACGCGGTGCGGTGTCCAGGGCGGGGCCGCCCGCCCGGCCGGAGCCGATCTGCGTCCACCGCAGCTGACGGGTGGAGCGCCAGCCGGTGGGCGCGTGCTCGACCACGGGGGAGTTGGCGAAGGCGGCCACCAGGACCGCGCCCAACTGGTGGGCCAGCCACCAGCGCCGCACATGTCCGAGCGGGCCCGGCTCCTCGTGCCCGGCGTCCAGGCAGACCTGCACCGAGGCCGAGGTGCACATCATGGCGCGGCCGGCCGGGCCGGTGCGGTCCAGGCAGGCCTCCATGGCGTCGTAGCGGGGCTCGCGCAGGAACCGGCGGGGAGGGTGCCACGGGTCGTGGCCGAGGCCGCTGAGGCCGAGACCGTGCTCGCGCAGGGCGGTGCGGACGGCGTCCAGGTCGGCGGAGACGGTGCGCACGCAGTCCGTCAGGGAGGCGGCGGGCGGGGAGCTGAGCTCCAGCTGACCGCCGGGTTCGACGGTGAGCGCGGACCGCAGCGGGACGGTGCGCAGTGCGGCGTAGGCCGCTTCGAGTCGTTCGGACGTCACGGGGAGCCGCGGTTCGCGCAGCTCGTGGACCAGCCATTCCACTTCCACGCCGACGCGGCGGGGCGGTCCCGTCTTGAAACAGATCCCGCGGACCAGGGCCTCCACCTCGGCTTCGGTGACGGCGGACCGGGAATCCGTACGGTCGCCCGCCGGACCGGCGGGCTCGGTATCGGACATGTCGGGTTCCTCCTGAGAGTTCCACCATGTCGCCGGGCCCGGGAACGCGTCCCGGACCGGCTCCACCGTCCACCCAAACCCCTCGCACCGCCGCGCACAAGGGCGCGACCGCGGACGTGCCGGACCGCGGGGGGCGGGTTCCCGGGGCGGGAAAACTCCGTTGCACCGCAGGACCAGCATCGCTCACGATGCGTTCATGAGCACCACGGGGAAGACGGGAGCGGCCCGCCGGCCGTGTGCGGTCGGGGCGGTCATGGCGTCCACGGGGGTGGCGCCATGAGCGCCCGGCTGCGCGCGCTCGCGCGGGAGACCGAGCGGATCGTGGCCGACGGCGGCTACCGCTCGGACGGCGGGCGCGAGGTGTCCCTCGCCGCCGCGGTCCGGGAGGCGTGCGCGGGCACGTTCATGCACGGACCCGACCCGGTGCCGCTCCCCTCCCTGCCGGACGGCGGGGCCACCGTGTTCGAGGTGACGGGGGAGAGCAGCCTGGAGGCGGCCCGCCGGATCGGCGACGCCGCCGTGCTCAACTTCGCCTCCGCCCGCAACCCGGGCGGCGGCTTCCTCAACGGCGCCCAGGCCCAGGAGGAGGCGCTGTGCCGTGCCTCGGCGCTGTACGCCTGCCTGCTGCGGGCCCCGGAGTTCTACGCCCACCACCGCGCCCACCGCGACCCGTTGTACTCGGACCGCGTCATCCACTCCCCGGGCGTGCCGGTCTTCCGCGACGACCGGGGCCGGCTGCTGGAGGAGCCCTTCACCGCCGCCTTCCTCACTGCGGCGGCCCCGAACGCCGGGGTCGTGCGCCGTACGGCGCCGCAGCGGGCGGCGGAACTGCCGCGCGTCCTCGCCGTGCGCGCCGAGCGGGTGCTGGAGACCGCCGCCCACCACGGCCACCGGCGGCTGGTGCTGGGCGCCTGGGGCTGCGGCGTCTTCCAGAACGACCCGGCGCAGGTGGCGGGCGCGTTCCGGGACCTGCTCGCACCCGGCGGCCGGTTCGCGGGCGTGTTCACGCAGGTGGTGTTCGGCGTGCTGGACCGCACTCCGGGCGCCGTGGTGCGCGCCGCGTTCGTCCGGGCGTTCCCCGAGGCGTCCGCCGCGGCGCCGGCGGCTCAGCTCCAGCCATAGCGCTCCCGCAGCCGCCGCCGGACCAGGTCGAACCGCATCCGGTCCAGCGCGCAGGCCTCCCGGCGCATCCCCCGCTCGTGCAGCCGCAGCACCCGGTCCACGCCCACCCACGAGTCCCGCCCGGACCGGTCCCACGGTCCCTGCCCGATCGGCACCCACTCGCGGTCCCCGCCGTGCCGCTTGCTGCTGAGCCGCACGGCGAGGAAGGTGCCCGCCGCCTCCCGGGCGACGACCAGAACCGGCCGGTCCTTGCCGCGCCCGTCGTTCTCCTCGTAGGGCACCCACGTCCAGACGATCTCGCCGGGATCCGGGTCGCCGTCGTGCGCGGGGGAGTACTCGGTGCGGACCCGGCCCACCGCGCGCGGGTCGGTCTCGGTGGTGGCGGTGGGGCCGAAGCGGCCGGGCGCGGCGTCGTCGGTGAAGGCAGTCACGGGGGTCACGGTAGCCCTGCGCCGGCCATTGACGCGTCCATGCCCCGGCTCTAGCTTCTGACCGCCTTCCCGAACCGTGTTCGGTATGTCGGACGTTCAGAGGAGAGCCGCCCGTGCCCCCACACCACCCCGCCACCCCCTCCCGCCGGACCCTGCTGCGCGCCGCCCTGACCGCCCTGCCCGCCTCCGCGCTCGCGCTCGGCGAAGCCGGACCGCTCGGCGTCGCCCACGCCGCCGCGCCGCCGAGCGGATCCGCCACCCGCTACACCATCGTCCCGTTCCTCGACAGCGACGACGGGACCGTGAACGTCTACCAGTCCGACGACGCCACCGACTTCCGGCTGCTGCGCTCCGCCGCCTACCGGCCGCCCGCCCACCGCATCCGCGACGCCAGCATCCTCAAGCACACCGACGGCCTCTACTATCTCGTCTACACCACCCGCACCTGGCAGGACACCAGCACCACCATCGGCTTCGCCCGCAGCGCCGACCGGCTCGACTGGACGTTCCTGTACGACCATCCGGTCCCGATCGCGGGCCTGTCCCGGGCGTGGGCGCCGGAGTGGTTCGTCGACGCCGACGGCAGCGTCCACGTCATCGTGTCCTGCTCCACCGCCGACAACCAGTGGATCTTCACCCCGTACCGGATGAGGGCCGCCAACTCCGCCCTGACCGCCTGGAGTCCGCCGGTCGCCCTGACGGGGATCGGCGCCAACCGCATCGACACCTTCATCGTCCGGACCGGGTCCACCTACCACGCGTTCCCGAAGAACGAGACGACGAAGTACATCGAGTACGCCACCGCCTCCAGCCTGGGCGGCCCGTACACCGTCCACCGGACCGGCGACTGGGCCGGCTGGGGCGGCACCCGCGAGGGGCCCGCGCTGATCCGGCTCGACAACGGCGCCTGGCGGATCTTCTTCGACGGCTACGGCGACGGCAGTTACTACTACAGCGACAGCCACGACACCTTCGCCACCTGGACGGCGCCCAGCAGGCTCCCCGGCATCTCCGGAACCGCCCGCCACTTCACCGTGCTCAAGGAGACCGTCCCCGCAGGCCCGGCCCTCGCCACCGGCGTCCGCCGCTCCTTCCGCTCGGTCAACTTCCCCACCCGCCACTGGCAGGAGCAGTCCGCCCTGCTCAACCTGCCCGTGGTGACCTCCTCGTCCACCACCGCGGAGAAACAGGCGGCGTCCTTCACCCTGGCGCCGGGACTCGCCGACCCCGCCGCCTTCTCCTTCCGCGACGCCTCGGGCAGGTACCTGCGGCACTGGGACTTCCGGGGCCGATTCGACGCCGACGACGGCTCCGCGGTCCTCGCCCGCGACGCCACGTTCATCGCCCGCACGGGCACCGCCTCCGGAGCCGTCCGCTTCGAGTCGTACAACTACCCGGGTCGCTATCTGCGCCACTACGGCTACCAGCTGCGCGTGGACCCGGCCGACGGCACGGAGCTGTTCCGGCAGGACAGCTCCTTCCTGCCGGTGACCGCCTGGTCCTGAGCCGGCCACCCCGCCGGCTCCCCGTCCGCCGGCCGGCGCGGGTGACCGCCGCCGCCCCGCCCGGAGCCCGCCCGGGCGGGAGCGTGCCGGGCCGGACAACGCGTGTGCGCTCCGGGCACAGGCCGCGCCGCGCCCCGCTCCTACGGTGACAACGGAAAGGCCCGGCGCGCGTCCGCCGTCCGGGCCGACCACCTCACCGAAGGGGAGCCGACGTGACCAGCATGCCGGTTGCGGGCATGGCGCCGACCTCCGGCGCCGCCGAGCCCGCCGAACTGCTCGTGCGCAACGCCAAGGTGTACACGGGCGACCGGGCACGGCCCGAGGCGCGCGGGATCGCCGTCCGCGACGGCCGGGTCCTGGCGCTGGGCGACGACCACGACCTCGCGGGCCTGGTGGGGCCGGAGACGAAAGTGGTCGACGCCCTCGGCCGCCGCGTCGTCCCCGGCCTCAACGACTCGCATCTGCACGTCATCCGGGGCGGCCTCAACTACGTGCTCGAACTGCGCTGGGACGGCGTGCCCTCGCTGCGGCAGGCGCTGGCGATGCTGCGGGAGCAGGCCGGGCGCACCCCTGCCGGACAGTGGATCAGGGTCGTCGGGGGCTGGACGGCGGAGCAGTTCGCCGAGTGCCGGATGCCGACCGTCGCCGAGCTGAACGCCGCCGCCCCGGACACCCCGGTCTTCGTGCTGCACCTCTACCAGTCCGCGCTGATGAACCGCGCGGCCGTGCGCGCCGCCGGCTTCACCGCCGAGACCCCCGACCCGCCCGGCGGCCAGATCGTGCGGGGCCGGGACGGCCGGCCCACCGGCGTGCTGCTGGCCGCCCCGGGCGCGCTGATCCTCTACTCCACGCTCGCCAAGGCCCCCGCCCTCGCCCCCGGCGAACAGCTCCTGTCCACCCGGCACTTCCTGCGCGAGCTCAACCGCTTCGGGCTGACGTCGGCCGTCGACGCGGCCGGCGGCTTCCAGAACTTCCCCGACAACTACGCCGCGGTCATCGAACTGGCCCGGCGCGGCGAGCTGACGCTGCGCATCGCCTACCACCTGTTCCCGCAGACCGGCGGACAGGAGATCGCCGACCTGACCCGCTGGATCGAGACGGTCCGCCCGCAGGACGGCGACGCCTGGCTGCGCCTCAACGGCGCCGGCGAGAACCTCACCTGGGCCGCCGCCGACTTCGAGAACTTCACCGAGCCCCGCCCCGAACTCGCCGACGGCTACGAGGCGGAGTTCGAGAAGGCGGTGCGGCTGCTGATGGAGAACGGCTGGGGCTTCCGGCTGCACGCCACCTACGACGACACCATCCGCCGCGACCTCGCCGTCTTCGAACGCCTCGCCGCCGAGGGCCTGTTCCCGGCCGGCAACCGCTGGCTGTTCGACCACGCGGAGACCGTGAGCGACGCCAGCCTGGACCGGATCGCCGCGCTCGGCGGCGCGGTCTCCGTGCAGAACCGCATGTCCTTCCAGGGCCGCGCCTTCGTCGACCGCTACGGCGCGGCGGCCGCCACCCGCACCCCGCCCGTGCGGCGGATGCTCGACAAGGGGCTGACCGTCGGGGCCGGCACCGACGCCACCCGGGTGTCCTCGTACAACCCGTGGGTCGCCCTGCACTGGCTGGTCACCGGCCGAACGGTCGGCGACCTGCCCCTGTACCCGGAGAGCAACCGGCTCAGCCGGGAGACCGCCCTGGAGCTGTACACCCTCGGCGGTGCCCGCCTCACCGGCGAGGACGACGTCAAGGGCCGCCTGAAAGAAGGGCACTTCGCGGACCTCGCCGTCCTGTCCGACGACTACTTCGGCGTGCCGGCCGAGGACATCCCGCACATCGAGTCCGTCCTCACGGTCGTCGGCGGACGGATCGTCCACGCGGCGGCCGAGTACGAGGGCCTGGACGAGGCGATCGAACCCGTCCGGCCCGAGTGGAGCCCCGTCGCCCACTTCGGCGGCTACCGGGCCACACCCCGGCCCAGCCTCACCGGCGCCCGGCAGGCCGACCTGCTCGCGCAGGCCGTCGCCGAGTCCGAACAGCACCGCCGGTGGCGGGCCGCGCGCGGCCTCGCGCCCGAGGCCCGCTCAGAGGTGTTCGACCCGTGCTTCGTGCTGTGACGCCGGGCGCCGCCGGGCCCGTGCACCGAGAGAACCCCGAACCACCACAGGAGCCACCATGAACACCGGACTGCTCGTCCTGCGGGTGATCATCGGCCTGCTGATCGCGGGCCACGGAGTCCAGAAGGTCAGCTTCCGACTCGGCGGCCGGGGGCTGCGCGGCGGCATCCAGGAGTTCCGCGACGACGGCTTCCGCGGCGGCGCGCTCACCGCGCTCGCCGCGGGCGCCGGCCAGATCGGCTCCGGCCTCTTCCTCGCCGCCGGACTGCTGACCCCGCTCGCGGCCACCGCGGCGATGGGCGTCATGACCGTCGCGCTCACCGTCAAGTGGCGGCACGGCCTGTGGGTCCAGAACGACGGTTACGAATACCCCCTCGTGCTGATCGTGGTGACCGCCGTCCTGTCCGCGACCGGCCCCGGCGACTGGTCGCTGGACGCCCGGCTCGGACTGCTGCCCTGGCCGGCCTGGTGGGCCCCGCTCGCCGTCGCCGCCGGGGTCGGCAGCGGCCTGCTGACGCGCCTGGTCCTGCACCGGCCGCAACGTCACCCCCGTCCCCACCGCCCCCAGGAGAGCACGTCATGAGCGACAGCCCCGAGCCCGCCCCGCGGCGGCCCGAGTCCGCCCGGCGCCACGAGCCGGACCTGCGGTCGATGACCCGCATCAACCTGCGGCCCATCGCCTCCCCGATGCCCCTCGGCTTCTTCGCCGTCGCCATCGCCTCCGTGATCGTCGGCGTCTTCCAGCTGGACCTGCTCGGCGCGGACGCCGGCCGGGCCGTCGCCCTGACGATCCTGCCCGCCTTCGTCCTCCAACTCCTGGTCGCCGTCCTGGCGTTCGGCGCGCGGGACGTGCTCGCGGCCACCCTCATGGCCTGCTTCTCCGGCACCTGGCTGGCGTCCGCCCTGGTCCTGGCGCTCGAACCGCCCTCCGGAGCACGGGTGCTCGGCGTGCTCAACCTCGTCTTCGCCTTCTTCGCCCTGCTGATGGCGACCGTCGCGCACCGCAAGCGCGCCATGTGGCTGGTGCTGTGCGTGGCGGTGCCGCGCTTCACGGTCGCGGCCCTGTTCAGCCTCACCGGCGCCGGCTGGCTCGGCCGCATCTCCGGCGTGTTCGGGCTGCTCCTCGCGGCGGTCGCCCTGTACGCGGCGTTCGCGCACATGGTCGAGGACATGCGCGGCGAGGAGGTCCTGCCCGTCGGCCGCAAGGGGCCGGCGTACGACGCCGTGGAGGGCGACCTCGCGGTGCAGCTGCGGAACCTGGAGCGCCAGGCGGGCGTACGCCGCACCTTGTGACGCCGACGGCCGGCCGCCGCCCGCGGGCCGCCCGCCGCCTGTCGCCGTCACCCGCCACCCGCCATCCGCGCGGAACGGCCCGTCACCCGCCGGGAGGCGGCCCGTCACCCGCGCGGACCGAGCCGCTCCCGCAGCTGACCCCGCGAGGTGATCCCCAACTTCGGGTAGATCCGGTACAGATGGGCCCCGACCGTGCGCGGGGAGAGGTACAGCTGCTGCCCGATCTCCCGGTTGGACAAGCCCGTCGCCGCCAACTGGGCGATCTGCAGCTCCTGGGGCGTGAGCAGATCCCAGCCGGGAGGACCGGCCTGCGCCCCGCCCTCGCCCGCCGACCGCAGTTCCTGGGCCGCCCGCTCGTGCCACGGCTGCGCCCCCAGCGCGGCGAGCGACTCCTTGGCGATCCGCAGCGGCGTACGCGACTCCATCACCCGGCGCCTGCGCCGCAGCCAGGCCCCCTGGGCGAGCAGCAGCCGCGCCCGGGTGAAGGGATCGCGGGACAGGTCCAGGGCCAGCGCCGACCGGAACCGCTCCCCGGCCTCCTCGTCGTCCGCCAGCAGGGCGTGCGCGAAGGCGAGGTTGGCCCGGATCATCCGGACGTCCGTGGCGGCGGACGCGGCGTCGAGCCGGCGCAGCGCCTCCCGCGCGAGCGCCCGGTGCTCCTCGGAGACCGCGGCCTCGGCGAGCGTCGTGATCGCGACCGTCTGCAGATACGGGTGGTGGGCCGGGTCGGAGGGGTCGAACACCCGCCACACACAGGCGAACGCCTCCGCGTGCCGCCCGGCCGCCAGCGCGATCAGACCGCGCGTGTTCTGGATGAACGCCAGATTGGACGGGTTGGCGACGGTCAGCCCCTGCCGCTCCGCCTCGCCGATGGCCGTCTGCGCCGCCTCCAGGTCCCCGAGGATGGCGGCGAAGTGGGCCTTGGCGATCCGGGCGCCGGTCAGCCAGCGCGGCAGCGCGCACTCCTCCGCGAGCCGCAGCGCCTCGGCCACGCTCGGCAGCCCCGACTCCCAGTCCACGATGTGGGCCGCGGTGAACGACAGCGACACCAGCGTCTGGGACAGCAGCCCGAGCCTGCCCTGGGCCCGCAGCCCCGCCGCCGCGTGCCGCAGGAAGCCCCCGGCGTGGTCGTAGGCGCCCGCCATCGTGGCCGCGGTGCCCAGCGTGGCGGCGCCGATGACGTCGTAACCGCCCCGGAACTCCAGCCGTTCCAGCCGTTCCACGACGGTCGTGCCGCGCTCCAGCGGGGCCGCCGCGGCCAGGACGTACACCAGCTCGGGGTGCAGCTCGGGCACCGGGAGCCGTTCGGCCGCCGCGACCACCCGCTCGCGCAGCTCCCGCCCCGGATCCGACCACCAGCACCGCCGCGCCGCCGCCCGCAGCAGCCGCAGCGCCGGCTCGGGCTCGCCCGCGCCGGCCGCCGCCTCGGCCGTGGCGAGCAGCAGCCGCAGCCGGGGAACGCTGGTCGACACGTCCGTCTCCAGGGCCTCGCGCAGCAGCACCATGCGCGCCCGCGCCGGCACGTCGAACTCCAGCGGGGCGGCCAGCTGCAGCAGGGTCGCGGCCCGGTCGGTGCGGCCCAGTTCCAGGGCGAGTTCCGCCGCCTTCAACAGCCGGCGTCCCCGGGCCGAGGTCTCCTCGCCGAGCGTCAGCGCCCGCTCCACCGCGGCCAGGGCGACCGCGGGCGCGCCGCGGGCCCCGGCCCGCTCGGCCGCCCGGTCCAGCGCCAGGGCCGCGGACTCGTCCCGGCGACCGCCGGCCGCGGCCCGGTGCCAGGCCTGCCGGTCGCCGCGGCCGTCCAGTACGGCGGCCAGCGCGGCGTGCGCGGCGCGCCGCTCGGCGGGGGACGCGGCGTGCAGGACGGCCGCGCGCACCAGCGGGTGGGCGAACCGGACGCGCCGGTCGTCCACCGCGACCAGGGCGGGCGCGCCGCCGGCTTCGAACGCGTCCGGCCCGATCCGCGTGCCCGCCAGCCGGGACGCCGCCGCCAGGACCTCGTCCACCGCACCCTCGTCGTCGGACGCGGCGATCAGCAGCGCGCTGCGGGTGTGCGGCGGCAGTCCGGCCAGCCGGGAGGCGAAGGCCCGCTCCAGCCGTGCGGTCAGGGGAACGGCCGGGGACACCAGGGCGTCGGCGGCCGTTCCCCGGCGGCGCAGTGCGTCGGGCAGTTCCAGCAGCGCCAGCGGGTTGCCGGCGGCCCCTTCCAGCACCCGGCGCCGCAGCGTGGGCTCCAGCGCCGGCTCGACGGCGTCCAGCAGCGCCTCGGCGTCGTCGGGACCGAGCGGGCCCGGCCGCAGTTCGGGCAGGGCGAGGGCGTCCAGAGGAGTCGGCGCTTCCTCGCGGACCCCGAGCAGCAGCCCGAGGGGTTCGGCGCCGAGCCGCCGGGCGAGGAACGCCAGCACGTCGAGGGTCGGCGAGTCCAGCCACTGCGCGTCGTCCACGACGAGCAGGACGGGCCTGTCGGCCGCCGCCTCGCCGAGCAGACTGAGCGTCGCCAGGGCGATCAGGAAGAACTGCGGGGCGGGCGCCGCGGGCGACGGCTTCCCCATCCCGAACGCGGCGAGCAGCGCCTGCGCCTGCGCCGGCGGCAGCGCCGACACGCGGTCCAGGACCGTCCGGGTCAGCTGGTGCAGCCCGGCGAACGGCAGATGCGTCTCGGTCTCCACCCCCGACGCCCGCAGTACGGTGCACCCGGCGCCGGACGCCCGGTGCGCCGTCCGCGCCAGCAGGGCCGACTTGCCGATCCCCGGCGTCCCGCGCACCACGAGCGCCGCGCCCTGCCGGGGCAGCCCGTCGACCAGGGCGTCGAGCGCCTTCAGCTCCTCAGCCCTGCCGATCAGCCCGTCGACCGACACCCGATGCCCCCGTCACCACGCCTGTGTCCCGACAACGATTTTATGGGCGCGGCCGCACACAGGGAGCAGCCGCGGTGCGCGGGCGGCACAGCCCGGCCGCCGGCACGCGATCACAGTCACTTCGCAGTCATCGTGCCGATGCCGCGGACGCCGCCCGGGCCCGACGCTGGGCGGGTGCGGACGCGGCCCTTCGCCGGCGGACCGGCCGCGTGCGGGGAACGTGAGGGTGCCGGCAGGAGGCGGGAGGAGCGATGCGACCGACGACGACGCTGATCGACGGGTCCCGCGGCCGGACGCCGGCCGAGGCGGCCCGGGGCCGGACGCCGGTCGACGGGCGCCGTGGCAGGACGCCGGTCGAGGTGGCCGGCGGCCGGCTCTCGGCCGACGCACCCGGCGGTCGGACGCCGGTCGGCGCCGCCCGCGGCCGGACACCGGCGGACGACGGCCGCCCGGTCACCCGGCGCCTGGGGCATCTGCTCTTCGTCACCCTGGACGCCGACGCGCATCGGCCCGCCGGACCCGGCCGGCGCGCCGCCCTCGGCCCACTGCAGGAACCGGGCTTCGTGGCGGTCGCCGTGCCCGGCTCCGCGGCACCGGTGACACCTGCCGCATGGGCCGCGCCGGCCACACCGTCCGCGCTGGTTGCCCGGGCCGCTCGCCGCCCCGGACGTACGGCGGGCGCCGCGGGTGTGCGGCTCCTGGTGTGGGACACCGGCCGGCCGTACGGGGCCCGTCCATGGCAGGGCGCCGACGAGCCGCACGGCCCCGGCCTGCCCGTCGCCCCACCCGTCAGGGCCTGCCTGGTCCCTCGTGCCGCACTCGGCCCCTGGGCCAACGCCCTGGCCGCGTTCGCCCCGCTCGAGGCCGACCCCGCGAGCCCGTCGGCGGCCCTGCTCGCCGCGCTGGTCGCCGCCCTGGCCGACACCCCCGCCGGCTGCCCCGAGCCCATCGCCCGCCGGCTCGCCGACAGCGTCACCGACCTGCTCGCTTCCCTCGTCGCCGAGCACACCGGCGCCCGCACGGACGCCGCCGAGGGCACGCGCGGCCGGCTGCTGGAGGAGATCCGCGCCCACGTCGACCGCCACCTCACCGACCCCGGCCTCGGCCCCGAGTCCATAGCCGCCGCCCACCACATCTCCGTGCGCTCCCTGCACAAGCTGTTCGAGGACGAGGACCTCACCGTGGGCCGCCTCGTCCAGCGCCGCCGGCTGGAGGAGTGCGCCGAGGACCTGCTGCGCCCCGGGAACGAGCGGCTGACCATCGCCGCCGTCGCCCGCACCTGGGGGTTCGTCAACCCGGCCCACTTCAGCCGGCTGTTCCGCTCCGTGTACGGGGTGACTCCGAGCCGCTGGCGCCAGGGACACGGCAACCCTCCCGCCGGGCCCGCGCCGCCCGCCGAACCGCGTGTGCTTGCCCCGTCAACCCGTCTGCACTCTGGGCAAACTCCCCGATCCGCGCCGCTCCTACGGTGAGCCCACCACGAACCACGGGGCACGCGAGGAGAGGTCGAGCACCATGTCCGACGAGCACAGCAGTACTGGACCGGCGGGCAGCGGACCCGTCGGCACCGGTCCCGTCCTGGAGCGGGCCGCGGCGGAGTTCGCCGCCGCCACCGCCGACCCGCCGTATCTCTACGAGATCCCGGTCGAGGAAGGCCGCAAGGCGGTGGACGACGTTCAGTCCGGGGCGATCGCCAAGCCGGAGGTGGACGAGGAGTGGGTGACCGTCCGGGGCGGGCCCACGGGATCGGTGCGGGCCCGGATCGTCCGCCCGGCCGGACACGAGGGCCCGCTGCCGGTCCTCGTCTACATCCACGGCGCCGGCTGGGTGTTCGGCAACGCGCACACCCACGACCGGCTCGTGCGGGAACTGGCGGTCGGGGCGCGTGCCGCGGTCGTCTTCCCCGAGTACGATCGCTCGCCCGAGGTGCGCTACCCCGTGGCGATCGAGCAGAACTACGCCGTCGCGCGGTGGGTCGTGCAGGAGGGCGCCGGGCACGGCCTGGACGCCGCGCGTATCGCCGTCGCGGGCGACTCGGTCGGCGGCAACATGTCGGCGGCGCTCACCCTGATGGCCAAGGAGCGCGGCGACCTCGAACTCGCCCTCCAGGTGCTGTTCTACCCGGTCACCGACGCGGCCTTCGACACTCCGTCCTACCACCGCTTCGCCGAGCGCTACTTCCTGCGGCGCGAGGCGATGAAGTGGTTCTGGGACCAGTACACCACCGACGAGGACGAGCGGGCGCGGATCACCGCGTCCCCGCTGCGCGCCACGCGGGAGCAACTCACCGGGCTGCCCCCGGCGCTCGTGATCACGGCCGAGGCGGACGTCCTGCGCGACGAGGGCGAGGCCTACGCGGACAAGCTGCGCGCGGCCGGCGTCCCGGTGACGGCGGTGCGGGTGCAGGGCGTGATCCACGACTTCGTGATGCTGAACGCGCTGCGCTCCACCCAGGGCGCCGAGGCGGCCGTCACCCTGGCCGTCGACGCCCTGCGCAAGGCCCTCCACGCCGTCTGAGCACGGCTCCCACCCCTGCACCAACCACCCCTTCGCGACAAGGAGTCGTCAGTCATGCCCGAATTCCGTCCGGACGAGGTCACCGCGGCGCCCAGCCCCGATCTGCTCACCCCGCAGAACTCCGTGTTCCTGTTCGTCGACCACCAGCCGCAGATGTTCTTCGGCACCGGCAGCGGCGACCGCACGGCCGTCATCAACAGCACCGTCGGACTGGCCAGGGCCGCCCGGCTGTTCGACGTGCCGTCCGTCATCACCACCGTCGCCGCCGAGTCCTTCTCCGGCCCGGTGCTGCCGCAGCTCGCCGAGGTCTTCCCCGACCACAAGCCGATCGACCGCACCACGATGAACGCGTGGGAGGACGAGAACCTGGTCGGGGCCGTCCGCGCCACCGGCCGCAAGAAGATCGTGATCTCCGGTCTGTGGACCGAGGTCTGCCTGGTCCTGCCGGTGCTGTCCGCGCTCGGCCAGGGCTACGAGGTCTACGTCGTCGCCGACGCCTCCGGCGGTGTCACCCCTGCGGCCCACGAGCACGCCCTGGAGCGGATGAGCCGGGCCGGCGCCGTCACCGTCACCTGGGTGCAGGTGCTGCTGGAGCTCCAGCGGGACTGGGCGCGCGGCGAGACGTACGAGGGAGTGATGGACATCGTCAAGGCGCACGCCGGCGCGTACGGCCTCGGGGTCGTGTACGCCAAGCACTTCATCGGCGCGGGCGCGGCGGGCTGACTCCCCGGTTCCGCGAGCGTCCGTCGGCGACCGCCGGGGTGTGCCCCCGGCGGTCGCTCCGCCATGTCCGGGCGCCCCCACCGAGCGGCAGGGCCGCTCGGCCCGCTCGGCCCGGCGGTCCGGGCAGCCGAGGGGCACGGCGGGCCCGGGCACCCCGGATTGACCTGCGGGGACGGGCCCTTGACCGAGTGTGCACGGCACCCCCGCGCGGGCCCCGCCGCCCGGATGTCCGCCGCAGGATGGGCGTGCCGCCGCGTACCGGGCCGCGGGCGGCGGGAAGGGAGGGCGGTCCGATGGCGGACACCAAGGAGCGGGCTTCGGCCCTGCTGGACGCGCAGGCGCTGGGACGGGGACCGCAGTGGCGGGTGCTGCGCGAGGCGATCGAGACCGTGACGGAACAGGGCCGGGCCCTGTGGCTGTGCGGCGAACCCGGCATCGGCAAGACCGTCCTGCTGGAGCAGGCCGGTGAGTTCGCGGCGGACCGGGGACTGCGGCTGCTGCGCGTCAACGGGGCCGAGGGCGAGAAGGACCTGCCGTTCGCCGCCCTGCACCAGATGATGTGGACCCTCACCCCGCAGGCCCGGGAACTGCCGGCCCCGGCGCGGGCCGCGCTGGACCGCGCCCTCGGCATGGACCCGGACGAGGAGGCGGGGGCGTACACGGTCTCCGCGGCCACCCTGGAACTGCTCGCCCTCGCGGCCAGGCGCCGCCCGATCGCCCTGCTCATCGACGACCTGCACTGGATCGACGCGTCCAGCGCCGAGGTCCTGCACTTCCTCCAGCGCCGGCTCGCCCCGGTCCCCGTCGTGATGCTCGCGACCGTGTGGGCGGAGGCCGTCGCCGGCTCCGACTTCACCGGCGTACGGCTCCTGGACGTCGAGCCGCTCACCGACGAGGGCGCCGACGGGCTGCTGCGCGAACGGCACCCGGGGCTGTCCGGGGCGGCCCGCTCCCGGATCCTCCAGGAGGCGGCCGGCAATCCGCTGGCGCTCGTCGAACTGCCCGGCCGGCTGGAGGAGGGCGAGCGCACCGGCGAACTTCCGCTGCCCGAACACCTGCCCCTCGGCACACGGCTGCGGAACATGTTCGCCCGGCGAGTGGCGGTGCTGTCGCCGTCGGCGCAGTTCACGCTGCTGCTGTGCGCCCTGGAGGGCCGTGAGGGACCGTCCCCGCACCTGATCGCCGCCGCCGCGCGCGCCGCGGGCGCCGACGGCGTCGAGCAGGACCTGGCGCTCGCCGAGGAGCACGGCCTCATCCATCTCGACCCGCGCACCGCCCAGGTGCGCTTTCGCCACCCGCTGGTCAGGTCGGCGCTGGTGGCCGCCGCGCCCGGGGCCGACCGCCGGCGCGCGCATGCCGCCTGGGCCGACGTGCTGCCCTGCGGCGACCTGCGGCAGGTCACCCACTGGGCCGCCGCCACGGCCGTGCCCGACGAGGAGATCGCCCGCGCGCTGGAGGAGGCCGCCCAGCGGGCCCAGGCCCGCGGCGGCGACGCCGAGGCGGCCGGACTCCTCGCGCGCGCCGCCGGGCTGAGCGGCACCGCGGCCGGCCGGGGCGACCGTCTGGTGGCCGCGGCCCTGGCCGCCGTACGGGGCGTGCGGATCGCGCTCGCCGACCAGTTGCTGGAGCAGGCCCAGGCGCACGGCGTGCCCGCCGCCGCCCGCGACACGCTGGCCTTCACCCGCTCCACGGTCCGCTTCCAGGCGGACGGCGACCCGGCGCCCACCCTCGACCTGGTGCCCGGCGTGCTCGACCGGCTCGACGGGCTGCCCGGGACCGAGCCGATGCGCCGCGGATGTCTGTTCCTGCTGCTGCTGATCGCCGGGTACACCACCGACCCCCGCGCCTGGGAAGCCGTCGACGCCCGGCTCGCCGCCCAGTCGGACCTCGTGCGCCTCGGCCGCGACGTCTGGCACGACCCCGCCCGTCACGCCCAGGACGGCGCCGCCCGCCTGGCGGAACTGGCGCGCACGGTCACCGGGGAGAGCGCCGAGGACGCCTGGCTGTTCCTGTGGTCCGCCGTGGCGCTCGACTCGGCCGACGAACACGCTCCGCTCATCAAGGAGTTCGCTCGTCGGCACTCGTACGTGACCCAGGCGCTCATCACCGCCGTGTGCGGCTACGCCGACTACCTCAACGGGCACTGGGACCGCTGCGTCGACGCGGCCCGCGCGGCGGCAGCGGCGGCCCGGGTCCGGGGCTTCGGCATGCACGAGCGCGTCCACCGGTACACCGAGGGCTACGTCGCCGCCGCCCGGGGCGACCGGCAGCGGGTGGACGAACTCGTCGCCGAACTGCGGCCCTGGGCCGTCGCGCGCGGGCTCGTCTTCGTCGTCCACCGCGTGCGCTCCATGGAGGCCATGTGCGCCCTCGCCGTCGGCGACCACGAGAGCGCCTACGCGCACGCCTGCGCCATCACCCCGCCCGGCTCCTTCCCCGCCGGCGTCAACCACTTCCAGCTGGTCTTCCTCGACCTCGTCGAGGCGGCCGTGCACACCGGCCGGCACGCCGAGGCCCGCCGGCACGTCGCCGCCGGGCTGGCCGCCGGCATGGACCGCATCTCCCCGCACCACCGCTTCGTGCTGCACGCCGGGCGGGCGCTGGCGAGCGAGGACGTCGACGCCGACTGCACGGCCCTGTACGCGTCGAGCGACACCCGGCGGTGGCCCTTCGAACTGGCCCGGGTGCGCCTCTACCACGGCGCCTGGCTGCGCCGGCACGGCAGACGCGCCGAGGCCCGCGACCAACTCACCCTGGCAGAAGGGGTTTTCACCGGCCTGAGCGCCGGTCCGTGGGCCGAGCGGGCCCGGCAGGAGCTGGCGGTCTGCGACGACCCCGCCGGCGTGTCGGCCCTCAGCCCGCAGGAACTGCGGATCGCCGAACTCGTCGCCCAGGGGCTCACCAACCGGGAGGTCGGCACCCGGCTGCACCTGTCGCCGCGCACGGTCGCCGCCCATCTCTACCGCATCTACCCGAAGCTGGGGATCACCACCCGCGCGGCGGTCGCCCGGGCGCTGGCCGCGCAGCCCACGCGCGAGGACCGTCATCCGACCTAACGGCCGGCGCGGCGCTCTCGCCACCCTGGGTGAACGGCCGGGGCCGTTCCCGGCCCGGACACCAGTGCGATCCGAGGAAGCCCCCATGACACTGACGACCACCCGCACGAGCGAGCACCGTCTCGGCGCCCTGCGCGTCACCACCCACCAGGGCCCGGCGCCGTACGTCCTGTCCGGCCCCGAGCACGATCGCGGGACCAGGTCCGGTACCGGCCCCGCCCTCGTCGGCGTCGGCGTCCAGGCCGAGGGCGCCGCCGTATGGGCCCAGCTCGGCTCCCGCACGCCCTGCGCGCCGGGCGACGTGTTCGTGGCCGACCCCTCGCGGCCCTGGGAGCTGTGCGAGCCGGCCGGATTCCGGCTCCACCTCTACACCGTGCCGTGGGAGTTGACGGGACTGTCCGACGACGAGCTGGCCGTCCTGTGGGGCGTGCACGGGCGGACCGGAGGCGGTGTGGCGCGGCTGCTGGCGCCCTTGCTCACGGCCGCGGCGGAGGCCGCCCCGACGTATCCGCCGCACATCGCGCACGGCGTCGCCGGCAGCGTGGTCGACCTGCTGGGCACCCTGGCCGCCGAACGGCGCACCCGCGCCCGGGCGAGCGCCGCGCACCGGGCGGAACACGACGAGCGGGCCGCCATGGCGCGGCGGGTGCGGCACTTCGTCAACGAGAACCTCGCCGACCGGGCCCTGAGCCCCGAGCACATCGCCGCCCGCCACCACGTGTCCGTGCGCTACCTGCACAAGGTGTTCGCCGCCGAGGGCACCACGTTGAGCCGGTGGATACGGCGGCGCAGACTGGAGGAGTGCAGACGTGAGCTGGCCCGGCCGGCCGGGCCCGGGCAGGCCTCGCTCGCGACGGTCGCCCGCCGCTGGGGCTTCGCCAACGCCGCCCACTTCAGCCGCAGTTTCCGCGCCGCGTACGGGGTCTCGCCCAGTGAATGGCACCGCCTCCGGGCCGGGGCCGGCGCGGACTGACGCCGCTCAGTTGGCCACCGCGGCCCGCGTCGCGTCCCGCCAGTCGCGCGGCGAGCGGCCGTACACCGCCTTGAACGACCGGCTGAAGTGGGCCACGTTGGCGAACCCCCAGCCGCGCGCCACCGCCGAGACGGTCGGCGTGACCCGGCCGCGCCGCGCCAGCTCGCGCGCGCACTCCTCCACCCGCCGCCGCTGGATCAGCTTGCGCACGGTCGACTCCTCGCCCTCGAAGAGCAGATGCAGATAGCGCACCGAAATGCGGTGGGCGTCGGCGATGGCGGCGGGGGAGAGGTCGGGGTCGCGCAGGTTGTCGTCGATGTAGCGGCGGATCGACGCCAGCAGATGCTCCCGGCCCGAGCGGGCCCGGTGATCGTGCTCCAGGGTCTGCTCGTCGATCAGCGTGGCGAGCAGGTCCGCCAGGTTGCCGGCCAGCCGGTCCCCGACGGCGTCGTCGGTCCCCTCCGCCTGCGCCACCAGCGTCGACACCAGGGGCCCCAGCAGCGCCGCCACCCCCTCGGACGCCGGCACGGCCCGGCCCGTCAGCTGCCGCGCCCGCGCCCCGGAGACCCCGAGCGCGGCACCCGGCACCCGCACCAGATGCAGCAGGAACGGCCGGCGCTGCTCCAGCGAGAACGGCCGCCGCAGATCCAGCAGGGCCAGCTCGCCCGGCTGTACGGCGGTGCCGCGCCCGTCCTGGTGCAGCGCCCCCCGCCCCGACACCTGCACGGCGAGCGCCAGCCGGTCGTCCGGGGCCTCGGCGACCAGCCGCGTCGTGCGGCTCAGCCGCATCGGGTCGGCCCGCAGCGACAGCACCCTGACATAGCCGAGGTCCCGCGACGCCAGCGCCCCCTCGAACGGCCGCTCCTGCGCGGGCCGCGCCACCCGCACCGGCCCCAGCCACTGCCGCACCGCCCGTTCCCAGGCCGCCGTCCGCTCCGTCTCCGCCATGACCGCCGTGTCCACCATGGGCTGCACAGTCCGCTCCTCGCTGGGCGCTCCGGCAAGGCGCACGCCTTGCCCCATATGCCCAGGCTCGGCGCGCCGCGGCCGCCGCGGTTAGGTCATTTGACGGGTGCGCCGCCGGGGTGCGGCGTCCGGCGCATGCGGTGCGCGTACGGTCATGACGTGGTGCGCGCTCAGGCACCCGCGACGCCGGTGGCGTCCCTAACGTCGGCCCTTCGCAGGACGCCGCCGGCCCCCAGGAGTTCGTGTGTCCCGTACCGACCGCTCGCAGTGGCCTCCGCTCGTCCTGGAGCGCGGGGCACGGGAGTTCGTGCGCGACCACGACTGCCCGCGGGTGCCGCCCGGCACGGACCCGGGGCCCGCGCGGGCCGCCGTCGCGCGGCTGCTGGACGGCCGGCCGCCGGACGAGCACGTCACCGAGGAATGGCTGTCCCTGCCCGGCGGTCCCGGCCGGTGCCGGATCCCCGTCCGCATCCTGCGGCCGGCCGGCGCAGAAGGGCCGCTGCCCGTCGTCCTGTTCGCGCACGGCATCGGCTGGACCCTGACGGATGCCGCCACCCCCGGCCGGCTGCCCGCCGACCTCGCCCTCGGCGCCGACGCGGCCGTCGTCGTACCGGAGTACACGCGTGCGCCCGAGGCCCGCTACCCGGAAGCCGTCGGGCAACTGCACGAGGTGGCACGCTGGATCACCCGCCAGGGCGGCCAGTGCGGGCTCGACGGCGCCCGGCTCGCGGTCGCCGGCGTCTCCTCGGGCGGCAACCTCGCCGCCGCCCTCACCCTCCTCGCCAAGGAACGCGGCGAGGTGGAGTTCCTCCACCAGGTCCTGCTCTGCCCGGTCACCGACGCCGGCCTGGACACCCCTTCCTACCGCGCCTTCGGCGAGGGCCACTTCCTCGGCGGCGAGGCCATGCGCGGCTTCTGGCGGCAGTACGTCCCCGACCCCGCCGACCGGCTCCGCAGCACGGCCTCCCCGCTGCGGGCCACGGACGCGGAACTCGCCGGCCTGCCCGCCGCCCTGATCGTCACCGCCGAGGCCGACGTGGTCCGCGACGAGGGGGAGGCCTACGCGGCCCGGCTGCGCGCCGCCGGGGTGCCCGTGACGTCGCTGCGCTACCACGGCACGGTGCACGGATTCGTCCTGTTCGACGCCCTGCGCGGCAGCGACGCGGCGACGGCCGCCCGCGTCCAGACCATGGACACCCTGCACACCGCACTGCACTCCTGGCGGTCCTGAACCGCCGTGCTCCACCGGGCCTGCCCCGGCCCTCCGGCCCCGTTCCCGCCGCGCCCCTCCCGCCCCGGCGAACCGGGCCGTGCGCCGGTGGTCCGTGCGCCGGTGGTCCGCGCGCCGGCGGGCCGTGCGCCGGCGGCACAAACCCGTGCACGCGGGGTCATACCGCGTGACCCGCGCCGCCCTAGCGTGCGAAGGACACCCCGATCGTCCAAGGAGTCCCGGACCATGACCGAGCCCCAGTCGATGAGCCGCCGCAGGATCATGGCGGCCGGCGCGGCCGTCGCCGCCGGCGCGAGCCTCGCCGCCGCCCCGGCCCCCGCAGCCGCGTCCGGCCACGACGCCGTACGCACCCCCGAGCCCACCATCGCCCTGGTGCACGGCGCCTTCGCCGACGGATCGAGCTGGGCCCCCGTCGTCGAGCGCCTCCAGCGAGGGGGGTACACGGTCCAGGCCGTCGCCAACCCGCTGCGCGGCCTCGCCGTCGACGCGGCCTACGTCCGAAGCGTCCTCGCCGCCCTCACCGGTCCCGTCGTCGTCGCCGGGCACTCCTACGGCGGCGCCGTCGTCACCGAGGCCGCCGACGGCCTGGAGAACGTGAAGGCCCTCGTCTACGTCGCCGCCTTCGTGCCGGACGCGGGCGAGGTGCTCGGCGAACTCGCCGCCAAGTACCCCGGCTCGGAGCTGCAGGAGGCCCTGTCGCCGGTGCCCGCCCCGGCCGCCGACGGCACCCCGGGACTCGACCTGTACCTCCGCACCGACCGTTTCCGCGACGTCTTCGCCGCGGATGTGTCCCGGACCACCGCCGCGGTGCTCGCGGCGGCCCAACGGCCCCTGTCGGCCGGCGCGTTCACCGACCGCACCACCAGGGCCGCCTGGCGCTCCGTCCCGTCCTGGAACCTCGTCGCCACCCGTGACCGCGGCATCCCCCCGCGGCTGCAGCGGTTCCAGGCCGAGCGGGCCGGCTCCCGCACGGTGGAGGTCGCCAGCTCCCACCTGCCCCTGTACAGCCGCCCCGGCGACGTGGCCGCCCTGATCAGGACCGCCGCGCGCACCGCCGCCCCTTCCGCCTGAGCCGCCGGCGGCCCCCGTCCGGACGGCCGTCCCCCGAGCCCCTGGCCTTCCCGCCCCCCGAGTGAGGAACCCCGTGTCCACAGCACATGACCTCGAACAGATCGCACATGCCAACGCCACCGGCCGCACCCCCGTCGTCTTCGTCCACGGACTGTGGCTGCTGCCCAGCAGCTGGGACCGCTGGGCTGGGGTCTTCGAGGAGGCCGGCTACGCGCCCCTGACCCCCGGCTGGCCCGACGACCCCGACACCGTCGCCGAGGCCAACGCCCACCCCGAGGTGTTCGCCGGCAAGAGCGTCGGCCAGGTCGCCGACCACTTCGCCGACCTCGTCGGCCGCCTCGAGCGCAAGCCCGTCGTCGTCGGGCACTCCTTCGGCGGCCTCATCACCCAGATGCTGGCCGGCCGGGGCCTGTCGGCGGCCTCCGTCGCCATCGACCCGGCGCCCTTCCGCGGGGTGCTCCCGCTGCCGCTGTCCTCGCTGCGCGCGGCGAGCGTCGTGCTCGGCAACCCCGCCAACTACCACCGCGCGGTGCCGCTGACGTACGACCAGTTCCGCTACTCCTTCGCCAACGCGGTCGATGAGGAGGAGGCCAGGGAGCTGTACGAGCGGTTCGCGGTGCCGGCGCCGGGCGAACCGCTGTTCCAGGCGGCCACCGCCAACATCAACCCGTGGACGGAGGTCAAGGTCGACACCCTCACGCCGCAGCGCGGCCCTCTGCTGATCATCTCCGGCGAGAAGGACCACACCGTGCCGTGGGCGCTGGCCAACGCGTCGTACAAGAAGCAGGTCCGCAACGAGCACGCCGTCACCGAGATCACCGAGATGCCGGGCCGCGGCCACGCGCTGACCATCGACAGCGGCTGGCGCGAGGTCGCCGGGACGGCGCTGGCCTTCGTCAAGCGGTTCACCGGCTGACGGGCGAGCGACAACGCGAACGGGGGCGCCGGGCGACTCATCCGCCCGGCGCCCCCGTTTCGCCGTGCCGGCGACCCGATCCCTGCGGGCCCCGCCCCGTCCCGCGCGCCCCGCCCCCTCCTGGGCCGCGCCCGTCCGCTCAGTCCTCCCGCAGCGCCCGCGCGAGCGCCGCACGGGAGGTGATCCCCAGCTTCGGGAACACCTTGTACAGGTGATCGGCGACCGTGCGCGGCGACAGCCGCAGCACCTGCCCGATGTCCTTGTTGGTCAGCCCGTCCGCCGCGAGATGGGCGATCCGCAGCTCCTGCGCCGTCAGCAGCTCCCGCCCCCCGGCCGCCGGCGCGACCGCGTGCCCGGCTGCCCGCAGCTCCTGCTCCGCCTGCCCGGCCCACGGCCCGGCGCCCAACGCCCGGAACGCCCGGTGCGCCTCCACCAGCACGTCCCGCGCGGCGGCCCGCTGATGCCGGCGCAACCACGCCCCGTGCGCCAGCCGCAGCCGGGCCGACTCGAACACCCACCGCTCGGCGCCCTCCACCTCGAAGGCGGCCCGGTACCGGGCGGGCGCCTCCTCGTCCGTCGCCGCCAGCGCCTCGGACGCCGCCAGCACGAACGCGTGGTGAGGGGAGATCTCCGCCATCCGTGCCGCCCGGCCCGCGGCCACCTGGGCGCGCGCCTGCGCGTGACGGCCGGTGCGCGTGGCGGCGTCCACGACGTCGAAGAACACCAGATGGAACCAGACCAGCCCGGCCGGCAGCTCGCCCGGCGGCATCAGCTCCGTCAGCCGCGTGTACGCCTCCTCGTACCGGCCGTGGGCCAGGGCCGCCAGCCCGCGCAGATACACCAGACGGTCCAGCACCAGCTTCATCCGCCCCCGGCGCGCGACGGGCCCGACGATCCCCTCGATCTCCGCCAGGCCCTCCTCGTCGCCCCGCCCCGCGAGATACATGGCGTAGTGGTGCCGGAACGCCAGCGCGTTGTTGTGGTACCCCAGTTCGTCCGCCGCGACCGCCTCGCGCAGACAGACGCCGGCCTGGTCCCAGCGGCCCTCCAGGTAGTCCTGGTACGCCTTGGCCTTCGCGATCGTGCCCTGGGTGGCGTAGGCGTGCTGCTCGGTGAAGCGCCGCCACATGGCCGCGTCCGCCATGTCCACCGACGACGCCGTCCACAGCAGCAGCCAGGCCACCCCGGCCTGCTGCTCGCCGCTCATCCCGGCGGCCAGCGCCCGCAGTTCGCCGCTGACGCCGTGGCCCGTGCGCGCCGGGTCCGACCAGGCCCGCAGACAGAGCCGGGCCAGCGGCGACACCCGTTCGCGGTGCCGCTCCAGCACCTCCCAGCCCCGCGGGTCGCCCGTGTACGCGGAGGCGAGCAGCAGCTTGAAGAACGCCTGCTCGGCCAGGCCGCCGAAGGAGTCCGCGCCGGGCTCGGCCAGCGCGTCCAGGGCCTCGGGCAGCAGGGTGAAGGACGACTCGAAGTCCATCCGGTGGCTCTGGTCGACGTACACCACCGCGTACGCGAACAGCGGCGCCACGTCGGGCGGCACCGGGCCCTGCTTGAGGTCCTCCACGATCCGCGCCGTGTACGGCAGCCTGCCGCCGCGCGCCGCCATGACGGCGGCCCAGGTCAGCCGTCTGGCCCGGGACAGCGGGTCGGTGCTCAGGGCCGCCGCGCGGTCGAGGAGCAGCGCCGCCTCCGCGTCGCCGCCGCGCCGGGACAGCCGTCGGCCCGCCGCCTGGAGCCGGGCGGCGAGGTCCTCGTCCGGCAGCAGCGTCGCCGCGGCCTCGTGCACCAGCCGGCGCGGGTCGTCGGCCGGCAGCGCGCCGGCGAGTTCCCGGTGGGCCTCGCGCCGTTGCCGCCCCGAGGCGCCCGCGACGACGGCGCTGCTGACCAGCGGGTGCCGGAACACCAGTCGGCCCACCGGGTCCAGCCGCGCCAGCCCGCTGGACTCGATCAGGTCCAGCACGCTCTCCACCCGCTCGCCGGCCTGCGCGCGCAGCCACCTGCCGGCGTCCCAGGCGGCCGTGCCCCCGCCGAGCGCGACCAGCAGCAGCACCCGCGTCGCCTCGGCGGGCAGGGAGGCGAGCCGGTCGGCGAACAGCCGCTCCAGCCGCCGCCCCAGCGGAAACTGCTCAGGCAGCGGCGCGACGCCCCGGATCTGGTCCGGATGGAGCTGCAGGGGGAGTTCGACCAGCGCGAGCGGATTGCCCGCGGCCTCCCGCACCACCCGCTCCAGTGCCGGGCCGCCCAGCTCGGGATGGCGCCGGCGCACCAGCCGGGCGGCGTCCGCGGGCGCCAGCGCCCCGATGTCGACCGGCCGGGTGGGCCAGCCCTCGGCGGCCGTGCCGTCGGGTCGGCTGGCGCTCACGATCACGAGCGGCAGATCGGCCATCCGCCGGTGCAGGAACGCGAACACGGCCACGCTGGAGGAGTCCACCCACTGCAGGTCGTCCAGCAGGACCAGCAGCGGCCGCTCACGGGTCGCCTCGGCCAGCAGCGTCAGCGCGGCGGCGCCCACCAGGAAGCCGCCGGCCGGTGACAGCGTCTCGTGCAGGCCCAGCGCGGCCCCGAGAGCCTCGCGCTGCCGCGCGGGCAGCGCCTCGGAGCGTTCCACCAGCGGCCACAGCACCTGGTGCAGCGCGCCGAACGCCAGCTCGGACTCCGCCTCCGAACCCACCGCGCGCAGCACGGTGAACCCCCGCCCGCGGGCCCGGGCGGCCGTCCAGTCCAGCAGGGCCGTCTTGCCGATGCCCGCCTCGCCGCGCAGCAGCATCGCCGAACCGCCCCCCTCGCGCGTCAGCGCGCCGTCCAGGGCGCGGCGCAGCAGCGCCGTCTCCTCCCGGCGCCCCATGAGGTCGGTGCCGTCCCCTGTCGGCAATGCGTTCCCCCTCCTGCCGCGACGCCGGCCGCACGGATGCGCGCGGACCCGGCGCGCCGCCCCCGAGGCGCAGGATAACGCCGTCGTCCCGGCCCGCAGCCGGAACCGTACCGTCCGATCGGGACGCCCGGGAACGGCCCGGTGTCCCGGCGGAACCGCCCGCCGGGACACGCTGTCCTGGGCGTGCACACCTGTGTGCCGTGGCTGCTCCGTCCGCCCTTTTCCCTGGCCGCGGGCGCCCCCCGGCGCCGCGGACGGCCTAGCCTGCCGCTGTACGACCGCCGGGAGGACGGACTATGGCCACCACCACCTGGGCCACATCGGGGGTTCCGCTGGCGCACCGGGCCGACGCGCTGCGCCGGACGATCCGGGACCACGTCGTCCCGGTCGAGATCGAACTGCCGCGCCGGCCCGAGCACGTCTTCGCCGACGTCGCCATCACGGAGATGGGGTCCCTCCAGGTCACCTCCGTCCGGGCCAACCCCGCCACGGTGCACCGCACCCCCCGGCTGGCCCGGGCCGACGACGAACCGGTGCTCTTCATCAGCCTCCAGGTCTCCGGCGAGAGCACGGTCGTCCAGGAGGGCCGGCACGCCCGGCTGCGTCCCGGAGACATCGCCGTCTACGACACCCGGCAGCCCTACACGCTGCTCTTCGACCACGGCGTGGACCTGCACTTCTTCCGCGTTCCGCTGCGGGACATCGCGCTGCCCGACGCCGCGGTCCGCCGGACGGTCGCCCGCACCCTCGGCGCTCACGGCACCGTCTCCGGGCTCACCGCCGGCTACCTCGCCCGGCTGGCGGCCAGTCCCGCACTGCACGACGGGGCCGCCGGCCGGCTGCTGGCCGCGCCGAGCATGGAGCTGATCCGCGCGATGATAGCCGCCGAGGGGGACCGGCCCGACCTCGCGGCGGGCCCCCTCCAGGAGACGCTCGGCGCCCGCATCCTCGACCACATGCGGGCGCACCTGGCCGACCCGGACCTGAGCCCGGCGTCGGTGGCCCGCGCCCACCACATCTCCGTCCGCTACCTGTACGCCATCCTGGCCCGCCAGGGCGTCGGCTTCGGCGAGTGGGTGCGCACCCACCGCCTCGACGCGTGCCGCCGGGAACTGTCCCGCGTTCCGCCGAGCGCCGAGACCATCGCCGCGCTGGCCCACCGCTGGGGCTTCAAGTCGGCCTCGCACTTCAGCCGCGCCTTCAAGGCCGCGTACGGACTGCCGCCGCAGGCCTGGCGGGGACTCCGGCACGGTCTTTGACGTGTCATGAGCCGCACCCGGTGACCGGTGTTATGAACTGATCCCTTCGGGAAGTGGCCGGACATGGATGTGTGGACGGCTCTTCACGACGGCGACCACCGGCTGGCGCGGCAGGTGGCCACGCGGCGCCCGCGCGGCGCCCGCCGTCTCGCGCCGGTGGTCCGGGAGGCCGCCGAGCACACCCGGCTGTGGTGGGCCGCCGCCGCGGTCCTGGCCTCCGCCGGCGGATGGCGGGGCCGGCGGGCCGCGGTGGCGGGAGTGCTGGCCATGGCGGCGGCGGAGACCGTGTCCAACGCCCTCGTCAAGCCGCTGTGCCCGCGCGGGCGGCCGTCGGGGGAGTGGGTGCCGGCCGAGGAGGCCCGGGAGCGGCCCGACTCGTCGTCCTTCCCCTCCGGCCACACCGCCGCGGCCGTGGCCTTCACGGGCGCCGTGACCGCGGTGTGGCCGTGGGCGGGCGCGGTGTGCGCGGCGCCCGCCGCCCTGGTGGCCTGGGAGCGCGTCCACTCCGGCGCGCACTATCCCTCCGACGTGGCCGCCGGCGCGGCGATCGGCGCCGGCGCGGCCGTGCTGGTGCACAGGGCGCCCCGCATCGCCCGCGGGCTGCTGTGACCGGGCCCCTGCCCCGCAGCCCGAAGGCCGCAGGATGGGGTGCCCGTGTCTGGGCACCCGGAGGGCAGTCGACACAGACGAGGAGGCCATCCGCAATGACGACGACGCCGGATCCCCGCCGCGGTCCGGCCGGCGCCCAGGAGCCGGTCGGCGAACTCGTGCAGCGGGCCTCGCAGCAGCTCGCCGAACTGGTGCGGGGCGAGATGCGGCTGGCGCAGGCGGAGATGAGCGAGAAGGGCAGGCGCTACGGCAAGGGCGGCGGACTGTTCGGCGGGGCGGGCCTCGTCGGCTTCCTGGCGCTTCAGGCGCTGGTCGCCACCGTGATCGCCGCCCTGGCGGTGCCGCTTCCCGTGTGGGCCGCGGCGCTGATCGTCACCGCCGTCCTGGGGCTCGTCGCCGCCGTTCTCGCCCTGCGCGGCAAGAAGGAGGTCGACCGGGCCGGCCCGCCCGCACCCCGGCGGACCGTCGACAGCGTGAAGTCCGATGTGGCCGAGATCAAGGAGAGTGCACGACGATGACCCAGCCTCCCCACGAAGAACCCGTCGCCTCCAACCCCGAGGAACTGCGCCGGCAGGTCGAGCAGACCCGCCACGAGCTGGGCCGCACGGTGGAGGAGCTGGCCGCCAAGGCCGACGTCAAGACCCGGGCGCGGGAGAAGACGATCGCCCTGAAGGAGCGGGCGGGCGCGAAGACCACCGCCCTGAAGGAGCGGGCCGGCGCGAAGACCATCGCCCTGAAGGAGCAGGCCGGCGCCAGGACCAGCACCCTGAAGGAGCAGGCCGGCGCCAAGACCTCCGGCCTCACGGTGCAGGTCAGGACCAAGGCCGCCGAGGCCGCGCACCGGGTCCAGGAGAAGCTGCCCGAGCCGGTCAAGGAGAAGGCGACGGTCGCCGCCGAGCAGGTGCGGACCAAGGCGGGCCGGGCCGGGCAGGTGTGGCACGAGAAGGCCCCCGAGCCCGTCCGCCGCAGCGCCGAGCGCGGCGCCCGCACCGCCCGGGACAACCGCACCGCGCTGATCGCGGTCGGCGGCGCGGGCGTGCTCGCCTGGCTGTGGCTGCGCCGCCGCAACAGTAGGTGAGCCCCGTGAAGGCCTGGAGAGTCGCGTACAAGCCGGTCGGGCCGGCCCTCGGCGCGCCGAGCGTCGGGCCGGCCCTCGGCGCGCCCGTCGTGGTCGCCGGGGCGCTGTTCGAGCAGGCGTGGAAGGTGCTCGGTCACGACGAAGACGCTCCGACGCCCTCGGCGAGGACCGCGGCCGGCGGAAGGCCCTGATCGCGGCGACGGTGCAGGGCGCGATCTTCGCCGGGGTCGAGGCCGCCGTCGGCCGCGCGGGCGCCGCCGCGGCCCGCGGGCCGACCGGCGCCCGGCCCGGCTGAGCCGGCGCCGCACCGCACCACGGGCCCCGACGGCGGGCGACGATCCCGCCGTCGGGGCCCGCCGCATGTCCTCTCCCGGCCCGCGGGCGAGCCGCCTTCCTCCGTCTTCTCCGTGTCCTCTGCGTTCTCCGAGCGCTCTCTGTTCTCCGTACGACGGACGGTTTGCCACCGCACCACGGCGGGCGGAAAATGTAGTCGGAGTGGACGAAGTGAAAATCCGCCCCCGAAACGCATCAACCAAGGGGCTGCGGTGGACCATCAATTGCAGATTCTCCTTTCCGAGGAGGGGGCCGACGCCGAACGCGTCGACGACCTGACCCGCCGTCTGCGGGCGGAACTCCTCGAACTCGACGTGGAGGACGTGAAGCCCGTCCCCGCCGGGCCGCCTCCGCCCGGCGCGCGGGCCGTGGAGCTGGCGGCGATCGGCTCGCTGCTGGTGGGCCTCGGCAGTTCGACCAGCGCCCTGCACCAGGTCATGAGCGTGATCCGGGACTGGTGGGGCCGCGGCCGCGACACGCGGCCCTCCCTGCGACTGACGTTGGACGGCGACGTGCTGGAGATCGGCGAGGCGTCGCCGGAACAGGTGACCCGGGCGTTCGACGTGTTCGTCAGGCGCCATGCCGGGGTGGAGGCGTAGCCATGGGCGAGCAGTCCCGGCACGCGCTGATCATCGCCAACGACCGGTACGCGGACGAGGGGCTCACCAGGCTCAGGGCGCCGGCGCACGACGCCGTCGCCCTGGCCCGGGTGCTGGGCGACCCCGGCGTCGGCGGCTTCGACGTGGACATCGTGAAGAACGAGCCCGCCCACGTCATCGCGCGGCACATCGACGACTTCTTCGCCGACCGGAAAACGGGCGACACCCTGCTGGTGCATTTCTCCTGCCACGGTCTGAAGAGCGAATCCGGCGAACTGTATTTCGCCGCGCGCGACACGCTGCCGAGGCGGCTGGACTCGACCGCCGTCGCCGCCGATTTCGTCCGCCGCCGCATGGCCTCCACCCGCGCCCGTCGCGTCGCCCTGTTCCTGGACTGCTGCTACGGCGGCGCGTTCGCCCAGGGCCCGGTCTCCGTGCGCGCCGCCGGGGACGTGAACGTGCTGGACAACTTCGCCGGGGAGAAACTCGGCGGCGGACGCGGCTGGGCCGTCATCACCGCCTCCACGTCCATGGAGTACGCCTTCGAGGGCGCGGACCTCGCCGAGGACGCCCACTCCTCCCAGCCGTCGCTGTTCACCCACGCCGTGGTACAGGGCCTGGAGACCGGGGAGGCGGACCTGGACGAGGACGGCCGGGTCTCGCTGGACGAGCTGTACGAGTACGTCTTCGACCGCGTCCGCCAGCAGAACCCGAACCAGACCCCGAGCCGCACCGTCGACATGCAGGGGGACATGTACCTGGCCCACAGCCGCCGCCGGCGCATCGTCCCCGCCGCGCTCCCGGACGACGTCCGCGCCGCCATGCGCAGCCGGGACTTCTACACCCGCCTCGGCGCGATAGCCGAACTGCGCGCCCGCATGGAGAACCCCGACCTCGCCGTCGCGCTGGGCGCCCGCGAGGCCCTGGAGGAGATGGCCCGCAAGGACATCCGCCTGGTCGCGGACGAGGCGAGCCGGTCGCTGAGCGAGGTCGCCGTGAACCCGTACCCGACCCGGGTGGACTTCGGCCCGGTGCCGCAGGGCTCCCCGCCGCCGCACCGCACCGTGCGCCTGCTCGGTCCGCCGCTGGCCCGCAGTTGCGCCCCGCATCCCAAGGCGCAGTGGCTGAACGCCACGGAGACCTCCGACGGCCTGGACGTCCGCGTCGACACGGCGAGCCCGGGACCGCTGAGCGGGGACATCGTGCTCAAGGGGGTGGTCGGCGAGGCGGTCCTGCACGTCGAGGCCGAGGTCGTACCGGCGCGGGAACGCGAACGGCCGACGGAGGAGAAGGCGGAGACCGGGCCGGGCCCGACGCCCGGCGAGCAGACGCAGACGGGCCCGGCACCCGGAGCGGACCCGCATGCGGACGCCGGCACCGCTGCCCCCACGGTCGTCATCGGCCGACCGGGCGCCGGCGCCCCTCCGCCGCCTCGCCCCGACCGGGCCCCCGTCCACGAGGCGCCCCCGCGCCCGGAGCCCGAGTCGTCCCAGCCCACCCGCCCGTACACGCCACCCCCACCGCCGCCCCGCAGGCCCGTCCCGCCCCCGAAGCAGCCGGTCACGCCGCCCCCGTCCGCGACCCGGCGCACGAGCCGCCCGGCCGCCGTCCTCGCGGGCCTCGCCGCCGCTCTCGCCGCCGTCGCGCTGTACACGGTCCTGCGGGCGGTCGTGGACGGCGGAGAGTCGCTCCGTACGCACTGGGGCGCCGAAGCGAGCGAACACCTCGGCCACATCAGGGACACCGCCCTGGTCCGGTACCTGTGGGTCTCCCTGTGCACGGCGGTGGCGGCGCTGTCCGTGGGCGCGTACGCCCGCCACGACCTCGGCGCGCACGCCGACCGCTACGCCCGGGGCCCGGCGACGGCCACCAGGCTGCTGTGCCGCACGGCGAAGACGCTGGCCGTCCCGGCGCTGGTCCTCGCCGTGCTGACCGGCATCGGCTACCTGGTGGCAGCTCAGGTCCTCGAACCGGGGTGACCCGCCGGGCCGGGCCCGGCCCGGCGCTCAGGTGCTCGCCGGCGCCTCCTTCGCGCGCATCATCACCACGTCGAACTCCACCACCCGGCCGGTCCGCGCCTCGCGGGTCACGGGGTACATGCCGGTGATCTCGAAACCGCCGGCCTCGTACGCGGCCACCGACTCGCTCATCGGCGGGCTGCCCTCGTACAGCCGCAGCACGGCGACCTCCGACTGGAGGCCCACGAACTCCGCGGCGCGGGCGCCGGCGCCGGCGAAGACCTCCAGGTCGTAGCCCTGGGTGTCCATCTTCAGATACGGGCGGGGACGTTCGATGCCGGCCAGCGCCTCGTCCATCACGTCCTCCAGGCGCCGGATGCGGATCTCCTCCGTCTTCGACGTGGCGAACCGGCGGTAGCGGTCACGGCCGTAGTCGCTGGGCGGCAGCAGGGAGTTCATGGTGTTCCAGCCGGTGTGGATCTCGGCGACCGTGTCCTCGCGGCCCAGCCCGCAGTGGTGCACCCGCCAGTCGGGGTCGCCCTCGGCGGCGCGGCTGAGCCGGGCGAAGGCCTCGGCGGTGGGCTCGAAGGACACGATGCGGCCGGTGTAGCCGAGCCGGCGCAGCCGCCGGGCGTACTGGCCGGCGTTGGCGCCGACGTCGAGGACGCAGTTGACGCCGTACAGGTCGAGCATCGCGGCGACGTGCTGATGGCACAGGTACTCGGCCGCCGCCATCTGGAACTTGCGCTCGTCGGCCGCCGCCCGCCCGTCGAGGAGCAGCCGCGCCCCGGTGTCGCCGAGCGGGACGCCGGTCCACCGCGGCGCTTCGGCGCGTGCCGCGCGCGTCCGGTCGCGCAGCACCAGCCAGGTGTTCTTCCCGGCCTCGGCGACGGAGTAGCCGCCGTCGTCCCTGGCCAGCAGATCCGCTCCGGGGCCCACCGGGATCCGGAGCCGCCGTCCGCGCCGGGAGACCACCGCGGTCCCCGGCCCGAGGTCCGTCACCTGCACGCCCAGCTTGGGCAGCAGCCTGAGCACTGATCGGTAAAGGGTCTGCATTCGCCCACCCTGGCAGAGATGTCGGCAAGTGATTGTGAAGTTGAACGAGATTCGTCGAACAGGTAGCCGACACGTGCATCGTGCCCGCGAATCCCCGGCCGCACTCCCGGCTCCGGGCTCCCGCTGCGCCGACGAGGCTCGGCACGCCGACGGGAGTCCGGTACGCAGGCAGGGGGCCGGCCGGTACGTCGGCAGGGGGGGGCCGGTACGCCGACGGGGGCCCGGGCGGCGTCGTGCGCCCGGGCCCCCGTCGTGATGCGGCCGGATCAGGCGGCCGGCGCCTCGTGGGCCTGGCCGTGCACCCGGGCCACCACCTCGGCGAGCTGGGCGGCGACCTCGGAGTCGTCGGCCGGGTGGACCTCGGCGAAGCGGGTCACCGAGCCGGGGATGGCGAGCTTGACGTCCTCCAGCACCTTGCCGCCGGCGATGCCCACGGCCTTGCGGGTCTCGTCGTGCGCCCACACGCCGCCGTACTGGCCGAAGGCGGTGCCGAGGACGGCGACCGGCTTGCCGCTGATCGCGCCGGCGCCGTACGGGCGGGACAGCCAGTCGATGGCGTTCTTCAGCACGGCCGTGAGGGTGCCGTTGTACTCGGGCGAGAAGAGCAGCAGCGCGTCGGCGCCGGCCACGGCCTCGCGCAGCCGGGCGGCGGCGGCCGGGACGGAGCCCTCCACGTCGACGTCCTCGTTGTAGAAGGGGACGTCGGCCAGGCCGTCGAACAGCTCGACGTCCACGCCCTCGGGAGCGACCTTGGCGGCCGCCTCGGCGAGCTGGCGGTTGTGCGAGCCGGCGCGGAGGCTGCCGACGAGCGCGAGGAAGCGAACGGACATGGGGAACTCCAGGGGACGTGACAGTGGGCGAAAGAATCCGGACCGAGGTCCGTTTAAAGTTGTAACACCAAAACCGGACCGCGGTCCAGTTTCTTCCCGGTGCTCTACGCTGTCCTCATGTCCGCGTCCCTGCCGTCGCTCCCCGAGCCGCAGCGATCCGCGTCCGACACGGCCGAGCCGCTCGAGTTCGGCCTGCCGGGCGCCGAACCCTGTCTGCGGGCCGACGCGGCGCGCAACCGCGCCCGGCTCCTGGAGGCGGCGGGACGGCTGGTCGCCGAGCACGGCGCCGCGGCGCTCACCATGGAGGCCGTCGCGGCGGCGGCCTCGGTCGGCAAGGGCACGGTCTTCCGGCGCTTCGGGGACCGCGTCGGGCTGCTGACGGCCCTGCTGGACCACTCCGAGAAGCAGTTCCAGGCCGCCTTCCTCTCCGGCCCCCCGCCCCTCGGCCCCGGCGCCCCGGCCGTGGAGCGGCTGCACGCCTTCGGCCTGGCCTCGCTGCGCCGGTCGGCCCGCGAGCTGGAGCTCCAGCTCGCCGCCGAACACGGCCCGGACCGCCGCTACACCCCGCCAGCCCGGCGGCTGCATCACGGGCACGTGGCGATGCTGCTGCGGCAGGCGATCCCCGACGCGGACTGCGACCTGCTCGCCCAGACCCTCATGGCGTACCTCGACCCGGCCGTGATCCACCACCTGACCAGGCAGCGCGGAATGCCGCCGGAGCGGCTGGAGGCCGGCTGGACCGACCTCGTCGCCCGGGTGACCCGGACCGAACCGTCCCGCGGCCCGGAGCGGTAGCGCGTTCCCCCGCCCGGACCGCGCCCTTCGGCCTCTGCCAAGATGCCTACCTCATGGTGCAGATACCGAAAGAGCCCGTCTCCGCATCCACTCCGCAGCGCCCGGTGCCCACCAGCGCCGACGTGGCCCGCCTGGCCGGCGTCTCGCGCGCGACCGTCTCCTACGTCCTGAACAACACCAGCGCCGTCCGCATCAGCGAGCCCACCCGACGCCGGGTGCGCGAGGCCGCGAAGGAACTCGGCTACGTACCGCACGCGGCGGCCCGCAGCCTGCGCGCCGGGCACACCCGCATGGTGCTGATGCCCGCCCCGGCCATCCCGGCCGGCCCGCTCTTCAGCCGGTTCGTCAACGAACTCCAGTGGGCGCTCGGCCGCCTCGACTACACCGTCGTCCAGCACGGCAGCCTCGGCCTGTGCGGCGACGAGGCCGCCCGCGCCTGGGCCGAGCTGCGTCCGGTGGCCGTCCTCGCCCCCGGCGCCGCCCTCGGCCCGCAGGGCGTGGCCCTGCTCAAGCGCTCCGGCGCCCGCGCCGTGGTCACCTTCGGGCCCGACCCCGTCGAGGGCGCCCACGCGGTGGTCATGGACCACACGGGCGTCGGCCGCGCGGCCGGCGCCCATCTGCGCGCCCGCGGCCGCCGCCGCATCGGCGTCGTCGTCCCGGAGGAACCCGGCCTGGACGCCTTCGCCCGGCCCCGGGTGGAGGGCGTACGGCAGGCCGTGCACGGCGCCGGGATCACCGTGACCGAGCTGCCGCTCGCCTACGACGAGGAGTCCGCCGCCCGCCTGGCCGCCCGCTGGCGCGAGCTGGACCTCGACGCCGTGTTCGCCTACAACGACGAGTACGCGATGCTGCTCATGCGCGCCCTCCAGGACGCGGGCGTCCGCATCCCCGAGGACACGGCGGTGATCGGAGCCGACGACCTGATGCTGGGCCGGCTGCTGAGGCCCCGGCTGACCACCGTCCACCTCGAACTGCCGTCCGGCCGGAAGCTGGCCGAACTGGTCGACCGCGCCGTCCGCGACCCCGGCATCGAGCCCGAGCGGCACGAGGTGCTGGGCGCCGAGGTCGTGCGGCGCGACTCCACCTGACCCTGACGACGGCCACCGGAGCCCGGTGGAGGAGCGCAGTGCCCCGAAGCGGAGACGGGCCCGGCCTCGCCCCGATGCCGTGTCCGCGCCTGCCCGGTGGCGTGCTGGTCATGGTCGAGTCCCCTCCGGCAGTGGTCGCGCGGCGGATGCCGCGCCGTCCGCCGGCGCGCGGGTGGGCGTCTCTCGTACGCGGGCCGGGTGAGTGCCGGTCGGGCTCGCCGGTCGTGCGGGGCGCCGGCTCAGCGTCCCGGACCGCCGTGCGGTTCAAGCGCTCCCAGGGCTCCCAGGGCTTCCAGTGCTTCGCGGCTGCCGAGTCGGCGGAAGACGCGCCGCGCCTCCTGTTCGAGCTCGTGCCCCGTTCCGGCCGCGCCCCTGGCCAGTTCGGCGCGGGCGAGGTCGCGCAGGGTGCGGGCGCGCCACAGGGGCAGCTCCAGCTTGTCCCACAGGTCGAGGGCCTGTCTCAGGATCTCGGCCGCGGTCTTCCAGTCGGACGTGGCGAGGTGCCACTCGCCGATCGTGCGCAGGACGAGCGCCTCGCCGAACATGTCCTGGCGCTCGCGGGTGATCTCCAGACACCGGTCGAGACGCTGCCGGGCCGTGGTCGTCCGGCCCTGCCGGAACTCCACCTTGGCCAGGGACTGGCTCGCGTACATGACGCCGAACGCGTCGTCCATCGCCTCGAAGAGGCCGAGCGACCGCCGCAGCAGAACCTCCGCGTTCGGCAGGTCGCCCCGCGCCCGGTGGTACAGGCCCAGTGAACGCAGCACGAGCGCGTCGCCGTGCCGGTCGCCGGCGGCCACGTACAGGCGGTGCGCGCGGGACAGAGCGGCCCATGCGTCGTCGTCGCGGCCCTGGTCCCGGTACACGCATCCGATGCCGTGCAGCACATGGGCCACGGACGCGACGTCCCGCGGCTCCCGGTAGTGCGCGAGCGCCGCGGTCAGCAGGGCCAGGGCCTCGTCGAAGCGGGCCTGTTCGCGGCGGGCCGTGCCCATCCCGGCCAACGCGTCCGCGCGTCCGCGTCGTACGGCTCGCTCCTCGAACAGGCGCAGCGCCGCGGCGAAGAACGCGTACGCCTCGTCGAAACGGTCCTGCTCCAGGCGGAGTTGGCCAAGACCGTTCAGCAGCCACGCCTCGCCCTCGGAGTCTTTGCCGCGGCGCACCGCCCGCAGGGCCACCTCGTGGGAGCGGGACCAGGCGTCGAACCGGTTGTAGAGCGCCGCGGAGGCGGCCATCAGGGCGGCGGCGAGTTCGCGGGCGGCATCGAACATGCCGTGCTCCGCGCAGTGGGTGACCGCGGCGAGCAGGCACCGCTGCTCGGCCGCGAACCACGCGGTCGGCTCACCCGCAGGGTGGGCCGACGGGTCCGTCGGTGAAGTCGGCTCTGCGGCGAAACGTGCCGGCTCCGTCGAGGGACGCGCGGGCCCCGTCGGGAGACGTGCGGGCTCCGCCGCGCAATCCACCGGCCCGCCCGCGGAACGTGCCGACCCGCCCTCCGCCGGGGGAGGAAGGAGCCGCGCCGCGCCGCCCGGCCCCCGGGCTGCCGCGCCGCGTGCCATGCCCAGCCAGCGGTCGACCAGTCGTCGCACCGCCGTCTCCCGCTCCTGCCGGGCCTCGTCGGCCAGACAGCGTTCCCGGGCGTACTCGCGCGCCAGGTCGTGGATGCGGTAGCGCGTTCGGCCCGTCTCGTCGGTGCGCACGACCTCCACGAAGTGGCAGTCCACGAGTTGCTCGACCGCGTCCTCCGCGTCGTCGTCGCTCACGTCGAGGAGCGGACCGGCGACCCATGCGGCGAAGTCGGGCAGATCCATCAGGGCCAGGCGGCGCAGGGCGCGCCGCTGGTGCGGGTCGAGGTCGGCGTAGCCGAGTCCCAGGCTCGCGCGTACTTCCAGGTCGCCCGCCTGCAGTTCGTCCAGGCGGCGGCGCTCGTCGTTCAGGCGGGACGCGAGCCGAGCCGGTGTCCAGTGGGGGCGGGCGGCGAGACGGGCTCCGGCGATGCGCACGGCGAGCGGGAGCCGTCCGCACAGCGCGACGACCTCGGCCGCCCGGGCCGGCTCCAGGGTCGGCCGGCTCGGGCCGGCGACGCGGGCCAGCAGCTCCATCGCCTCCGTTTCGGAGGGCACGCCGAGGTCGAGGTGGACGGCGCCCTCCAGGGCGACCAGCCGGCGGCGGGAGGTGATCAGCACGGCCGAACCGCCCCCGGGGGGAAGCAGCGGGCGCAGCAGGGCCTCGCCGACGGCGTCGTCCAGGATGAGCAGGACGCGGCGGCGCGCGATGTGCGTGCGGTACAGGCCGAGGAGGTCCTCCTCGTCGCGGGCCGGGGCGTCGGGGTCCGCCCCGAGGGCGCGCAGCAGTCGGGCCAGGGCGTCCGTGGTCCGTACGGGCTCGGAGTCCGCGGCGCGCAGGTCCACGAAGAGCTGTCCGTCGGGGAAGAGCGCGGCGGTGCGGTGGCCCACGTGCACCGCCAGGGCGGTCTTGCCGGCGCCCGACCGGCCGGAGATCACCCCGACGGGCGGCGCGGTGCGCAGCGGGTCCCGAACCTGCTCCAGGAGGGCGGCCGCCCAGGCGATCTCTTCGGTGCGGCCAATGAAGTCGGCGACGTCGGGAGGCAGTTGGCAGGGCGCCGGGCGACCCGTGTCGTCGTACGACTGCCCGGCACGAAGCCGGTGCGACGGCGGGCGGGCGTCGGAGCGCGAGGGGACCGCCGTGTCCGCGGGCCCGTGGCCGCCCCTGGAGGATCCGGCTCCGTGATGCTCCCCGAAGGACACCGCTGCGTGGCCCGCTCCGGAGGACGTGGCCCCGCGGCGGACCGGCGCTCCCAGCACCGTCGTGTCCGCCCGCAGCACGGCCTGGTGCAGTGCCCGCAGTTCCGGGCCGGGGTCGACGCCCAGCTCCGTGCGGAGCAGACGGCGGCCCTCGTCGTAGCAGCGCAGCGCGTCGGCCATCCGGCCGGTGCGGAACAGCGCGGTCATCAGCTGGCCGCGCGAGCGTTCTCTGAGGGGGTGGGCGGCGACGTGTGCCACGAGTTCGGCGACGAGATCCGTACGACGATCCAGATCCAGTTCGGCGGCGAAGCGGAACTCCTGTGCCTCCAGCCGAAGTTCCGTCAGGCGCATCGCCTCGACGCGGGCGAAGGACTGGCCGAGCCCTTCCAGGGCGTCCTGGCCGCGCCACAGCCGCAGCGCCCTCTGCAGCGTCTCGGCGGCCTCCTCGGCACGCCCGTCGAGGGCCGCGTTGCGGCCGGCGGTGAACGCCGCCTCGAAGCGCCGGGCGTCCACGGCGGAGGGAGGGAACTCGGCGACGTAACCCGGGGACCGGGTGCGGATGGCGTCGCCGCCCTCCGCTTTGGCCAGGACCCGCCGCAGTCCGGAGACGTGCGAGGCGACGAGCGCCCGCGCGGTGGCGGGCGGCTCCTCCTCCCAGATCAGGTCGACCAGCCGCTCGGCGGACAGCACCTCACCGAGATGGACGACGAGAGCCGCGAGTATCGCCGTCGGTTTGGCGCCGTTCAGCGCAATACGACGTCCCTCGCTCGACACGTCGACCGGACCCAGAAGGCGAACGTCCATCGTGTCCCCCGATTTCACGCTCCCGCAGTCGGGGACAACATACCGGCCAGGGCGGAAGGCATGCCGCACACCGGACTGCCCGTTTTTCTCGGCAGGCCGGTATCACGTGCACTTGGCTGGAATTCGTGGGGTGTCCTGTGTGAATCCCTCCCAATCCGAGGAAAGGACTGTCCGCTTTCGACCTGCGGACGGAGGCGCAGGTCCTTTCGTGTGACTGCCTCTCCTCCAGGCCGGTGGGGCCGGTTCGTCGATGCGCCCGGACGACGGTTGCCCGAGAGCCCGCCGCGGCGACACCGTGAGAGGCGGGCAATACGTGAACAATTACCTGGTCCGGGTGGGAAGTCGGCGGACCCCGTGGCCGGATCGGCGCGGTCCGCGTCGGCGGCGGCGTCGACTCGGGCCCATTCCGGGTGTTTCGCAGAATTCGACGACTGCTTCCGACAAAGGCCGAGGAATCGTTCTGCGCGGGCGGTGCGCGGGGCGACGACGGCTTCGGCTCACGGCGCTTCGCGCACCGGAATCACGAGCAGTCCTGAGCCGGTCCTGCATCGCCCTGCAGAAGATCTGCATCGTTCCTGCAGAGCCCGCGGCCACGCTGAGAGCGTGAGGGACATCATCCTGCTTTCGGACCACCGAGTGGCAGCCACGCGTGTCGCCGACAACGGTGAACCCCTGGTCGACGCCCGGGAGGTCGCCGCGCTCCGGGTCGACACGCGGAAGGCCGACGACGACGGCTCGTACGCGCACCTGAGGGCGGACGTGCTCCGCCGGCTGCTGCTCGCACAGGACGCGCTGCCCCCCGGCGTCCGCCTGCTGATGGTGGAGGGCTTCCGGCCGCCCGCGCTGCAGCGCCGCTACTTCGACGCGTACGCGGCCACGCTGCGCACGGCCCACCCGGACGCCCCGCCGGAGCGGATACGCGAGCTGGCCAGCGCGTACATCTCGCCCCCCGAGGTCGCCCCGCACGTCAGCGGCGGCGCGGTGGACCTGACGCTGTGCACGGGGGACGGCGCCGAACTCCCCCTCGGCACCCAGGTCAACGCCACTCCCGAGGAGAGCGCGGGCGGCTGCCGTACCGCCGCGGCCGGCATCGGAGCCGAGGCCCGCGCCAACCGGGAGGTGATGGGCCGGGCCATGACGGCGGCCGGGTTCGTCAACTACCCGACCGAGTGGTGGCACTGGTCGTACGGAGACCGGTACTGGGCGCTGATGACCGAGGCGCCGGCGGCCAAGTACGGGCCCGCCTCGCTGAACCACCCGTAGCCGCCGCGGCCCTCGGGGCACATGCCGGGCCGCACGTCCGGGACGGACCCACGGGGGACGAGACGGAGGACACCTGGACCTCGCCGACGACGACCTCGTCGGCCGAGCCGCCCTCGCCCCATCCACCCCACGAAGGAGAATTCGCCATGCGCGTACTCAAGCGCACCAAGTCCGTCGGGATGCTCCTCGCCACGGTCGCCGCGACCGGGCTGATCCCGCTCACCGCGGGCGCGGCCGAGGCCGCGCCCACCGCCTACGCGGGCTCCTGCCCGACCTCCGGAAGGGTCACCCAGTGGTGGCACTCCGGACACGACGGCGTCGACATCGCCAACGCCCTCGGCACGCCGATCTACTCCACCGGCCCGGGCACGGTCATCGTCTCCGGCGCCGCCAGCGGCTACGGCCAGTGGATCCGCATCCGGCACGACGACGGCACGGTCACCGAGTACGGCCACATGTACCAGCGTCTCGTCTCCGTGAACCAGCGGGTCAGCGGCGGCCAGCTGATCGCCCGCATGGGCTCCGAGGGCCAGTCCACCGGGCCCCACCTGCACTTCGAGGCGCACAGCTCCACGTCCAGCACCCGCGGCATGGACCCCGTCCCCTACCTGCGGGAGCGCGGGGTGGGCCTGCCGTGCACGCCGGGCAGCGGTACGCCCGGGACCAACTTCACCACCTGGGGGACCTCGGTCCGGGTGCGCGCCGACGCACGGCTGACCGCGACGGTCGTCCGCACGCTGACCGGGCCGACGCCGGTCTACGTGGAGTGCCAGAAGCGCGGCGACATGGTCCACGCCGAGGGCTACAGCAACGACGCCTGGGCCTACGTCCCCGGGCTCGGCGGCTACATCAGCAACATCTACATCGACCACCCCGACGCCTGGCTGCCGGGCGTGCGTACGTGCTGACCGGCGTCCCCGCCGGGACGAGGGGTGCCGCGGCGGCCGTCCCGGTCGCCGCGGCGCCCCTCGCGCCCCGGCCTCACCCCGTCCGCGCGGACCGACGACTGGGAGGATGAGCATGATGAGCCTGGGCAGCGCACGTGACGGAGCGGTCGTCCGGTTCGCACGCCGTGGGGCGGTGCGGGCGGGAGTGCTGACCGCCGCTCTCGCGGCACTGGTGTGCGCCACCGCGCCCACCGCGACCGGCGCACCCACCGAGTCCCCGTCGTCGCCCCCGGTGTCGGTGCGGGCCGACGTGCCGGCCGGGGTGACGGCGGGCGTCGCCGTATTCGACCGCCACACCGGCGCCTTCACCGAGCAGCTGAACACCGCCGCGCAGTTCCGGTCGGCGTCCGTGGTGAAGCTGCTGATCGCCCTGGACCTGCTCTGGAACCGCGGCCCCGACGCCCTGCCGGCCGCCGACCGGTCCCGCGTCGACAACATGCTGCGCGGCAGCGACGACGCGGCCGCGAGCACGTTCTGGGCGAACAACGGCTCCGGCGCGATCGTCGACCGGATGGTCACGCGGCTCGGTCTGACGGACACCGCCCGTCCGCCGGCCACCCACCCCGGCTACTGGGGCTACACGGCCCTCTCGGCCCGCGACACCGTGAAGATCTACCGCTACCTGCTGGACGCGGCTCCCGCGGCGGTACGCGACTACGTCCTCGGCAATCTGCGCCAGTCCACCCGCTGCGCCACCGACGGCTACGACCAGCACTTCGGCATCGCGGGTTCCTTCAACCGCCCCTGGGCCGTCAAGCAGGGCTGGTCGGGCTTCAGCTCCGGAGGCTGCACGGCGACGACCGCCGCGGCGGCGGCACCGGCCGGGTCCGCCGCACGGACGGCCGCGGGCGCCGAGGCCGTGGACCTCGCACGTCCGGCACTGCACACCACGGGCGTGGTCGGCGCGGGCGACCGCTCCATCGTGGCGGTCTTCACCCTGCACCCCGCCGCAACCCCCTACGGCAAGGCCTACACGGACGTGGGGCGGCTGACCCGGTCGCTGAACGTCCCCGGCGCCTCGCAGCCGGCCGGCACGTGGATCGGCACCTGGGGCAGCGGAGTCCGGGTCCGCACCCAGGCGGCGACCACCTCGGGCGCGGTCACGACGCTGCCCGCCGGCGTCGAGGTCCTGGTCGGCTGTCAGACGCGCGGACAGCAGGTCAGCGTCCCGCCCTACACCAACGACTGGTGGGCTCGTCTGCCGCAGTACGGCGGCTACATGACCAACATCTATCTCAGCGTGCCGGAGAACCGGATTCCCGGGGTGCCGGTCTGTTAGCCCGTACCGCGACGGCACTGCGCCTCGGCCCCTGCGTCCGCAGCGGCCGAGGCGTGCTCGCGCCCGGCTTCTCCGTCTCGGAGGCGCCGGCCGAGGGCAGGACCGCCCGGGGCGACGACTTCGCCCACCCGCACGGGGACGACGCCCCCGGACCCCGATCGGCCCGCGACGGGCGTTACGCGCCGCTCTGCCCGCTCTGCGCCTGCTGCGCGGCCACCGACCTGCGGACCTCGTCCATGTCCAGGTTGCGGGCCTGGCCGATCAGGTCCGTCAGCGCGGCCTCCGGCAGCGCCCCCGGCTGAGCGAACACGGCGACCCGGTCACGGACGATCATCAGCGTCGGGATCGACTGGATCTGGAAGGCCGCGGCCAGCTCCGGCTGCGCCTCGGTGTCCACCTTGCCGAAGACCAGGTCGGGGTTGGCCTGCGCCACCTTCTCGTAGACCGGCGCGAACTGACGGCAGGGACCGCACCACTCCGCCCAGAAGTCGATCAGCACGAAGTCGTTCTCCTTGACCGTCTCGTCGAAGTTGTCCTTGGTGAGCTCGACGGTGCTGCTGCTCATGGCGTGAATCCCTCATTCCTGGTGGTGGGGGTGAAGCCGTCCGCACAACACGGCGGCCCGGGTCCGTATTCCGCGGCGCTTGCCCATGTGGCCCCGGGCCACACCACCCACCACACTGACCCCATGACGGAAACGGAAACCATCGCGTACGACGTCGTGGTGCTCGGGGCCGGGCCCGTGGGGGAGAACGTCGCCGACCGCACCCGCGCCGCCGGACTGACCACCGCGGTCGTGGAGAGCGAACTCGTCGGCGGCGAGTGCTCCTACTGGGCCTGCATGCCCAGCAAGGCCCTGCTGCGCCCGGCCATCGCCCGCGCCGACGCCCGCCGCGTCCCCGGCCTCGCCCAGGCCGTACAGGGCCCCCTCGACACCGCCGCGGTCCTCGCCCACCGCGACGGCTACACCTCCCACTGGCAGGACGACGGCCAGGTCCGGTGGCTCGACGCCATCGGCGCCGACCTGTACCGCGGCCAGGGCCGCCTCGCCGGACCGCGCGCGGTCGCCGTGACCGGCCCCGACGGCGCGGTGCGCACCCTCACCGCCCGGCACGCCGTCGCCGTGTGCACCGGAACCCGCGCGCAACTGCCCGACCTGCCCGGTCTCGCGGACGTGCGGCCCTGGACCAGCAGGGAGGCGACCAGCGCCAAGGAGGCGCCCGGCCGGCTGATCGTGGTGGGCGGCGGCGTCGTCGCCACCGAGATGGCCACCGCCTGGCAGGCGCTCGGCTCCCGGGTCACCCTCCTGGTCCGCGGCAAGGGCCTGCTGCCCCGCATGGAACCCTTCGCCGGCGAACTGGTCGCCGAGGCGCTCACCGCGGCGGGCGCCGACCTGCGCACCGGCACCTCCCTGACGTCCGTGGCCCGCGACGACGGCGCCGTCGTCGCCGTCACCGACGCGGGCGAGCGGATCGAGGCCGACGAGATCCTCTTCGCCACCGGCCGCGCCCCGCGCACCGACGACATCGGCCTCGACACCGTCGGCCTGCAGGCGGGCTCCTGGCTCCCCGTGGACGACAGCCTCCGGGTCACCGGCACCGACTGGCTGTACGCGGTCGGCGACGTCAACCAGCGGGCCCTGCTCACCCACCAGGGCAAGTACCAGGCCCGCATCGCGGGCGCCGCCATCGCGACCCGCGCCGCCGGGGAGAGCGTCGGCCGGGAGACCTGGGGCGCGCACTCCGCGACCGCCGACCACGCCGCCGTCCCCCAGGTCGTCTTCACCGACCCCGAGGCCGCCGCCGTGGGCCTCTCCCTCGCCGAGGCGGAAGCGGCCGGCCACCGTGTCCGCGCCGTCGACGTCGAGTTCTCCTCGGTCGCCGGGGCGGGTCTGTACGCCGACGGCTACCAGGGCCGCGCCCGCATGGTGGTCGACCTGGAGGAGGAGATCCTGCGCGGCGTCACCTTCGTGGGCCCCGGGGTCGGCGAGCTGATCCACTCGGCGACCGTCGCCGTCGTCGGGCGGGTTCCGCTCGGCCGGCTGTGGCACGCGGTGCCGTCGTACCCGACGATCAGCGAGGTGTGGCTGCGCCTGCTGGAGGCCTACCGGGACAACTGAGGGGGAGCTTCCGGCAGTTCGAAGCCCAGCTCCCGCGCCGCCTCCAGCGGCGTGGGCTGGGTCCAGCGCTCGGCCACGGCCCGATTGGACGACAGCGAGCGCGGCTCCGCCCGGTCCAGATACAGCAGGCCGTCCAGGTGGTCCGTCTCGTGCTGCACGATCCGCCCGGGCCAGCCCTCGAACTCCTCGTCCACGGCCTCGCCGTGCTCGTCCTGGCAGGTGAGCCGCACGCGCGCGGGCCGGGCCGCCACCGCCTGCCACCCCGGCACGCTCAGACAACCCTCGAAGAACGCCGCCCGCTCCGTGCCCAGCGGCTCGTACGAGGGGTTCACCAGCACCCGGAACGGCTGCGGAACCCGCCCGCGCGCCAGCCGCACCTCTTCCGGCACCGGCGCCGGGTCCTCGATCACCGCGATCCGCAGCCCCACGCCCACCTGCGGGGCGGCGAGGCCCACGCCCGGCGCCGCGTGCATGGTGGCACGCAGCGCCGCGACGAACCGGGCGAGCAGCGCGGGCCCGAGCTGACCGTCGTACGGCTCGGCGACCCGCCGCAGCACCGGGTCCCCCGCCGTCACGATGGGCAACGGCCCCTCGGCGGCGAGGAGTTCCTCGACCAGCTCGGCGTAGGGCACACGGTCACGGGACGCACGGAAGGAAAGGCTGGACGGCATTCCGCCAGCATGCCACGCCCCGCACCGCCCGCGACGGGGGAGCGCGACGGCGTCCTCACGGCCGCTCGAAGTCGCCCGCGAGCGCGGAGGCGATCCGCAGGTGCGGCCCGGCCTCCTCCTCCCGGCCCTGCCGCTGGAGGGTGCGCCCCAGCATCAGCCGGGCGTACCCCTCCACCGGGTCGCGCTCCACGATGATCCGCAACTCCCGCTCGGCACGTCCCAGCTGGGCGGAGTGGTAGTAGGCCCGCGCCAGCAGCAGCCGGGGCCCGGTCTGCTCCGGCGCCTCCTCGACCAGCCCGTCCAGGACGCGCGCCGCGGCGGCGTACTCCTTGGCGTCGAAGAACATCCGCGCCCGCTCCCAGCGCTCGGCCGGCGTTCCGTGGTCGTAGTACGACGCCTGGTCGCCCACCGCCGTGTAGATCGTCTCCACTGGTGCCTCCTTCGCGCACTCCAACCGGCGGGGGCGGCGGAACATTCCGGGGCCCCGAATCCCGACCCGCGGGCGCGCCCGCGGCACGACGCCGGGCGAAGGCCAACGCCCGTGCGGTACGAGCCGGACGGGGGCGCATGCCCATGACGCCGGGGGAGGGGGCGCAGGCCCGTGCGGCACGACGCCGGGCGGGGCGTGTCGCTCGACGCCCGCCCGGACTCAGGCCGGCTCCAGCGGCTGCTCCGTCCAGATGGTCTTGCCGGAGCGGGTGTACCGGCTGCCCCAGCGCTGCGCCAGCTGGGCGATGAGGAACAGGCCGCGCCCACCCTCGTCGAGGAGTCTGGCGCGGCGCAGCCGCGGCTGGGTCTGACTGGCGTCGGAGACCTCGCAGATGAGGCTCTTGTCCCTGATCAGCCGTAGCCCGACGGGCGGTTCGGCGTACCGGATGGCGTTGGTGAGCAGTTCGCTGACGATCAGCTCGGTGGTGAAGGCCAGGTCCGCCAGGCCCCAGTCGGCGAGTTGCCCGGTGATCAGCCGCCGGGCCTCACCGACCACGCTCGGGTCGGCCTTCAACTCCCAGGAGGCGACCGCGTCCCGTGGCAGCCGCCGCACCCGGGCCACGAGCAGGGCCACGTCGTCGGCCGGGGGTTCCGTCAGGGCCCGGTCGAGGGCGGTGCGTCCGATGTCGGCGGGGGAGTCGCCCGCCGCCACGGCGGCGGCCATGTGCCGGTGCAGCAGCTCCGCCGTGCCCTCGTCCCGCGTCAGTTCCCGGGTGGCGAACGCCAGGACGCTGCCGGGCGTGAGCGTCAACTCCAGTGGTTCGAAGGGCAGATGCCCCTCACCGAGGGCGGGACCCGGGGTGAGCGGCACGGCGGCGCGGGAGCCGTCCGGGCCGATCAGGACCGGCGGCGGATGGCCGGCGCCCGCCAGCACGCAATGGCCGGTGACCGGGTCGTACACGCAGTACAGGCAGGTCGAGCCGAGGACGCCGCCGACCTGGGACTCCGGCTCGGTCGCCCCCAGCCGCACGACGAGGTCGTCCAGGTGCGTCAGCAGCTCCTCCGGCGGCAGTTCGAGATCGGACAGCGTCTGCACGGCCGTGCGCAGCCTGCCCATGGTGGCCGTCGCGCCCAGACCGTGCCCGGCCACGTCGCCGATCACGAACGCGACCCGTGCGGCGGGCAGTTCGATGACGTCGTACCAGCACCCGCCGATGCCCGACGCCCTGCCGGCGGGGACGTAGATGCCGGAGGACTCCGCCGCGCTCAGCGCCATCCCGGAGGACGGGAGCAGGCTCCGCTGCAGCGTCTCCACGGTGCGCAGCTCGGTGGTGTAGCGGCGGGCGTTCTCCAGGCTCAGCGCCGCCCGGGAGGAGATCTCCTCGATCAGCGGCACGTCCCCCTCGGCGAACGGCGACCGGTCGCCGACGCGCCACAGCCCCACCACGCCCAGCACGCTCCCCCGGGCGTGCAGCGGGACGAACAGCGCGGACGAGGCCCCCGCGGGGAACAGCAGCCGACGCCGCTCCTCGTCCACGTCCTGCACCCGCGCGAAGGCGGCCATGTCGGGCACCAGCACCGCCCGGCCCTCGCGCAGCGCCTCGCTCTCGGCCTCCCGGGCCCGCACGGTGTCGCCGTCCCGGTACACGTCCGCGGGCCAGGTCCCCGACGCGGCGGCGGTCGCCGTACGGCGCAGATGCGTGCCCGGGCGGAACCGGCCGGGCTCGCGCCCCTGGAACACCGACTCGGACAGGTCCACGCTCACCAGGTCGGCGACCTCCGGCACGAGGACGGCGGTCAGCTCCCGGGCGTTGTGCGTCACGTCCAGGGTGCGGCCCAGCCGGGTGGCGGCCGCGTACAGCAGGTCCAGGCGCCGGCGTGCCGTGTGCTTCTCGGTGATGTCGGCGAAGATCACCGCCACGCCGATCACGCGGTCCCGGGCGTCGTTCAGCCGGAACGCGGACAGCGCCAGCACGCGCTCCCGCGCCGGAGCCGACCGGAACCGCGCCGAGCGCTCCCAGCCGATCAGCGGCTCACCGGTCGCCAGCACGCGCCGCAGCCGCTCCTCGATCACGCGGGCGTCCTCCGCGCGCAGGACGTCCGCGATGCGCAGGCCGGGCGGCTGCCGAGGGGTCCCGGACTGGCCGAGGAGGCGGGGGTCGGGATTGGCCCGGGTGATCCGCAGCTCGGCGTCGTGGACGATCAGCCCGATCTGGTCCTGGCTGAACAGCGCCCGCAGCAGCGACTCGTCCTCCACGCCGGGCCAGTCACGGCACGCGGCGGTCAGACAGACCACGAACCGCGCCCGGCCGTCCGGGGGCAGCGGCAGCACCGTCGCGTCCACCTCGGGCGCGGAGCCGTCCGGGTGGACCAGCGACGCCCGCAGCGTCCGCCACTCGTCCCGGGAGACGGCGCGGAGCGCCGCGGTCCAGGAGTCCGGCGCGGTGACCACGTCCGCGATACGGCGACCCCGCAGCCCGGCCAGGGAGTGGCCGGCGACCGTCCCGGAGCACCCCAGCACGACGCCGTCGCCGTCAAGCAGGAGCACGGCCGTGCCGTCCCCCGGCGGCTCACCCGAGCCGTTGGCGTCTGTCCTCGCAGTCACTCGGCCGCCTCGTCACCTCGAACACCACTGGTCACCGGGGGGTCACGCTGTCCCGACCATTGTGCGGGCGGCGGCCCCGGGCGGCACCTCGGGAACGTCGGGCGTCAGGGGCCGGGAATCCCTTCGACGGCCCGCCTCAGCGCCGGCAGCAGCGCGTCCAGATCCTGCCCGGTACGGAAGGCGACCACGGTCGTGCCGCCGGCCGCGCCCCCGCCGGCGCCGGGCGCCGGGAAGAGGGCCAGCACCTCGCGCATCGCCTCGTCGATCTCCGTGACCGGGTCGGACGACGCGCCCCGCAGCCAGCGCCGCAGCACATGGTTGTGGGCCGCGACGACGGACGCCGCCATCAGCTCGGCGCGCAGCGAGGCCGATGCCGTCGGATCGCCCATCCAGTCGGCGATGAACTCCCGGAACAGCCGCTGATACCGGGCGACGCTGGCGATCTCCCGGTCCCGCAGCACGGCCACCTTGCTCGTCAGCGCATACCGCCGGCGGGCGAGATCGCCCTCCTCCACGTAGTGCAGCAGCACCAGCCGGACCGCGTCCGAGACGGCCACCAGGGCGGTGCTGTGACTGGACGTCGCCAGCCGGTCCCTGATGAGGTCGAGCAGCCGGTCGTGGTCGGGGAAGATCACCGCTTCCTTCGACCCGTAGTGCCGGAAGAACGTCGTGCGCCCCACCCCGGCACGCTCGGCGATGTCGTCCACCGTGGTCTGCTCGTACCCCCGCTCGTCGAAGAGCGCGAGCGCGGCGTCGGCGAGACGGATCCGTGCGGGTGCCTTGTTCATGGACGCCCACCCTACGGCGGTACTCAGTGCCGGGAAGCCGAGATCTGGTGCCGAACGGGCGAGCGGCCCCCGCAGCCCGCTCTCACCGCCTTCTCGTATGCTCCGGGGTCATGAACGAGGGGGACCCCGGCAGACGGGTGATCGACGGCCGCTTCCAGCTGGAGGCACGGCTCGGCGGCGGCGGCATGGGCACGGTGTGGCGGGCGCGCGACCTCGTCCTGGACCGGGCCGTCGCACTGAAGGAAGTCCGCCCGCCCGACCCGGCGCTCGCCGAGTACGATCCCGAGGCCGCGGCACTCCTGCGCGCCCGCGTGCTGCGCGAGGCGCGGGCGCTGGCCCGGGTGCAGCACCCGAACGTCGTCACCATCCACCATGTGGTGGACGGCCGCGGCGACGCCTACCCCTGGCTGGTCATGGAACTGGTCACCGGCGGTTCGCTCGCCGACCGGCTCGCGCGCGGGCCGGTCGAGCCGCACGAGGCCGCCCGGCTGGGACACGAGCTGATCGGCGCGCTGCGGGCCGCGCACGCGGCGGGCATCCAGCACCGGGACGTGAAGCCCGCGAACGTCCTGCTGCGCCCCGACGGCCGCCCCGTGCTCACCGACTTCGGCATCGCCGCGATCCGGGAGTCCACGGCCCTGACCGCCACGGGATCAGTCATCGGCACGCCCGACTACATGGCCCCGGAACGCGTCCGGGGCGGCGAGGGCGGCCCGGAGTCGGACCTGTGGTCGCTGGCGATGATGCTGTACGTGGCCGTCGAGGGCCGCCATCCGCTGCGCCGTGCGACCACACTGGCGACCCTGGCGGCCGTGCTGGACGAGGAGCTGCCGCCGCCCCGGCGTGCCGGCGCACTCGCTCCGCTGCTCGCCGCCGTCCTGGTCAAGGACCCGGCACGGCGACCTGATGTGGCCGCGGCCGACGCGATGCTGGCCGAAGCGGCGGCCGGCGCCACCCCGCACGCGGCCCCGTTCACCGGGACGGGGGCCGGCGGGGCTCGGCCCCATGGGGCGAGGTCCACCGGGGTGACGTCGTTCCACCTCGCACCGCCGGTCGTACCGTCGTCCGCTCCGTCCGCTCCGTCCGCTCCGTCCGTCCCGTCCGCCTCGTCCGCCGGACCGCCTGCCGATGCGGCGTCGCCGGCCGGCCCGCTCGCGTACGGCGGCCCGCACCCGGCGCCTCCCGCGGTCCACCCGCTCCGTCCGCCGTTCCCGCACGCGCATTCCGTCCAGGACGCCGGCCCGGCACGCAAGGAGGGGGAGCGTGCGCGGGTCCGCCGTGTCGCCGCCGTCGGCGCGTCGGCCGCCGCGACGGTCGTCGCCGGGGCGCTGGCCGTGACCTTCCTGCTGCCCGGCGACGACGACGCGGAGGACCGGGCCGTGAAGACACCGGTCTCGGACGCCGCCGGCTCGCGCACGCACACGCCGACGCACGCGGTGGACATCCCCGCCGGTTCCGGCGACTCGGAGAGCTCCGGTCCGGACGCGGCCCGGACCGACCTGCTCACCCCGGACGGCATCCGCACCGCCGTCGCGGCGATCAAGGCCGAGACGGGTACGGACCGGGTGTGCAGCCTCGTCGTCTACCCGGAGCACGTCTCGGCCAACGTCATGGTCGACGGAAGCAGGACGCGCTACGACTCCTGGACCTACCGGTCGGGGACGGGCGCGCAGAAGGGGATCATCAGCGGCTCGGTGTCCGCGTTCGACAGCCCGTTCCGCGTCGACGACTTCGACTGGGACGCCCTCCCGGGCCTGCTGGAACGCGGGGAGAAGGAACTGAACGTCAAGGACGCCACCTCCCGCTACCTCGTGGTGAGCGGAGCCGACCCGACGTCCGGCGACCCCATGGGCATGTCGGTCTACCTGACCGACGACTACGGTCGGACCGGCTTCCTGGAGGCGGACCACCGGGGCGAGGTGACCCGCGTGGTGCCCAACGAACAGGAGGACTGACGCGCCCTGCTTCGGTTCGCCTGGACCGGGGAACTGGGTCTCTCATCGACACCCGCCAGGTGTCGTCAGTCATGAGTCACCGGGCGCCGACCCGTCGGCAGCCGGTGGCATCCGCGACCGAAGGTGTTGGGCATGGCGGTGGAGCAGAGACCCGGCATGGCGCGGGCGGGGGTGGGCGGGGAGCCGCGGCGTGCCGACGCCGCTGACACGCACGCCTCGCCGGTCCGTTCGCACAACGAATGGGACCCCCTGGAGGAGGTCGTCGTGGGGCGGCTCGACGGGGCGACGATTCCCTCCGGGCATCCGGTGGTGACCTGCAACATCCCCGGCTGGGCGGCGCGACTGCAGGGGATGGCCGCCGGGCTGCGGTATCCGCGGGTGCTGGTGGAGCGGGCGCAGGAGGAGCTCGACGGGTTCGTCGCGCTGCTGCGGGAACTCGGCGTCACCGTCCGGCGGCCCGACGCGGTCGACCATCGGAAGCGGTTCGCCACGCCCGACTGGTCCTCGCGCGGGTTCTGCAATACGTGCCCCCGCGACAGTCTGCTGGTGATCGGGGACGAGATCATCGAGACGCCGATGGCCTGGCCGTGCCGGTATTTCGAGACGCATTCCTACCGGGAGCTGCTCAAGGACTACTTCCGGCGCGGCGCCCGCTGGACCGCCGCGCCGAAGCCGCAGCTCACGGACGACCTGTTCGACCCGGACTTCCGTGTTCCGGAGGCCGGCGAGCCCATGCGGTACATCCTCACCGAGTTCGAGCCGGTGTTCGACGCGGCGGATTTCGTGCGGGCCGGCCGCGATCTGTTCGTCACGCGGAGCAATGTCACCAACGGGATGGGGATCGAGTGGCTGCGGCGGCACCTCGGGCCCGGTTACCGCATCCACGAGATCGAGAGCCGCTGTCGTACGCCCATGCACATCGACACGACATTTCTCGTGCTCGGGCCCGGGAGGGCGCTCGTCAATCCCGAGTACATCGACGTGGACCGACTGCCCGACGTGCTGGACGGATGGGACATCCTGGTCGCGCCGGAACCGGACCCGATCGATGAGCGCCTGCTGCGGTTCACCTCGATCTGCGGCAAATGGCTCAGCATGAACATTCTGATGATCGACGGGAAACGGGTCGTCGCCGAGCGGCATCACACCGGCATGCTGCGCGCACTCGAGACATGGGGCTTCGAACCGATCCCGTGCGACCTGCTGCACTACGCGCCGTTCGGGGGCTCCTTCCACTGCGCCACCCTCGACGTGCGGCGGCGGGGCACGCTGGAGTCGTACGTCGACTGACTCCCGCGGAACCCGCGTGGGTCCCGCGCCGTGCGGCGCGCCCCGCCGCCGGAACCTCACCGGTCCGCCGTCAGGGCCTGACCGCCACCGGAGTGGGGGCCGCGGCGATCCGGCCCGTGCACAGACCCTTGGTGCGCAGCACCTTCGCGATGCCCGGAACGGCCTCCAGCGTGCTCGCCGACCAGTCGTGCAGGAGCATGATGCCGCCCGGCCGGAGCGTCGAGGCCGCCTGGACGATCTCGTCCGCCGTCGCGGCGGCCCAGTCCCGCGAGTCCACCGTCCACAGCACCTCGGTCAGCCCGAGCTCCCGCTGCTGGGCGCGCAGCCGGTCGTCGGTCGCGCCGTAGGGGGGACGGAACAGGGTCGGGGCCTCGCCGAGGATGCCGGTGAGGATCTCCTGCGTACGGGCGATCTCCTCGTACGACTCCGCCTCGGACAGCTGCGTCATGTCCGGGTGGCTGTAGGAGTGGTTGCCGATCCACATGCCCGCCGCCACTTGGGCGCGGACCAGGTCGGGGCGGGCCTCCGCGTTGGCGCCGGTGTTGAACATGGTCGCGCGCAGCCGGTTCGCGGTGAGCGCCTTCAGCAGCGCGGGCGTCGACTCGGCCGGGCCGTCGTCGAAGGTGAGGGCGACGTATCCGTTGCGGCAGCCGCCCCGGGCGTCGGGGGCCGCCTCGGCCGTGGTGGTGAGGGCGAAGGCCGCGAGGACGGCGCTCGCGGTCAGGCCGATCAGGGACAGCCGGTGCGGCTTCTTCATGACGTGCTCCAGTGCAGAGGGGAGAGGGGAGGCAGGGGAGGGATGAGGGAGGGACGGAGACGGAGGAGGCAAGGCGTGCGGCGCGGGGGAAGGCGAGGGGCCTCCCGGTGTCGTGCGGTCGCCGGGAGGCCCCTCGGACATGCGTGCGGGTCAGGACGCCGTGCAGGTGCCGACGACCGGGTCGGCATTGCTGCCGTTCTTGTTCACCGTGAAGCCGAAGCTGGTCGAGGCTCCGGCGCCCAGCGAGCCGTTCCAGGAGACCGGGCGCACGGTCACGGTCTGGCCGCTCGTGGAGGCGGTGCCGTTCCAGGTGGCGGCGAGCTGCTGGCCCGAGGGGAGCGTCAGGGTGACCGTCCAGGCGCTGATCGCGGCGCTGCCCGCCTTGACCGTCACCTGGCCGTTGTAGCCGTTGCTCCAGTCCGCGGTGCGCGCGTATGTGGCGGTGCAGGCGCCGGTGCCGCCCCCGGGCGGGTCGCCGCCGCCGTCGTCGGGCGTGCCGCCGAGCGCGGCGATGACCGCGTGGTACGCCGGCTTCTTGTTGTAGTTGGCGTCGAACAGCAGCGGCGTGCCGCTGGCGCGCCACGAGTACTTGTCGGTGACGCCCCAGACGGTGATGCCGGTGCACTTGGTCACCGCGAGGCAGGCCTTGACGACATTGCTGTAGTTGGTGGCCTGCGCGGTGCCGGAGCCCTCGATGTCCAGCTCGGTGATCTGCACCTCGACGCCGAGGTCGGCGAAGCGCTGCAGGTTGGCCTGGTAGTCGGAGGGGACCGGGGACTGGCTGTTGAAGTGGGACTGGAAGCCGACGCAGTCGATCGGTACGCCGCGCGCCTTGAAGTCCTTGACCATGTTGTAGACGGCGTTGCTCTTCGCGTTGACGCCGTCGGTGTTGTAGTCGTTGTAGCAGAGCTTGGCCGCCGGGTCCGCGGCGCGTGCGGCGCGGAACGCCTCCTCGATGAAGCCGTTGCCCAGCTTGTCCTGGAACGGCGAGCTGCGGCGGGCGCCGCTGGTGCCGTCCTGGAACGCCTCGTTCACCACGTCCCAGCTGTGGATCTCGCCCTTCCAGTGACCCATCACCTGGTTGATGTGGTTGACCATGGCCGCGCGCAGGTCCGTGGCGCTCAGGCTCCCGACCCAGCTGGGCAGCTGGGAGTGCCACACGAGGGTGTGGCCGCGGACCTTCATGTTCCGGGCCTGCGCGTGGTCGACGATGCGGTCGGCGGCGCTGAAGTTGAACGAGTTGCGGGACGGCTCCAGGGCGTCCCACTTCATCTCGTTCTCGGGCGTGACCTGGTCGAACTCGGTGTTGAGCGTGTTGACGTAGTCCGTCTCGCTCAGACGGTTCGCGGCGACGGCCGTACCGAAGTAGCGGCCCTTGGCGTTGGCCGCCGACGCGAGCGTCGTGGCGGCCTCGGCGGTCCCCGCGAGGGCGGTGACTCCGGCCATGGCGAGGAGGCTCGCCATGCCGACGCCCAGGGCTCTGCGAGCCCGGGTCGTATACGAACCCCGTGGTGTACTCATGCGCATGTCATCCCCTTCTGGGCGGCCGTCGCCGGTGGCGGGGCCTGAGTGGGAGGGTGGATGAAACCTCAGACGCGTTGCGAAAGCGCTTGTCGAAAGTTTCGGATGCATTTCCGAATGGCTCGGCCAGAAGGTACGGCCAGCTGGTCCCTTGGTCAACCACTTGCGCACGAATCGGCGTACGAACCGGGTGGGAAAAGTCCGTGGCGTCCGCCTGGTTGACGGTGTGGGGGGCGGCCAATAGCTTGGCGCAGCGCGTTTTCGAGATCTTCGAAACATTCGCATTCGCTTGGTATTCGCGGCCGTTCGGGCCGCCACACCCATGCAAGGAGTGCTCTTCGTGAAGGCTCTGCGCCTTGTCACGGCCGCCGCCGTGACCTCGTCTCTCGCCCTGTTGTCCCTCACCGCCGCGGGCCCGGCCGCCGGGGCGCAGGAGCCTGTTCCGTGGGACCGGTCGCTGCGGGAGCTCGCGGCCGACGACCGGCTGCGGGTGGGCACCGCCGTCGACATGAACGCCCTCGCCGAGGACGTGCCCTACCGCAGCATCGCCGGGTCGGAGTTCTCCTCGGTGACGCCGGAGAACGTCATGAAGTGGGACGCCCTGGAACCGCGTCGCGGCGAGCGCGACTACGCCGCGGCCGACCGGCTGGTCCGGTTCGCCGAGCAGCGCGGACAGAAGGTACGCGGCCACGTGCTCGTCTGGCACAGCCAGCTGCCGTCCTGGCTGACCCAGGGCGACTTCACCAAGGAGGAACTGCGCAGCATCCTGCGCCGGCACATCACCGAGACCGTGCGGCACTTCAAGGGGCGCGTGTGGCACTGGGACGTGGTGAACGAGGCGTTCAACGAGGACGGGACGCTGCGGGAGAGCATCTGGCTGCGTGAGCTGGGGCCGGGCTACATCGCGGACGCGTTCCGCTGGGCGCACCAGGCCGATCCGCGGGCCAAGCTGTTCTACAACGACTACAACATCGAGTGGGCCGGCCCGAAGAGCGACGCCGTGCTGGACCTGGTGCGCACGCTGCGCGCCGAGGGCGTTCCGGTGCACGGGGTGGGCTTCCAGGGGCACTGGGGGATCCAGTACGGACTTCCCGGCGGCGTGGCCGAGAACTTCAAGCGGTTCGACGACCTGGGCGTGCAGACGGCCGTCACCGAGGCGGACGTCCGCATGATCATGCCGGCCGACGAGGAGAAGCTGGCCACGCAGGCCGAGGGCTACCGGCGGATGCTGGACGCCTGTCTGCGGGCGCGGCACTGCGTCTCGTTCACGGTGTGGGGCTTCACGGACAAGTACTCGTGGGTGCCGGGGACGTTCGAGGGCGAGGGCGCGGCGAACATCCTGGACGAGGACTACCAGGCGAAGCCCGCCTACCGCACCCTTCAGTCCACCCTGGCCGACTCGTCCCGCGCCACGCTGCGGTAACCGGCGGTCCCGCCTCGTGCGGGGTCTCGGGTCGGCGGGAGTCCCGCTTCGTGCGCGTCGCGGTGGAGGCCCGTCTCTGGCGGGGTTTTCGTGGCGGTGGTCTCCGTGTCGTACGCCGAGCGTCGCCCCGCGTCGAGGACCCACGCGCCCCGCGTGGAGGGCCCCGGCCCCGTGCGGCGACTTGCCCCGCAGGGTGGCAGCCCGGCGCGGCGGCTCACCCCGGCGCGGCGGCACCCCGACCACCCGCCGTGCCCCCCGCCGCACCGGCCCTCCGGCCACCCGCGACCATCCGGCCGGGCAGGCGCGCCTTCGCGCCCTGCCCGGCCTTCGGCGTGCCCGGACGGGGGCGGTCGGTGCGGGGGAGCCGGGGTGACGGCGGGCGTGTCGCCCGGGGGAGGCCAGCCGGCGTGGGGCACCGTACGCGGCGGGTGGGCCCGGTGCCGCGGTGACCGTTGGCGGTCCCGCGTGCCGTCGGCGGAAAGCGGAGGGCTCGGCGCGCGCCGGAACCCGCGAACGAGGGACCCGTTGGCCGGCTCCGCGGCAGGTCCCTCGCCTTCAACGCCCCCGAGGGGGAGTGCCCCGCCCGGCGGGACCCTTCACTCGCCCGGCGGCGCCGTGCTCTGCCGGACCACGAGGTTCGTCGCCAGCTCGATGCGCTGGGCCGCCTTGCCCGGGGTCTCCGGGCGCAGGAGCATGCGCGAGGCCTCCTCGGCCATCTGGAGGAGGGGCTGGTGCACCGTGGTCAGCGGAGGGCTCGACCACTGGGCCAGGGGGACGTCGTCGTAGCCCACGACCGACAATTCCCGGGGGACGCTCAGGCCCTTCAGCCGGGCCGCCTCCAGCACTCCCAGCGCCTGGAGGTCGCTGCCCGCGAAGATCGCCGTGGGGCGGTCGGGGCCGGTCAGGAGGTCCATGGCGTGCTCGAAGCCGCCCTGGACGTGGAAGTCGCCGTGGCGGACCAGGCGCGGGTCGATCGGCAGGCCCGCCATGGCCATGGCCGAGCGGTAGCCGTCCAGGCGGGCCAGCGAGCAGAGCATGTCCTCGGGGCCGGTGATGATCGCGACGCGCTCGTGCCCGTGGTCCGTGAGATGGCGGGTGGCCGCGAGACCCCCGGCCCAGTTCGCCGATCCGACCGACGGCACGTCCGGGTCGGGGTCGCCCGCCGGGTCGATGATGACGAAGGGGATCGCGCGCGAGCGCAGGCGGCGCTTGACGTCCTCGGGCAGCGAGGAGAAGACCAGGACCACGCCCAGGGGTCTGCGGCGCAGCACGCCCTCGATCCACTCCGGCGACGGCGCGTGCCGGGTGCCGCTCTCGGTGAGCACCACCGTGGCCCGGTTGGCCTTGGCGACGTTCTCCACGCCCCGGATGATCTCCATCGCCCACACGCTGTCCAGCTCGTGGAAGACCAGCTCGATGAGCGGCGACGGCGGCGCGCCCTGGGGCCGACGGCGGTAGCCGTGGAGCTCCAGCAGCCGCTCGACCTTGGCCCGGGTCGCGTTGGAGACGTCCGAACGCCCGTTGAGGACCTTCGAAACTGTCGGGAGGGATATCCCGGCCTCTTTCGCCACCTCGGCCAGTGTCACCCGTGGGCTCACCTCGTCGTCTTCGTGCATGCACGCAGGATAGGCCACGAGTGTCGGGTAACGGTTTGGGCGAGTGCATGCACGACCGTTGACCGAAACTCGGATGTGACCCTACTGTCCCGAGGCATGGACTTTCGGCGATGATGCCGAAACTTTCGAAAGGCGAACGATGAAGACACGTGCGCGCTTGCCCAGACTGGTCGCCTCTGGTGCGACGCTCGCCATGGCCCTGAGCCTTGCGGCCTGTGGTGACGGTGACGGCGGGGCGTCGTCCGGTGACGGCAAGATCCATGTCCTGGTCTACGGGGACGCCAACAACAAGGTCGAACAGCAGCTCGTCGACAAGTTCAACAAGACCTCGAAGGTCAAGGCGGTCCTCGACACCATCCCCGGTGCGGACTACCAGCAGAAGCTGCAGACGATCATCAACACCCCGCAGGCCCCGGACATCTTCTTCAACTGGGGCGGCGGCAGCATCAAGCCGTTCGTCAAGGCCGACCTGCTGATGCCGCTGGACGACTTCATCAAGAAGGACCCGGGCCTCAAGGACAACTTCCTGCCGTCCGTCTTCAACACCGCCGTCGTCGACGACAAGGCGTACGGCATCCCGATGCGCGGCACCCAGCCCGTCCTCCTCTTCCACAACAAGAAGGTCCTCGACGAGGCCGGCGTCAAGCCGCCGACGACCTGGGACGAGCTGCTCGACGCGGTCGAGAAGCTGAAGGACGACGGCGTCACCCCGATCGCCCTGGGCGGCGGCGACCGCTGGCCGACCCAGATGTGGTTCCAGTACCTCTACGACCGCATCGCCGGTCCCGAGCTGTTCCAGCAGGCGCTGGACGGCAACAAGGAGGTCTGGGAGAGCCCGGAGAGCAAGAAGGCCCTGAGCATGATCCGCGAGCTGGTCGACGCGGGCGCCTTCGGCAAGAACTACGACTCCGTGAAGTACACGAACGGCGCCTCCCCGGCGCTGCTCGCCTCCGGCAAGGCCGGCTTCGAGCTGATGGGCTCCTGGTACTACTCCCAGCAGCAGAACGACGCCAAGGAGTTCGCGGAGAAGGACCTCGGTTACACCGCCTTCCCGGCCATCGAGGGCGGCAAGGGCGACCCGGCCAACGTCGCGGGCAACACGAACAACTACTACTCGGTGCTGAAGAAGACCAAGCACCCGGAGGCCGTCGCCGAGTTCCTGAAGCTCATGTACTCGGACGACTTCGTGAAGGCGCAGATGTCCATCGGCAACCTGCCCACCACCACGAACACGCCGAAGTTCTTCGACACCGCCGCCGACCCCGCGTACACCGAGTTCCAGTACGAGCTGGTCGAGAAGGCCCCGTCGTTCCAGCTGTCGTGGGACCAGGCGTACCCGCCGGCCGCGATCACGCCGATCCACCAGGCCATCCAGCAGTTCTTCAACGGCCAGATCGACGAGGACGGTTTCATCAAGGCCATGCAGGGCCTCCCGACCGAATGAACGGCTCATGACTCTCAAGATCACGAGCGCTCCCGCTGCCGCTGGGCCCCGCAAGGGCGCCCGGCGGCGGCCGGCCGGCGGCTCATCCGCAGTGAACGTGGGACGTCCCGGCTTCGCCTGGGCGCTGCCCGCCACCGTGTTCTTCGCCCTCTTTGCGATCGTCCCGCTGGTCATGGTGGCGGTGCTGTCCTTCATGACCTGGAACGGGCTCGGCTCGCCCGAGTTCGTCGGCATGGACAACTGGTCGCGTCTGCTGGACGACCCGGTGATGATCAACAGCATCTGGCTCACCCTGCTCCTGACCGTGCTCGGCGTGGCCATCCAGACGCCGCTGAGCATCGTCCTGGGCGTGTGGGCCGCCGGCTACCAGCGCAACCGGGCCGTGCTGTCGGTCATCTACTTCATCCCGCTCCTGCTGTCCGCGACCGCGGTGTCCGTGCTGTGGCGGGCGCTGCTCGACCCCAACTTCGGCATCCCCGGCCGGATGACCTGGCTGTTCGGCGACGGCAACCTGTTCGGTGAGCAGGCCACCGCCATCGGCGTGCTGGCGTTCGTGAGCACCTGGCAGTTCACGCCGTTCCACACGCTGATCTACCAGGGTGCCGCGCGGGCCATCCCGCAGGTGCTCTACCAGGCCGCGGAGATCGACGGCGCGGGGCGCTACCGGCAGTTCTTCCACATCACGCTGCCGCAGCTGCGCAACGCCATGATCACCTCGATGATCATGATGATCGTCGGCGGCCTGACCACGTTCGAGACGGTGCTGATCCTCACCCAGGGCGGACCGGGCACGGACACCACGATCAGCGCCTACTACATGTACGACAAGGCCTTCAAGGGATTCGACTTCGGCGCCGGCGCCGCCATCGCGCTCGCCCTGGTCGTCGCGGCCACCATCATCTCGCTCATCGTCGTCCGGGTCTCCGGCTACGACAAGATGCGCAGCTCCATGGAGGGTGTGTCATGAGGCGCCGCCCCAATTACCTGGCAGGCGCGGGGTCGATCGTCTGGCTGATCCTGGTCGGTCTGCCGCTGTACGTGATGCTCGCCGCCACGGTGCGCACCCGCGCGGACTACGCGCAGGACGGTCCGCTGTCCATCCCGGACACGTTCACGCTGGACAACTACCTGAACGCCTTCGACTCGGGCTTCGGGCGGTACTTCTTCAACACCATCGTCGTCACCGTCGCCGTGGTCGGCATCGTGCTGCTGCTGGTCCCGCCGCTGTCGTACGCGATCGTGCGCAGCCGCTCCAAGGTCACCTCGGCGGTCTTCCGGCTGTTCCTGCTCGGCCTCGCCATCCCGGCCCAGGCCGTGATCGTGCCGATGTTCTACCTCATCAGCGAGGCCGGGCTGTACGACAACCTGCTGGGCGTCATCCTGCCCACGGCGGCCTTCTGCCTCCCGATGTCGGCGCTCATCCTCAGCGGCGCGATGCGCGACATCTCCCCGGAGCTGTTCGAGGCCATGGCCATGGACGGCGCCACCCCCCGGCGGATGTTCTTCCAGCTCGTGGTGCCGCTGTCCCGCGGCGGCATGTCGACGATCGTCGTGTTCTCCGCCCTCCAGGCGTGGAACGGCTTCCTGTTCCCCCTCGTGCTGACCCAGTCCGACTCGACCAAGGTCATCACGCTGGGTCTCTACAACTTCCAGACCCAGTACGGCGTCGACATTCCCGGCCTGCTGGGAGCCGTCGTGCTGTCCATGACGCCTGTCCTGCTCGTTTATCTTTTCGCCCGCCGAGCCCTCGTCCAGGGCCTCATGGGCGTCGGAGGAAAGTGACCGCCAACGTGGCCGTTGAGACCACCCCCGAAGTCCCCCTCTGGAACGACCCCGCCCACTCGATCGCCACCAGAGTCGCCGCCCTCATCGAGGCGATGACCCTGGAGGAGAAGATCGCCCAGCTGTACGGCGTCTGGGTCGGCGCCTCCGACGAGGGCGGCGAAGTCGCGCCGCACCAGCACGACATGGAGGAGGCCGTCGACCTCGACGCCCTCCTGCCCGCCGGGCTGGGCCAGCTGACCCGGCCCTTCGGCACCGCCCCCGTCGACCCCGCCCTCGGCGCGCTGTCCCTGGCCCGCACCCAGGCCCGGATCGTCTCGGCGAACCGCTTCGGCATCCCTGCCGTCGCCCACGAGGAGTGCCTGGCCGGCTTCGCGACCTGGGGCGCCACCGCCTACCCGGTCCCGCTGTCCTGGGGCGCCACCTTCGACCCGGACCTGGTGCGCCGGATGGCCACCGCGATCGGCCGCGACATGCGCTCCCTCGGAGTGCACCAGGGCCTCGCCCCCGTCCTCGACGTGGTGCGCGACGCCCGCTGGGGCCGGGTCGAGGAGACCATCGGCGAGGACCCGTACCTCGTCGGCAGCGTCGCCACCGCCTATGTGCAGGGCCTGGAGTCCGCCGGCATCGTCGCCACCCTCAAGCACTTCGTCGGCTACTCCGCCTCCCGCGCCGGACGCAACCTCGCCCCCGTCTCGGTGGGCGCCCGCGAACGCGCCGACGTCCTGCTGCCGCCGTTCGAGATGGCCGTGCGCGAGGGCGGCGCCGAGTCCGTCATGCACTCCTACACGGACATCGACGGCGTCCCCACGGCGGCCGACGAGACGCTGCTGACCGGGCTTCTCCGGGACACCTGGGGCTTCGACGGCACCGTCGTGGCCGACTACTTCGGCATCGCCTTCCTCAAGACGCTGCACGGCGTCGCCGGGGACTGGGCCGAGGCCGCCGGCGCCGCGCTCAAGGCGGGCGTCGACATCGAACTGCCCACCGTCAAGACGTTCGGCCGGCCCCTCGCCGACGCCGTCCGCGAGGGCCGGGTGCCCGAGGAGCTCGTCGACCGCGCCCTGCGCCGGGTGCTCACCCAGAAGGCCCGGCTCGGCCTGCTCGACCCGGACTGGGACCCGGTGCCGCCCGCCCTCGTCGGCGCCGACCAGGACGACCCCGACGCCCTGCGCGGCCGGATCGACCTGGACACGCCGGAGAACCGCGAGCTGGCCCGCACGGTCGCCGAGGAGGCGGTCGTGCTGCTCAGCAACGACGGCACCCTCCCCCTGGAGCGCCCCCGCCGCATCGCGCTCATCGGCCCCAACGCCGACACGCCCACCGCCGCACTGGGCTGCTACTCCTTCCCGCTGCACGTCGGCGTCCACCACCCGCAGATCCCGGTCGGCCTCGAACTGCCCACGCTGCGCGACGCGCTGGCCCGGGAGTTCCCCGACGCCGAGCTGACCGTCGTCCGCGGCACCGGCATCGACGACAACGACGTCATCGGCATCCCCGAGGCCGTGCTCGCCGCCCGCGACGCCGACGTCGTCATCGCCGTGCTCGGCGACCGGGCGGGCCTGTTCGGGCGCGGCACCAGCGGCGAGGGCTGCGACGCCGAGTCGCTCGCCCTGCCCGGCGCCCAGCAGCAGCTCCTCGACGCCCTGCTCGACACCTCCACCCCGCTGGTGACGGTGCTGATCTCCGGACGCCCGTACGCCCTGGGCCGCGCCACGGCCGAGTCCGCCGCGATCGTGCAGTCCTTCTTCCCCGGCGTCGAGGGCACCACCGCCATCGCCGGGGTGCTCAGCGGGCGCACCAACCCCTCCGGACGGCTGCCGGTCAGCGTGCCCCGCGGACCGGGCGCCCAGCCGACGACCTACCTGGGCGCGCGGCTGGCGCAGCTCAGCGAGGTGTCCAACATCGACCCGACGCCCGCCTTCGGGTTCGGGCACGGCCTGTCGTACACGCGGTTCGACTGGAGCGACCTCTCCGTCGCCGCCGACGAGGCGCCCACGGACGGCGAGTTCCAGCTCGCGCTGACCGTGCGCAACACCGGCGAGCGCCACGGCACCGAGGTCGTCCAGCTCTACCTGCACGACCCGGTCGCGTCGCTGGTCCAGCCGGTGCAGCGGCTCATCGGCTACGCCCGCGTGCCGCTGGCGCCGGGCGAGGCCCGACGGGTGCAGGTGACGGTCCCGGCCGACCTCGCCTCCTTCACCGGCCGCGACGGACGGCGCGTGATCGAGCCGGGCGCGCTGGAACTGCGGCTGTCCGCCTCCAGCACCGACCCGCGCCTGGTCGCGAAGGTCGCCCTGACCGGCGACGAGCGGTACGTGGACCACACGCGCCGCTTCCACGCCGTCTTCACCCAGGAACCGGCGTAACGAACCGCCCGACGCCCCCGGCCGGACCACCCGGCCGGGGGCGTCGCGCTGCCGGGGCCACGCTCGGCGGCATGATCTGCGCGGCTTCCCGCCCGGCTCGGACGTAGGCTCCCCGGGGGGCGGCGGACGGGCCGCCCCGAAACCCCGGGGAGGACGGACATGCCGCTCACACTCGCCGACGTCCAGGACGCCGCCGCCCGTCTGAAGGGCGTCGTCCACCGCACGCCGGTGCTGCGCTCACGGACGCTGGACGCGCGGGTCGGCGCCGAGGTGTTCCTCAAGTGCGAGAACTTCCAGCGCGTCGGCGCCTTCAAGTTCCGCGGCGCCTACCACGCCGCCTCCCGGCTCGCCCCGGAGCAACTGGCCCGGGGCATCGCGGCCTACTCGTCCGGCAACCACGCCCAGGCCGTCGCGCTCGCCGCCCGCGAACTGGGGACCAGGGCGGTGATCGTCATGCCCGAGGACGCCCCCGCCGCCAAGCGGGCCGCCACCGCCGGGTACGGCGCGGAGATCGTCACGTACGACCGCTACACCGGCGACCGGGCGGCGATCGCCGAGGCCCTGGCCGCCGAGCGCGGGCTGACCGTCGTCCCGCCCTACGAGCATCCCCATGTGATCGCCGGGCAGGGCACGGCCGCGCTCGAACTGCTCGACGAGACGGGGGACCTGGACGCCCTGGTGGTCCCGGTCGGAGGGGGCGGGCTGATGGCCGGCAGCGCGACGGCGGCCAAGGCGCTGCACCCGGGAATCCGGATGATCGGCGTCGAGCCGGAGGCCGGGGACGACACCAGGCGGTCGCTGGCGGCGGGCCGCCGCGTCACCGTCCCGGTGCCGCACACCATTGCCGACGGGCAGGCACTGGACACCCCCGGTGAACTGACCTTCTCCGTGAACCGGCGGCTGGTCGACGAGATTGCGCTGGTCACCGACGACGAGATCCGGGCGGCGATGCGGTTCGCCTTCGAGCGGCTGAAGACCGTCACCGAGCCGAGCGGGGCCACCCCACTGGCCGCCCTGCTCTCCGGCCGAGTGGAACGCCTCCCGCGTCGCGTGGGCGTGATCGTCTCCGGCGGCAATGTGGACGCGGAGCGCTTCGCGCTGCTGTGCGCGGGAGGGGTCGGCTGAGCGGGGGACTCGGGGCGGCATGATCGGCTCGGGGACCCGCCCCGCGAACGCAGGGCGCCTCGTGCGCCGAGCGGTGGCCCGCCGGGCCGGGCGGGCGGACGATGGAGTACGTGGGGCACGGCCCCCGCCGGCGGCGCTCCCGGTCGGTGGGAACGCCGGACGGAGACCGGCCCCGGCCGCTCGGTACGCGGCCGGAAAGGAGTGGGCGTCATGCTGGAGATCAAGACGCTCGACAAGCCGGACGAACGGCGCGACTTCCCGCGCGGGCACCTGGAGGCCGTCCACCTCTCGGGCCTCGACTTCGCGGTGGCCACCTTCGAGCCGGGCTGGCGGTGGTCGGAGTCCGTCGGCCCCATCGCGGGCACCGACTCCTGCCAGATCCACCACAACGGCTACGTCGTCCAGGGCCGGCTGCACATCCGCATGGACGACGGGGCCGAACAGGAGGTCGGCCCCGGCGACGTCTTCGTCTGCCCGCCCGGGCACGACGCCTGGGTCGTGGGCGACGAACAGTGCGTGGCCTACGACTTCGCGGGCAGCATGGCCCGGGAGTACGCCAAGTCGGACCAGTGAGTCCCTGCCGGGCGGACCGGCCGCGGCCCGCCCGGCGCTCACACCGGCAGCAGCCGCGCCACCAGATCACCGAGCTGCCGCGCGTTGCGGCACTCGTGCATCCCGACCAGCTCCGCGTACTGAGGCGCCGCGGAGTCGCCCGTGCCCCACAGGGCGCGCGGCTCCGGGTTCAGCCAGTGGACGCGGCGCGCCCGTTCGGCGACGCGCCGTACGGCGGGCAGGTTCGGGTCGCTCATGTTCGTCCGGGCGTCCCCCAGCACGAACACCGTCGTGCGCGGGCCCACCGCGTCGCCGTACCGCTCCGCGAACTCGCCCAGCGCCATGCCGTAGTCGCTGCTGCCGTGCCAGCCGGTGAGGGTGGCCTCCGCGCGGATGCGCGCACCCAGCCCCTCCGGGTCGGCGGCGCCGTGCACCAGCAGGCCGGTCACCTCGTCGACCCGGTTGACGAAGGCGAACACCCGTACCCGGGCGAACTGGTCGTGCAGCGCCTGCACCAGCAGCATCGTGAAGTCCGAGAACCCGGACACCGAGCCCGACACGTCGCACAGCAGCACCAGTTCGGGCCGCGCCGGGCGGCGCCGCCGCAGCACCGGCCGCATCGGCACCCCGCCCGTCGACAGCGAACCCCGCAGCGTGCGCCGCAGGTCGATGCTGCCCCGGGAGGCCCGGCGCCGGCGGGCGGCCAGCCGGGTCGCGAGCTTGCGCGCGAGGGGCTGCACGGTCCGCCGCAGCTCGGCCAGCCGGTCCTTCCCGGCGTACAGGAAGTCGACCCGGTCCGCGGTCGGGGCGACGGCCCGCCGGGCGATCTCCTCCCGCCCGCGCCGTTCGGCGACCCGGCGCCGCGCCTCCGCCGCCACCAGGCCCCGGAACACCTCCACGCGCCGCCGGATCTCGTCCTCGAGCAGCCGGTCGGCGAACCCCGGCCCGCCCTGCGCCCGGACGCCGTCGCGCACCCGCGCGATCAGCGTCTGCGGGCGCAGCCGGTCGAGAGTCTGGTGCGACGACCAGCCGCCCGAGCCCGGTGAACTCCCGTACCCGCCGAAGCCGTCCACGGCCTCCACCGCCAACCGGCCCAGCAGCGCGGTGTCGTTCGCGGCGAGGGCCCGTGCCAGCCGCTCGCGCAGCTCCTCCCGGTCGGCGGGACCGCTTCGCGGATCGCCCACGCCCCGCGGGAAGTAGAGGTCGAAGACCGGGTCGAAAACCTGCCGCTGGCCGGCGGTGTGCAGCAGCGTCGCGGCCAGCCCCTCGCGCAGCAGCGTCCGGTCGGCGAACCCCAGCTCGGCCGCGGCCCGTGCCGCGTCCACCGTCTCGCCCGTGCCGACGCGCACCCCGTGCGCCCGCAGCGCGGCCACGAACTCCGTCAGCCGGGCGGCGACGGGGGAGTCCGGCGCGGTCACACGGCGTCCAGGTCGAGCTTGGCGGCGGCCTTCAGGACGTCGTCCTGGTGCTTGAGGACCACGCCGAGGCTGTCGCGCACCACCGTCTCGTCCAGCGTGCCGGCGCCGAGCGCGAGCAGGGTGCGCGCCCAGTCGACGGTCTCGGCGACCGACGGAGCCTTGCGCAGGTCCATCGCCCGCAGCGCCCTCACGACCCGCACCACCGACTCGGCCAGCGCCGCGTCGATCTCCGGCACCTTCAGCCGGACGATCCGCCGCTCCAGCTCCTCCTCCGGGAACCCGATGTGCAGGAAGAGGCAGCGGCGGCGCAGCGCCTCGGACAGCTCGCGGCCGGCGTTGGAGGTGAGCACGACGAACGGGCGGCGCGTCGCACGGATCGTCCCCAGCTCCGGGACGGTGATCTGGAAGTCGCTGAGCACCTCCAGCAGCAGGCCCTCCACCTCGACGTCGGCCTTGTCGGTCTCGTCGATCAGCAGCACCTTGGGGTCGTCGCCCCGGATCGCGGTGAGCAGCGGACGGGGAAGCAGGAACTCCTCGCCGAAGACGTCGGTGCGGGTCTCCTCCCAGCTCTCGTCGCGCCCGGCGCTGATCCGCAGCAACTGCTTGGCGTGGTTCCACTCGTACAGGGCGCGCGACTCGTCGACGCCCTCGTAGCACTGCAGCCGGATCAGCCGCGCGTCCGCGACCTCGGCGACGGCCTTGGCCAGCTCGGTCTTGCCGACCCCGGCCGGCCCCTCCACCAGCAGCGGCTTGCCGAGGCGGTCGGCGAGGAAGACGGTGGTGGCGACCGCCGGGGAGGGGAGATAGCCGGCCCCGGCGAGCCGGGCGGAGACATCGTCGACGGACGTGAAGAACAACCGGGCCTCCGGCGGTCGGCGCGCGACGAGGCGCGCAAGGGGCGGTCAGCCCTTCTATCTAAGCGCTTGTTCATCGCCGTTGTCAGTGGTCCCCGTCGATTGTCGGCGGCGCTCCTTAATCTTGGCCGCATGGGGATCTATCTGGTCGACGTCGGTGCGCGGGAGTGGTGCGACGCGACCGAGGACGGAATGGGCGAAGTGGCCGACGCCCTCGACGCCGAGCTGCGCGCGCGGGGCCTGCCGCCCTACGACGGCCTGCCGGAGCAGGCCGGTGTCGTGCGCGGCTCGGGGCTGCGGTTCGAGGAGAAGCTGATACCGCCCATGGACGGCTTCGCGGCCCTGTGCCGTTCCCGGCTGTCGCCGGCGGACGGGGACTTCATGGGCTCCTGGTCCATCCTCGTCCCGCTCCCGCTGGAAGAGGCGATACGGCTGCCCGTCCCCTCCGCCCACGACAACGAGACGGTGATCGCCGGAGCGCCCCGGGTCCTCGCGCTCATGGAGCGGCTGGCCGCCGCCGTCGCCCTGCCCGTCGACGCGCTGCCCGCCGCCTGCGACAACCTCGATCTCACGATGTGGTTCCGGGAGGGCGGGGCGAGGAGGACCGCCGCCGCCCGGCCCGGCCCGTGGGCCGCCGACCTGGACGCGGCCTTCTACGTCGCGCTGTATCTGCGCGCCGCCCAGCACTCACTGCGGCGCGGCTGTCCCCTCGCCCACGTCTGACACCGACGCCGTCACCAGAACCACCTCCAGTGTCCGCGGACCGTGCACGCCCTCCACGCGGTCCAGCTCGATGTCGCTGGTCGCCGAGGGGCCGGAGATCCAGGTCTGCGGGCGGGCCGGATCCAGCCGGGGGAGAGCCTGCGGGACGGAGGAGACGACCTGGTCGGGAACCCGTACCACGCAGACGTGATGATCGGGGACCAGGGTGATCCGGCGCCGGCCCTGGTCCGGGCCGCCGTCCAGGACGACGGTGCCGGTCTCGGCGACGGCCACCGCGCAGCCCGTCACCACGCTGTCCACCCCGTCCAGTTCGGCCGGCGAGCCGTCCGCGCGGTCGGGGACGAGCGTCGCGTCCACGCCCTCTAGCCAGTGCGCCGGCAGACCCGGCGGGACCAGCACGCTGCCCGAGCCGCGCCGAGTCAGCAACCGCGCCAGCAGCACGGGCAGTTCGGCGTCCGTGCAGCGGTGCACGATCGCCCGGTAGTCGGCCAGGTTCTCGGCCAGCAGATCCGCCGCCCGCTCGGGGCTCAGCCCGCCGTGCTCGTGCGCGTACGCGCGGCCGACCGCCTCCTCGTACGGGGTGCCGTCCGGCTCCACGTCGGCCAGCGCGCGCCGCACCCGGCCCAGAATCCGCTCCCTGCTGCTCACTTGCCGCCGTCCTTTCCGCCGTGCGTGCGCTGCCACCAGTCGCGGAACGGCTCCGCCGGCACCGGCGGCAGATCCCGGGTGCCGCTCCACGCCCGGCCGGGGCCCGGCAGGGTGCGCGGGTGCATCCGGCGGGTGCGCGACGCGATGCGCTGGCCGGAGCGCAGCAGCCCCGGACGGGTGAACGCCCACCGCACCGCCCGCATCGTCGCCCGCTCCATCGCATGGCCCTTGGCCGGCTTCAGCACGGCCTTGTTGCCCTCGCGGATCACCTCCCCGCCCTGCGCCACCCGCTCCCGCAGATGCACCAGCACCTCGGGGATGTCGATGGCGACGGGACACACCTCGTAGCAGGCGCCGCACAGCGAGGAGGCGTACGGCAGCGAGGCGTCGATCTCGCTGCCGGTGCCCCGCAGCTGAGGGCTCAGGATGGCGCCGATCGGGCCCGGATAGACCGAGCCGTAGGCGTGGCCGCCCGCACGCTCGTACACCGGGCACACGTTCAGGCACGCCGAGCAGCGGATGCAGCGCAGCGCCTGCCGGCCCACCTCGTCGGCGAGGGTGTCGGTGCGGCCGTTGTCCAGCAGCACCAGATGGAACGCGCGGGGCCCGTCACCGTCCGTGGTGCCGGTCCACGTCGAGGTGTACGGGTTCATGCGCTCGGCCGTCGAGGAGCGGGGCAGGGTCTGCAGGAACACCTCCAGGTCCCGCCAGGTCGGCACGATCTTCTCGATGCCGACGACCGAGATCAGCGTCTCGGGCAGGGTCAGGCACATCCGGCCGTTGCCCTCGGACTCCACGACCACCAGCGTGCCCGTCTCGGCGACCATGAAGTTGGCGCCCGAGACGCCGACCTTCGCCCGCAGGAACTTCTCCCGCAGGTGCAGCCGGGCCGCCTCGGCGAGTTCGGCGGGCGTGTCGGTGAGGCCCTCGGGGGCCGGGCGGCCCCACTCGCCCATCTCGGAGCGGAAGATGTCCCGGATCTCGCCCCGGTTGCGGTGGATCGCCGGGACCAGGATGTGCGAGGGCCGGTCCTTGCCCAACTGCACGATCAGCTCGGCCAGATCGGTCTCGTAGGCGTGGATGCCCGCCTCCAGGAGGGCCTCGTTCAGCCCGATCTCCTGCGTGGCCATCGACTTGACCTTCACGACCTCCGACTCGCCGGTCGCCCGGACCAGTTCGGTCACGATCCGGTTGGCCTCGTCGGCGTCGGCGGCCCAGTGCACCACGCCGCCCGCCGCGGTCACCGCCTCCTCCAACTGCACCAGATAGCGGTCCAGATGGCGCAGCGTGTGATCCTTGATCCGCTTGCCCGCCTCCCGCAGCTGCGCCCAGTCCGTCACCTCGGCCACGGCAGCCGCCCGTTTGGCGCGGATGGTGTGGGTGGCATGGCGCAGATTGCCGCGCAGCGTCTCGTCGTGGACCGCCTCGCGCGCGGCCTTCGGGAAGGCCGGCATCCCTACGAACGTCCCGCTCATACGGCCGGCTCCTCCTCCGTGCTCGCCAGGATCTCCGCGATGTGCACCGGCCGCATCCCGGTGCGCAGCCGCGTCATGGTGCCGCCGATGTGCATCAAACAGGAGTTGTCGGCGGCGCACAGCACCTCGGCACCCGTCGACTCGGCGGCGCGCACCTTGTCGGCGCCCATCGCCGCCGAGACGTCGGCGTTCTTCAGCGAGAACGTGCCGCCGAAACCGCAGCACTCCTCCGCCCCCGGCAGCTCCACCAGCTCCAGCCCCTTCACGGCCTCCAGCAGCCGCCGCGGCCGGTCCCCGAGCCCGAGGCCGCGCAGCCCGTGACAGGTCGGGTGGTACGTCACCGTGTGCGGGTAGTACGCGCCGACGTCCGTCACCCCCAGCACGTCCACCAGGAACTCCGTCAGCTCGAACGTCTTCGGCACCACCGGCGCCAGCGTCGCCGCCAGCGCGTCCCCCCGGCCCTCGGCCCTGGCCCGCTCGCCCATCCGCGGATACAGCTCCCGCACCATCGCCGCACACGAACCGGACGGCGTGACGATCGCCTCGTACCCGCCGAACACCTCGGCGTAGTTGCGTGCCATCGGCTCCGTCTCGTGCCGGTAGCCGGTGTTGTAGTGCGCCTGGCCGCAGCACGTCTGGGCCATCGGGAAGTCGACCTCCACGCCCAGCCGGTTCAGCAGCGTCACCACGGCGCGCCCCGTGTCCGGGTAGAGCGTGTCGTTGACGCAGGTCAGGAACAGGGCGACACGCATCGCGGCTCCTCGTCGTCGATGGTCGGATGGGGGCAGGTTAGTGCGGGCCGCGAGGGCCGGGGGGTCCGGTTCACGATCCGGCGAGCCGTGCCTCGGCCGCGCGCCACGCCTGCGCGTCGCCGCGCGGCTCGTACCGGGTGAGCGGCTGGGTGCGGGTGAGCAGGCGGCGCATGTCGGCCCGGTTGCCCACCAGATCGTGCGCCCGGGCCTGCACCAGGACGTTGCCCAGGGCCGCCGCCTCCGTCGGGCCCGCCACCACCGGCAGCCCGCAGGCGTCGGCGGTCAGCTGGCACAGCAGCGCGTTGCGCACCCCGCCGCCGACGATGTGCACCACGTCCACCGGATGGTCGGCGAGCCGCTGCGCGTCCGCCACGGCCCGCCGGTGGGCCAGGGCCAGGGAGTCGAGGATGCAGCGCGTGATCCCGGCCGGAGTCCCGGGCGCCGGCTGCCCCGAGGCGCGGCACGCCTCGGCGATCCGCTCCGGCATCCGGCCCGGCGCGAGGAACGCCGCGTCGCCCGCGTCCACCACCGACCGCAGCGCCGGCTCCCGGGCCGCCGCCCGCAGCAGCTCGCCGAGGTCCGGCTCGCCCCAGGCGCGCACGCACTCCTGGAGCAGCCACAGACCCATGATGTTGCGCAGATAGCGGACCGTGCCGTCCAGCCCCAGCTCGTTGGTGAAGTTGGCCGCCCGGCTCTCCTCGGTCAGCACCGGCGCGGTCAGCTCCAGGCCGGCCAGCGACCAGGTGCCGGTGCAGATGTAGGCGAACCGCTCGCCGGACGCCGGCACCGCGGCCACCGCGGAGGCGGTGTCGTGCGAGCCGACCGCCGTCACCGGCACCGGACCGGTCAGCGCCGTCTCCTCCAGCACCTCCGGCCGCAGCAGCCCCGCGGGGTCGCCCGGCAGGCGCAGCGGCGCGAACAGGCTCAGGTCGATGCCCAGCCGCGCCGCGACGTCGTACGACCAGTCGCGCCTGCGCGGGTCGACGAGCTGCGTCGTCGAGGCGTTGGTCAGCTCGGTGCCCTGCTCCCCGGTCAGCCAGTACGCCAGCAGGTCGGGGATCAGCAGCAGCCGCTCGGCGTGCGCCAGTTGCGCCGACGACTTCGCCGCGGTCAGCTGGTACAGCGTGTTGAACGGCGCGTACTGCAGCCCGGTCGCCGCGTACAGCTCGTCGGCGGGCACGGCCGCCCACACCTGCTCGGCGATGCCGTCGGTGCGCGCGTCCCTGTAGTGCACCGGATTGCCCAGCAGCGCCCCGTCCGCGTCCAGCAGCCCGTAGTCCACGGCCCAGCTGTCGATGCCGACGGAGTCCAGCCGTCCCCCGCAGCGGTCGCCCGCGGCCCGCAGGCCCTCCAGCACGCCCGCGTACAGCCCCAGGACGTCCCAGCGCAGCCCCTCCGGCACGCGCACGGGCCGGTTCGGGAAGCGGTGCGCCTCGGTCAGTTCCAGTTCGTGCCGCCCGACGCGGCCGACCATGACGCGTCCACTGGACGCGCCGAGGTCGACCGCGGCGTACGACCTGATGCCCGGACTCACCGCAGGAACGCGGCGGCGACGCCCGCGTCGACCGGGACGTGCAGACCGGTGGTGTGCGTCAGCTCGCCCCCGGTCAGCGCGAACACCGCGTTGGCCACGTGCTCCGGCAGCACCTCCCGCTTGAGGATGGTGCGCTGGGCGTAGAACTCGCCGAGCTTGTCCTCCGGGACCCCGTAGACGGCCGCGCGCTGGGCGCCCCAGCCGCCCGCGAAGATCCCGGAGCCGCGCACCACGCCGTCCGGGTTGACGCCGTTGACGCGGATGCCGTGCTCGCCCAGCTCGGCCGCCAGCAGCCGCACCTGGTGCGCCTGGTCGGCCTTGGTCGCGGAGTACGCGATGTTGTTCGGGCCGGCGAAGACGGCGTTCTTGGAAGCGATGTAGACGATGTCGCCGCCCAGCCCTTGCGCGATCATCATGCGGGCCGCCTCGCGCGAGACGAGGAAGGAACCGCGCGCCATGATGTCGTGCTGGAGGTCCCAGTCCCTGGCGGAGGTCTCCAGCAGCGGCTTGGAGATGGAGATGCCGGCGTTGTTGACGACGAGGTCCACGCCGCCGAAGGCGAGCGCCGCCGCCTTGAAGGCCTCGGCGATCTGCTCCTCGGAGGTGACGTCCACCGTCACGGCGACGGCCTTGTCCGGGCCGCCCAGCTCCTCGGCGACCGCGGCGGCGTTCTCCCCGTCGAGGTCGGCGATCACCACGCAGGCGCCCTCGGCGACCAGCCGCTCGGCGATGGCCCGCCCGATGCCGCTGCCCGCACCCGTCACCAGCGCCACCCGCGTGGCCAGCGGCTTCGGCTTCGGCATCCGCTGCAGCTTGGCCTCCTCCAGGGCCCAGTACTCGATGCGGAACTTCTCCGACTCCTCGATCGGCGCGTACGCGGAGACCGCCTCGGCCCCGCGCATCACGTTGATCGCGTTGACGTAGAACTCGCCCGCGACCCGCGCCGTCTGCTTGTCCTTGCCGAAGCTGAACATGCCCACGCCCGGGATCAGCACGATCGCCGGGTCGGCCCCGCGCATCGCGGGGGAGCCGGGCTCGGCGTGCCGCTCGTAGTAGGCGGCGTACTCCTCGCGGTAGGCGGCGTGCAGTTCCTTCAGCCGCGCGATCGCCTCGTCCGGGTCCGCGGCGGGCGGCAGGTCGAGGACCAGCGGGCGGACCTTGGTGCGCAGGAAGTGATCGGGGCAGGAGGTGCCCAGCGCCGCGAGCCGCGGGTGCTCGGCGCGCGCCAGGAAGTCCAGCACCACGTCGCTGTCGGTGAAGTGCCCGACCTGCGGCTTGTCCTGGGAGGCCAGGGCCCGCACGTACGGGGCCAGCGCCGCCGCCCGCTCCCGCCGCTCGGCCTCGGGCAGGGCCTCGTAGCCCTCGATCACGGGACCGAAGGGCTCGGGCCTGCCGCGCTCGGCGAGGAACTTCTCGGCGGTGCGGATGATGTGCAGCGAGTTGCGCTCGCACTCCTCGGACGTGTCGCCCCAGGCGGTGATGCCGTGCCCGCCGAGGATGCAGCCGACGGCCTGCGGGTTGGCCTCCTTGACGGCCGCGATGTCCAGGCCGAGCTGGAAACCGGGCCGGCGCCACGGCACCCACACCACGCTGTCGCCGAAGCACTCGGCGGTCAGCTTCTCCCCGTCGGCCGCGCAGGCCAGCGCGATCCCGGAGTCGGGGTGCAGATGATCCACGTGCGCGGCGTCCACCAGACCGTGCATGGCGGTGTCGATGGACGGCGCGGCGCCGCCCTTGCCGTGCAGGCAGAAGTCGAAGGCGGCGACCATCTCGTCCTCGCGGTCGACGCCCGGGTAGACGCCGGTCAGCGCGCGCAGGCGGTCGAGGCGCAGTACGGCCAGCCCGGCCTCGGTCAGGGTCCCGAGGTCGCCGCCGGACCCCTTGACCCACATCAGCTCGACGTCGCCGCCGGTGACGGGGTCGGTGTCGGTGCCCTTGGCGGAGGCGTTGCCGCCGGCGTAGTTGGTGTTGCGGGGATCGGAGCCGAGCCGGTGCGACCGCGCGAGCAGGGCGGCGGCTTCGGGATGGGGTGCCATGTGGGTTCAGTCCTTTTCAGACGAGGGTCACGACGACGGTCGAAGGAGGAGCGAAAGGAAGGCCGGGGGGACGCCCTCGGGGGACCGGGGCCGGTCACGCCCCGGCGTGCGGAACTCGGTGGCTACGCCCCCCATCCGGCCTGTTCACCGCCGACCCGCTCGGCCACGATCTTGTCGGCCCACCCGGACGCCCTGTACGCCGCGATCGGCTCGGGATCGAGCCCCATCTCCTCGCGCACCTCGCGCAGCAGCGGACGGACGTCGGTGTCGTAGGCGTCCATCAGCACGGCGTTCGCCTCCAGCACGTCCCCGGCGGCCTGGGCGGCGGCGAGCGCGTCCCGGTCCACGAGCAGCGCCTTGGCCGTGGCCTCCTGCACGTTCATCACCGAACGGATGATCGCCGGGATCTTCGCCTCGATGTTGTGGCACTGGTCGAGCATGAACGCCACGTCGGAGGAGAAGCCGCCCCCGCGCACGACCTCGTACATGATCCGGAACAGCTGGAAGGGGTCCGCCGCGCCCACCATCAGGTCGTCGTCCGCGTAGAACCGCGAGTTGAAGTCGAACCCGCCGAGCTTGCCCTCGCGCAGCAGCGTGGCCACGATGAACTCGATGTTGGTGCCCGGCGCGTGGTGCCCGGTGTCGACCACGACCTGCGCCTTCTCGCCGAGCTTGAGGCAGTGGGCGTAGGCGGTGCCCCAGTCCGGGACGTCGGTCGTGTAGAAGGCCGGCTCGAAGAACTTGTACTCCAGCAGCATCCGCTGCCCCTCTCCCAGCCGCTCGTACACCTCGGCCAGGCCCTCGGCGAGCCGGTCCTGACGTGCGCGGACGTCGTCCTGCCCCGGGTAGTTCGTGCCGTCCGCGAACCACAGCTTGAGGTCGCGCGAGCCGGTGGCGTCCATGATGTCGACGCACTCGAGCAGGTGGTCGACGGCCTTGCGGCGCACCGCCGCGTCCGGGTGGCAGATGCTGCCCAGTTTGTAGTCGTCGTCCTGGAAGGTGTTGGAGTTGATCGCGCCGAGCCGGACGCCGTGGTCCTCGGCGAACTTCGCCAGCGCCGCGTAGTCCTCGACCCGGTCCCAGGGGATGTGCAGCGCCACGGTCGGCGCGACCCCGGTGAACTCGTGGACCTTGGCCGCGTCCTGGAGCTTCTCCCGCGGGTCGCGGGGCACGCCGGCCTGCGCGAAGACCTTGAACCGGGTCCCGGAGTTGCCGTACGCCCACGACGGCGTCTCGACGGCCTGGGTCCTGAGCGCGGCCTTCACCGCGGCGAGATCGGTCACTGCTGGGCTCCTGTGACATAGGTCGGAACGAGTCCGCGCACACGACGGTGGCTGAACGGTCTGCGAACGACGATGTGAAACGATTCAAGAGGCAAGCTATGAGTCCCTCGGAGGGGTGTCAAGCGTTGTGACAGACCCTGCTTCTCGTGACCGCTCCTGGCCCCTGATTCTCGAAAACTTTTCGACAGGGCCCCATTGACGCGACGCATCCGGCGCGCCTAACGTCCCGGCAACCTGTTGAAACCTTTCACGACGTTGTGTGGGTCGCCTCGGCCGTCCCCCCTGTGCGTCGTCGAGGAGCCCTCATGACCCACCCGTCCGACACGGGACCGGCCCCGGTGCTGGCGCTGCAGGGCGTCTCCAAGTCCTTCGGCGCCGTACGGGCCCTGCGGGACGTGTCCCTGGAACTGTTCCCCGGCGAGGTGCACGCCCTCGCCGGAGAGAACGGCGCGGGCAAGTCGACCCTCATCAAGACGCTCGCCGGAGTGCACCGGCCGGACGCCGGCCAGGTGCTGCTCGACGGTGAGCCCGTCGTCTTCCACGGCCCCGGCGACGCCCGCGACGCCGGCATCGCCGTGATCTACCAGGAGCCCACGCTCTTTGCCGACCTCTCGATCGCCGAGAACATCTTCATGGGGCGCCAGATGCGGCGCGCTTTCGGCCGGATCGACCACCGGGCCACCCGCGCCGCGACCGCCGCCCTCATGCGCCGCCTCGGCGTCGACCTCGACCCGGACCGGCCGGCCCGCGGGCTGTCCATCGCCGACCAGCAGATCGTCGAGATCGCCAAGGCCCTCTCCTTCGACGCCCGCGTCCTGATCATGGACGAGCCGACCGCCGCCCTCACCGGCAGCGAGGTCGCCCGCCTCTTCGGCGTCGTCCGCACCCTGCGCGACCAGGGCGCCGCCGTGCTGTTCATCTCCCACCGCCTGGAGGAGATCTTCGAGCTCTGCCGGCGGGTGACCACCCTGCGCGACGGCGCCCGGATCGCCGGCGAATCGCTCGACGGCATGACCGAGGACGACCTGGTGCGCCGGATGGTCGGCCGCGACCTGGACGAGCTGTACCCCAAGCAGGCCGTCCGCCCCGGCGAAGTCGCCCTCGCCGTACGGCGGCTGACCCGCGAGGGCGTCTTCACCGACGTCTCCTTCGAGGTGCGGCGCGGCGAGATCGTCGGCCTCGCCGGACTCGTGGGCGCCGGGCGCACCGAGGTGGCCCGGGCCGTGTTCGGCATCGACCGCCGCGACGCCGGGGAGGTCGTGGTCGACGGACGGAAGCTGCCCAACGCCGCCCCGTCCGCCGCCATGGCCGCGGGCCTCGCCCTCGTCCCCGAGGACCGCCGCGCCCAGGGCTTGGTGATGGACATGTCCATCGAGCGGAACATCGGCCTGACCGGGCTGCGCACGACCGTGCGGGCCGGCCTGGTGGACCGGGGCGCCGAGCGCAGCCGCTCCGTGGACTGGGCCGTCAGGCTCCAGGTGAAGTACGCCCGCATCGCCGACGCCGTCTCCACCCTGTCCGGCGGCAACCAGCAGAAGGTCGTCCTCGCCAAGTGGCTCGCCACCGGCCCCAAGGTGCTGATCGTCGACGAACCGACCCGCGGCATCGACGTCGGCACCAAGGCCGAGGTGCACCGGCTGCTCGGCGAACTGGCCGCCGACGGCGTGGCCGTCCTGATGATCTCCTCCGACTTGCCCGAGATCCTCGGCATGGCCGACCGCGTGCTGGTGATGCACGAGGGCCGGCTCACCGCCGAGATCCCGCGCTCCGAAGCCACCGAGGAAACCGTGATGGCTGCAGCCACCGGGAGGACCGCCGCATGACGGTGACCACCCCCGCCCCCGTCGCCGAGACCCCCCGGGCCGGCGCCACCCGGCTGGTCGACCGCGTGTTCAAGATGCGCGAACTGGCCATCCTGGCCGTCTTCCTGGTGATGATCGGCGTCACCCAGGCGGGCAACAGCGCGTTCCTGTCCGAACAGGGCATCAAGGACCTGCTGCTCAACGCCACGATCCTGGTGCTGGTCGCCACCGGTCAGGCCCTGGTCGTCATCACCCGCAACGTCGACCTGTCCGTCGGCTCCACCCTCGGCATCAGCGCCTTCGCCGCCGGCGCCCACCTCCAGGGCGGCGGCGACCCCGTCGTCGCCGTGGCGCTCGCGGTGCTCCTGGGCATCGGCTTCGGCCTCCTCAACGGCCTGCTGGTCAGCCTCGGCCAGGTGCCCGCCCTCGTCGTCACCCTCGGCACGCTCTACATCATCCGCGGCATCGACTCCCTGTGGGTCGGATCCCGCCAGATCACCGCGGCCGACCTGCCCGGCGGCTTCGTCGACTTCGGCTCCGGCGGCCTGTGGGCCGTGCCCTGGCTCGCGATGATCGCGCTGGCGGTGCTGGCGGCGACCGCCTACTACCTCAGGCACTTCGGCGGCGGCCGGGAGCTGTACGCGCTCGGCTCCAACCCCGAGGCCGCCCGCCTCGCCGGCATCCCGGTGCGCAGGCGGATCCTCGCCGCGTACACCTTCTGCGGCGCCCTCGCCGGCCTCGCCGGGGCGATGTACCTGGCCCGGTTCGGCAACGTCGACTCCGGCACCGGAACCGGTTACGAACTCACCGTGGTCAGCGCCGTCGTGGTCGGCGGCGTGGTCTTCACCGGCGGCTCCGGCAGCGTCTACGGCGCCGCGCTCGGAGCGCTGCTGCTGACGTCGATCAACAGCGTGCTGCCCGCCCTAGGCGTCAGCTCCGTCTGGGTGCTCGCGATCAACGGCATCCTGCTCCTCCTCGCCATCGCGGTCGACCGGATGGTCGCGCTGCGCGTGGCCACCGCCCTCAAGAAGAGGAACGCCCGCCATGCCTGAGTCCCTCACGCGCGCGGTCCGCTGGGACACGGTCGTCGGCGCGCTGCTCGTCGCCGTGCTGCTGGCGTCGTTCACCTTCGTGGACGGCTTCGGCAACGCCCTGAACCTGTCCTTCCTGATCGGCAACACCCTGCCCATCGCGCTGATCGCGCTGCCGATGACGCTGCTCGTCGTCTCCGGCGAGATCGACCTGTCCGTCGCCTCCACCGCCGGACTGTCCGGCGCGGTGATGGGCGCCCTGTGGAACCAGGGCATGACCATCGAGACGATCATCCCGGTGTGCCTGCTGCTCGGTGCGGCGTGCGGGCTGGTCAACGGGCTGCTGGTGACCAGGCTCGGGCTGCCGTCCCTGGCCGTCACCATCGGCACCCTGGCCGCCTACCGGGGCATCGCGCAGATCGTCCTCGGCGCGGACGCGGTGACCGACTTCCCCACGCCCTACCTGGAGTTCGCGGCGGGCCGCGTCGGCGACACGTTCGTGCCGCGGGCCTTCCCGCCCTTCCTGGCGCTGCTGATCGTCGCCGTGGTCGTCCTGCACGCCACCCCGTTCGGGCGGTCGCTGTTCGCGATCGGCGCGAGCGAGGAGGCGGCCCGGTTCGCCGGGATCCGGGTCAGGCGGCAGAAGCTGATCCTGTTCACGGCGACCGGCCTCATGGCCTCCCTCACCGGCGTCTTCTGGGCCCTGCACTACGCCAGTGCCCGCTACGACAACGCCACCGGCCTCGAACTGTCCGTCGTCGCCGCCGTGCTGCTCGGCGGCATCGACTTCGACGGCGGCAAGGGCACGCTGGGCGGCGCGATCGCCGGCGTGTTCCTGCTCGGCGCGTTGCAGAACGTGATGAGTCTGCAGGACGTCTCCGCTCAGTCGCAGATCGTCGTCACCGGCGTCCTGCTCGTCCTGTCCGTCCTCGGCCCCCGCGCCGCCCGGCAGATCGCGGCGGCACGGGCCGGGCGGGCGGCCGCCTCGAAACCGCCGGGCAAGACGCCCGCACCCACCCCCTGACCCTCCCCTCCCTCCGCGAAGGACCCCCGTCATGCGCAAGTCATCGCTGCGTCGCGCCTGCGCCGCGCTCGCCGCCGTCACCTCGCTCGCCCTCGCCGCCACCGCCTGCGGCGGCACCACGAAGGAGGACGTGAGCCGGGAGGGCGGCTCGGCCGCCGCGGCCGGCCGGGCCGACCCGAACGCCGAGCTCAAGAAGGGCCTGACCGTCGGCTTCCTGCCCAAGCAGGTCAACAACCCCTACTTCACCTCCGCCGACAAGGGCGGCGAGGCGGCCCTGAAGGAGCTGGGCTCCGGCTACAAGGAGGTCGGCCCCTCCAGCGCCACCGACACCTCCGGCCAGGTCTCCTACGTCAACACCCTCACCCAGCAGCAGGTCGACGCGATGGCCGTCTCCGCCCAGGACCCCGGCGCCCTGTGCACCGCCCTGAAGCAGGCCATGAGCAACGGCATCAAGGTCGTCACCTACGACTCCGACACCAAGCCCGACTGCCGCAACGCCTTCGTCTCCCAGGCCTCCGCCGAGGACCTCGGCCGCACCGAGGTGCAGTTGCTCGCCGAGCAGATCGGCTACAGGGGCGAGATCGCGATCCTGTCCGCCGCGCAGACCGCGACCAACCAGAACACCTGGATCGAGTTCATGAAGGACGAGCTCGAGGACCCCAAGTACAAGGACATGAAGCTGGTCGAGGTCGCGTACGGCAACGACGACGCCCAGCAGTCCTTCCAGCAGACCCAGGGCCTGCTCCAGGAGTACCCGAACCTCAAGGGGATCATCTCCCCGACCACCGTCGGCATCAAGGCCGCCGCCCAGTACCTGTCCGGCTCCCGGTACAAGGGCAAGGTCAAGCTGACCGGCCTCGGCACCCCCAACGACATGCGCAAGTACGTCAAGAACGGCACCGTCGAGGCGTTCGAGCTGTGGGACCCGGCCAAGCTCGGCGAGCTGGCCGCGCGCACCGCCGTCGCGCTGGTCTCGGGGCAGATCACCGGCAAGGAGGGCGAGACCTTCACGGCCGGCGGCATGGGCGAGTACACCATCGGCGAGGACGGCGTCATCAGCCTCGGCAAGCCGACCGTGTTCAACGCCGACAACATCGACCAGTACGACTTCTAGCAGCGGGGCGGTACGTCATGCAGCGCGTCTGTTTCCTTCTCAAGGTCCGCGAGGACCGCATCGCCGAGTACCGCGAACGCCACGCCGACGTGTGGCCCGAGATGCGCGAGGCGCTCTCGGCCACCGGCTGGCACAACTACTCCCTCTTCCTGCGCGACGACGGCCTGCTCGTCGGCTACCTGGAGACCGAGGACTTCGAGGCCGCCAGGGCCGGCATGGAGGCCACCGAGGTCAACGCCCGGTGGCAGGCGGAGATGGCGCCCTTCTTCGAGTCCCTCGACGGGTCGCGCCCCGACGAGGCGATGAAACCGCTCACCGAGGTGTTCCACCTCGCCTGACAGGTCCGTTCGGGAGAGAGGTCCGTTCATGAGAAGACGCACCGTCCTGGCGAGCGCCCTGCTGGCCCCGCTGGCGGCGCCGGGCAGCGCCCGCGCCGCCGCCCCGGGCCCGTCGGTCACCCGCACCGGCACCTCCACGCTCGACGCCCGGGCCCTGTTCTTCGTGTCGTACAACGGCCTGGTCAACAACAACGCGTTCCAGAAGAACGGCCTGCTCACCTACAAGGGCCACCAGTACGCGGCCTGGTACACCGCCGACCGCAACGCCGTCGTCGCCCGCCGGGCGCTGGGCGCGACCACCTGGCAGACCGTCAGGATCGGTCACACCCTGCGCTACGACGACTCCCACAACGTCATCTCCATGGGCGTCTCCCGCGTCGACGGCCGCCTGCATCTGAACATGGACTCCCACAGCGACGGCTTCACCTACGTCAGGTCCGCCGCCGGGCTCATGGACGACCCCACCGGGCTGAGCTGGACCGCGAGCCGCTTCGGCGCGCCCCGGAACACCCTCGACGGGCTCGCCCTCACCTCGCAGTTCACCTACCCGCAGTTCGTCGCCACCCCCGAGGGCGGGCTCCAGCTGAGCTACCGGGCCGGCGTCTCCGGCAACGGCCGCAACGGCCTGGCGGAGTACGACGGTTCGCGGTGGACCGCGCTGGGGGAGTGGTCCGGTTCCACCGGCACGTACACCAGCGAGCACGGCTCCAGCACCGCCCGCAACATGTACCTGCACGGCATCGACTACGACCGGGCCGGCCGGCTGCACGCGTTCTTCACCTGGCGCGAGCAGAACGCCGCCGTCATGTGCTCCGGCGGCGGCATCACCAACCACGACACCGGCTACGTCCACTCCGACGACCGCGGCCGCACCTGGCGCAACAGCGCCGGCACGGTCGTCGGCACGACCGGCGCCGACCGCGTGCAGGTCACCGACCCCGGCCTGGTGGTGGACGCGCTGAACCCGGACCACTCCCTGATGAACCAGGAGAGCCAGTTCACCGACTCCGCCGGACTGCCGCACGCGATCATCAGCTACGTGCCCGGCCGCTTCGGCCAGTGCACCACGAACTACGTAGCCGACCGCACCGCGGGCGGCAGGGCGTTCCACCTGCGCAGGGCCGCCTCCGGCGCCTGGCAGAAGACGGAGATCCCCGTCCCGCTCGACTCCAGCCAGCGGACCCGGCTGATCCTGGACAGGTACGACAACGCCTACGCGATCCTCCCCTTCGGCCGGATCGCCGGCGCCTCCAAGGCGTCCGGGCACACCGACTGGCGGCTGCTGTTCGACGGGGCGGGACTCAACGCCTTCGGCGAGGTCGTGACCGACGAGACCCGCGTCGCACAGGACGGGGTGCTGTCGTTCATGTACCAGGAGAGGTCCACCGGCACGACGCCGTCCGCGCTCCGCGTCGTCGACTTCCGGCTGCCCGCGTGAGCGTGACCGGCCCGGGGCGGCGTGCGGGTAGTGTGAAGGCCCTCCCGTCGCCCCTCGTCTCCCTGGAGGTCGCTGCCTGATGGCCCAGTCCGTGGGTATCAAGGACGTCGCCCGCGCCGCCGGCGTCTCCGTGGGCACGGTCTCGAACGTGATCAACCGGCCCGAGACCGTCGCCACCGAGACCCGCGCGCGCGTGCAGTCCGCGATCGAGCGGCTCGGCTACGTGCGCAGCGAGTCCGCCCGTCAACTGCGCGCCGGCCGCAGCCGGATCATGGGCCTGCTCGTCCTCGACATGGGCAACCCCTTCTTCGTCGACGTGGCGCGCGGCGCGGAGCGGGCCGCCCGCGACGCCGGACTCGGCGTGATGGTCTGCAACAGCGCCCAGGACCCGGCCGAGGAGGCCGAGTACCTCTCCCTCTTCGCCGAGCAGCGGGTGCGGGGGGTGCTGCTCACCCCGGCCGACGCGACCGGCCGCAACATGGCGGCGTTCCGCCGCCACAACATCCCCTTCGTGCTCGTCGACCGGGTCGCCGAGGGCGCCACCGAGTGCTCCGTCTCCGTGGACGACGTCGCCGGCGGCGCGCTGGCCGTGCGCCACCTGGTGGACGCCGGGCACCGCAGCATCGCGTACGTCAGCGGGCCGCCCGCCCTCAACCAGGTCCGCGACCGGCGCACCGGCGCGCTGAACGCGCTCGCGGAGGCGGGCCTCGGCCCCGAGGCGCTGCGCGAACTGCCCACCGACCGGCTCGACGTCGCCGCGGGCCGGGACGCGGGCGCCCGCCTCCTCGGCCTCGCCGACCGCCCCACGGCGGTGTTCTGCGTCAACGACCTGCTCGCCCTCGGCGTGCTCCAGGCCATGTTCGCGGCCGGCGTCTCCGTCCCCGACGACCTCGCCATCGTCGGCTACGACGACATCGAGTTCGCCGCCGCTGCCGCCGTCCCGCTCACCTCGGTACGGCAGCCCGCCGTCACGCTGGGGGCGCTCGCCGCCGAACTGCTGCTCCAGGAGACGGGAAGCATCGAGGGGTCGGTCCGGCACGAGCACCGGCGGGTCGTGCTCCAGCCCGAACTGGTGGTACGGCGCTCCAGCCTGTCCGGCCGCTGACGCCTCCGCCCGCCGGCCGTGCCGTTCGCGCCCCTGACAGCGGCCCACCGGCGCGTTCCGGGGCTCCGGCGCCGATTAGGCTGGCCGCCATGCACGACGACCACCCCGGCGACCCGGCCGGATCCGCCGCCCTGCGCGGCGACTGCGCGAACTGCTTCGGGCTGTGCTGCGTCGCCCTGCCCTTCGCCGCCTCCGCCGACTTCGCGGTGGACAAGGCCGCCGGGACGCCCTGCCGCAACCTGCGCGAGGACCACCGCTGCGGCATCCACGCCCGGCTGCGGTCCGAGGGCTTCGCCGGGTGCACGGTCTACGACTGCTTCGGCGCCGGCCAGAAGGTCTCGCGGATCACCTTCGGCGGCGAGGACTGGCGCACCGGTTCCCGTGAGCACGCCCGCCGGATGTTCGACGTCTTTCCCGTCGTACGCCATCTCCACGAGCTGCTCTGGTATCTCACCGAGGCGCTCGCCCTGCCCGCCGCCCGCCCGCTGTACGGCGATCTGCGCGACGCCCTGGAGCGGACCGAGGAACTCACCCTGCGCTCCGCGGAGGAGCTGGCCGCCCTGGACGTGGGCGCGCACCGGCAGGAGGTCGACGTCCTGCTGCTGAAGGCCAGTGAGCTGGCCCGCGCGGGGGTCCGCGGGCGCGGGAAGATGCGCCGGGGCGCCGACCTGATCGGCGCCCGGCTCCGACGGGCCGACCTGCGGTGCGCCACCCTGCGCGGGGCCTGTCTCATCGCCGCCGACCTGACCGGCGCCGATCTGCGCGGCGCGGACCTGATCGGGGCCGACCTGCGCGGCGCCGACCTCACGGACGCCGATCTGACCGGCGCCTTCTTCCTGACCCAGCCGCAGCTCAACGCGGCCCGCGGCACGGCCGGCACCCGGTTGCCGCGGTCGCTGCGCCGGCCCGCGCACTGGTCGTAACGCCCCATCCCTCAACAGGAAACCCTGGGACGTGCCCGGTTGGCGTGCGCCGCGATCTTCGATAGGTTAGGTGAGCCTTACCTAATCATGAGGAGTCGAGGATGCGTGACAGCCAAGCCCGGACGGCCGCACCCGCCGCGGCGGAACGGGCCCGCTCGGTGCTCGCCGCCGCCTGGTCGTGCGCCGTGAGCACGGACGGCGTCCGGGAGGAACTCGTCGGCGCGCACGACGTCGCCGACGACGGCCGGGTGCTCCTGCGCGTACCGGACGACAGCGCGCTGCTCGCCGTCGCCCTGTGCGCACCGCGCGGCGAGCCGTCCGCCGTCCTGGAGTTCGCCGACGTCGCGCCCGTCCCGCTGCGCCACCGCATCCGGGCCCGCGTCCTGCTCGCCGGCTGGTTCGCCGTCGAGGAGGGCCGCCTCGCCTTCCGGCCCACCCGCGTCGTGCTGCACGGCACCGCCGGCGCCGAGGTCGTCGACCCGGACGAGTTCGCCGCCGCCCGCCCCGACCCGCTGGCCACCGCCGAGGCCGGACTGCTCACCCACCTCGCCGCCGCCCACCCCGACGCCGTCGAGCGGCTGACCCGGCTCGTGGAACCGGGCAGCCTGCACGGCGCGGTCCGCGTCCAGCCGCTCGCCGTCGACCGGCACGGACTGACCCTGCGCATCGAACGCCGCCGCGCCCACGGCGACGTACGCCTGGCCTTCCACGCGCCCGCCGACGGGGTCGCCCAGCTCGCCGAGCGCATGCACGTCCTGCTGGCCCGGGCGAGCGCCGCCGCCTGCCCGCGCGCCCTGCACCGGCAGCGCACGGACGGCGACGGCTGACGCCCGCCGGCCGGCTACCAGTCGCCATCCTGGACCGGCTTGCCCGGCGCGTCGCCCAGCGGCTTCACCTGGTACGGCGCCGGGTCCTGCCACGGCTCGTGGTCGTCGCCGAGCCAGTCGCCCACCGGCTTCACCCCGCCCAGCGTGTGCGTCGGGTCGAGATCGAGCGCGTCCTCGTCGTAGTACTCGAACCAGGGCAGCCCCGCCCGCGTGTACGCAGCCCGGTCCACCGGAGACGGCGGCGGCGCCTCGCCGGTGATCCGCCGCCACTCGGGCGGCGTCACCAGATGCACGAAGACCCGCCCCGCCGGCTCGCCGGCCCAGTCCGACAGCGGCCGGTCGTCCCGGTACACCTCCTGGCGCATCGAGCCGCCGACGCCGAGCCCCATGGCCGCCGCGCCCCGCGGCCGGCCCGCGGGCGCCGCGCCCGGCGCGGGCGGCGGGGCGCCGAAACCGGCGGCCATCATCGGCGCCGCGGGCGCACGCTCCGCAAGCCGCCGCTGCGCCTCGCGCCAGACGGCCAGCGCCCCCTCGCCCAGCGGGAACGACTGCAGCTGCACGCCGCCCCACACCTCCTCGCCGGTGACCTGGCCCTCCACCGTCGCGCCGAGCCCGAGCGGAACGGCGACGAACTGGCGCACCGTGCCCTTGCCCGAGTTGATGCCGTCCAGCCACGGCTGGCGCGGCAGCACGACGTAGTTCTGCGGATCGCGGGAGAGCCGGTCGCTCCACGGCCGGCCGGACACCGCGCACACCTTGCCCACCCCGACCTGGAGCGCGGCCGGCTCCGTCGTGCCGGAGAAACTCAGCCACATCGCCTCGCGCAGGTACACCGGCAGCATCACGCCACCGCGCGCCCGCCACTGCTCCGGCACGGTGTCCGGGTAGTCCGCGACCCGGCGCACCGGGAACTCGCCCAGCCCGGGCGGCAGGGCGTGCGTGCCCGTCTCGGGCAGCCGCAGCGTGCGGATGAACCGCACCGCCGCCCCGCCCGGCAGCCGCAGAGTGTTCCCGTCGATCCGTACGCCGCCGCCGTCGGCCATCCCACGCTCCCCTTCGTCGCCCTCTCGCCCGCGGGCGGGCGCCCGCGACCTCGTCACTCAGCACGCCGCGCGGCGGCCCCGCGGTTCCGCCGCGACCGGCGCAGGGCGCGCAGCCGGTCCTGGAGCCGGGTCAGCCGCGGCAGCCGCTCGCGCTGCTCGCGGGTGGAGCGGTCCAGTTCCTCCAGCAGCCGGCGGGAGCGGTGCTCGGTGTCCATCTCGTCCAGGATGCGGTTGACCTCGGTCAGCACCGCGCCGTGCAGTTGCCACTGGCTGGGGTCGCGGCGGACCTCGTCGAGGAACAGGTCGGCCAGCTTGTCGCGGGTGGCCCGGGCGGTGTGCAGCTCGGCCGTCAGCCGTTCCTCCGCCGACTCGGCGCTCTCGCTGACATGCGTGGTGACCAGCACCGCGTAGCTCACCACGGCGTCGGCGATCTCCGCCAGCAACTGCTCCACCACGGCGCCCGTCGGCGGTTCGAACAGCGGCTCCGGCTCCCGCTCCTTGGCCAGGTCGGTGAGGGAGCGGGCGAGGACCCGCAGCACGACCGTGCAGATCTCCAGCGTGTCCAGACCGGTGCGCAGCACCACCCGGTGCAGCACGCCCTCCCGCACGCGCGGGTTGAGCCGCAGACTGTCCTCGGCCTGCCGCAGCGCGGCGTCCACCTGCACGATGTCGTGGTCGAGCCGGCGCGCCTCGTGCAGCCGCTCGGCCGCGCGCTCGTACGGGGTGCGCCCGGCGGCCTGCTCGCCGACGCGCAGCATCAGCTGCCGCATCCGGCGGGCCAGGCCCTCGATCGACTCGCCGGCCTCGCCCACCCAGACCGGCGGCGGCAGCAGCACGTTGACGCCCATCCCGACCACCGCGCCGATCAGCGTCTCCAGGATCCGCGCCCAGGCGGTGTCCCCGTGCGCGGTGACGCCGAGCACCAGCATGGCGCTGATCGCCACCTCGGGCACGTACTCGTCGACCCGCACCAGATGCCCGACCGCCAGCGCCGCCATGATCAGCAGCGCCAGGCTCCACCACGTCAGGCCCACCAGCATGCTGAACGCGATGGCGACCAGCACCCCCGCCACCACGGAGTTCACCCGGCGCACGCCGTTGGTGAGGGTGGCGTACAGCGTGACCTGGACGACCAGCAGAGCGGTGAGCGGCGCGGTCAGCGGGGCCGCCTCGGGACTGAGCCGTAGGGCGATGACGTAGGCGAGCGTCGCCCCGAAGGTCGACCGGAACGCCTGGACGACCACGGGTTCTCGATGCCGCTTCAGCGACTGGGCAAGGGAGGCGGGCCACTTTCGTACTACTTGCATCCTTTGGCCTGTTCCCGTTCCCCAGGGACCTCGAACGTCCCGCCAGTGCACTGCCGTCACGTGGCGCAACGCCGGGCGGGAGCGGTCAGGCGCCGAGCTTGTCCAGGAAGGCGAAGAGGTTGCCCGTGGTGCGGGCGATCTGCTCGTCGAGGGTGAGGCTCTCCTCGAAGCGGGCGCCGGACTCGGAGATCTTCTTGCCGCGCAGGTACAGGGAGCAGGCCAGGTCGGTGCACATGTAGACGCCGACCGAGTTGCCCTCGCGGCCCGCCGCTCCCGCTTTTCGCGCGGTCATCAGGGACACGCCGCCGCGCGGGTGCGTCGTCAGGCACAGTGAGCACAGGCTCCGGTGCAGATAGCCGCGCTGCGCGGGCGGGAAGCGCAGGGTGATCCCGACGAGGCGCTCTCCCCCCTCGACCACCAGGTAGCTGCGGTCCGGCGCCCCCGGGTCCCGCCAGCCGAGGAAGTCCAGGTCCTCCCAGGGCCGGTCGGCGAGATCGCGCGGCACGGGCAGGCGCTTGGCCTCGCCCTTCGAGCAGTTCACGAACGAACCGCGGATGTCCTGCTCGGTGAGTGGTCGCATGAGGGGGGTCTCCGGAGAACGCCGCACGAAGGGCCCGGAATCTCCGGGCCCGGGCCAGGTTAGGCGGCGTCCGCGCGCCCGGGCCAACCGATTTTCCGGGGCGGCCACGGGCGGGCCGTCGGCGACGCCGTAGCCTGGAGCCGCACCGCCAGGCCCGGCCGTTCGCACCGCCCTGCTTAGCTCACGGCGTGAATTAAGGGGTGGGGCAATAGCGCCCCCGATGACCCGGGCGGGGTATGTTGCAGGTCGGGCAGGGTTTCGGAGGGAGCCACATGGCGGGGCGCAACGGGCGCACGGTGCGGGATCTGCGGCGGGCCAACCGCACGGCCGTGCTGCAACGGCTGTACTTCGACGGGCCGCTCAGCCGCTTCGAGCTGGGCCCGGCGACCGGCCTCAGCTCCGGCTCGGTCAGCAACGTCGTCGCCGACCTGGTCGCCGACGGGCTGGTGGAGGAGGCGGGCAGCGTCGACTCCGACGGTGGCCGGCCGCGCACCCTGCTGCGGGTCTCGCCCGCCAGCGGCCACATGATCGGCGTCGACGTCGGCGAGACCCGGGTCCGCGTCGAGCTGTTCGACCTCGCCCTCACCGAGCTGGCCCGCACCGAGCGCCCGCTGGAGCAGCAGCGCTACGACGTCGAGGTCATCGTCGGCCACATCCGCGACGGCGTCGCCGAGGTGCTGGCCGGCGCCGGCGTGCCGCCCGAGCGGCTGCTGGGCGTCGGCATCGGCGTGCCCGGCATAGTCGAGCGCACCGACGACCGGGGCGCGGTCGTGCACGGGCAGACGATCGGCTGGGACGCCGTCCCGCTGGAGGCCCTGCTGCGTTCCTCGTCCCCGCTCCCCGACGGCGTCCCGTACTTCATCGACAACGGCGCGCGCACGCTCGGCCAGGCCGAGATGTGGTTCGGCGCCGGACGCGGCGCCGACAACGCCGTCGTGGTGCTGTTCGGCTCCGGCGTCGGCGCCTGCCTGGTCACGCCCGAGGTGGAACACGGCCGGGCCGTCGAGTGGGGGCACCTGACCGTCCGGGTGCGCGGACGCCGGTGCCGCTGCGGAGCCCTCGGCTGCCTGGAGGCCTACGCGGGCGCCGAGTCCCTGCTGGAGCGCTGGCGCGAGGCGGGCGGCCGGCCGCCCCGGGACGCCGACGAGGAGACCGCGCTCACCGCGATGCTCGCCGCCGCCTACCCGCCGGACGGCGCCGCGCCCGACCCGGTCGCGCTCGGCGTGCTGGAGGAGACCGCCGAGTACCTGGGTGCGGGCCTGTCCGACCTGATCAACCTCTTCCAGCCCGAGCGCATCCTGATCGGCGGCTGGGCCGGCCTCCAGCTCGGCGCCGGCTTCCTGCCCGCCGTACGCCGCCACGCCACCGCCTACGCGCTGCGCCACCCGGCCGAGAAGGTCGCCATCGAGCTGGGCCGGCTCGGTCCGGACGCGGTCACCGTGGGCGCCGCCATCCTCCCGCTGGCCGACTTCTTCGCCCGCGGCGGCCGCCGTCCCGAGCCCGCGCCGCAGGGGCCGCTCCCGGCGTGGCACGCGGTGCTGGAGGAGCGGGCCTCGCACTGAGCCCCGGGACCCGGGCCCGGAACGCTGTTTCGCGCGCCCGCCCGGGAGGTACTCGCGTGGGCCCGGGCACGGACCGCCCGGGCCCGTGTACCGAGGGAGCACACCGTGACGGACCACCGCAACGAGGAGCCGGGCCGCAGCGAGGACCCGCTGCCGCGGGACCTGCCCGACCAGCAGACCTACGAGGGCGACGACCCGTGGGACGTGAACCCGCAGAGCATCGCCAGGGAGGCCGGGAAGAAGGCGAGTCCCACCGACCCCTCCGCCGACGTCCCCGACACCGACGAAGGCGGCACCGGCCGGCAGCCGGAGCCGGGGGACGACGAGGGACCGCAGGAGTCCCCGGCCTGACCGGCTAGCCCACCTTGCGCCCCCGCATCGGCGCGGTGCGTTCCCCCGCTCCCTGCTGCATCCCCTGCACGAACTCCTCGATGACCTCGGTCGCCGTGAGCCGAGGGCTCCAGCCCAGTTCCGTGCGGGCACGGGTGCAGTCCATCAGCGGCAGCCGCAGCACCGCGTCGAACAGGTGCGGGGAGGCGGGCAGCAGATGCAGCCCCCAGGCCGCCGCGACCGCCGAACGGGCAGCGGAACGGGGGAGGCGCACCGGACGGCTGCCGAAGTGCTCCGCCAGCAGCCGCGCGTCGACCGGCGGATCGGCGGCGATGTTGAACGCGCCCCGGACCTCGGAGAGCGCCGCCAGCCGGTACGCCTCCGCCGCGTCGTCGGTGTGCAGCGCCTGCACCCGCAGCCCCGGAATGTCCGGCAGGAACGGCAGCAGCTCCGGGCGCGCCAGCTGACCCGGCAGGAAACGGCCGCCGAAGATGCGCCGCTGCTCGCTCGCCGACTCGCGCTTGAACAGGAACGCGGGCCGCATCCGCACCACCCGCACCCCCGGATGGTCCCGCTCGAAGGTGTCGAGGGTGCGCTCCAGGTAGGCCTTCTCGCGGCAGTACGCGGCGTCCGGCCAGCCGTGGGTCGGCCAGGACTCGTCCACCGCCCGGTCCTTGGGACCCGGCGAGTACGCGCCCACCGAGGAGGCGTGGACCAGCGCCGGTACGCCCGCCTCGGCCACCGCGTCGAAGACGCGGATGCCGCCGAGGACGTTGGTGCGCCAGGTGGTCGCCGGATCGTGGGTGGGCTGGAACGCCCACGCCAGATGGATCACGGCGTCCGCACCGAGGAACTCCTTGACGAGATCGGCCTGCTGCGAGGCGATGTCCACCGCCGACCAGTCGGTCTTCGCCGGCGCCTCGTCGGGCAGCCGGCGGGCCAGTCCCCGCACGGATCCGACCCGCGGATCCTGGGCGAGGGCCCGTACCACGCTGGTGCCCACGTTGCCCGTGGCGCCGGTGACGACGATCCTTCGGCCCGCTGCGCTGCTCACTTCCGTCTCCTTCGGCCGTCCTGCGGGGAGGGACGGACCGAGTACCCGTGAGGGCGCGAAAAAGCCCCGACCGGACGGGGGATTCCGGTCGGGGCGGTCCGAGGGGTGCAACGGACGGACGGCGTCGGGCGTTCCGCCGCACGGCCGGGACCCCGAGTGACGTCGGTCACCAGATGCCGTCGCCCGGCAGAGACGCGAGGAGATGGGCGGGGTCGGCGTAGACCGCGTCGGCCCCGGCCTCCTCCAGGTCGGCCCGAGGCACCCCGCCGCACAGCACGCCGACGCAGCGCACCCCGGCCCTGCTGCCCGCCCGCATGTCCCACACCGTGTCGCCGACGAACACCGACTGCGCGGCGGGCGCCCCGGCCAGCTCCAGGGCGTGCTCCACCGGCTCGGCCGCGGGCTTGCCTGCGTCCACGTCGTCCGCGCTCGCGGTCGCCGCGATGGCGTCGTCCGCGTCGAGGGCGCGCCGCAGGGCGTCCAGTTCCGCGCCGCCCGCCGAGGTGGCGAGGACCACCGTCCAGCCGTCCCGGTGCAGCCGGCGCAGCAGCCGGCCGGCGTCGGGCAGGGCGGGCAGCCGGTCGAAGTACTGTCCGTAGAGCGCCTTGTGGGCGGCGCTCAGGTCGGCGTCCTCCTCCTTGTCCCGGTCCTCGCCCAGCAGATGCGCGACGAGGTCCGTGGAGCCGAGGCCCACGGCCCGGTGGACGGCGTGCATGGGCACCCGGTGGCCCGCCTGCCGGAAGGCCTCCCACCAGGTGACGACGTGCAGGTGATTGGTGTCGACGAGGGTTCCGTCGACGTCGAAGACAGCGGCACGGTTCATGGCTCCCGAGTACCACCGGGCGGTCCGTCTCACCCCGCCCCGGCCGGCATCCGCCCTTCAGCACCCCACCGGGCCGGCACCCGCCCCGCGTTTCACCCCGCCGGACCGTCCGTCCCTCCTTTCACCCCGCCCCGGCCGGCATCCGCCCTTCAGCACCCCACCGGGCCGGCACCCGCCCCGCGTTTCACCCCGCCCGGGCCGGCACCCGCCCCCCTCTTCACGCCGCCCGGGCCGGCACCCGCCCCTCTTTCGTCCAGGTCAGCAGCTCCGGCCCCGACCAGGTGGTCACCACGCGCTCCGCGGGCACCCCGCACTCCTCGGCGCGGGCGCAGCCGAGGATCTGCCAGTCGAGCTGGCCCGGCGCGTGCGCGTCGGTGTCGATCGAGAACAGCACGCCCGCGTCCACCGCCCGGCGCAGCAGCCGGCGCGGCGGGTCGAGCCGCTCCGGACGGCTGTTGATCTCCACGGCGGTGCCCGACCGCGCGCACGCCGCGAACACCTCGTCCGCGTCGAACTGCGACTCCGGCCGCCCGCGCCCGGTCACCAGCCGCCCGGTGCAGTGCCCGAGGACGTCCGCGTGCGGATCGCTCACCGCGGCGACCATGCGGCGGGTCATCGAGCGGGCGTCCATGCGCAGCTTGGAGTGCACCGAGACGACGACCACGTCGAGCCGGTCCAGCAGCTCCGGCTCCTGGTCGAGCGAGCCGTCCTCGAGGATGTCGCACTCGATGCCGGTGAGCAGCCGGAACGGCGCCCAGGTGGCGTTGAGCGCGGCCACCACGTCCAGTTGCTCACGCAGCCGCTCCGCCGACAGGCCGCGCGCCACCGTCAGCCTGGGGGAGTGGTCCGTCAGCACGGCCCACTCGTGGCCGAGCGCCGCCGCGGCCCGGCCCATCTCCTCGATCGGGCTGCCGCCGTCGGACCAGTCGGAGTGCAGATGGCAGTCCCCGCGCAGCATCACCCGCAACGCCGCGCCGGCCCGGTCGTCCGGCCGCTCCTCGGCGGCCTCGGCCTCCAGCTGGGCCAGATAACCCGGCGGCTGCCCGGTCAGCGCCTCGCGCACGACCTGCGCCGTCTTGGGGCCGATGCCCTTGAGCGACTCCAGGGTGCCGTTGCCCGCCCGCTCGCGCACCTCGTCCGCGGGCAGCCCGGACAGCACCCTGGCGGCGGTGCGGAAGGCTCGGACGCGGTAGGTCGGCGCCAGGGACCGCTCCAGCAGGAACGCGATCCGCTCCAGTGCCTCGACCGGCTCCATCGTCACCTCCTCGGTCCCTCAAGGGTTCCCCAGAGCCGCGCCGCCCGCACGGCGGTCAGGGCGGTTTGCCCGGTACGCGCCACGGGTACTGCGATGCCCCGACCGAAACGACGACGGGACGTGCGCGCGAGCGCACCCAGCGTCAGTACCCCCGCCCTCCAGGAGGCCCCGATGTCAGCCCCCACCCCCGCGTCCCCCGCGTCCGATCCGTCCCGCAGGGTCGCCGTGATCACCGGCGCCGACTCCGGCATCGGCCGGGCCACCGCCGTCCGGCTGGCCGAGGCGGGACTGGACGTCGGGATCACCTGGCACGGCGATGAAAAGGGCGCCGAGGAGACCGCCGAGGAGGTCCGCTCCCACGGGCGGCGCGCCGAGGTGGCGCGGATGGACCTGACCCGGCTGCCGGACGCCGCCGACGTCGTCGACGAGCTGTGCGAGCGGCTCGGCCGGCTGGACGTCCTGGTCAACAACGCCGGCACGGGCACGGCCACGCCGTACCTCGACATCGACCTGGCCACCGTGCGCGAGGTCCTCGACGTGGACCTGGTGGGGCCGTTCCTGTGCGGTCAGCGGGCGGCCCGGCACATGATCCGGCAGGGCGACGGGGGCCGGATCGTCAACGTCACGTCCGTCCACGAGCACCAGCCGCGGGTGGGCGCGGCCCCGTACTGCGCGGCCAAGGGCGGGCTCGGCCTCCTCACCCAGGTCATGGCGCTGGAGCTGGCCGAGCACGGCATCACCGTCAACGCCGTGGCGCCCGGCGAGATCGCCACGCCGATGACCGGGCAGGAGGACACCGACGTGCGCACCGAGCGCCGCCCCGGGGTGCCGCTCGGCCGTCCGGGCGACGCACGGGAGGTCGCGGCCGTGATCGCCTTCCTCGCCGGGCCGGACGCCTCGTACGTCACCGGGGCCTCGTGGACCGTGGACGGAGGGATGCTGCGGATGGGCCCGCAGGCCGGGTCCCATCTGACCGACGACGACTGGCGGCGGCCCTGAGACCCAGTCCACCGGCCGCGCACCGGCCCGGCCCCGGCCGCACGGCGGCCCGGGACCGAGCCGGTCCCGGGCCGCCGCCGTCATCCGGCCGAGTTGGCCGATTCCGCTCTACGCTCTATGTCATGACCGAAATCGCGAGCCCCTACATGTCCCACCCGCGGATCATGGTGCTCGGCGTTCAGCCCGGCATCCCGCCGTTCCGCATCGTGGAGATCGACGGCGAGGTGGTCGGTGCGGCCAGGGCCGTCACCGACGTCCTGACGGCCGCCGCCGCCTTCGGCATCACGGTCCACGACCTGGACGATCCGGACGTCGTGCGCTGGGTCGGCGGCGACAAGTTCACCTGGACCGTGCACTGACGTCCGCCCCGGACCGCGCACCGACGCGTCGGCTCAGCCGACCGTCCACTTCTGGTTGGCGCCGCCGGTGCAGGTCCAGATCTGCAGCCGGGTGCCGTTGGCGGAGTTGTTCCCGGTGACGTCGAGGCACTTGTTCGCCTGCGGGTTGACGATGTCCCGCGCGGCGGTCACCACCCAGCGCTGGGCGCCGGTGCCGTTGCAGTCCCACAGCTGCACGGGCGTGCCGTCCGCCGTGGCGCCGCCCGAGACGTCGAGGCACTTGCCGAGCGCCCGGATCGTGCCGTCCGCGCCGACGGTCCAGCGCTGCGCGGCGGTGCCGTTGCAGTCGTAGAGCTGTACGGGAGTGCCGTTGGCGGTGTTGGCCGCGGCCACGTCGACGCACTTGCCCGCGAGGCCCCTGATCGCGGCGCCGGCCGGGGAGTCGCCGGTCGTCACGGACACGTGGTCCACGACGAGCTGCTGCGGGAAGACCGTGGAGCCGTCCGGGTCGCCGGGCCAGTAGCCGCCGACCGCCAGGTTGAGGATCAGGAAGAACGGCTTGTTGAACACCCAGGGGTTGCCGTTCAGGTCGGCCGGGGTGCGCCGCTGGTAGACGTTGCCGTCGACCGACCAGGTGATGGAGTCGGGCGCCCAGTCGACGGCGAAGGTGTGGAAGCCGTCCGCGAAGGCCTGGCCGCCGGGGAGGGTGTAGCCCGCGCCGATGCCGCCGGAGCCGGAGTAGCCGGGGCCGTGCAGGGTGCCGTGGACCGTGGAGGGTTCGAATCCGACGTTCTCCATCACGTCGATCTCGCCGGAGGCCGGCCAGCCGACCTGGCCCAGGTCGTGGCCCAGCATCCAGAACGCCGGCCACATGCCCTGGCCGCGCGGGATCTTCATGCGTGCCTCGACGTGCCCGTACTGGGCGGTGAACTTGCCGGCGGTGTTCAGCCGCGCCGAGGTGTACTGGCAGGTGCCGTACCAGCACTGGTAGTTGGCGGGGTTCTCGCGGCGGGCGGTGATCACGAGGTGGCCCTGGCCGTCCAGGGCGGCGTTGCGGGTGCCGGCCGTGTAGTACTGCCGCTCGTGGTTGTTGACGTTGTCGCCGGTCTCCAGCTGCCACTTGGCGGGGTCGACCGCCGCGCCGGCGGGCCCGTCGAAGGTGTCGGAGAACGTCACGGCCTGGACGCCGACCGGTTCCGCGTGCGCGGGGACGACGGCGGCGGAGCCGACCAGGAGCGCGGACAGGGCGCCGAGGAGACATCTGCGGAGCAGGCGCGGGGAGGCGGCCACGGGCATTCCCTTCCGGGCGGCGGCCCAGGAAGGATCCGGGGCGCCGCCTGTGGTGGGGGGTGAAGGTGAGGTTTCCCCTTGATTCAAGGACTGAACTAAGGACTCGTCAATACCTTGGTACAGGCCGGGATCCGGGGGGTCCCCGCGACCGCCCCGGCCGCCCTCGCCGTTCAGGTGCGGGAGTGCACCGCCCGGCTCATGCGCCGCCCCAGCAGCAGGTAACCGATCAGCGCGCCCGTGGTGTTGAGGATGACGTCGTCGATGTCGAAGGCGCGGCCCGTCACCATCGCGCCCTGGGCCAGCTCCACCAGCAGCATGACCGTCGCGGTCAGCAGCAGGACGCGCAGGAAGCCCCGGGTGCGCGGCGCGAGGACGGGGACGAGGACGCCGAAGGGCACGCCGAGCAGCAGGTTGCCGCCGATCTGCTTGACGGCGTAACGCAGGGACGGCTGGTCCACGTAGGCACGCAGGGAGTCGCCCGGCCGCAGGTTGCTGTGGGTCAGGGACTCGGAGGCGGGGGAGGGCTGCAGGGTGAGCCGGGCCAGGACCACCGCGAACGCCACCATCGCCACGAAGGCGACCGCCACGGCCAGCCCGCGGAGCAGGAGCGCGAGCAGCCGCCGCGGCGGCCGGCGCTCCGGGGTCCGGCGCTCCGGGGTCCGGGGCGCCTCGGCCTGCCGTGCGCGAGGGCGCGGCAGGAGGCGGGCGCGCAGGGCGGTAAGGGACATGGTCGGTCCTCCAGTCGTCGACGGCCGCCGGGTGAGAGCCGCTTACCCGGCAACCTGTCCTCGATGCCGTGCGGAGCGGTCAGGGTCCGTAGACGACCCGCACCTCCTTGAACCCGAGGGAACCCAGGAGTCCTTGGAGCATGCCGGTGGTGTTGGACTCGGCGCGCGCGGTCAGTTCGCTCTCCTTCGCCGCGTCCCGGATGTGCCGCACCGCGAGCTTCTGCACGGCCTGCTCGCTGTTCGGGTTGTCCGAAAACACATCCCCGAGCCGGTCCAGCAGACCGCGCTGTTTGGAGACGGCGTAGGAGCGGTCGGGGTCGAGGGCCGGCTCGCCGAGCGCCGCGTGCGGCAGCCGGATGGTGGCGGAGGTGCGGTCATCGTCGACCGTGACGTCCGTCTCGCCGACCCTGCCCAGGTCGACGTAGGCGTCCACGGTGCCCGCGCCGACGTAGAGCGTGCGGCTGCCGCGGATCGCGTCGGGCAGGTACTTGGTGTCCTTCTCCAGGTCCACCACGACCTGGAAGTTGCCGGACGCGGCGTCGTAACGGCTGATGTCCTTGATGGACTTGAGCAGCGCCGGACCGGAACGGTCGTGGGTCTCCGTGCCGAACAGGTCCCCCAGCGCGGGCATCACGGTCAGCCGGAGTCCGGCGAACAGCACGACGAGCACGAGCACCACCGCGCTCACCGCCTTGGCCCAGCCGGGCACGCGCCGTGGGGAACGCGTGGAACGTGTGGAACGTGTGGAACGTTCGGAAGTCGTCATGGCGGCTGTCCTCCTTCCCTGTGCTGCGCATGCCCATCAAATGCCGTGACAGACCGATCGGTTGGCGGAATGCACGACCCGTCGGAGACACGGAGGGCGCGGCAGCGCGGGGAGTCAGACCGCGGGCGTTCCGGGGCGCCGCAGGGCCGCGTCCAGGGTGGGCTGCGGGGGCACCAGCGCGGACAGGCCGGTGACCCGCAGGACGCGCAGTGTCAGCGGGTGGGCGCAGACCAGGTGGAGCCGGCCGCCGTGCGCCTGGCACCGGCTGCGCGCCCGGAACAGCAGCCGCAGGCCGGAGCAGTCGAAGAACTCGACCGGGCCGAGGTCGATGACGATCCGGGCGCCGGGCGTCGCCGTCGCCGCGTCGAGGTGCGGCAGGATCTCCTCCGCGGCGATGATGTCGATCTCTCCCCGGAACTCCAGGACCGTGTGCCCCTCGCCCCGGTGGACCCGCAGATGCCGGGTGAGCGGCGCAGCCCCCTGCTCCACGACGACGTCCCTCCAGCTGGCCCGGGCGGGGCGCCCAACTAGGTGCCCCGCTCAGCAAGTTACCCCCGATCGAGTGAATTCCAGCATGTTCGGTTGACATATGTCGCCGAATTACGGCGGAGTTCGGCCGAGTTCGTTCGAGGTGTGAACGAAGGGTTGGACGAAGTCGCCCGCCCGTCGGCCGGAGAGTCGGCCGACGGGCGGACGGAGAACCGGCCGACGGGCGGGCGGAGAATCGGCCGGAGGGCCGGACGGCGGCTCAGTCGACCACCAGCACCAGCTTGCCCGCGGTCCGCCCGGTCTCGCCGCGCCGGTGCGCCTCGGCGGCTTCGGCCAGCGGGAACGTTCCCGCGATCGTCGCGCGCAGCTTCCCCGCCCCGACCAGCTCCGCGAGCGCGTTCAGCCCGGCGCGGTCGGCGTCCACCAGCATCCTCACCGCCCGGACGCCGAGCCGCTCGGCCTCCTCGTAGAAGTCGTCGGAGCCGACCGGGAGGATCGACACCACGATCCCGCCCGGACGCAGCACCCGCAGCGAGCGCACGGAGGTCTCGCCGCCGAGCGTGTCCAGCACCACGTCGACGTCCTTCACCGCCTCGGCGAAGTCGGTTGCCCGGTAGTCGATCACCTCGTCGGCGCCCAGCTCCCGCAGGAAATCGTGCTTGCCCGCGCTCGCCGTGCCGATGACGTGCGCCCCGAGCGCCTTGGCGATCTGCACCGCCACATGCCCGACCCCGCCCGCCGCGGCGTGGATCAGCACCCGCTGTCCGGGCCGCAGCCCGGCGTTCTCCACCAGGGCGTGCCACGCGGTCAGCGACACCAGGGGCAGCGCGCCCGCCTGGACGTGGTCGATCCCGGCCGGCTTGGGCGCGAGGGCGCGGGCCGGGACGGTGACGTACTCGGCGTGGGAGCCGTGGCCGAACGGATAGGGCAGCATGCCCCAGACCTCGTCGCCGGGCCGGAAGGCGCACACGCCGATCCCGGTCTCCTCGACGACGCCGGAGACGTCCCAGCCGAGCACGAAGGGCGGCTCGCCCAGGAAGCCGCCCGTCTCCCGGTGCTTCCAGTCGGTCGGGTTGACGCCGGCGGCCCGCACCCGGACCAGCACCTCGTTCGGCCGCGGAGCGGGCCGCTCCACGCGCACTTCGCGGAGGACCTCGGGGCCGCCGAGGCCGTCCTGGCTGATGGCTCGCATCGTGTTCACATCGCTCATGGTCACCCAGCCTGCCCCGATCCGCCCGTTCGGGAAATGGCATGAAGGTCATGGTCCGATAGGATCCTGCCATGCGGTGTGACGACGGCGGACAGGACGGGCGGCGGGCGCAGCGGGTCGTCGTCCTCGCGCTCGACGGGGTCTACCCCTTCGAACTGAGCATCCCGGCCCGCATATTCGGCGCGGCCGACGGCCGGTACGAGGTGCTGACCTGCACCGTCGACGGCCGCCCGGTCCGCACCGACGCCGACTTCTCGGTCACCGTCGAGCACGGCCCCGGCATCCTCGCCACCGCCGACACGGTCGTCATCGCGCCGGTCGCCCCGGCGGCCGTACCCGACGGGCTGCCGGACGGACTACGGGCCGCGCTCGGCCTGATCCGCCCCGGCGCGCGCATCGTGTCGATCTGCACCGGCGCCTTCGTGCTCGCCGCGGCGGGCCTGCTCGACGGCCGCCGGGCCACCACCCACTGGCAGCTCGCCGACGAGTTCCGGCGCCGGTTCCCGTACGTCGACCTCGACCCGGACGTGCTCTTCGTCGACGACGGCCGGATCCTCACGTCCGCCGGTGCCGCCTCGGGCGTCGACGTCTGTCTGCACCTCGTCCGCAAGGACCACGGCAGCAGCCTCGCCAACACCGTCGCCCGCCGCTGCGTGGTGCCCCCGTTCCGCGACGGCGGCCAGGCCCAGTACATCGAGCGGCCCGTCCCCGAGGCCGGCGCCGCGAGCACGGCCGCGACCCGCGCCTGGGCGCTGGAACGCCTCGGCGAACCCCTGACGCTGACGCGGCTCGCCGCCCACGCCGGGATGAGCCTGCGCACCTTCGCCCGCCGCTTCCACGACGAGGTCGGCCTCAGCCCGGGCCGCTGGCTCGTCCAGCAGCGCGTGGCCCGCGCCCGGCACCTGCTGGAGTCCAGCGACCTGCCCGTCGACCGCATCGCCGGCCAGGTCGGCTTCGCCACCGCGGCGTCCCTGCGCCAGCACCTCCACGCGGCGATCGGCGTCTCCCCGCAGGCCTACCGGCGCACCTTCCAGACGACCCGCTGACGGGGCGGGCGCGCACCGGTGCGGCGCACCCGCGCTCGACGCCGTCGGGGATCCGGCGCCCGGCCCGAGCCGCCCCCTCCCACCCGCGCGCCCCGCCGGGCCCCGCCGCCCCGCCGACTGAATCCACCGAGCCGGGATATCCGCTTGGTGCAGGGCCGCGGGGCCGACCGCCGCGCGGCCGGAGAGCGGCAAGCCCCACGGAGGAGACATGGCACTGGTGACCGCGGGCGTGGTGGTGCTGGACTGCGCCGAGCCCGAGAAGCTCGCCGAGTTCTACCGGCAGCTGCTGGAGGCCGAGGAGACGGAGGCGAGCGCCAACCGCGTCGAGATCCGCGGCGCCGACGGCATCCGCCTGGCGCTGCGCCGCGACGTCAACGCGACCCCGCCGAGCTGGCCGCGCCCCGAGAACTCCCTCCAGACCCACCTGGAATTCGAGGTCACGGACCTGGACGCCGCCGAACGCCGGATCGTCTCGCTCGGCGGACGCCCCACGGAGACCAAGGACGCCTCCGGCCCCTTCGAGGAGCGCGGCTACGCCGACCCCGCCGGCCACTCCTTCATCCTGCGCACGACCACCCCGACGGCCCCCAAACAGGGCTGAGGCCCCGGCACCGGCCGGGGCCTCCAAGGCGGTCGGCGCCGCCGGGTCAGTCCCGGCCGCCCTTCTCCCCGGCCGGCCACACCCCGGTCCGGCGCTCGATGATCTTGGCGCCGCTGCGGTCCACCGCGCTGCGCACCGTGGCGAAGATGGCGCCCTGGATCGCGGCGGCCAGCAGGATCTCGCCCCAGCCGCGGTCCGGGTCCAGCGCGTCGGGCGCGTCCTCCTCGTGCCGGATCGCCATCCACGTCTTGCGGAACGCGATGCCGGCCAGCATGCCGCCCGCGTAGCCCAACAGCCAGCCGACCGGCTGATACGCGAACGGCAGCTTCTGCTTCTTGCTCTTCTTGCCCACGTGGGTGTCTCCTGCTCCTGGTCGTTTCCCGATGGTGATTCCCGGTGGCCGTCCCCGGTCGCTCAGGGGCGGCCCGCTTGCGGCACTTCTTCCCCCGGACGGACCGGTCCGGGCGGCACGCCGTCCCCGAACGGGCGACCGCCGAGTTCCTGGCGGTGGTGCGGCGCGGTCCAGCCGGACAGATCCGGACCGAGCGGCACGATCCCGGTCGGGTTGATGCCGGTGTGCACCTGGTAGTAGTGCCGCTTGATGTGGTCGAAGTCGACGGTGTCCCCGAAGCCGGGTGTCTGGAACAGGTCACGGGCGTACGCCCAGAGCACCTGGTTCTCCGTCAGCTTGTAGCGGTTGCACTTGAAGTGCCCGTGATAGACGGCGTCGAACCGGACCAGTGTGGTGAACAGCCGGATGTCCGCCTCGGTGATGGTGTCGCCGACCAGGTACCGCCGCCGGGACAGCCGCTGCGTCAGCAGGTCCAGCCGCCGGAAGACGTCCGTGCAGGCAGCCTCGTACTCCTCCTGCCCGGTGGCGAACCCGGCCCGGTACACCCCGTTGTTGACGTCCTCGTGGACGCCCGCCATGACGTCGTCGATCTCGTCCCGCAGCGCCTCGGGATACAGGTCCGGAGCGCCCTCGCGGTGCAGGGCCGTCCACTCGGTGGCGAAGTCCAGGGTGATCCGCTGGTAGTCGTTGGTGACCAGTTCTCCGCTGCCCACGTCCACGATCGCCGGGACGCTGACGCCGCCCGGATATCCCGTCTCCCGTTTGTCGTAGGCCTCGCTGAGGTGGCGGATGCCGAGGACCGGGTCGCGGCCGTCGGGGTCCAGGGTGAACCGCCAGCTGCGGTCGTCCTGCAGCGGGTCGGCGATGGCCAGCGACAACGCGGGCTCCAGCCCCAGCAGCCGCCGGGAGATCACCGCGCGGCTCGCCCACGGACAGGCACGGCTGACCACCAGCCGGTACCGTCCGGCCGCCACCGGCCACCCGTCCCGGCCGTCGGCGGTGATCCGGTCCCCGAAGTGACTCCTGGACCGGCTGAACGACTTCCTTCCGTAGGCGCTGTTGCCGTCGCCCTCGCCGCGCATGGTGCCCTCTCCTCCGCCTTGCGGGCACGCCGCCCCGGGGCGTCCCGCTCGTCGCGTGCACGAGTTCCCCCGTTTCCGGCTCCGGCACCGGTGTGATCGCCGGGGGCCGGGGCAAACGGCGTGGTGATGTCGACTTCCCCGAAGACCTCGCCGAAGACCCCCTCGCAGACCCCGCCGGAAGCCGCCCCGAGGAGCGAGGCGGCCCGCAGGGCCGATCGAAGGACGCGGGTCACGGTGCTGGTGGCGCTCGCCGCCAATCTGGTGATCGCCGCCGCCAAGGCGGCCGGCGGTCTCGTCGCCGGATCGCCCGCCCTGCTGTCCGAGGCCGCGCACTCGGTGGCCGACAGCGTCAACGAGCTGTTCCTGCTGGCCGCCCTGCGCCGCAGCCGCCGCCCCGCCGACCGGCGGCACCCCTTCGGCTACGGCAAGGAACGGTACTTCTGGGCGCTGCTCGCGGCCGTCGGCATCTTCGTGATGGGCGGCTGCTTCTCCGTCTTCCAGGGTGTCGAGGCGCTCCGCGACGGCGGGGAGGAGTCGTTCGGCGGCTACACGGCGGGCATGGCGGTGCTCGGCGTCGCCCTGCTCGCCGAGGGGACCTCACTGCTGCGCGCCCTGCACCAGCTGCGCGTCCAGGGTGTCGCCGACGGGCTGCGCGACCCCGCGCTGCGCACGGTGATCGCCGAGGACGGCGCCGCGGTGCTCGGCGTCGTCATCGCCCTGGCCGGCATGGGCCTGCACATGGCCACGGGGCGGATGGCGTGGGAAGCGGCGGCCTCGCTGGCGATCGGCGCGCTGCTCGTCCATGTGGCGTACCGCCTCGGCCGGGACGCCCGTGACCAGCTGATCGGCGAGGCCGCGGATCCGCGGGCCGACGCCCGGATCCGCGCCCTGCTGGCGGCCCAGCCGGAGATCGACAGCGTGGAGGCGCTGTTCACCATGAAGACCGGCGTCGACTCCACCCTGGTCGCCGCCCGCGTCGACCTCGTGCCCGGGCTCGACAGCGAGCGGGTCGAGGAGGTGGCCGTGCGCATCAAACGGTCGATCGCCCGCACCGTGCCCGAGGCGGACCGGATCTTCCTCGACGTCACCGACCGGCGCGCACGGGAGGCAGCGGAAAGCCCCGCCGCGACGGGGGAGCGCGGCGGGGCCTGCTAATCCGGTGCCCGGCCCGCACGGGTTCATGCGTGCCGGGCAGAAAAATGCATGGAACTGGCGGAAATCAGCGGGGTGGCGCGGTCAGTTCCCGCCCTCGGTCCGCTCCAGCACGAACACCGGGATCTCGCGGTCCGTCTTCTCCTGGTACTCGGCGTACGGCGGATAGGCCGCGACGGCCCGCTCCCACCACTCGGCCTTCTCCGCGCCGGTGACCTCGCGGGCGGTCATGTCCTGCTTCACCGGCCCGTCCTGCAGCTCCACCTTCGGGTCCGCTTTGAGATTGTGGTACCAGACCGGGTGCTTCGGCGCGCCGCCCGACGAGGCCACGACGGCGTACCGGCCCTCGTGCTCGACCCGCATCAGCGGCGTCTTGCGCAGCTTGCCGCTCTTGGCGCCCCGCGTGGTCAGCAGGACGACCGGCATCCCCGTGTCCCCCAGGGTCGTGCCCTCGGTCCCGCCGGAGCTCTCGTACAGCTCCACCTGCTCCCGCACCCACTGCGTCGGGCTGGGTTCGTACTCGCCTTCCAGAGGCATGGTCACCGTCCCCTCATCCAGTAGCTTCCTTGGTTCTGCTCCTGCTCCTGTCCTCCCATGCAACACCCGGCGCCCCGGGTTTCCTCCGCGACTCGCGCATCGGCCGTCCCGGCCGGCGACGGTGGCCGATTACGTCGGCAGGGAGCGGCGCCACGACCGCGGCACGCGGCACAGTCGGGTTTGGGAACATCGTCCCGCACGTCACCCCCCCCCCGAAGTCGAAGGAGAGTGCCCCGCATGACCGACACCCCCCGTCAGAGCACCCGCGCAGTGGTCGAGGAACTGCTGCGCAGGATCGGCCGGGGCGAGCCCGACCTGATCGCCGACCTGTACGCGGACTCCGTCGACTGGCGCCTGAGCTGGCCGGACGCGGAGCACGGGCGTGCGGAGACCCCGTGGATCCGGCGACGGGGCACCCGGGCCGAGGCGGCCGAGCACTACCGGGAGCTCGCCGCCCACCACCTCCCCGACACCGCCGACACCCGCGTCGAACGCATCCTGGTCGACGGGACCGACGCCGTGCTGCTCGGGGAGATCCGCCAGACGGCGCGTTCCACCGGCCGCCCCTACCGCGCTCGCTTCGCCCTCCATCTCACCGTCGAGGACGGCCGGATCGTGCGCCACCACGTCTACGAGGACAGCCTGGCGGTCGCCGACGCCTTCGCCGCCTCCCGCTGACGCGCTCGGCCCGCCGCCGTCGGCGTCCCGGCGACGGCGGCGGCGGGCGGGGCGGCGAGCGTCGCCGATGCGCCCTTTCACGCCGTTTCCGAGGCCCGCCCCCCGATGCGCTCCACGCCGCTTCCGAGGTCCGCCCGCCGATCCGCTCCACGCCGTTACCGAGGCGCCCCGCCGCGGCGACCGTCGACGAGCCTCGGCCTCCCCTTTTCCGTCCACCGGGCCGCACTAGGCTGCCCGGGTGAACGAACAGGACGAGAAGCCCTTCCTCTACGTCGTCGTCTGCGCCGCCGGGATCGCGGCGGGCGTCGGCGACCTCGTCGCCGCCGCCCGGGAGCGGGGCTGGACGGTCGGCGTCATCGCCACCCCCGCGGCGATGGACGGCTTCTTCGACGCCGCCGCCGTCGAGGCGCTGTCCGGCCGTCCGATCCGCTGCGCTCCGCGCAGGCCCGGCGAGCCGCGTCCCTTCCCGCCGCCGGACGCCGTGATCGTCGCCCCCGCCACCTTCAACACCGTCAACAAGTGGGCGGCCGGCATCGCCGACACCCTGGCCCTGGCCACCCTGTGCGAGGCCCTCGGCCTCGGCGTCCCCGTCGCCGCCCTGCCCTGCGTCTCCGACGCCCTGGCCGCCCACCCCGCGTACGGCGACAGCCTGACCCGGCTGCGCGCGATGAACGTCCGCTTCGGCGACCCGTACTCCGGGGACCCTGGTCCCGACGGCCGCCGACCCGCGTTCCCCTGGACCCGCGCGCTGGACCTGATCGAGCGGTAGCTAGCCACAGCGCACCGTCGGACCCGCCAGCATCCCGCCCGTGTACAGGGCCTGGCCGCGCGGCATCCAGTAGCCCAGTTTCGAGACCACCGTCGAGCAGGACCCGCCGAGCGTCACCCGGACGACGACGGTGGACGGACGGCCCGGCTGGAGGTCGGTGAGGGCGCAGTCGAGGGCGTGGCCGAGGCGGGTCCTCGACGGGTGGCTGCCGACCAGCGGGTTGACGCAGCGGGCGTCGTCCGTGGCCAGCCGTACGCCGCTGCCCTCCTCGCCGATGAGCCCGAACCGGGCGCTGCCGTCGCCCTGTTCGCTGTCCCGGGCGACGGTGTAGGTGAGCGTGGTCGTGGCGCCCGTCCGCAGCGGGCCCCCGGCGACCTCGACGCGGTGCGTCGGCTCCGGCAGCGGCGCGGTGAAGGTCAGCCGCGCCCGGACGGTGCCGGTCAGGTCGACGCCGGCCGGTGCGGAGCGCACCCGCACGTCGGCCTCGATGTCGTACGTGCCCGGCCCCGGGTACGGCCCCGATCCGGGCAGCGTCCCGGAGGCGACCGTGCGGCCGCCGCGCAGCGCCGTCCAGGTGCCGGAAGTCAGACAGGCGGCCCTGCCGTGGCAGGTCGCCGGCGCCGAGACGGCCATCGTCGGCGTGCCGCTGCTCGCGCACAGGCCGACCGAGGCGCGCTGTCCGCCCGCGCCCCGCAGCGTCCCGGCGGGCGCGCACAGCGTCGCGGGGGTGCCGGGCAGGGGGTCGGCCACCGGTTCGGGCTTCCCGACGGCGGCCACCGGTTCGGGACGTGCGACGGCGGCCGGTGGTTCGGACTTCCCGACGGCGGGCGCCGCGAGGGCGAGGGTCAAGGCGGTCGTGGCGGTCAGTGCCCGCAGCACCCTGCGTGTGGTGGGACGTGTCGGCATCGCGTTCCTCCCGGACCTGCCGGCGCCACGGGTCTGCCGTGGCGCAGGGGGGACCGGCCGGTCGCCGGTCGTCCGCTCCGAGGATGCGCGACGGTCCGCGCCGAGCCCGCGTTCCCACGCCGGGCCGTCACCTGCGGGCAGCAATCCTCAGTGCGGGCCTCCCGGCGCGAACTCGGTGCCGCACGGCCCGGCGCCCTCGCTCTCCGGCAGCGGGACCCGGTCGCCGTTCATGGCGAGGGTGCGGTAGTAGCCGCCGATGCGCTCGGTGGAGCGGCCCACGTAGTGGCCGATGTAGGAGCGGCGGAAGCGGCAGGCGCTGCGGTTGGGCCCCGAGCCGTGCACCAGGCTGCCGTTGAAGAACAGGACGTCGCCCGGCGCCATGTCGACCGGCACGGGGCTCAGGCCGGGCGGCGGCGGCACGTACTCCCGAGCGAAGGACACCTCGGCGTCCGCCTCCTCCGGGCAGAAGACGTCCATCCGGTGGGTGCCCGGCACGACCTCCAGACCGCCGTTCTCCCGGTCGATGTCGTCGCAGGCCACCCAGGCAGCCACACAGGTGCCCGGCTCGACCCGCAGATAGAAGTTGTCCTGGTGCAGCGCCTGCCCGCGCGCGCCCGGCGGCTTGAAGTAGAACATGCTCTGCGCCGCCAGCACCTCCTCGCCCAGCAGCGTCTCCAGGATCCGGCGCAGCCGCGGGTCCAGCAGGAAGCCCCGCGCCACCGGGTTGATCTCGTGCGGGTGCATCACGCGCGGATACTCCGCCAGCGGATCGGCGGGCCGGCCCGCCTCGACGGCCCGCGGCTCGAAGTGGCCCGGCACCGGGCCGGCCGCGTGCAGCGCCGCGAACTCGCCGCACAGCAGGGCGATCTCGGCGGGCCCGAACAGCCCCCGCACCACGGTGAAGCCGTCGTCGTGAAACCGTGCGAGCCCTTCCGGGGTAAGCATGGGGGTACCGGCGGCGCCGATGTCCGTGGCTGTCATGCGTCCACTCCTCGCTGAGGTGTCCCGGTGCACCCACGCTAGGCCGGTACGCCGCCCGGGAGGATGCCCATGAGCGCTGACGAATTGCCCGGGACTGCTGCCGGCGGCGGCGCCCCGTCGCCGCCGCCCGGCCTGGTGGTCGTCGGACACTTCGACCAGGCCCCCGGTTACGCCGTCGACCGGCCGCGCGGGTCGGACAGCTGGCTGTTCACCTGGACGACCGGCGGCCACGGCAGGCTGCGTCAGGGCCGGGCCGAGACCCGCGCGGGCGCCGGCGACCTCGTCGTGCTCGCGCCCGGCGTGCGGCAGAAGTACGCCGTCGCGCCGGACGCCCCGCACTGGCGGTTCTGGTGGGCCCACTGCCCGCCCCGCCCGACCTGGCAGTCCTGGCTGCGCCCGTACGACGCCGGGGACGGCATGTACGTCGTCGGGCCCGTGCCGGCCGGGCTGCACGGCCGGATCGAGTCGGCGTTCCGCCGGATGCGCGCCGACGCCCGCTGGACCGGCGCCGGACCCCCGCCCGACACCGTGCCCGCCGACGACCGGGTCGCCGTCGCGCACGGCACCGCCGCCCGCGAACTCGCCCTGTGCGCGCTGGCGGAGGTGGTGCTGCTCACCGCCTCCGCCGCCCGCGAGCCGGCCCCGGCGCCGGGCGTGGACGAGCGCGTGCGCCGGGCGCAGGCGCTCATCGACGCCGACCCGGGCGCGCCGCACACCGTCCGCTCGCTCGCCGAGGCGGTCGCCCTGTCACCGTCCCGGCTCGCCCATCTGTTCGCCCAGCAGCTCGGCCGGTCGCCGATGCGGGCCCTGCGCGAGGCGCGGCTGCGGCACGCCGCCCAGCTGCTGGAGGCCACCGACCTGTCCGTGGAGCGGGTGGCCGCCGCCTCCGGGTTCGCCAGCCCATACCACTTCAACCGGGTCTTCCGCGCCCGCTACGGCACCCCGCCCGGCGCCTACCGGGCCGCCCACCGCTGACCGCTCAGCCCGCGGTGCCCGCCCGGAACGGGGTGAGGGTCACCTCTCCCTCGGCGCCGCCCACGGGCACCGCGCCCGCCGTCCACGGCACCCTCAACGGCTCCCGCTCGTCCGGAGGCGTGACCATCAGGGCCGCCGGGGTCGCCGTGGGCGCGCCGCTCAGCTCCGGGTTGGAGTACGACAGCCCGGCCCACGCGTGCCCGCCCGGGGCCAGCGTCACGCGGGCCGGCGACTCGGGCCCGCGCTCGGGGTCGGGGCCCAGTTGACGGCCGGCGGCGTCGGCGAAGGCGGCGCCCGGGAAGCCGTACACCGTGCAGGAGCGCGAGGAGGTGTTGGTGAGGACGATCGGGAAGTTCCGCTGCCCGGCGCCGAAGTCGGGGGTGCCGAGGGACGCGTTCAGCTCAAAGGTGCGGCAGCGGGCGCCGGCCGGCGCAGAGGCCGGGGCGGACGCCGATCCCGGTGCCGATCCGGACGCCGATTCCGGAGCCGAGGCCGGGGACGACGCCGGGGCGGTGGCCGACGGGGAAGCGGGCGAAGAGGCGGACGGGGCCGCGGGGGCCGGACTCGTGGGCGTGCCGGTGGCCGAGGGCCGTGCGGTGTCGCTCGCGGTTCCGCCGCTCTCGCCGCCGCACCCGGTCAGCAGGCCCAGGACCGCGACCGCGCCCACGAGGAGCGACGGCGGGCGCACGGAGGGGGACGTAAGGAACATGTAACTCGATGTGCCCGGCTCCGGACAACATCACCCCTCTTCCAGCAGCGCCAGTTCCGCCCAGATCGTCTTGCCCTCGGGGGTGTGCCGGCTGCCCCAGCGCTGGGTGAGCTGGGCGACCAGCAGCAGACCCCGGCCGCCCTCGTCCCAGGTCTTGGCGCGGCGCAGATGCGGGGCCGTGTGGTTGGTGTCCGAGACCTCGCAGATCAGCGTGGCCGCGTCATGGATCAGCCGGAGCCGGATGGGCGGCGCGCCGTAGCGGATGGCGTTGGTGACCAGCTCGCTGACGACCAGCTCGGCGGTGAAGGTGGCGTCCTGCAGCGTCCAGGCGTCCAGCTGGTCCACGACCTGCTTGCGGATCGGCGCGACCAGGGCGGGGTCGGCCGGGATGTCCCAGGTCGCCACCTGCGAGGCGGACAGGCCGTGGGTGCGGGCCAGCAGCAGGGCCACGTCGTCGCAGGCGCCCGTCGGCGGCAGCAGCGCGTGCAGCACCCGGTCGCAGGCGCCGTCCAGGGAGTCGGCCGACTCCGACAGGGCCGCGCACAGCAGCGCACGGCCGGTCCCGGCGTCCCGCTCGCGGCTCTCCACCAGGCCGTCCGTGTAGAACGACAGCACGGTCCCCTCGGGCAGGTACAGCTCCGCCGCCTCGAACGGCAGCCCGCCCAGGCCCAGCGGCGGGCCCGCGGGCAGCTCCAGCTCCCGCGCCGCGCCGCCCGGCGGGACCACCACCGGCGGCGGATGGCCGGCCCGGGCGAGAGCGCAGCGCCGGGACACCGGGTCGTACACCGCGTACAGGCAGGTGGCGCCCAGCTCGCCGGGGCTGCCCTCGCCGCCCGACTCGGCGGACAGCCTGACCACCAGGTCGTCGAGGTGGGTGAGCAGCTCGTCCGGGGCGAGGTCGATGTCCGCGAGGGTGCGCACGGCGGTGCGCAACCGCCCCATGGTGGCCGAAGCCTGCACCCCGTGGCCGACGACGTCCCCGACGACCATCGCCACCCGCATCCCGGACAGCGGGATCACGTCGAACCAGTCGCCGCCCACCCCGGCGCGCGCCGCCGGAAGGTAGCGGGAGGACACCTCCAGTGCCGCCGTGCGCGGCAGCGAGCGGGGCAGCAGGCTGCGCTGGAGGGCGAGGGCGGTCTCGCGCTCCCGTGAGTAGCGGCGGGCGTTGTCGACGCAGACGGCGGCCCGCGCGGTGATCTCCTCGGCCAGCAGCCGGTCGTCCGGCGTGAAGGCGTCGGGGCGGCTGAAGCGGTGCAGGACGACGGCCCCCAGGGTGGTGCCGCGGGCCCGGATCGGCACCGACATCGTGGAGTGGATGCCGTACTGCCGGGCGTGCCGCAGCCGGGCCTCGTCCCAGCCCGTCCAGCGCTCCAGCTCGTCGGACGGCGCCGAGGCGACCATCGTGCGGCCGGCCGTCATGGCATCGGTCTGCGGCGAGCCGGCGGGGTAGCTCTCCACCCGGCCGGGCTTGACCACCGTCTCGAAGCCCTCGGGGCCGACGGCCCGGTGGGCGGCCCGGCGCAGCCGGAGCGGCGCGGCGAGGGGACCCGGCGCGGCGTCGGTCCCGGGCTCGGGCGGGTCGAGCAGGTCCACACAGGCGAAGTCGGCGAGGGCGGGCACGCAGACGTCCGCCAGCTCCTGTGCCGTGCGGGTGACGTCCAGGGTGGTGCCGATGCGCCTGCTCGCCTCGTTGACCAGCTGCAGCCGTTCGCGCGCCAGGTACTGCTCGGAGAAGTCGTGGACCGCGACGCACACCCCGCGCACCCGGCCCGCCTCGTCCTTCAGCGGCGTCATCCGGGCCAGCCAGGCGTGCACCCGGCCGTGGTCGCCGATCGGCACATAGGTGTGCATGTCGTGCCCGCGTCCGGTGGTGAGGACCTGGAGCAGTTGCCGCTCGATCTCGTCGCCGGCGAGCCGCACGCTCATCTCGGGCAGCCGCAGACCGCGCAGCCGCTCCTCGGGCAGCCCGACGACCTCGGCCAGCGCGTCGTTCATCCGGTACAGGCGCAGCCGGTCGTCGTAGACGGCGAGGGCGCACGGGTACTGGGTGAGGTCGGCGTCGTCCAGGGCACGGTCCGCGGGGCGGTCGCGGCCGGCCTCCAGCGGGGTGACGACGAGCCAGTCGCCGGCGCCGCCGTAGCGCGGGGAGCGGTGGTGGGCGAGCAGCCAGACCCGGACCGTACGGCCGTCCCGGTGGCGCAGCGTCACCGTCCCGTGCCGGCGCGAGCCCCGCAGCGGCGGCAGCGGGCCCTCGACCAGCCGGTCCGCCGGGCGGTCGACGACCTCCTCGGCCGTCCAGCCCAGCAGCCGCCGGGCGCCCTCGCTCCACTCGGTCACGACGCCCTCGCCGTCGATGACAGCGCGGGCCGTCGCGGCCTCGTCGAACGGATAGCCCCGGCTCATCGTCGCCACTCCATCGCGCGCACCCACAGTGAACAGAGAGTCACTCGGGTCCAGCCTAGTGCGTCCGCTCCGTCGAAGCCCTCGTCGAATTTGTCGCGTCACGACCGTTGACGACACGACACGAGTGCAACAAGCATGTCGGGCGTCAGCTTTTGGGAGCGCTCCCATCCCGTCCTGTCCGGACCGTTGACTCCATGACATGAGTACGGCAAGCATGGGGCGCGTCAGCGCATGGGAGCGCTCCCATCAGCGTCACCCGCATCTCCGACGAGGAGCCCAGACGTGAGAAAACGCAAGACCGCCCTGTTGGCCCTGTCGGCCGTGATGGCCGGAGGGCTCGTCTCGCTCCCGGCGGCGCCGGCCGGGGCGGACGAGGTCGAACAGGTCAAGAACGGCACCTTCGACTCCGGCACCGAGTCCTGGTGGACGTCGAGCAACGTCACCGCGGGCGTCTCCGACGGCAAGCTCTGCGCCGACGTGCCCGGCGGCACCACCAACCGCTGGGACGCGGCCGTCGGCCAGAACGACATCGCGCTGGTGAAGGGGGAGTCGTACCGCTTCTCCTTCAGCGCCACCGGCACCCCCGCCGACAACGTGGTCCGGGCGATCGTCGGCCTGTCGGTGTCGCCGTACGACACGTACTTCGAGGTCAGTCCGGCGCTGAGCGTCTCGGGCAACACCTACAGCTACACCTTCACCTCGCCCGTCGACACCCCCCAGGGACAGGTCGGCTTCCAGCTCGGCGGCGCCGCCGAGGACTGGCGCTTCTGCATGGACGACGTGTCCCTGCTCGGCGGGGTGCCGCCGGAGGAGTACAAGCCCGACACCGGACCCAGGGTGCGCGTCAACCAGCTCGCCTACCTGCCGGCCGGCCCGAAGAACGCCACCGTGGTCACCGACGCCGCCGACCCGCTGCCCTGGCAGCTCAAGAACGCCGACGGGGTCGTGGTGGCGCGGGGCGCGAGCGTGCCGCGCGGTCTGGACGCCTCTTCGGGGCAGAACGTCCACTCCATCGACTTCGGCGCCTACCGCCGGGCCGGCAAGGGCTTCATGCTCGTCGCGGACGGCGAGACCAGCCGCCCGTTCGACATCGGGACCCGCGCCTACGAGCGGCTGCGCCTGGACTCGGTGAAGTTCTACTACACCCAGCGCAGCGGCACCCCGATACGCGAGGACCTGCGCCCGGGCTACGGCCGTGAGGCCGGCCACGTGGGCGTCGCGCCGAACCAGGGCGACACCGACGTGCCGTGCCAGCCGGGCGTGTGCGACTACCGGCTCGACGTCTCCGGCGGCTGGTACGACGCCGGCGACCACGGCAAGTACGTCGTCAACGGCGGCATATCCGCCTGGGAGCTGCTGAGCACCTACGAGCGCGCGCTGTACGCCCGCACCGGGGAGCCGGGCAAGTTCCGCGACGGCACCCTGAACATCCCGGAGAGCGGCAACGGCGTCCCGGACATCCTGGACGAGACCCGCTGGGAGCTGGACTTCCTGCTGAAGATGCAGGTCCCGGACGGACAGCCGCTGGCGGGCATGGCCCACCACAAGATCCACGACGAGGCGTGGACCGGGCTGCCGCTGATGCCGAGCGACGACCCGCAAAAGCGTGAGCTGCACCCGCCGACCACCGCGGCCACCCTCAACCTGGCCGCCGCCGCGGCCCAGGCGGCCCGGCTCTACAAGCCCTACGACCGCGAGTTCGCGGCGCAGGCGCTGACCGCGGCCCGCAAGGCCTGGGCGGCGGCGCTGAAGCACCCCGACGTCTACGCGGACGAGAACGACGGCATCGGCGGCGGCGCGTACCCCGACCGGGACGTGGCGGACGAGTTCTACTGGGCGGCCGCCCAGCTGTACCTCACCACCGGTGAGAAGGCCTTCCAGGACCACATCCTGAGCTCCCCGGTGCACACCGCCGACATCTGGGGCCCGACCGGGTTCGACTGGGCGCGCACCGCGGCCGCCGGCCGGCTCGACCTGGCCCTGGTGCCCAACCGGCTCCCCGGCCGGGACAAGGTCCGCCAGTCCGTCGTCAAGGGCGCCGACCGCTACCTGGCCACGCTGAAGGCGCACCCGTACGGCCTGCCGTACGCGCCCGACGGCAACCGGTACGACTGGGGCTCCAACCACCAGGTGCTCAACAACGCCGTGGTGCTGGCCACCGCCTACGACATCACCGGCGGCTCGAAGTACCGGGACGGCGCGGTCCAGAGCATGGACTACGTGCTGGGCCGCAACGCGCTGAACGTGTCGTACGTCACCGGCTACGGCGACGCCGACGTGCGCAACCAGCACAGCCGCTGGTACGCCCACCAGCTCGACCCGAACCTGCCCAACCCGCCGGCCGGTTCGCTCTCGGGCGGTCCGAACTCGAGCATTCAGGACCCCGTCGCGCAGAGCAAGCTCCAGGGCTGCGTCGCCCAGTTCTGCTTCATCGACGACATCCAGTCGTGGTCCACGAACGAGCTGACCATCAACTGGAACGCGGCGCTCGCCCGGATGGCGGCCTTCGTCGCCGACCAGGCCTGATCCGCACCAGCAGTCGCGGATAGTTCGCGAGTAGTCCCCTGAGCGGTCGGAATGCGGCGGCGGACGGTCGGAAACGACCCGACGCCGTCACATTCCGACCGCTCCCGTTTGCCCGGAGGTACCGTGCGCCCACCGCTGTGAGCTGCGGCCATTTACTGCCGAGTACCGGCGCGGTACCGTGGAACGCATGCCAGCCCTCAACGTGGAGTTCAGCGATCGTGAGCTGGAGGACCTGCGTCAGATCGCCAAGGAGCGCGGTACGTCCATGAAGGCCCTCGTACGGGAAGCGGCCGCGGCCGACATAGCGCGGCACCGTGCCCTCCAGGAGGGCGCCGAGGCGTTCCGCCGGTTCTTCTCGGCGCACGCCGACGAGTTCGCCGCCGCCTTCCCCGACGACGAGCCGCCCGCGGGCGGCGAGGGACGGGCCGCCTGACCGATGGCGTCTGTCATCCACATCGACGTGCCCTGGCTGCTCCAGCGGCACGAAGAGGTCCTGCCGGACCAGCCCACCGTCAACGACTTCTCCGCGCTCGTCGCCGCCGTCGCCCGGCACCGCGTCGACCCGCCCCGGCTCGGCGTGAACTCCGACCCGGCCTGGCGGGCCGCGGCCCTGCTGCACACCATCGCGCTGCTGAAGCCCTTGCCGGCGGCCAACGCCCGCTTCGCCTGCGCGACCGCGGTGGCCTACATGTTCGTCAGCGGCGTCGGCATCGACCCGCCCTACGGCGCGCTCGTCGACCTCGTCCGCGACCTCATCGACGGCAGGACCGACGTCTACGGCGCCGCGGACCGGCTGCGTTCCTGGCAGATCTGACGGTTGCCGGCAAAGCCCGGGCTGCGCCGCGAAACCCGGCGAACGGCGGGTGAATCCACTTCCGTCAATAACCGAAGCGTCCGTGACCCGCGTCCGCCCGCCGCCTATTCCTCACCGTTTCCACAAGGCCGATATCACCCGAGCGCCTTGTTGGCCGTGAGCGTCGTGTGAAAAGGTGAGCCCTCCCGGCGGGGGAGGAAAAAGCCGGGACGGCGGATTCGCGCCCCCGCGCCGCCAAAAGGTACGCACCAAGCCCGGGCCCCTTTTCGGCGAACGACCACCCTCGTGCGTCCAGCGTGGGAAGGAATCCGCTCAGTGCCCACCCCCCACCCCGCCCGCCCTCCGCACCTGCCCGGCGGGGCGCCCGGCGCGACCGACGAGTCCCTCGCCGCCCGGCTGAGCGGCGCCCGTGACGCCGACGTCGCCCATGCCACCGCCCTGCTGATCGCCCGGCACCGGCAGGCCGCGCACGACTACGCGGTGATCTGCCTCGCCTCCTCGGCGCACGCCGCCGACACGGTCACCACCGCCGCCTTCCACCAGGTTCTCGACCGCCTCACCCGCGGAGAACCGGCCGCCGCGCTGCGCCCCGCCCTCCTGGTCGCCGTGCGGGACACCGTCCGCGCCTGGGCCGCCGACGAACGGATATCCGCGACGCTCGGGGTGTTGCGCAAACCCGCGGGGGGACGCGGTATGCGCGCGGCCCACTCCATGACACCGGGAAACCGCAAGCTGGCCGAACGCGCTTTCCATTCCCTTCCCGGACCGCTGCGCACGCTGCTGTGGCACATCGAGGTCGAGGCGGAGACCGCCGACTTCGCCGCCGCCCTGATCGGCACGGACACCGACACCGCGACGGCCACCGCCGAACAGGCACGGGAGAAATTCCGCCGGGCCTGCGCCCGCGCCCACCGGGAACTCGCGCCGAGCGACGACTGCCGGTTCCACAACCGTCTCCTCGACGTCCCCATCCGCCGCGGCGCAGGCCTGCTGCCGGACGTCCAGCGCCATCTGGACGACTGCCGCCACTGCCGTGACGCCGCCGACCAGCTCGGCCACTTCGACGACCGGCTGGGCATCCTGCTCACCGAGGCGGTCCTGGGCTGGGGCGCCCGCCGCTATCTCGACTCCCGGCCCGGCCGCACCCCGCACCGCCCGCGCGCCCGTCACGCCGGCCGCCCCCGTGTCCTGGACCGCGTCCCGGGCCTCGCCGGACGCTCCTCGCGGGCCCTGCGCACCGGCGTCGGCATCGCCTCCGCCGCCCTGCTCGGCACGGTCCTGGCCACCGCCCTGTCGTCCTCCGACGCCGGCACCGACCCCGCCGCCTCGTCCGGCGCCACCGACGGCGCCGTCGCCCCGGGCGCCGGCCCGCGAACCCCGCCCGCCCCGTCGAGCACCCCGCCCGGCGCCGCCCGGCTGCCCGCCGGCCCCCCGCAGACGCGGCTGCGGAGCCTCCCGTCCCGGCTGTGCCTCGACGTCGCCGGGGAGCCCCGGGCCGGCGCCGGGACCCAGCTGGCGGCCTGCTCCGACGACCTCACCCAGCGGTGGTCGTACGAGACCGACGGGCTGCTGCGCAGCGCCGCCGACCCGGGGCTGTGCCTGGACTCGCGGGCGGACGCCGGCGTCGTCGTCCTCGGCGCGTGCGCCGATGCGGGACAGGCGCGCGGCGGCGACGTGCGCTACGACCTCACCGCCCGGGGCGAGTTGCTGCCCCGCCGGGACGTACGGCTCGCGCTGTCGCCCACCGCCGCGCAGACGGGCGCCGACGTCGTCGTCAGGGTCCGCGACGGCTCCCCGTCCCAGCGCTGGCTCACCGACCCCGGCCCGGCCGCCTCCGGCTCGCTCTCCGTCGCCGAACGCGCCGCCCCCTCCGCCCGCCCGGCCGAGCTGACCGGCGGCCGGTGACCGACGCGCCGGCCCCGGTCAGGCGGGTCCCTCGAAGAGGTCGGCCGCGGTCACGCCGGCCGGGGCGGCGTGGCCCGACAGGGCGAGGGTGAGGTCCAGTTCGGCCAGGACGCAGCGGATGACGTGGTCCACGCCCGCCTGACCGTCGAGGGCCAGGCCGTACACGTACGGCCGCCCCAGCAGGACCGCCCGCGCGCCCAGCGCGAGCGCCTTGAAGACGTCGGCCCCCGTGCGCACCCCGCTGTCGAACAGGACCGTCAGCCGGTCCCCGACCGCCGCCGCCACCCCGGGCAGCGCGTCGGCCGCCGCCACCGCGCCGGCCACCTGACGGCCGCCGTGGTTGGACACGACCACGCCGTCCATGCCGGCGTCGGCGGCGGCCCGGGCGTCGTCCGGGTGCAGCACGCCCTTCACGACGATCGGGCCGTCCCAGTTCTCCCGCAGGAACGCCAGGTCGGGCCAGGTCTTGCCGGGGTCCGCGAACATGCCGACGAAGTGCAGCACAGCGGCGTTCGGGTCCTCGTGCACCGGCTTGGCCAGCCCGGCCCGGAACGCCGGGTCGGTGAAGTAGTTGGCGGCGCCCACCCCGTGCAGGAACGGCAGGTACGCCTGGTCGAGATCGCGCGGACGCCAGGCCAGCAGCGGGGTGTCCAGGGTCACGACCAGCACGGAGAACCCCGCCGCCCGCGCGCGGTTCAGGAAGCTCAGGGTCACCTCGCGGTCCTTGGCCCAGTACAGCTGGAACCAGCGCTCGGCGTCGCCCATCGCCTCGGCGACCTCCTCCATCGGCGTGCTGGACGCCGAGGACAGCACGAACGGCACCCCGTGCGCCGCCGCCGCCCGTGCCGCGGCCGGCTCCGCGTCCGGATGCATGATCGACAGCACGCCGACCGGCGCCAGCGCCAGCGGCGCGGGCAGGGCGCGGCCCAGCACCTCGACCGTGAGGTCCCGTTCGTGGACGTCCCGCAGCATCCGCGGCACGATCCGCCGCCGCTCCAGCGCGGCCCGGTTCGCCAGGGCGGTGCTGCCGTCCCCCGCGCTGCCCGCCACATAGCCGACCGGACCCGGCCCGAGCCGTCGCTCGGTCAGTTCCTCCAGCCGGGTCGGGTCCGTGGGCAGCCGGGGGACCGCCCCCGTCATGCCGCCCAGATAGATCTCGTACTGGAAGTCCGCCCAGTGCCTGCCCACCGCCGGTCCCCGCCTCTCGCCGTCGAGCCGCTCGCCGCCGACGATGCCTCAGAAGGGGCTCGTTCGGAACGTTTCCGGCCGAATCAGAAGACGGTGTTTTTCGGCCATTCGGCCATCGAACGCGATCAAGAACCGCGCGGTTGGGGGGTTGTAACGTTCGAATTACGTGACTTCCCGCCACTGATTCAATACGCAAGGTTACCGAAACGCATGGGGTCGAGGTGTGTTTCCTCGGCGGACTCGGCAGACTCGCGCTCGCCGGTCGGGCACCGATCCGTCGCCCGCCGGCCTCTCATCATCGAGCGGAAGGATGCACACAATGCGGAACCCCGCGCGCTGGGCAGCGACCCTCCTCGGCCTCACCGCCACCGCCGTCTGCGTACCCCTGACCGGGGCCGCGCAGGCCGCTCCCGGCACCGCCCCGGCCTCGCTCCACGCCCCCTCGGCCCTGGTCCTCACCGTGGGCCACGGCGAGACCGCGGCGACCTCCACCCCGGAACGCGCGGTGACCCTGAGCTGTGCGCCCAGGCCCTCGGGCACCCACCCGAACGCCGTCGGGGCGTGCGCCGACCTGCGCGCCGCGGACGGCGACCTCGGCACCCTGCAGAGCACGCCGGGCGTGTGGTGCACCCGGGAGTACGAGCCCGTGGTCGTCACGGTCGACGGCGTCTGGCAGGGCCGGTACGTGTCCTACGAACGGACCTTCGCCAACGAGTGCGAGAAGAACACCTACGGAACGAGCATCTTCGCGTTCTGACCCGGACCGGGATCGCGGGGAGCCGGCTGACTGCCGCGAGCGGCCCGTAGCTGGGGAGTGCGGGCTCGCGTCACGAGGCTCCCGGTGGTCTCGCTCGGGGTCCGGCGGGCGGAGTGGGGCCGCCCGCCGGACCCCGGGATTCTCTTCGGCCACCGCGGCCGGCGACCGTCGGCGGTCACCGACCGCGGTGGCCGATGTGCGTGCCGGCCCCCGCGTCCGTGGCCTGATTCGAACGGAAGACCTAACCGCGGTCGCGGTGGCTGGTGTCGCACCACGGATAACGGCGGCTGCGGCGGCAGGTGCACAGCGCGACGCGGAAGCGGTCGGAGCACACGGTGGTGCCGTCCTCCAGCTCCACCTCGACCGGCCCCTCCACCAGCAGGGGCCCCTTGCGCCGGACCTGGATCCGGCGCGGCGCGTCAGACGGGGAGTTCGGCACGGACGACCACCAGCTCTTCCTTGTCCTCGTCGGGCGCCAGCAGCCCGCGCCGGCGCAGCCAGTCGGCCCGCCCGCGCAGGACCGGGCCGAAGGCGATACGGCGCCGCTGGGTCACCGTCGCCTTCATCCCCACGCCGCGCAGATGCTGCAGTGTGCGGCCGGGATCGCTGAGCGCCGAGTGGACGATCAGCAGTACCCCGCCGGGGCGCAGCAGCCCTGGCGCCTCCCGGCAGATGCGGTCCAGCACGAGCCGGCCGTCGGCCCCCGCGTCCCACGCCCGCGCCGCCCCCCGCGGCCTCCCGCCGCTCTCGGGGGCGGGCACGTACGGCGGGTTGGCCAGAATCAGATCGAATCGCTGCCCGCGCACCGGCGCGAACAGGTGCCCGTGCCGGATGCGGACGCGCAGCCCGCACCGCCAGGCGTTGACCCGCGCGGCGGCGACCGCCCGCCACGACACGTCCACGGCCGTCACCCGCGCTCCGCGGCGTGCGGCCTCCAGGGCGAGCGCCCCCGTGCCGGTGCCGACGTCGAGGACGTCGGCACCCGGCGGGAGCGGCTCGTCGTACAGGGCGTCCGCCAGGAGGGCGGTGTCTTCCTGCGGGGTGTACACCCCGGGAGGTACCAGAGGATTCACGGAACCCAGGTACCCCGGTCGTCACGGAGTATGGGAGGCATCGCACGTCAGCGGCGTGCGCAGCGAGGACCGCCCGGCCTCCCAGTCGGCGAGCAGCCGGGCCCCGAGGCGGTCCTCGACGTACACGGTCGCGTCGATGCCGAACGCCAGGTCCGGGGCGAGGTGCGGTTCCTCCTCCAGCAGGCCGCCGATCACCTCGTGCCGTACGACCTGCTCGTGCACCGCGTCGGCCTCGACGTGCTCGTCGTAGAAGTGCTCGGCGGCGGGGCCGGCCCCGGTGCGGCGCATCGCCTCGGCCAGCCGCCGGGACCCGGGCGACGAGGTGATCTCCACGGCGGCGAAGTGGCCCACCAGGGCCCCCCGGAGCGAGCGGTGCAGACCGAACAGGGACATCAGGTTCACCGTGGCGAGGGCTTCGGCGGTGGCCGCGTCCAGATAGCGGCCGTACGTCGTGTCCAGGTCGAGGTCGGTCATCAGGTCGGCGAACAGGCGGGCGTGCACCCGGTCGGCGCGTCCGCCGCCGTACTCGTCGAACTCCACGGCCGCCATGCCCGCCTTGGCCCGGCCCCAGAGCCTCGGCAGCACCCAGGCGTGCGGGTCGGCCTCCTTGAGGTGGTAGAGGGAGCGCTGTGCCGCGTACTCGCGCAGCTGCCACAGCTCGCCCTTGTCCCGGAGGAAGTGGCTGACGCCCGTGCCGTCGACCGGCTCGACGAGCAGCTCCGCCAGCGCGTCGTCGAGGTCGTCGTGCACCCGGGCGCCGTCGCGCAGGGCGGTCAGGAAGCGCCGCTCCAGGGCCGCGCGGGCGCGCAGCAGGTCGGGGTCCCACTCCCGGTCGGCGGGCACGTCCTCGAAACCGCGGTAGTGCAGCTCGTAGCAGACGTAGAGGGCGAGCTGCAGATCGTCGCCGAAGGGGTCCGCCCCGGCGACGTCCTCGGGTCCCGGCAGCGGTCCGGCGTCCGGCAGATGGTCGATCACGGCGGCCGAGAGCGGGCCGCGGGCGGAGGGCAGGCGTGGTCCTGGAAGGTCGTGCGTCATGCGGAGCGAGTACCCGGCGGGGGCGGGAACGTGCCTGGACGAGGGCTGTACGGCTGACCTGGATCCGCGGGGTGGGGGCAGGCCGGCCGGACGGGTGACCGGGAGCCGGGCGGTCGGCCCCGTGGGCGTCGTCCCGGCCCGGCCCGGCCTCACTCGCCCTCGGACTGCTCCTGGGCGTCCGTGTTCGGGGTGATCGCCTCGCCCGCCTCGCCCCGGTGGCGGCGGTCCTCGGGGGAGTCGTCGGAGCGGGTCCCGGCGTCGCGGATCTCGTGCAGGACCTCCTCCAGGGCGGTCTCCGGGCGGTCGTCGTCGTGCTTGTCGGCGTCGGACACGGGCGGCACTCCTTGCCTTCTCGTCTTATCGATGCGTTCTGGTGCGGTCAGGACGTGAGGGACGCGATCCGCAGCGGCACGGGGTCCGGCGGGACGGTCTCCTCGCTGAGCCGGCACATCTCCGCCCACCAGGCGGCGCCGTCCTCGATGTGCCGCAGCAGGACGCCCTCGCGGATCGCCCAGGGGCAGATCGTGACCGTCTTCAGTCCGGTCAGCTTCATCACCGTGTGCCCGATCACCGCGCCCGCAAGACTCTGCTCGGCGCGCGGGGCTGAGATGCCGGGCAGCTGGGCCCGCTCGGCGGCGGGCAGCGCGGCCAGCCGGGCCGCCGCCTCCCGCAGGTCGGAGCGGTGCAACTGCCGCTCGACGAACGGCCCGCGTCTTCCGGGAGCCGCCCCGCACAGCCGGCCCAGCTGCTGGAAGGTCCTGGAGGTCGCCACCGCGGTGCGCGGCCCCTCCCAGCGGATCCGCGCGGCGACGTCGCGCAGCTGGTGACGGAGCTTGCGGCGCAGCGCCCGCACCTGCTCCGGCGTCGGCGGGTCCTGCCCGGCGAAGAACTCGTGCGTCAGCCGCCCGGCGCCCAGCGGCAGCGCGGCCACGAAGTCCGGCAGCCGGCCCCGGCCGAACGCCACCTCCAGGGCGCCGCCGCCGACGTCCATCAGCGCGAGCGGCCCCGACCGCCAGCCCATCCAGCGCCGCGCCCCGAGGAAGGTCAGCTCCGCCTCCACCTCACCGGGCAGTGTGCACAGGTCGACGCCGGTGCGCGTGCGGACCGTGCGCAGCACCTCCTGGCGGTTCGGGGCGCCGCGCACCACGGCCGTCGCGAAGGCGAGCGGCTCGGCCGCCTTCCACCGGGCCGCGGTGCGGCTCGCCTCGGACACCGCTTCGGCCAGCCGCTCGACCGCTTCCTCGGGAATCGCCTCCCCGGGCTTCACCTGCTCGGACAGGCGCAGGCGCCATTTGGCGGTGTGGACCGGCAGCGGCACTCCGTCGTCCGCGTCCGCCACGACCAGGCGGACCGTATTCGATCCCACGTCGACCACGCTGATTCGCATGTGCAGCGGGTACCCGGTCGGGTCGGACACCAGTCCCGCCGAACCGCCATCCGCGCCCGTGCGCCCTCATCCGTGCGGCAATGCGCCGGGGATGCGACCGGACGTTCAGGCCATCTGGCGGCGTACCAGCCCGTGGAGCCGGCCCGCCGGGTCCGCGAGCAGCCGGCCGGGCGGGCCCTGCTCGGCGATCCTTCCGTGCTCCATCACGACGACCCGGTCGGCGTCCAGCACGGTCGACAGCCGGTGCGCGATGACGACGCGGGTGGCGTCGAGGGCCTTGGTGCTCTCGATGACCCGCCGCTGGGTCTCGTTGTCGAGGGCGCTGGTCGCCTCGTCCAGGAAGAGGATGCGCGGGCGGCGGATCAGCGCCTGCGCGATCATCAGCCGCTGACGCTGCCCGCCGGAGATCGCGCCGTTGCCCGCGACGACGGTGTGCAGCCCCATCGGCATCCGCGCGATGTCCTCGGCGAGCCCGGCCATCTCCGCCGCCGCCGTCGCCTCCTCGGGCGTGTACGGCTCCGTGCCGCGGATGACGTCCAGGATCGACCCGGTGAACGGCTGCGCGTGCTGGAGCACCACCCCGCACTGGCGGCGCACGGCGGACCGGTCCAGCGCGGCCAGGTCCTGGCCGTCGTAGAGCACGCTGCCCGACAGCGGGCGGTCGAAGCCGATCAGCAGCCGCAGCAGCGTGGACTTGCCGCAGCCGCTCGGCCCGACGATCGCCACGAACTCGCCGGGCCGCACCTCGAACGACACGTCGTCCAGGACGAGCGGGCCGTCGTCGGAGTAACGGAACGAAAGCCGCCGCGCCTCCAGCGCCCCCGTCAGCGGACCCGGCCGGGTCCTGCCCGTGCCGCCCTCGGGCGCCGCCCGCAGCACCGGCTTGATCTGCTCGTACAGCGGCAGCGCCGCCGCCAGCGACACGAACGCGCCGGTGATCTGGGTGACCGAGGTGAGCAGCATCGTCACCGACGTGCTGAAGGCGAGGAAGTCGGCGGCGGACATCGCCCCCCGCGCCGGGCCCGCCAGCAGCATGAACATCAGCAGCGAGCACAGCGGCAGATGCACCGCGCCCAGCACCGCGGTCAGGTTCTTGACCCGGCCCAGCCGCTGCTGCAGCTCGCGGCTGCGCGCGAACTCGGCCGCCCAGGCGGCGTAGGCGTAGTTCTCGGCCGCCGCCACCCGCAGTTTCGGCAGCCCGCGCAGGGTCTGGAAGGCCTGGTTGTTCAGCTTGTTGGACAGCACCGTCAGCCGCCGCTGCCAGCGCACCTGCCACAGCCCCAGTCCCAGGAAGACGCCCGCGACCACGACGAGCATCCCGATCGCCGCCAGCGCCATCGGCACGCTGAACCACAGCAGCAGCCCCAGGTTCACCGCGCCGACCGTCGCCGACTGGGCGAGCGTCGGGCCCACGCCCGCGAGCAGCCGGCGGATCGCGCCGACCCCCATGGCCGCACTGGCCAGCTCCCCGGTGGAGCGCCCGGCGAAGAACCCGGTCGGCAGCCGCAGCAGCCTGTCCCACACCGCCGGCTGGAGCGTGGCCTCGATACGGCCCTCCAGCCGCAGGATGGTCAGGTTCTGCAGCAGCAGGAACGCCGCCGCGACCACCCCGCCGACCAGCACCGCGAGGCAGACCTGCGCGATCGGCCCGGCCTGGGCCTTCGGCACGTACTCGCCGAGCACCCGGCCCGTGGCCAGGGGCACCAGCGCGCCCACGGCCACCGTCACCAGCGAGGCGAGCAGCAGCGCGGCCAGGTCGCCGCGGGCCCCGCGCAGACAGAACCGCGCCAGCCCGAGCGGCCCCAGCGGGCGCTGCGGCAGCGGCCGGTAGAACATCACCGCGCGCGGCTCGAACTGGGCCGCGTTGGCCTTCTCCACCGGTGTCTCCCGGCCGGTCGCCGGATGCACCGCCGCGTAGCCGCCGCGCCGCCACAGCAGCGCGACCGGCGCCCCGGACAGGGCGCGGCGACCGACCAGCGGGCCGACGTTCTCCCGCCACCAGCCGTCCTCCAGCCGCACCGCACGGGTGCGCACCCGGGAGGCGAGGGCGATGCGCTCGACCGGGTCGAGGCGTTCGCTCTCCGCGCCGCCGCGCGCCGGGTCGGCGAGCACGATCCCGGCCGCCCGGGCGACCAGCTCGCACACCGCGAAGGTGGCGTCCGCGTCGGCGGCCGTCGTACGCCTCCCCGACGCGCCGCCGATCGACGCGAGCAGCGTCCGGTCGGCCTGCGACCGCGCCTGCTCACCGGCCCTGATCCCGGCGGCCGTGCGCGCCTCGTGGGCCCGCTCCAACTGCTCGATCCAGCGGTCCAGCACGGTCAGCAGCCGGTACTGCTGCTCGACCATGCCCTGCCACACCGCCGGGTCCACCAGCAGGTCGGCGGCGGCCTGTGTGCCGTACGGCGAGCCGTACCGCACGCCGCCCGGCGGCACCCGCATCCAGAACACGTCCTCGTCGGTCACCCCGGCGGCCGGATCGCCGCCGGCCGGCGCCTGGAAGAGGACCGACAGACCGCGGCCGACGCCCAGCGAGAGGGCGTGCTCCGGCGGACCGGCCGCCGGGGGCGCGTACTGCGGGACGCCGTACGCGTCGTACGACCAGTTCTGCTCGGCGGCCGACCGGTACAGCTCCCGCAACCCGATGCGGCGCACCACGCAGTCCCGCACCGGCCGGGCCACCAGCGTGTGCCGCGCCCCCTCGACCGGGCCGAGCAGCAGCGCGCCCGCCTCCAGCCGGCCCAGGTGGTGCCAGTGACCCTGCCCCGCCGCGTCCACCGCGAACACGTCCAGCGCACCCGCCGTCACCAGCCACAGCACCTGCGGCCCCGCCAGGTCCAGCCGCGCGGACCCGGAGCAGTCGACCGGCTCGCCCAGCGATCCGAACGCGCCGAGGACGAGATCGCCGCCGTCGTGGGAGACCGTCATCACCGCTCCCCGACCAGCGCCGCGTACGCCCCGCCGCGCGCCAGCAGTTCGTCGTGCCGGCCGCGCTCCACGACCGCGCCGTGCTGCAGGACGACGATCTCGTCGCTGTCCCGCACGGTGCTCAGCCGGTGCGCGATCACCACGCAGGCGCAGCCGCGCCGGCGCAGATTGTCCATGACGACCAGCTCCGTCTCGGCGTCCAGGGCGCTGGTCACCTCGTCCAGCACCAGGATGCTCGGCCGGCGCACCAGCGCCCGCGCGATCTCCAGGCGCTGGCGCTGACCGCCGGAGAAGTTGCGGCCGTCCTGCTCGACCGGGCTGTGGATGCCGCCGGGCCGGCGCATCACGACGTCGTACAGCGCCGCGTCGCGCAGCGCCTCCACCACCGCCTCGTCGGGCACGGACGGGTCCCACAGGGCGACGTTGTCGCGGACCGTGCCCTCGAACAGGAACACGTCCTGGTCCACGAAGGACACCGAGGCCGCGAGCGCCCCGCGCGGGATGTCCTCCAGCCGCCGCCCGTCGATGCGGATCACGCCCTCCCACGGCGTGTACAGGCCGGCGATCAGCCGGGACACCGTCGACTTCCCGCTGCCCGAGCCGCCCACCAGGGCCACCTGCTGCCCCGGTGCGACCGTCAGGTCGAACCCGGTCAGCAGCGGCTCGTCCAGCGGGCTGTATCCGAAGGAGACGTCGATCAGCTCGACATGGCCCCGCAGCCGGCGCGCCGACCCGTCCGTCCTGCGGGCGTACAGCGGGTCCGCGCGGAAGTCCTCCACGTCCTTCAGCCGTGCCACGTCCGCCGCGAAGTCCTGGATGCGGCCCGCGACGCCGTTGAGCCGGGTCAGCGGCGCGGTGAAGCGGGTCACCAGCGCCTGGAAGGCCACCAGCAGACCGACCGAGACGTGCCCCTCGATCGCCCGCATCCCCCCGATCCACAGGATCAGCGCGCTGTTCAGCGTCGCCAGCGTCGGCGCGACCACGCCCAGCCAGGCGCTCGGCACGCCGAGGCGCTGCTGCTCCTCCAGCGTCGTGGCGTGCTGTCCGGCCCACTTGCGGAAGTAGCCGTCCTCGCTTCCGGTCGCCTTCATCGTCTCGATCAACTGGAGGCCGGTGTACGCGGTGTTGGTCAGCCGCGCGTTGTCCGCGCGCAGCTTCGCCGTACGGGTCGCCCGCAGCCGTACGACGACGCGCAGGGCGACGACGTTGAGCAGGGCCACGCCGACGCCGACGAAGGTCAGCTGCGGGTCGTAGGTGTAGAGCAGGACGGCGTACAGCACGACGACCACCGCGTCCACGCCGGCCGTCGCGAGGTCGCGGGCCAGCGTCTCGGCCACGGCGTCGTTGGACTGGAGGCGCTGGACCAGGTCGGCGGGGCTGCGCTGGGAGAAGAAGGTGACCGGCAGCCGCAGCAGATGACGCAGGAAGCGGGCGCTGGACAGGGTGGAGGACACGATCCGGCCGTGGTGCAGATTGGCCTGCTGGAGCCATGTCAGCACCAGGGTGAGCAGCACGCAGGCGGCCATGGACGTGAACAGCACGCCCAGCAGGGAGGTCTGACCGCCGATCAGGAACGTGTCGATGTAGGTGCGGCTCAGCGCGGGCACCGCGGCGCCGACCAGGACCAGCAGCAGGCTCGCCAGTACGGCGGCCGGCAGGGTGCCGGCGGTGCCGCGCAGCCGGGCGGGCATCGCGCCCCACACCCCCGGCCTCCGGCCGCCCTCGGTGAAGCCGTCGCCGGGCTCCATGGTGAGCACGACGCCGGTGAAGCTGCCGTCGAACTCCTCCATCGGCACGAAACGCCGCCCCTTGGCGGGGTCGTTGACGAAGACGCCGCGGCGGCCGTAGCGGCGGCCCATGCCGTCGTAGACGACGTAGTGGTTGAACTCCCAGAACAGCACCGCGGGCGCCCTCACCCCGGCGAGCGCGGCCAGGTCCATCTGCATGCCCTTGGCGGTCAGGCCGTAACCGCGGGCCGCCTTCAGCAGGTTGGAGGCGCGCGAGCCGTCGCGCGAGACGCCGCACGCGATGCGCAGTTCCTCCAGCGGGACGTGCCGGCCGTAGTGGGCGAGGACCATGGCGAGGGCGGCGGCGCCGCACTCGACGGCCTCCATCTGGACAACGGTGGGCGTGCGCACCGCCTTCCGGCGGCTCTTGGGGACCGCGCGCCGGGGCGGGGCGGCGCGGCGGCGGCCCCGGGTCTCCTGTGCGGTGGTCACGGCAGCAGCCAATCGACGGGACGCCGGTCGGCCAGCCGGATCGAGCCGGTGGCCATGGTCATGGAGGCGAGCGCGTACGGCGGCCCGCCCGCCGACGACCACCGGTAACCGCTCTTCGTCCTGGCCGACTTCTCCAGGCGGACCAGGACGGCCACCGGGCGGCCGTTCCGCGTGAGCTGCTCGCCGAACCGGTCGTCGCCGAGGAACCGCGCGATCGTCTGCGCGGACTGCGGGGAACGGCCGACCGACTCGACCCGGCCGCGCAGCACGCCGTACCGCTGCGCGGGGACCGACTCCACGGTCAGGTCGACGGGCGCGTTCGAGGGGATGGCGCCGGCGTCGTGGGCGGGGACGTACACCGTCGCGTAGAGCGGGTCGCCGGCGTGCGCCGTCTTCTCGACGGCGGCGACGTTCGCCCCGGTGGTGACGATCCGGCCGAGGTCGGCGGCGAGCGCGGTCACGCGGCCGGCGGCGAGGGTGCGGACCTCGGTCTCGCCCCGCGTCGTGCGGACCCTGATCAACGGGGAGCCGGCGGGGAGCCGTTCGCCCTCCTCGGCGAGCACGGCGGTCACCTGGCCCGCGACGGGGCTCTGCACGAGGTAACTGCCCCTGCCGTGGGTCAGCACGGCGGGCGCGGCGACGGTGGTGGCGACCGATCCGGTCACGGCCCACACGGACGCGGCGGCCAGCGCCAGCACGGTCACGGCCAGGACGAACCGGCCCTGCGGCCGGGCGAGACGGACCGGGAGGTCCAGCTCCTCGGGCGACTGGAGCTTGGCGAGGGCCTGTTGGCGGAACTGCACGGGACTTTCCCTCACCGGGTGGACGTGCGGGACGGCAGCCGCCGAGTCCCGGAGCCGTGGGGGAGACTCCGGGACCCGGCGGCACTCGGGCGGGTCAGAGACCGGCGACCAGGCCGGTGATCGGCGCGGTGTTCAGGCCGGTGACGCCCTCGACGGTGCCGACGGCGGTGTTCAGCACGCCGGAGACCGGGGCGATGCCGTCCACCAGGCCGGTGACGGTGCCGACGGCGTTCACGTGCAGACCGCCGGAGACGGCGTCGAGGTCGGCGTCGGAGATCTCGGCGGTCTCGACCTGGGGGGTGGAGTTCATGGTGGAACTTCCCTTCGTATGAATGCTCTTCAAGGGGGAGCGGCCTCGTCCGGCGACGGACGGGACGGCCGCGGACCGCGGCGGCCGGGGCGCCCTGCGGCTGCGCGGTGCGATGGATCAAAGCACGCGCCGACCGGGCCCTTCCACTCGATCACCGCTCCCACCAGGGCTGTTGCGGTCCGGCTTGGGGCACTGGTGCAGGGCCGGGCACGGCTTGTCGGTGACTTCTTCACACCGTGCCCGGCATCGTCGCGGACTCCTCACGCGCCGGCCCTGCGGCGAACCCGGCACTCGGCCCACAACGGCGCGACCCGGACGGAACGCCGGTAAAGGTCCTCGCGCGCCGGTGACTTGGTTGGGCACGGGATGTGCAGATTCGCTGAAGCGGGGATTCCGTTCCGGATGGACACCACAGGGTCAGGGGGCGATCGCGGAGCGTGTCAGCCGAGCAGGGCGTAGACGGTGGTGGCGCGGGCCGCCAGTGCGCCCGTCGCCTCGGCCGTCAGCGCGATCTCCGCGAACGCCGTCCGCCGCCCCAGCTTGGTCAGGACCGCCTCGACGAGGACGTCGCAGTCCGTCACCGGGCGCTGGAAGGACGTCGACTGCTGGACCGTCGTCATCGGACCGTAGGCGCCGCGCGCCGCGGAGACGGCGATCACGGTCGCGGTGTCGGCGGCGGCCATCAGGGCCTGCCCGGACAGCCCGCCGCCCTCCCGGGCCAGCCGCGCCGACCAGGGCAGCCGCAGCACCGCCCGGTGATCGCCCAACTCCACGACCGACAGGCCCAGATCGAGGACCCAGGGGGCGAAGTTGTCGGTGAGAATGCGGTCCGCCTCGGCGGTGGTCATCGTCATGGGGGGATTGTTCCCGGCCGGACGCCCCCGCGCGCGGCCGATGGGCCGATCCGGTGACGCGAACCGGCCCCTGCGGCAGCGCAGTTGAACGCCCAGGCGGCCTCCCGCGTACCAGTGGCCATCCAGGCGCCCCCAACAGGAGGTCGAAGAGTCGTGAGTCACCATCGAATACCCCGGCACAGGGCCGCGATCACGGTGGGCGGCGTGGCGACGCTCGGGGCGGCGGCCCTCCTGCCGCCGAGCGCCGGCGCGTCCCAGGACGGCGCCCGGGACACGGCAGCGCCCAGGACCCGGGCGGCCCCGGCCCGGCCCGCGTGACCGAGCGGACCGTGCGGGCGGCTGAGCCGCCGGGGTCCGCCGCATGGCTCAACCGCCCGGCCCCGCCCGCAACAGCAGCAGCGCCACGTCGTCGATCCGTTCCGGCGCACCCGCCTCCCGCCCCACCAGCACGTCGGCCAGCTCGTCCAGCGGCAGGTCCCCGGCCTGCGCCAGCCGCCGCCCCAGATCGGCGAGCGCGTCCTCGATGTCGACGCCGGGCGCCTCCACCAGCCCGTCGGTGTAGAGGGCGAGCACGGAACCGGGCGGCAGATCCACCTCGGTCGTCGGATAGCTCGCGTCGCCGTCGATGCCGAGCAGCGGGCCGCCGGCCAGGTCGAGCACCCGCACCCCCCCGTCCGGCCGGCGCAGCAGCGGGGGCGGATGACCGGCGCGGGCCATCACGACCCGCCCGCACGCGGGGTCCAGCCGCAGGTACAGACAGCTGGCGAACAGGTCGGAACCGAGGTCGATCAGCAGCCGGTTGGTGCTGCGCATGACCTCCTCCGGGGCCTGGCCGACGGTCGTGTACGCCCGTACGGCGGTACGGATCTGGCCCATCAGCCCGGCCGCGGTCACATTGTGCCCCTGCACGTCCCCGATCACCGCCGCCGCGAGTCCTCCGCCGACCGGCAGGACGTCGTAGAAGTCGCCGCCGATGTCCATGCCCCGGGTGCCCGCCAGATAGCGGGCGGCAGCGCCGATGCCGGGCAGGGGCGGCAGTGACGGCGGCAGCAGGGCGGCCTGGAGGCCGTGTGCCAGCCGGTGCTTGGCGTCGTAGAGCAGCGCGCGTTCCAGGGCGAGGGCGATCAGCCCGCCGAGGCTGGTGAGCACCGCGCGCTCGTCCGCGGGGAACGGGTGCGGTTCGGCGTAGGCGAACACGCAGGTGCCCACCGGGCGGCCGGAGGCGATCAGCGGCAGATACGCCCAGGCGGCGAAGCCGTCCGGAGTGGCGTGGCGCAGCGGGTACAGCCGCTCCAGTTCCTCGCGCGACTCGAAGAACGCGGGGACGCCGCTGTTGAGGACGTGCACCCCGGGCGTCGGCGCGCTCATGGGCACACCGTCGAAGCGTTCCACGACGCGCGGGTCGGGATAGCCGCGGTGGCCGAGCACGTGCAGCCGGCCGGCCCGGGAGCCGAGGATCACCAGGGCCCGGCCGCCGATCGCCGGGGTGATCTCCTCGGCGACCAGCTGGACGACGTCGTCCACGCCCGCCGCCTCGGTCAGGGAACTGGCCAGGCTGAGCACCTGCGAGATCGTGACCAGGCGGGAGGGCGCGTCGTCGGCGGGGGGCCGGGCCCGGTTCATGTCGGACACGGCCTTCGCCCGGGTCACGCGGACGGTCAGGCCCGTCGTGCTGGGGTACAGCCGGAACGACAGCCACTCGCCCGGCGGGCGCAGCGCCACGAACGAGGTGGGCTGCTGACTGAACAGGGCGGCCCGGTAGCGGTCCTCGTAGGCCGGGTCGTTGAGCCAGGGCGCCACGGCCCACAGCTGGGTGCCGAGCATGCGGGAGACGGGCACGTCGATCAGCTCGGCCGCCGCCGTGTTCGCGTACGCCACCCGTCCGTGCAGGTCGAGCGAGCACAGCCCGTACGGCAGCCGCGCCACCATTTGCGCGGCCTCGACCGTGCCGAGGGCGCCGGCGAGGGGGCCGGACGGCGCCGCGGCCAGCAGGTCGGGCTCCGGCATCACCGGGCGGCTCTGCCCGGCGGCCCGTTCCAGGCGTACGGCGAGCCGCTCGCAGGCCGCGGTGAGGTGCTCGCGCTCCCGGTCGGTCAGCTCCTGGGGGTGGGAGCCCGGCCAGGTGACGAAGACGGCCCCGTGGACCGTCGTCGAGGTGGCGACCGGCAGGGCGGCCAGGGCGAAGGGATAGGGCAGGACGACCGCGACGCGGGGGTAGCGGCGGGCCATGTCCTCCTCGCCGCCGACCCACACCAGCCGCCGCTCGCGCGCCGCGTCGGCGACCGGGAGGCGGGCGTTCAGGCCGACGCGCTCCCAGGGCGCGGCGAACGCCCTCGGCAGCCCCGCCATCATCGCCATCTCCAGCACGGGCTCGTCCGGGGAGAGCAGGTAGACCGCGCCGGAGTGGGCGTCGACGCCGTCCATCATCGTGGCCAGCGCCAGCGACAGCAGCGGGCTCCCGGCCGGTGCGGTCCGCCCCACGGCCGTTCGCCCATCGGACATGCCGCCACCTCCTCGCCGCCGCGCAACGTCCCCAGCCCCAAATCTCCCTCCCCGCGCCCCGGCGCGCACGGCGAGCGCGGCGCGCGGCGGCCCGCTCCGCGCCGGTCACGTGTCCCGGCCACGCGCGGAGCGCGCCCTGCGCGCGGCGCGCAGGGCGCGGGACCCGGCCCCGTCCGCCGCCCGGAGTCGCCGCGTCGGTGCGCCGGACGCGCACAGGGGCTGCGCGTTCGTGGCATACGCGCTGTAATGACGGACGTGGTCAGTGACGGCGCTGCGGAACGCGGAACCAGGGTGCTGCGTGCCGAGGACGCCCTGCACACGCTCATGGCCGATCCCGACTCACCCGTCCGGCCCAGGCGCGTCCTCGAGCTCGCGCTCGTCTTCGCGGGCGCCACCTTCGCCGGGGTGTACACCCCGGGCGGCGACGGCGGCGACCTGCTCTGCCTCGCGGAGTCCGTCGGGGTGCCCCGCACCCTGTACGGGCTGCGCGACGGCTACGAGCTGCCCGGCGGATCCCCCCTCGCGGACGCCTACCGCACCGGGCGACCGGTGTGGCTGGGCCCCGGCGAGCTGGCCGACCGCGCCGAGTCCCGGCGGACCGGCTCGCGGGGCTTCTCGCTGGCGGCGCTGCCCGCACACCCCGGCGACGGCGGCGGCTGCCTGGTCGCGGTGAGCGAACGCGCCGACGGATTCGACCCGGAGGACCGCAAGTGCCTGGAGCTGATCGCCGACGCCGTGGGCCTGCCCGTCCCCGTGGCCCGCGCCGAGGGCGGCGAGCTGCCGCCGGACGCGTTCAGCCTCGCCATGGACAGCGGCCGGGTGGAGGTCGGCGACCGCATCCTGGAGCTGTTCGGGCTCACCCGGACCGAGTTCGACGGCAAGGTCGAGACGCTGCTCGGCCACACCGTTCCCGAGGACGTGCCCGCCCTGATGTCCGTGGTCGAGGCCGACCACATGACCATCGGCGAGCGCGAGCTGGAGTTCCGCGTGCTCCAGCCCGGCGGCCGGCCCGCCTGGCTGCGGCTGCGCGGGCGGCTGCTGCCCGGCGGCGAGGGCCGCCCGGCCCGCCTCGTCGGCACCGTCGACGACGCCGCCAAGCTCCGCTCCGGCGTCACCGACGTCGCCCGCGTCCAGCGCCTGGCCGCCGCCCTGGCCACCGCCGGCACCGTCCGCGACGTCAGCCAGGCCGTCGTGACCGCCCTGCGCCGCCCGCTGCACGCCGACCGCATCGCCCTGGCCGAACTGGAACACGACCGGCTCGTCGTCACCGTCCTCGACCCGCCCGAACCCGAGGCATGGCCCGACGTGTGGCGCCTGGAATGGCGCACCGAGTGGCCCGACGCCCCGGTGCGCGACATGCCCACCCTCGCCACCGCCCTGCGCGAGGGCCGCGCCCAGATCTGGCCGGCCGGCACCGTCCTGGAGCCGGCGCTCGCCGAGGTCGGCCCCGGCGGGCTCGCCGTGCTGCCGCTGCCCGCCGGCGACCGCATGGCCGGCGCCTGCCTGATCGGCTGGGACCGCCCGCACGAGTTCGGCCCCGACGAACGCGCCCTGCTCACCGCCTCCGCCGGCCTCGCCGGACAGGCCCTGATGCGCGCCCACGCCTTCGACGCCGAGCACGAACTCGTCGGCATGCTCCAGCGGCAGCTCCTGCCCCGCCGCCTGCCCAGGCTCCCCGGCGCGGTCGCCGTCGCCCGCTACCTGCCCGCCACCGCCGGCCTGGAGGTCGGCGGCGACTGGTACGACGTCATCCCGCTGCCCGACAACCACGTCGCGCTCGTCATCGGCGACGTCCAGGGCCACAGCGCGGGCGCCGCCACCCTCATGGGCCAGATGCGCACCGCCCTGCGCGCCTACGCCGTCGAGGGCCACCCGCCCGACGTGGTCGTCTCCCACGCCAACCGGCTCCTCGTCGACATGGAGACCGACCTCTTCGCCACCTGCGCCTACGTCGACGTCGACATGGAGGAGGGGTCGGCCTGGTGCGTGCGCGCCGGGCACCTGCCGCCGGTGCTGCGTCACCCGGACGGCGGTACGCACATCGCCGAGGCCGAGGGCGGCCCGCCGCTGGGCGTCGCCGACCGGGCCGACTTCCCGATGAGCCCGCTGCGGCTGCAGCCCGGCACGCTGATCGCCCTCACCACCGACGGCCTGGTCGAGTCGCCGCGCTCCGACATCGACGAGGGCATGGCCCGCTTCGCCCACGAGCTGGCCGTCTCCGACCCCACGCACCTCGGCCTGGTCGCCGACGCCCTGCTCGGCAACGCCCAGCGCGACGACGACGTCGCCCTGCTGCTGATGCGCTACGACGGGATGGCCGTACGCCCGCGCCGGGAGAGCTGGACGGTCTGGCGGGTGCCGGAGGCCGTACGGCACGCCCGCCGCTTCGCCCGGCGCTCCCTGCGGGCCTGGAGCGTGCCCGAGGACGAGACGGACGCCGCCCTGCTGGTCGTCTCCGAACTGGTCACCAACGCGCTGGTCCACACGGGCGGCCAGATCCGCCTCGACCTGACGCTGGTGGGGGAGCGGCTGCGCGTCGCCGTCGCCGACTCCTCGCCGCGCACGCCGGTGAAGCCGACCAACATCGGCTGGGAGGCCACGGGCGGGCGCGGTCTGCTCCTGGTGGAGGCCGTGTCGGCGGCCTGGGGGGCGGTGCCGGTCAGCGGCGGGAAGCAGGTGTGGAGCGAGATCTGCTGGGGCGGTGACGACCCGGGACACTGAGGGGTACCCGGGCCGCACGGACCGCCGACGACCGGGAGGTGCCCGCCATGGCCCAGTACGTCCGCGACATCATGACCTCGGCTCCGGTGACCGTCGAGCCCCGGGCGTCCGTCGCCGCCGTCGCCCGCGTCATGCGCGACCAGGACCTCGGCGCCGTGCTGGTGACGGACGGCGAGCGGCTGCGCGGCCTGGTCACCGACCGCGACCTCGTGGTGCGGGTCCTCGCCGAGGGCGCCGACCCGGAACGGACCACCGTGGCCCGCGCGTGCAGCGACGACCTGGTGACCGTCCGGCCGGACGACGCGCTGGACCGGGCCGTGGGCACGATGCGCGAGCACGCGGTGCGCCGGGTCCCCGTCGTGGAGGACGGCCGCCCCGTCGGCATCGTCTCCCTCGGCGACCTGGCGATGGAGCGCGACCCGGACTCGGCGCTCGGCGACATCAGCGCGGCCCGCCCCAACACCTGACCGCCCCGGCCCCCGGGCGATCCCGGCGCCGACGCCGGTCATCGACCCGTCGACTGCGGGTACCCGTGGGGAATGAACACGAGCGCTCACGAGCTTGCCGCATCCGACTTCGCCTTCGGCGCGGCCGCCATCCTCATCGGCGGCGTCGTCATCACCGCGGCCCTGATCTGGGCCGTCCTGCTCGGCATCAAGACGCGCCGACGCGAGCCCCGCCGTCCGCGCCCCGAGGAGCAGCCGAAGCTGCCGCCCACCGGCGCGGTCCACGAGGTGTACGAGCAGCGCGAACCGGACGAGGTCCGGCCGGCGCCCGACGGCCGCCGCCTCGGCCCGCACGACCTGACCTCCGGCGGAACCCGGCGCGACGACCAGGACCGCCCGCGCTGGAGCGCCTAGCCGCACGGACGGGCCGCCGGCAGCGGCGCGAACCACCGTGACGAACCCGGTTGCGGCCCCGGTGACCAGGGCAGGGTATGAATCCCCTCATGAACCTCCTGGTCACCGGGGCCGCCGGCTTCATCGGTTCTGCGTACGTCCGCTCCCTGCTCGACGCCGGCACGGCCCGTGTCACCGTGCTGGACAAGCTCACCTACGCCGGTTTCCGCGACAACCTGCCCGCGCGCCATCCGCTGCTGGAGTTCGTGCACGGCGACATCTGCGACGCCGCCCTCGTCGACCGGCTGACGGCCCGCGCCGACCAGATCGTGCACTTCGCGGCCGAGTCGCACGTCGACCGCTCGATCCAGGGCGCGGGCGCGTTCGTCCGCACCAACGTGCTCGGCACCCAGACGCTGCTGGACGCCGCCCTCCGCCACGGCACGGCCCCCTTCGTGCACATCTCGACCGACGAGGTCTACGGCTCCATCACGTCCGGCTCCTGGCCCGAGGACCACCCGCTGCGCCCCAGCTCCCCCTATGCCGCGTCCAAGGCCTCCGCCGACCTGCTCGCCCTGTCCTACCACCGCACCCACGGACTCGACGTCCGCGTCACCCGCTGCTCCAACAACTACGGCCCCCGCCAGTTCCCCGAGAAGATCGTCCCGCTGTTCGTCACCCGCCTCCTCGGCGGCTGCCGGGTCCCGCTGTACGGGGACGGGCTGAACGTGCGCGACTGGCTGCACGTCGAGGACCACTGCCGGGCCGTGGAGCTCGTGCGCGCCAAGGGCCGTCCCGGCGAGATCTACAACGTCGGCGGGGGCACGGAGCTGACCAACAGGGAACTGACCGCGCTGCTGCTCGACGCCTGCGGAGCCGGCTGGGACAGGGTCGAGCACGTCGAGGACCGCAAGGGCCACGACCACCGGTACTGCGTCGACTGGACCAAGGCCCGCACCGAACTGGGCTACCGCCCCCGCCGCGACCTCGCCACCGGCCTCGCCGAGACCGTCGCCTGGTACCGGGACCACCGCGCCTGGTGGGAGCCGCTCCTGGCCCGCACCGGGAGCGGGCGGCCCTGAGCCGGTGGCCGTCCTAGGGTGGGGGCGTGCGTCTGCTTCTGATGTCCGACACCCATCTGCCCAAGCGCGCCAAGGCCCTCCCGGACCGGCTGCTCGCCGAACTCCCCGACGCCGACGTGGTGTTCCACGCCGGGGACTGGGTGGACGCCGCCACCCTCGACCTGCTGGAGAGCCGCAGCCGCCGGCTCGTCGGGGTCTACGGCAACAACGACGGTCCCGAACTGCGTGCCCGGCTGCCCGAGGTGGCCTACGCCGAACTCGGCGGGCTGCGGTTCGGCGCCGTCCACGAGACCGGCGCCGCCCAGGGGCGCGAGGCCCGCTGCGCCGCCCGCTTCCCCGAGCTGGACATCCTGGTCTTCGGGCACAGCCACATCCCCTGGGACACCACCGCCCCGACGGGCCTGCGGCTGCTCAACCCGGGCTCGCCCACCGACCGCCGCCGTCAGCCGTACTGCACCTACATGACCGCGACCGTGGCGGACGGCCGGCTCACCGACGTCACCCTGCACCGCCTGCCGCCCCGCCGGCCCGGCGGGGCGGGCTGAGCGGGCGGTTCAGGGGCGCGGGCCGCTCCAGTCGGCGGGGACGCGGGCCAGGCGCACCCGCTGGGGGTGGTCGCCGACCGGGACCGAAACCGTCTTGCGGCCGGTCGCGAAGTCGATCGCGGTGACCTGGTCGGCGCCGCTCTCGGAGACCACGCACGCCCTGCCGTCGCCGCTGACGGTCGCCCAGTAGGGCTTCGAGACGGTGACCAGCGGGCCCTCCTGGAGGGTGGTGCGGTCGACCACGGTGGCGTAGTCGTCCATCGTGCCCGCGACGCACAGCTTGGTGCCGTCCGGCTTCATGGTGATGCCGTGGTGGCGCGAGTCGTTGATCCAGGTGGTGCGGTCCTCGCTGGTCGTGGGGTTCTTCGGCAGCGTCTTGGTGCGGGTGATCCGGTCGGTGGCGACGTCGTACTCGAAGAAGCCGTGGAAGAACGACACCTGGAAGTACAGCTTGCTCTCGTCGGGACTGAAGGCGGCGGGGCGGACGGCGTCCGAGTAGGCGCCGAGGCCCGCGGCGTCCAGCCGTTGCCGCATGTCGATCACCTTGACCTGCCGGAACGTCGTGGTGTCCACGACCGTGATGCGCCGGTCGCCCTTCGTCCAGTCGAGCCAGGGCGCGTCCAGAGAGGTGTTGACCTCGCCGATCGACATGTTCCACAGGTACCGGCCGTCCCGGCTGAAGACGTTCTCGTGCGGTTTGTCGCCGGTGGCGAACGAGCCGAGCTGCCGGCCGGTGACGATGTCCAGGACATGCACCGTGTTGGAGGTGGAGGCCGAGACGGCGACGCGGGTGCCGTCGGGGGAGACGGCCATGTGGTCGGAGCGGTAACCCGACACCGGGAATCGCCAGTTGACGGCCCCGGTGGCCAGGTCGATGGAGACGACGTCGGCGAAGCTCGGGCGGGAGACGACCATCGCGGTGCCGTCCGGGGTGGCGTACATGTCGTCCACGTACTGGTCGTGGCCCTCGCCGACGCCGTTGCGGATCGCGGTGTAGTAGATCCAGCGGATCGGGTCGGCCTTGATCTCCGCCAGCCGCTGTTCCTTGTCGGGGATCACATCGACCCGGCCGATCCGGGAGAAGTCGCCGGACGACTCGATGACGTCGGCGGTGCCGTCCCAGTTGTTGCCGACGAACAGCACCTCGCGCAGCGCCGCGGCGGACCGGTCGGCCGCCGGTGCGGAGGGGGCGCCGGCGGAGGCGGTCGCCGGGGCGGCGAGGGTGAGGGCGAGGGCGGCGGCGATGGAGCACACGTGCCTGGTGCGGATGGCAGGCATGACTGTCTCCTCTGGCGTGATCACGCCGAGTGGGGGAAATCTGAAAAGGGGGCCGTTCAGAGTCTTCCTACTGGAAAGTAAGGAAGAGGCGTCCTGTCCACAAGACCGCGTGCACGACAAAATCGGCCAACGGCGGCCGACGGGAGGGACGTTGACGGGCAGGCTCAGCGGACCGAAAGGCCGCTACGGCGGCAGATCGGCCGAGGAACGGCAGGCGGAGCGCCGCCGGCGCTTCCTGGACGCGGCACTCCGGCTCTTCGGCGACACGCCCGGCTACCGCTCCACCACCGTCGCCGCCCTCAGCGAGGCCGCGGGACTGTCCACCCGCCAGTTCTACGAGGAGTTCCGCAACCTCGAGGACGTCCTGGCCGCCCTCCACCTCCAGGTCAACGACTGGGCCGAGCGGGCCGTGCTGAAGGCGGCGGCCGAGGCCGAGGGACTGCCCGTCGAGGACCGGGCGGCCCGGATCTTCCGCGCCTACGCCGCCGACGTCACCGGCGATCCCCGCCGGATCCGCATCACCTTCGTCGAGATCGTCGGCGTCAGCCCCCGGCTGGAGCGCCAGCGCCTGGCCCGCCGCTCCCGCTGGGTCGACATCATCTGCGCCGAGGCGACCGCGGCGGCCGACCGCGGCGAGGCCGTCGTCCGCGACTACCGGCTCGCCGCGACGGCGTTCATCGGCAGCGTCAACGGCCTCCTCCACGACTGGAGCGCGGGCTGGGTCCCGGCCACGCTGGACGAGGTGGTGGACGAACTGGTGCGGCAGCTGCTGGGCATCCTGCGGCCCAGCGGATGGCCCGGGGACGGCTGAGACGGCGGCGGCCCCGGACCCCCCGAGGGCGACCGGCGGTGCCGTGCATGCCGCGTCGTCCGCGTCACTCGTCCCGGGCCCGGATATCGTCTGCTCGGCGATCTTCCCGTCGCGCGGCCTGATCATCGACTCGGCAGGCACCCGCGCGCCGCCCGGGTACGCGCGGGACTCGCCGGAACACCGCGCGGTCGCCCTGGACGACGCAGTCCTCCAGCGTGTGCGACGTCTCGCGGGCGTGGACGTCATCCGGCAGCTCGGCGATCCCCTCCCCTCCCCGCCCCGCAGCGTGCGCGGACGGCCGGGCCGGGTGTTCCGGTCCACGACGCGCGCCCGCGCGTCGTCGGCGTAGAGCGACGGCAACGTCGCGCGTCGTGCCCTTCGATGCCCCGCCGCAGCGCGTCGGTGCCGAAGGCGGGACCTGTCGCAGTGCCCGTCACGACCTCCTGCGAGGGGGCGCGGCCCGGCGAGGGCCTCACTACGAGCGTCCTCGCCCCACGGACCCCGGCAAGCCCGGCGTGCGCTCCGCCTGACGGGTGAGGGACGCCGGGTGGCCGTGTCCGTCCGCCGCCGCCCGGCGTTGCTCAGGACATGATCTCAACACGTCGTATCATCGCCGCCGTTGGTCTCGCCGCCGGGTTCACCGGCCTCGCCGCCCCGCTCGCGGGCGCCGCCGAGACCGGGGCCCTGACCAGCGCCCCGCTGACCGCGCTCGACTCCCTCGCCGTCAGTGAAATCCCCGATGAGCACAAGGACGACGTCCCCCGGCCGTCCGACCAGCTCAGCCCCGTGACGGGCGCCGCCGCCCCGGTCACCGGCCTGGTCCCGGGCCAGGGCCAGGGCCACTGAACCACCCGCCCGGCCGGCTACCCGGCCGTGGCCAGGAACTGCGTGGCCGCCAGCTCCGCGTACAGCGGGTCGGCGGCCACGAGTTCGCGGTGGGTCCCCACCGCACGGACGCGGCCCGCGTCCATCACCACGATCCGGTCGGCCATCGTCACCGTGGACAGCCGGTGGGCGACCACCAGCACCGTCGTCGTCCGGGCCACCTCGGCGACGGTGTCCCGCAGCGCCGCCTCGTTCACCGCGTCGAGCTGCGAGGTGGCCTCGTCGAGCAGCAGCAGCCGGGGACGGCGCAGCAGCGCCCGCGCGATGGCCACCCGCTGACGCTCACCGCCCGACAGCTTCGTGCCCCGGTGCCCGACCAGTGTGTCGAGGCCCTGCGGCAGCCGCTCCACCAGCCCGTCCAGCCGCGTCGTCTTCAGCACCTCGGCGACGGCGCCCTCGTCGGCCTCCGGATTGCCCAGCAGCAGGTTGTCGCGCAGGGTGCCCGAAAGGACCGGCGCGTCCTGTTCGACATAGCCGATCACCGACCGCAGCCGCGCCTGCTCCCACTCGGCGACGTCCCGGCCGTCCAGCGTGATCACGCCCGCCTCCGGGTCGTAGAACCGCTCGATCAGGGAGAAGACGGTCGTCTTACCCGCGCCGGACGGGCCGACGAACGCGGTCATCCCCCGCGCGGGCACCGAGAAGGTCACCCCGTGATGCACGTACGGGAGATCGTCGGCGTAGCGGAAACGGACGTCGCGGAAGGCGACCGAGGCCGGCTCGGCGCCGTGCGACGGCAGCGCGACCGCGGCGGCCGGGGGCTCCGCGGGCAGCCGCAGCGCCTCCTGGATCCGCGCCAGGGCCGCGGCGCCGGTCTGGTACTGCGTGATCGCGCCGACGACCTGCTGGATCGGCGACATCAGATAGAAGACGTACAACAGGAACGCCACCAGCGTGCCGACGTCGACCGCGCCCGTCGCCACCCGCGCCCCGCCCACCGCGAGGACCGTGATGAACGCGATCTGCATCGCCAGTCCAGCCGTGTTGCCGGCCGCCGCCGACCACTTGGCGGCACGCACGCTCTGCCGCCAGGACTCCTCGGCCGCCGTGTGCAGCGCCCGTTCCTCCCGGGCCTCCGCGCCGGACGCCTTCACCGTCCGCAGCGCGCCCAGCACCCGCTCCAGCGAGGCCCCCATCACACCGACCGCGTCCTGCGCCTGCCGGCTGGCCCGGTTGATGCGCGGCACGATCACCCCGAGGACCGTGCCCGCCGCGGCGATCACCGCCAGCGTCACCGCCAGCAGCACCGGATCGACCAGTCCCATCATCACCACCGTCGCCACCAGCGTCAGCCCGCCCGTGCCGAGGCCCACCAGCGAGTCGGTGGTGACCTCGCGCAACAGGGTGGTGTCCGAGGTGATCCGCGCCATCAGGTCGCCCGGCTCGGTGCGGTCCACGGCGGATATCCGCAGCCGCAGCAGATACGACGACAGGGCGCGCCGCGCCCCGAGCACCACCGACTCCGCGGTGCGCCGCAACACGTACGAACCCAGCGCGCCCACCGCCGCGTTGGCGACCACCAGCCCGGACATGAACAGCAACGCGCCCGTGATCGGCCGGTCGTGGGACAGGTCGTCGATCAACTCCCGTGCCACCAGCGGCAGCAGCAGCCCGGTCGCCCCGGTGACGAGCGACAGCACCGCGCCCGCGAGCAGAGCCCGGCGATGCGGCCGTACATAGCCGAGGAGGAGCCGCCAGGTGGGCGGGGCGGTCTCCGTCTGTGCACTGCTCACGCTGCTCCTTCGCCGCTCGGACTGGAGTTCAGGCTACGCCGTCGTGCGCCTGCCGATCAGGTGCGCGTACGGTCGGTGGAGACGGACACCAGGCACAGGGAAAGGGCCAGCAGCATGACGCAGGAAGTGCGCGGCGTGATCGCTCCGGGGAGGGGCGAGCCGGTGCGGGTCGAGACGGTTGTGGTGCCGGATCCGGGGCCGGGGGAGGCGGTGGTGCGGGTGCGGGCGTGCGGGGTGTGCCATACGGATCTGCACTACCGGGAGGGCGGGATCGGTGACGACTTCCCGTTCCTGCTGGGGCACGAGGCGGCGGGGGTCGTGGAGGCCGTGGGGGAGGGGGTCACGGAGGTGGCGCCCGGTGATTTCGTGATCCTGAACTGGCGTGCGGTGTGCGGGCGGTGCAGGGCGTGCCGGCGGGGGCGGCCGTGGTACTGCTTCGACACGCACAACGCGGTGCGGCGGATGACACTGGCGTCCACGGGGCAGGAGCTGTCGCCGGCACTGGGCATCGGGGCCTTCGCGGAGAAGACGCTGGTGGCGGCGGGGCAGTGCACGAAGGTGGATCCGGGGGTGGCTGCGGAGGTCGCGGGGCTTCTGGGCTGCGGGGTGATGGCGGGGATCGGGGCGGCGGTCAACACCGGCGACGTCGGTCGCGGTGACACGGTCGCGGTGATCGGGTGCGGTGGTGTGGGGGACGCCGCGATCGTGGGGTCGCGGCTGGCGGGGGCGGCACGGATCATCGCGGTGGACATCGACGACCGCAAGCTGGAGACGGCGCGCAGGGCGGGTGCCACGCACACGGTCAACTCGCGGGAGACGGACGCGGTGGACGCGATCCGCGAGCTGACGGGTGGTTTCGGCGCGGATGTGGTGATCGATGCGGTGGGGCGTCCGGAGACGTTCCGGCAGGCGTTCTATGCGCGTGATCTGGCGGGGACGGTGGTGCTGGTGGGCGTGCCGACGCCGGAGATGCGGGTGGAGCTGCCGTTGCTGGACGTGTTCGGGCGGGGCGGGGCGGTGAAGTCGAGCTGGTACGGGGACTGTCTGCCTTCGCGGGACTTCCCGGTGCTGGTGGATCTGCATCTGCAGGGCCGGCTGGATCTGGGAATGTTCGTGTCGGAGACGATCGGGCTGGACGAGGTGGAGCAGGCGTTCACGCGGATGCACGAGGGCGATGTGCTGCGTTCGGTGGTGGTGCTGTGATGCGTGCGCGGATCGAACGCCTCGTCACCTCCGGGACGTTCAGTCTGGACGGCGGGACGTGGGAGGTGGACAACAATGTGTGGATCGTGGGCGACGACCGCGAGGTGGTGGTGATCGACGCGGCGCATGACGCGGACGCGATCGCGGCGGCGGTGGGGGAGCGGCGGCTGACGGCGATCGTGTGCACCCATGCCCACGACGACCATGTCAACGCCGCTCCGGAACTGGCGGAGCGTACCGGCGCGGTGATCTGGCTGCATGAGGACGATCTGCCGCTGTGGCGGCAGACCCATCCCGGCCGCGCCCCCGACGCCCGCCTGCGCGACGGCCAGGTCATCGAGGCGGCGGGGGCGGATCTGCGGGTCATCCACACGCCCGGTCACGCGCCGGGGGCGGTGTGCCTGTACGACCCGGCCCTGGGCGCGGTGTTCACCGGGGACACGTTGTTCCGGGGTGGTCCGGGGGCGACGGGGCGGTCGTACTCCCACTTCCCGACGATCATCGACTCGATCCGGGACCGGCTGCTGACCCTGCCGCCCGGGACGAAGGTTCTCACCGGCCACGGCGACCCGACCACGATCGGCGACGAGGCCCCGCACCTGGACGAATGGATCGCCCGCGGCCACTGACCGCCGGTGATCCCCCAGAGAGGTGATCTCCCCGGAAAAGGCGACAGAGGATGTCCGGCTTACCCGTCACTCTCGACGACGTCGAAGGCGAGAGCACGAGAACAGCACAGGAGGCCGGACATGTCGGAGCCGTTGCGGGGCAAGGTGGCGCTGGTCGCGGGGGCGACCAGGGGCGCGGGGCGCGGGATCGCGGTGGAACTCGGGGCGGCCGGGGCCACCGTCTACGTCACCGGGCGCAGCACCCGCGCCCGCCGCTCCGAGTACGACCGCCCGGAGACGATCGAGGACACCGCCGACCTCGTCACCGCGGCCGGCGGCCGGGGGATCGCCGTCCCCGCCGACCACCTCGACCCGGCGGCCGTCCGCGACGTGGTCGACCGGATCGCCGGCGAGCAGGGCCGGCTGGACGTCCTGGTCAACGACATCTGGGGCGGCGAGACCCTCTTCGAATGGGACAAGCCCGTCTGGGAGCACGACCTCGACAAGGGCCTGCGGCTGCTGCGGCTCGCCGTCGAGACCCACGCGATCACCAGCCACCACGCCCTGCCGCTGCTGCTGCGCCGGCCCGGCGGGCTGGTCGTGGAGATGACGGACGGCACCGCCGAGTACAACCGCGACCACTACCGCGTGAACTTCTTCTACGACCTCGCCAAGGCGTCCGTGCTGCGCATGGCCTTCGCCCTCGGCCATGAACTCGCCCCGCACGGCGCCACCGCCCTCGCCCTCACCCCGGGCTGGCTGCGCTCCGAGATGATGCTGGAGCACTACGGGGTGCGCGAGGAGAACTGGCGCGACGCCCTCGAGAACGTCCCGCACTTCGCCATCTCCGAGACGCCCCGCTTTGTCGGCCGGGCCGTCGCCGCCCTCGCCGCCGACCCGGACGCGGCCCGCTTCAACGGGCAGTCCCTCTCCAGCGGCGGGCTCGCGCGGGTCTACGGCTTCACCGATCTCGACGGCAGCCGCCCGGATGCCTGGCGCTATCTGGTGGAGGTGCAGGACGCGGGCCGGCCGGCCGACACCACCGGCTACCGCTGACCGTTCGCGGGCGGCAGCGGCCGACGCGCCGCGTGACCCGGCGGCAGCGCGAGATCCGCGCGCACGGCCGCGTAGTAGCGCTCGCGCGCGGCCCGCTGCCGCTCCAGCAGCGCCCGCCAGGCCGCCGGATCGCGCCTCTCCTCCCGGAGGAACCGCTCCATCTCCATCACCACGACGACCCACTCCCGCGCCCGCTCCACCACCTCCGGGCTGCCGAGCAGGATCAGCGCCTCGCCCGACGGGTCCCGTCCGACCGTCGCCTCCGCGAACAGCGGCTCGGCCTGCTGCGCGGTGAGGGGATGGGGATGCGGGTCGTTGCCGAGGTGGGACGCCACCCGGTAGGTCAGCGTCACCGTCTTCTTCAGCGCTCGCGCGTACTCGGCGTACACCGACAGCCGCCGCTCCTCCCACCGGGCGGCCTGCTCCCGCCGGAAGCGGACCTGGTCGCCCCGTACGACCACCAGATAGGAGCCGAGGGCGCCGATCACGACACCGAGGAGCGCGGGCAGTTGTTGTACGAACGCGGACATGATCGCCACGGTAGCCCTCGCCGGCAGCCCCGAATGTCACCGTTCGGTAGCAGTCGAGGTTGGCCTACAACCCGGTTTCCCTACAGGCCGTCCAACTGGCATGGATGGTGCGAGACCCGCACCGCGGACCGAAAGGCTGGCTCATGGGGGACATGCGCAGACGGGCGACCGTCGTTCTCGGAACCACCGCGCTGGTGGCGCCGCTCACACTCGCGCTGGGCACCGCGCCCGCGCAGGCGGCGAGTTGCACGACGCAGACAGGGCCGTACCAGAAGCAGGTCGAGAAGTTCCTCGGCCGCCCGGTCGACGGCGTGCAGTCGTCGACCGACTGCAAGGCGATCCAGGCCTTCCAGACCAAGCACGGCATCCAGCCCAACGCCGGCTACGCGGGGCCCGTCACCTGGGGTGTGATGGACCTCATGAACAAGCAGAAGGCGGTGGGGAACACGCCGAACAAGGCCGGCAAGTGCCCGGTCAACAAGGGCCGCATCGCCTGCGTGAACCTGACGCTCCAGATCAGCTGGATCCAGGACGGCAGCCGTCTCGTGTACGGCCCCGTGCCCGTGCGCACCGGACGGGACGGGTACGAGACCCGCACCGGCCTGAAGAAGATCTACTGGCGCAACATCGACCACCACTCGACCATCTACGACGTGCCGATGCCCTACTCCCAGTTCTTCGACGGCGGCCAGGCCTTCCACTCGGCGAGCGTGAGCATGTGGAACCCGCCGGGCTCCCGCGGCTGCGTCAACATGACGAAGACCACGGCCCAGAAGTACTGGTCGCTGCTGAAGACCGGCGACGACGTCTTCGTGTACGGCCGCAAGCCGGGCACCTGACCGGTCACCGGCGGACGCCGGAGCGCGGCGACCGGTTCAGGCGGTCGGACGTGATCAGGGACACGGCCCGTTATGTCCGGTTCGTGCCTGATGGCTCACATCGCCTTCACCTCGGTCGCCGTATGCTTCACAACATGTCCACCAGTGTTGAAGCCGTTTCCGAGCGATCGGCCGCGGAGGTCAACGAGGAGATCCGGGCGCTGTGGCGCCGGGCGGGCGGGACCCTGAGCACCGAGCAGCGCGAGCAGTACCAGCGCCTCGTCATGGAGTGGGCCGCCGCGGTCCCCGACCCGGACCCGGCGCAGGCGGCCTGAGCCGTCCTTCTCCTCGTCTCCGTCACCGATCTCCTCATCCCCACCCTCGTCCCCAGGTCGCCGCGTACCGACGCCGGTAGTCCCTGCGGTCCAGCTCCGTGCGGAGGCGGCGGGTCGCCGCCAGCGCCACCAGGCTGCCGGCGACGATGAGCAGGCCCGGGCCGGTGTTCCCCGGGTCCGTCAGCCGCGACGGCGCCGTCGAACCCGTGCCGCCGCCGGCCGCCGCTCCCGCCGGGGCCCCCGCGCTCGCCGCGTCGTCCCCGGCGGCCGGAGGCGTCGCCGTGATCAGCCGGACGCCGAGGGCGGTCAGCGCCGGCGTCACCGGCTGGAAGTACGTCGTACCGCCCGCCCGGCAGTCCCCGTTGCCGCCCGAGGTCACCCCCAGCGCGATGCCTCCCGCGAACAACGGCCCCCCGCTGTCTCCCGGTTCCGCGCACACGTCCGTCTCGATCAGCCCGGTGACCGTGCCCTCGGGGTAGTTCACCGTCGCGTCGAGCGCGGTCACCCGGCCGTCCCGCAGCCCACTGGTGCTGCCGCTGCGGAACACCCGCTGCCCCACCGACGCCTCGCCGGTCCCGGTGATCCGCACGCCCCGGTCGCCGCCGACGGCGACCACGTCGGCCCCGTCGCCCGCCCGCCCGGCGTCGTAACGCACCAGCGAGTAGTCGTCGCCGGGGAAGCTGCCGTCCACCGTCCGGCCCACCTGCCGCCGGGCGGTGGCGTCGGCGAACCACACCGAGCCGTTCGGACCGCAGTGCCCGGCGGTCAGGATGTAGTCGCGCCGCCCGTCGGTGACGTTGAAACCGGCGGAGCAGCGGCCTGCGGTGGACAGGATCGGACGCGCCCCGTTCAGGCGGGTGGTGAAGACGCCCCCGGTGCGCTCCATGCGCACGAAGCCGCCGATGCCCTGCGCGACCTCGGTCAGCTCCGACCAGTCGGCGGCGGAGACCGTGCGGTCACCGCGCACCACGACCTCGTTCGACCGGTAGTCCACCGTCCAGGCGGTGCCCGCCACGCGCGGCGCCGAACCCAGCGCCCGGGTGGCCGACATCAGCTCGCGCATGCTGTGCCGGACGGCCTTCGCCCGCGCCCCGGCCCGCCGCACCTCACCGGCCGCGTCCTCGTCGGTGACCGCGACGACCCGGCGTCCGTCGGCGTCGATCCAGCTGCCCGCCGTACGGGAGGCGCCCAGCCGGGCGACGAGGCCGGTCGCGGGATCCGCGAGGGCGCGGGCGGAGCCGCCCGGCGCGCGGGGCGGCTCGCTCGCCACGGCGTGCGCGATCATGGCCACCCCGAGCAGGAGGCCGCCGACCGCCGTCAGTCGTGCCGTGCGCCGGACGATCCGTCGTCGTGCGTGCCTCATGGATGACTCCCGAACCCGAACCCGAAACGCGCGGCGGCAGGCCGCGGGGCGCCCGGGTGTCGGGCGCCCCTTCTCCGTACGGGCCGGGGCCCGGCCGTGTTCAGCGCCGGGCGGCGCGCGTCAGCGCTTGCGGGCCACGCCGCCGAACATGGCCACCTCGTCCGGCAGCGATCCGTCGCCGCCCTCCGGACGCCAGCGCGAGCACGACACCACACCCGGCTCCAGCAGCTCCAGCCCGTCGAAGAAGCGGGCGATCTGCTCGCCGGTGCGCTGCGTCAGCTTCGGGGTGCCGTGCTCGTTCCAGAACTTCACCGCCTCGTCCACGTCGGGCATCGACGGCGAGGTGATCGTGTGCGACAGCACCAGGTGGCTGCCCTCCGGCAGCGCGTCCACCAGTCGGCGGACCACCCCGTACGGGTCCTCGTCGTCGCCGATGAAGATGACCACGCCGAGCAGGATCAGACCCACGGGCTTGCTGAAGTCCAGGGTCCTGGCGGCGTGCTCCAGGATCGTGTCGACGTTGCGCAGGTCCTCGTCGAGGTAGTCGGTGCGGCCCTCGGGCGTGCTGGTGAGCAGGGCGCGGGCGTGCGCCAGGACCAGCGGGTCGTTGTCGACGTACACGATCCGCGCGTCCGGGGCCAGCCGCTGGGCCACCTCGTGCGTGTTGTCGGCGGTCGGCAGGCCCGTGCCGACGTCCAGGAACTGGCGAATTCCCGCCTCTTGGACGAGGTGGCGCACCGCGCGCCCCAGGAAGAGCCGGTCCGCGCGGGCGTACTCGCCTATGCCCGGATGCAGCTGCCGGATCTGGTCGCCGGCCGCGCGGTCGACCTCGTAGTTGTCCTTGCCGCCCAGCCAGTAGTTCCAGATGCGCGCCGTGTGCGCCTGGGCGGTGTTGATGCGTTCGCGCAGCGACTCGGCCACGCCGTCGGCGGCGTGCGGGTTCTCGGTCACGGTGCAGCTCCTGGGGGTGCCTGTGCGGTGATTGGGGGTGCCTGGTGCGGCGTCAAGATGCAATCTAGACCGATGAGTTGATCTTTGCCGAGTCCTGAGCGATTTCCGCCGTCCCGGGACGGGGTGCCGGAGCGCCCGGAACGCCTAGACTTCGGGCATGAACGACACGGCGGACCGGCTGGGCGTCGGCAAGTATCTGCTGCTCACCAGCTATCGCAAGGACGGCACCCCGGTCCCGACCCCCGTCTGGGTGGTCCCCGACGGGGACGCGCTCGGGGTGTGGACGGCGGCCGACTCCTGGAAGGTCAAGCGGATCCGCCGCCGCGCCGACGTCCTGGTCGGCCCCTGCGACCTGCGCGGCAACCCGACGGGGGAGCAGGTCCCGGCCACCGCGCGGATCTGCGACCCGGGCACCACCTCCCGCTATCGCGCCCTCATCGCCCGCAAGTACGGCGTCACCGGACGGCTCACCCTGCTCGGCAGCCGGCTGCGGCGCGGGCTCGACGGCACGGTCGGCATCCGCGTCACCCTCGCCGACTGACGCGGTAAGCCCCGCGCCGGACACCCTGCCGGGCCGGTCACGTCCAGGCGCGGTAGGGCTCGTCGACCAGCTGGAACACCGGCTCCCCGCGCACGGGGTCCTTGGCCGTGGACAGCCGCACCCGGTCCCCGCTGTGGATGCCGACGGGCGGGCCCATGACCCGGCCCCGCACCACGAAACCCTCGGCCATCTCGATCAGGGAGACGTTGCGCGCGGCCGGGGTGTTGCGGTGCACCACGGTGGTGTGGCGGACCGTGCCGACGCCCGCGCTGCGCTCGGTGCGCAGGTCGCTGCCCTGGCAGACCCGGCACAGCAGCCGGTGGTACACGGCGGTGCCGCACCAGGTGCAGCGCTGGAAGAGCATGGCGTCCGAGTCGCCCCTCCGGTGCTCGAGAACGCCCGCCGCGGAGCCGAAAGCCTGCTGAGCGGCGCTTCCTGATGACGTCTGGTACACGCTGTAACTCCCTGCGCTCGGCCGGAAATCCGCGTGCGCGGCGCCCGCACACGCATGTGCGCGGCTCACCGTGCCACCGTGCACGGCCGACAGCGTATGGCACTGAGTGTCAGGCGTAAAGGTACTGGGTACCGCGAAATCCGGCCTGCGTTCCGGTGCTCTTCTACTCGGCAGGAGGCTCAGGGGGTGGGGGTGTCGGACCGCCGGGCGATGGTGGCACTCAGTGCCCATCGGAGGCCGACAGCCGGGCCACCGCGGCGGCCACCTGCCGCTGCGTCTCCTCGGGCAGCGGGTCGCCCTGCACGGCCGTCACCAGGTCCTCGGCGAGCCGGTGCAACTTGGTGTTGGTGTGCTGCGACACCATCACCAGGACGTGCCAGGCGTCCTGCGGACTCAGTCCGAACGACGCCATCAGCACCCCGCGCGCCAGGTCGATGGTCGGGCGCGTCCGCATGGCGCGCCGCAGCTGGGCGACCTCCGCCCCGAGATCCTCGCGGTCGTCGCCGTCCGCGGCGCCGGGTCGGAACAGCGGCCGGGTCCCCGTCAGGGTGAACAGGCGTTCGACGACGGGGCCGGCGGCACGGACGGTCACGGTCTTTCCTTCCGCCACTGCGTGCTCCCGGACGCCGAGCAGGACATTGAGGGCCGAGCAGTCGCAGAAGTCCACGTCGCCGAGGTCCAGGTCGAGGCCCTCCGGCGACGTCGTGAGGGCGGCCTCCAGGGTGCCGCGCAATACGTCGCCCGAGTGCAGCCCCAGCTCCCCGCGGACCTTCACGATCGTCCGGGCGCCGTCGGGCCGCCTGTCGATCACCGGCGCGTCGGGCCGCATGACCGCCTCTCCCTCGTGATTCCTGCCTGCCGTCATTCCCAGCGTCTGCCCCGAGGTGTCACGCGTCAAGCGATACACGAAACAGATTTCGCGTTTTGAAATACGGGAAGCAGAGGTCCTATGATGGCCGCATGGGTGCAGTGCCTGAGCCGCATACCGGATGGACCTTCCTCACCAACCACGCACGCGTACTGGCCGCCATCGCCGATGATCGCAACGCCCGCGTGCGGGACATCGCGGCGTACTGCCGACTCACCGAGCGGGCTGTGCAGAAGATCATCGCCGACCTGGAACACGCCGGATACCTCTCGCACCGGCGCGAGGGCCGGACGAACACGTACCGCATCGAGCCGGACAAGGTGCTGCGGCACCCGGCGGAGGCGGGGCTGACCGTCGCCGCCCTGCTCGCCCTGCTGGTGAGGGACGAGGCGCACCGCGGCCGGGAGGTGGCGGACAGTGGCGCCGCGGCCGTCGCCGACGGCTGAACCGGACGGCCGCCGCCGGGGTCAGCGGTGTGCGACGTCCGCCTCTCGCGGGACACGGACGTCGACCACGCAGACGTCGTCGCGCAGTTCGCCCTCCAGCATCGCGTCCAGCAGCGGGGCGAGCGAGCCGGGCTCGTCGGTGTGCTCCGCGCCCATCGCCCGCGCCAGCCGCTCCAGGCCGAGGTCCAGCCCTTCGCCGGGCCGCTCCACCAGACCGTCGGTGTAGAGCAGCAGCCGGTCGCCGGGCTCGAGCAGGCACTCCGCCTCCTCGTACGGCGGCGCGGCGCACGCCCCGAGCAGCATCCCGCGCGGCCGCTCCAGCCGGCGCACCTGTCCGGCACGCAGCAGCACCGGCGGCGGGTGACCGGCCTGCGCCCACACCAGCCGGCGCTCGTCGGGCCGGTAGAGCGCCAGCACCATGGTCGCCGTGCCGTGCGCGTCCCGGGAGTGCAGCAGCAGGGTGTTGAGCCGGCTCAGCGCGCCGGTCAGCGAGGACCCCGTGCTGACCATGCCCTTGGCCGTGAACCGGAGCTGAGCCATCGTGGCGACGGCGTCGATGCCGTGTCCGGCGACGTCGCCGACGACGAACAGGGCCGAGCCGTCGGCCAGTTCGATGGCGCTGAACCAGTCGCCGCCGACGTGGATGCCCGACTGCGCGGGCAGATAGGCGACCTCGACCCGCAGTCCCGCCGGGCGCAGCGGCTCGCTGGGCAGCGGCAGCAGCGCGTGCTGGAGCCGGCCGGCCAGCTCCCGCTCGGCCTGGAGCACGCCGTGCTGGGCCAGCATCGCCCGCTCGCTCTCCACCAGGGCGAGTTCGGCGCTGCGCTGCGCGGTGAGGTCCTGGAGGAAGCCGTGCACCTCGACGGGCGTGCCGTGCGGGCCCGTGACCGCCTCCGCCACGATCCGCAGATGCCGTACGCCGTCCCGCGTCTCGATCCGGAACGGCACGGCGGCGGGGGTCCCCGCGCGCTCCAGTTCCCCGAGGGCCCGGGCCAGCGCCGGCCGGTCCTCGGACAGGGCCAGGCCGGGCAGGTCGCCCAGCGGGACGGGGGCGGCCTCCGGATCGCGGCCGAGCACGGTGAAGACCTGCGCGGCCCAGGCGGCCTCGCCGGTGACCAGGTCCCAGCTCGCCCAGCCCAGGTTGCCCAGCCGCTGCACGTCCGCCAGCCGCTGCTCCTGCCGCTCGGCGGGATCGTGCCGCGTCCAGCCGACGACCAGGCCGGCGCCCAGGCGCGTCACGCGCACCGACCGGACCGACGGCTCCGCGGACCCGTCCGCCGGCTCCTGCCCCGCGAACGGTTCCCCCTCGTACGGTCGGCCGGTGTCGAGCACGTCGAGGCACCGCCGCCACAACGGCCCGTCCGCCAGCGGCGGCCAGCAGTGCAGGACCCGCGCGCCGAGCAGCTCGCGCCCGGTGCGGCCGTCGGCGGCGGCAGCGTCCGGGGTGGCCGCGTCGACGCGGAAGTCCTCGACGTCGCCGGAGGGGCCGCGCAGCGGGGTGAGCAGCAGCGCGGACCCCGGCAGCGCGTCGAACACGGCCCGCACGGCCCCGGCGGCGTCGTCGCCGACGGACGCCGTCCGGGCCTCCGGGGCCCGCAGCCGCCCGGCGCAGCGCCGGACCACGGCCCGCAGGTGCTCGCGGGCGCGCGCGGTGAACGGCCCCGGACGGGAGCGAAGCACCCCGACGACGCCCTCGGCCGCGTTCCCGTTCGGCACCGGCAGCCACGCCCGCGACTGCCATCGCTCCGGAGGGTCGCCGATCAGCGGACGCCGACGCTCCCGGTCGATGTCCTCCACCCAGCAGGCCTGTCCGGTGGTCAGCGCCTCCAGCGGCGCGAGCCCGTCCAGCGGCGGCACCCGCTGCCACTGGTCGGCCAGCACGTCGCCGATCCCGGCGTGCCCGAGGAGTTCCAGGCCGCCGGAGGGCAGCCGCCCGAAGACCATCACGGCGTCGGCCGCCACCGTCCGCGCGAGATGCTCCAGCAGCCGCCGCGCCAGTTCCTGCGGGGAGGCGACGCCCGACAGTGCCGCCCCGAGCCGCGCCAGGTCATCCGATGCGTCGCCGCCCGGCGCACGGGAGAGAGGCACGGTGGGGGAGGCGCCGGGAGGCGGAAAGCCCCGGGCGGGCGGGGGCGCGGGAGCGCCGAAGGCGCCGAGCGTGATCCAGCACTCCTCGATCAGGGTGCGGTCGGCCGCCCGGGCGCGGCCCAGCAGCTCCTCGTGCGCCGCCTCCGCGGAACAGCCGGCGAGCGCCATGACGGCGCCCTTGGCGCGTTCCAGGATCGCCGACGTGGCCGTCAGGTCCCGTAGCCGGTCCGTGTCGGCACGCTGACGGATCACGCCGCCCGTCGATCCGACCGTGTCGGATCCGGCGCCGGACTCCGCGGGAAGGGCGGGCTCGCTCGTCACCGAACGAGCATCGCACAGTCGTCCCGCCCGTAGCGCGGGCTTGACCGCACGTCGTGATGCGCGTACGGCCGCACCTGCGGCTCAGCGCGCCGCGTTGCGATCGGCGAGCGCCTGCGTGACGGCGCGCACGCTGCGCGCGAGATGCTGGAGCTGGCCGACCTCGGCCGCGTACATCGTGATCGTGTGTTCGATGACCGACTCGGGCACCCCGAGCCTCGGCAGGTCGGCGCGGGCGGTCTGCAGGGCCGTGCGGGCGATCCGGATCTCCTGCTGGACCTGGATGTGCGCGTGGCGGGCGAGCAGCACCGGGTGCCGCATCAGCGCCGGGTAGCCGGCGTAGCGGGCCGGCACCAGCTCGCGCAGCCATTTGGCGGCGGACCGCTCCCAGTCGTAACTGCCGGGGGTCTTCACCTGGCACGGCCAGTCCGGGCCTGGGCGCGTGGACGTCAGAGACATGATCATCGCTTCCGGTGTGCTGGTCGCCAGGGCGGTCCGGCGGCGCGGACGGGGAGGGCGGCCCCGGCCTAGGGGATGGCCGGGACCGCCCGGCCGAACACCCGGGCACCGCCGTGGGTAGGGGACGACGGCTCGGATGTTCGTGCTGCGGCCCGGTGAGCCGGGCGGGGGTGCGGCCCGCGAGCAGTATTTATATATGCCGTCCGGTTTGCAAGACGTATGAAAACATTCATGAATGACGGGATCTCGACGGTCCCCGGACCGGCCCGGCTCAGTCCCGCAGAAAGAACTGGTGCTGGTCGGAGAGCTGCTCGTAGGCGTCGAGGCGCGCCTGGGTGCGTTCCGGGTCGGCGTCGGTCATGGCCTGAAGCAGTGCCGCCGCCATCACGCCGGGCGCCGCGTACGAGTCGAAGACCAGCCGGGAGCCCGTACCGGTGGCGAAGGTGACGTCGGCCGCGTCGGCCACCGGTCCGAGCGCCAGGTCGGTGATCAGCGCGACCCGCAGCCCGGCATCGCGCGCGACCCGCACCGCCGCCAGCGTCTCCTGCGCGTGCCGGGGCAGCGAGAACGCCAGCACCCATGTCCCGCCCGCCTCCCGCGCCTGGAGCAGCGCGTCGTACGCGACGCTGCCGCCCCGCGTCACCAGCCGCACGTCGGGATGGATGCGCCGGGCCGCGTACGCGAAGTACTCGGCCAAGGAGACCGAGATGCGCAGCCCCAGTACGGTCAGCGGCGTCGACTCCGACAGCCGCCTGCCCGTGTCGACGACCCGCGCGGGATCGGCGAAGTCGCGCCGCAGGTTCTCCAGGTTCTCGATCTCGGCGTCCACCGCCGCCTGAAGCTCGTTGCCGCTCTCCTCCTCGGCCGCGACCGGGCCGCCGGCCAGGGAGCCGAGCGCGATCGTCTGGAGCCTCTCCCGCAGCGCGGGGTAACCGCTGAATCCGACCGCCGCGGCGAACCGTGTCACCGAGGGCTGGCTGACTCCCGCCCGCTCGGCGAGGTCGGTGATCGACAGGAACGCCGCCTCGGTGAGGTGCTCGATCAGGTACTGGGCGATGCGCCGCTGCCCCGGCGACAGCCGCGGCCGGTCGAACAGCGCCCGGAGCTGGGAGGCGGGAGCGGCCGCTTCCGCCACCGTCCTCCCCGAGGTGATGGCGGACGCCTGTGCGCGTGCCTGCTGCGGCGATGGCACCGGTGCGCCTCCTTCGTCTCCCCAACGGAGCTTCAACATAGCTCACGCACCGTGGCGGAAATGCCGCCCGGCCCTTCCGGAACAGGGGGGTGGGAGGGGGCGGGTGAACAGGCGTCCCGTCGTGCGGCGGCAAGCGGCAAGCGGCGGGCGGTCGATGGCAGGCGACGGGGGGCGGGTGCGGGTGGGTGCGGGCGGTGCCGGTGCACGCGGTGGGCGGAGTCCGGCTCGACGCGTCCGGACCAGTCTGCGGTACGGGGGCGTGTGCAGGACCGCACCGTCGTCCCGAGAAGGGGATCACACGTCACGCGGGGCCACCCGCGAAGAGCCGCGCCGCCGCGGGCATTCGTCGGACGGCCTAGGAGACGGTGACCACCAGATCCGCGCGTGCCCGCGTGCCGGCGACCAGGTCGGCGTTGCGCTGGTCCGGGCCCTGGGCCCAGGCCGCCGCCTGCTCGGGGTTCTTGCCGAACCGTTCGTGACGGGCGGTCAGTCGGCGGATCCGCTCCGGCTCGGCCGTCTCGCAGAACCACACCTCGTCCAACTGCGGGCGCACCCTCGCCCACGCGCCCGTGTCCAGCAGCAGGTAGTTCCCCTCGGTCACCACGAGCCGGACCGCCGGCGGCACCGGGATCGCGCCGGCCAGCGGCTGTTCCAGGTCCCGCTCGAAGGCGGGGGCGTACACGGTGTCGTCGCCGTCCGCCTCCTCCCGCAGCCGCCGCAGCAGCGCCGCGTACCCGGCCGCGTCGAAGGTGTCCGGCGCTCCCTTGCGGTCCCGGCGGCCGAGCCGCTCCAACTCGGCGTCGGAGAGGTGGAAACCGTCCATGGGGACGGACGCGGCCCAGGGCTCGCCGTCGCCGTTCAGCTCCCGCACCAGCCGCTCGGCGAGCGTCGACTTGCCCGAGCCGGGAGCGCCGGCGATGCCGAGCAGGGCCCGTCGGCGGCCGGTGGCCAGGGCGCGGGCGCGGGTGAGGAGGCCGGGGAAGGTCACGGACACAGGCAGAGTCTGCCATCCGCGTGCCGTCCGGCCCCCGGCGGCCACCGGACGGGACCGCGCGGGGAACGGTGTCCGGTATGACGCAGCTCGGACTTCCCCGCCACATCCAGGCCTGTCTCTTCGACCTCGACGGAGTGATCACCAGGACGGCCGTCGTGCACGCGGCCGCCTGGAAGGAGACGTTCGACGCCTTCCTGCGGGAGCGCGACGGCGCGGCATTCCGGCCCTTCACCCCGTCCGACTACGACGAGTACGTCGACGGGCGCCCTCGCGCGGACGGCGTCCGCACCTTCCTCGCCTCCCGCGGCGTCCGTCTGCCCGAGGGCCGCCCCGACGACCCGGCGGACGCGCCGACCGTGCACGGCCTCGGCAACCGCAAGAACGCGCTCCTCCTGGAGCGGATCCGCACCGGCGGCGTCGAGGCCTACGACACCACCCTGCGCTACGTCACCGCCGTCCGCGCCGCCGGGCTGCGCACCGCCGTCGTCTCCTCCAGCGCCAACTGCCGCGACGTGCTGCGCGCGATCGGCGCCGAGGACCTGTTCGAGGTACGGATCGACGGCGTGGTCGCCGCCGAGCGCAGCCTGCCCGGCAAACCCCGCCCCGACACCTTCCTGGCCGCCGCCCGGGACCTGGGCGTGGCAGCACGGCGGGCGGCCGTCTTCGAGGACGCCCTGGCCGGGATGGACGCCGGACGCGCGGGCGGCTTCGGGTACGTCGTCGGCGTCGACCGCGTCGGACAGGCCGACGCCCTCCACGCGCACGGCGCCGACCGGGTCGTCGCGGACCTCGCCGAACTGGCCGAACTGGCCGACCTGGACGACCTGGACGACGGGGACTGACGACACGAAGGCGCCGAGGCGCGTCACACCTCATGGCGGGCGAACAGCTCCAGGTGTCCGCACTTCGGGCACCGGTAGGCGTCGATCTGGAACCGGGTCCGCCCGAACCGCTTGGCCCCGCCGAACAGACCGCGCTCCAGGGCCCCGGGATCCACCGCGCGAATCCCTTCGACCCGTCGCCGGAATCCTCGACGAAACCGGCCTCCAGCCCCGTGGCGTCACACTGCGAGCACTTCATGCCCCCATCCTTCCCGCCCACGGCCCCCGCCCGCGGAATGCCTTCCCTCTCTTCCGGCCCACGGCGTCCGCACCCCAGACTCCGACGGGCGGCGTCCACACACCAGCCTCCGACCGACGGCGTTCGCCCTCCCGCACCCGGCCCACGGCGCTCGCCGCGACAGTAGTCGCACCGGCAGTTCGAACAGGGCGTTCAGGATAGTTTCGGCGGGCCGCGCCGGGCCGCATCGGCGATCTTGCCGGGCGAGCCGGGATTGGGGCGTGCGGATCGGGAAACGCGGGACTGCGGACATGGAGGGAGACAGCCATGGGCACCAGCCCCGAACCGATGGCCGACGACGCCTACCAGCCCACCGGGACCAATGAGGAGCAGGAGGACGCCGCCCCCCTCGACATGCAGGACGCGCTCGATGAGCGGACCTACGACGACACCCTGGACGAGGGCTACTCGCCCCCGGAGAAGCCGCTCGGCGTCACCAAGCACGGCACCACGGCCGCCGAGCAGCAGGAGGGCGAGACCCTGGACCAGCGGCTCGCCCAGGAACGGCCCGACGTCGGCGAACCGCAGGGCGACGGCATCGGCGACCTGCCGGACGGCGAGGGAGAACCGGTGGACCCGGAGGCGGGGCAGGACCGCGCCGGGCGCCTGGTGGCCCCGGACGAGGGCCTGCGCACGGACACGACCCGCGAGGAGATCGCCGACGACGTCGGCATCGACGCGGGCGCGGCGGGCGCGGAGGAGGCGGCGGTCCACGTCGTGGAGGACCGCGACCTGCCCTGACAGGCGGTCGCACGGTGACACGCCGACCCCGGCCCCACGGTTCGCCCGTGGGGCCGGGGTCGGCGTGCTCCCGCAGCGTGCTCCCGCGGTGCATCGGCGGGGCCGGGACTGCCGAGCGCGGCCTTCGGCGGTCGGGCGCGGGCGCGGCCGGCTTGCTGTAGGAGCGTGGCGGGGCCCGTCGCCCGGCCGGCCCCGCGCGACCGCCGACAGCGCCTCGGCGGTCTCCTCCGGGCCGGGCCTCGCGGGCCGGGCCGATGCGCCGGCCGTACCGTTCCGGCCGCTGGAAGCGGCCCGGACACGACGTGATGCGCGACGCCCGGCCGGGACGGCCGGGCGTGGACGGACGACCAAGGCGCAGCGGCAGGGGCACGCGGGGAGCCGGACGCCCCGCGGGCACGGCCGCCTTCGGCGCGGGCGCCCGGTTACGGCAGCAGCTTGTCCATCGCCGCCGGACCCTCCTGGTCCAGCTTGCGGCGGGCCCATTCCAGGTTCTTCGGGGTGATGTCCTTGCCCGAGGCGAGGACCAGATCCTCGGGGGACACGTCGGTGCCGGTGCGGGTGTGGAGCAGTGCGTCCGGGGTGACGCGGTCGGCGGGCTGCCGGGAAGCTTCGGGCTGTGGCGTCGACATGATCTCTGCTCCTCCGGTCCGGGGATGTGCTTCGGTCCCGTGTACCCACAGGGGCGACAGGGTCCACTAACACCATTCATCCCCGAGGCGCGCCGCGCATCCGGAGGCCAGGCTGGGCGCATGGGATTCGAGAACGACACCTGGTACGTGCGCAGCGGGGACGACCTGGTCGGGGAGATCGCCGTCGACGACGCCGACTTCCCGTGGCTGGCCGGACGGTTCACCCCCGGCCCGGCCTACCCCGCCGTACGGGACCTGTTCGCCCGCGAACTGGCCCTGGCCGAGCGGAACGACGGGGACGACGACGGGCACTGGCGGGAGTGGGAGACGGTGTACGAGGAGATCGGCCGACGCGTCTCGCTGTCCTCGCCGGACGGCCCCGTCGCGGACTTCCTGCTGCACATCCGCGGCGACCGCGCCTGGTTCCGCTGGCGCGAGGCCTGAACCGCCGGGCCTGGGGAAACCGTACGGCACCGGACCCGGGGGTCACACATTCCGGGTTTGATGGCGCAATCTCGGCGCATCCGGTAAGGGAACACATTTCCGAAGGATTGTGGAGGAGCCGTGGGCATCATCGCCTGGATTCTGATCGGACTGCTCGCCGGTGCGATCGCCAAGCTGCTTCTGCCGGGCAAGGACCCGGGCGGAATCATCGTCACCATGCTGATCGGCGTCGCCGGCGGTCTGCTGGGCGGCTGGCTGGGGAAGGTCATCTTCGGCGTCGACTCCATCGACGGGTTCTTCGACCTGTCCACCTGGATCGCCGCGATCGTCGGCTCCCTGATCCTGCTCGTGCTCTACCGGGCCATCGCGGGCGGCGGCGGCCGTCGGCACACGCACCGTCACGCCTGACGGGCGAGGCGCCCGGAAGGGCCGCACCGGCCCGGCTACGCGGGGGCACGGAACGCATCGCCGTTCCGTGCCCCCGCGCCGTCAGGTCGTGGACCGGCCCAGCTCCTCCTCCACCGCGGCGAGGACCTCCGTCACCCGCAGCCCGAACGCCGCGTCGCACGCGTGCGCGCGCCCGGTGCGCGCCGCGGCGAGCAGCGCGTCGGCGGCCCGGCCGAACGCGGTCACCGGCGGGTCGGCGGCCTCCGGCAGATACGTCACCCCGGACTCGCCGCGCAGCTCCACCAGCGCTCCGGCCGCCGCGGGCGGCGCGTTCAGGCTCAGCACCAGCGTGCCGGTCGCGCCCCCGGCGTGCTCCAGCACGGCGTGCACCGTGCCCTCGGCGCCGCGCGCGGCCGCCGCCACGCGCGTCACGTCCCCGAGGACGGGCAGCAGTACGGACAGCGCGTGCGGGCCGACGTCCCACAGCCCGCCCTTCTCCCGCCGCCACGGTGACGCGGCGAACGGGCTGTCGCTGGTGAACACCGCGCCCAGCCACTGCGCCCGCGCGACGAACCAGCCACCCCGCTCCGTCTGTTCGGCGATCCAGGCGTCCGGCTCCGGCTGGAAACGGGTGGTGAAGAAGACGACCGAGGCGACCTGCGCCTCCTCCACCGCCTCGACCACGGCCCGGCCCGCCTCGACCGACACGGCGACGGGCTTGTCGAGCAGCAGATGACAACCCGCCCGGGCGGCCCGCACCGCCAGTTCCGCCTGGATCGCCGGGGGCAGGGCGACCGCGACGGCGTCCACGTCGGCGAGCAGGGCGTCCACGTCCTCGTAGGCGCGTGTGCCGTGACGTTCCGCCAGTTCCCTGGCCGCTTCGGGGCGGCGGCCCCAGACGCCGGTGAGTTCCAGCTCGTCGTGCCCGCTCAGGGCGGGGGCGTGGACCATCCCCGCCCAGGGGCCGGTGCCGAGCAGTCCGATCCGCATGCCGCTCCTCTTCCCTCGTCACAGTGGTCGTTCCTGCCCGGCGAGCGTTTCACACCGGCGCGACGGCGGCACAGCCGAGGCCCGGCCACGGGGGAGGGGCCCGCGGGGACGGGACGGCCGGGGCCGGGGGAGGGGCGGCCGGCGCGAGCCCTCGCCCGGCGCGTCGGTCGAATCCTCGTCGATGACTGGTGACATTGCCGGTCCCCGGGCCGGTGCTTCCCGCCGACAGTGGCACGGCCAGCCAGTCGGCGGCGCCCGCCCCGCGCACCGCGGGGACCGACCCGTGTCGTGTCCCCGAGTGCCGCGTGCGGTGGGCGGCTCGCCACGACCGAGAGGACGACTCGTCGTGCAGCAGCACTCCGTCCCCAGCACCGCTTCCCCCGCCACCCGGCCCTTCCGGCGCACCGGCCGGCTCGCCGGCGCCGCCGCGGCCGTCGCCGCCGTCGTCGGGCTCACCACCCTCACCGGGCCCGGCGCGCACGCCGCGGACAACCCCTACGAGCGCGGCCCGGCCCCGACCAACGCCAGCATCGAGGCCACGCGCGGCCCCTACGCCGTCTCGCAGACCTCGGTCTCCTCCCTCGCCGTCACCGGCTTCGGCGGCGGCACCATCTACTACCCGACCAGCACCGCCGACGGCACCTTCGGCGCCGTCGCCATCTCGCCGGGCTTCACCGCCTACGAGTCCTCCATCGCCTGGCTCGGCCCGCGACTGGCCTCCCAGGGCTTCGTGGTGTTCACCATCGACACCAACACCACGATGGACCAGCCCGACTCCCGCGGCGACCAGCTGCTGGCCGCGCTGGACTACCTCACCCAGCGCAGCTCCGTGCGCAGCCGCGTCGACAGCACCCGCCTCGGCGTGATGGGCCACTCCATGGGCGGCGGCGGCAGCCTGGAGGCGGCCAAGACCCGGCCCTCCCTCCAGGCGGCCATCCCGCTGACGCCGTGGAACACCGACAAGACCTGGCCCGAGGTCAGGACGCCCACCCTGATCGTCGGCGCCGACGGAGACACGGTCGCCTCGGTCTCCAGCCACGCCGAGCCGTTCTACAACAACCTGCCCTCCACGCTCGACAAGGCGTACCTGGAGCTGAACAACGCCTCGCACTTCACGCCCAACTCGTCCAACACGACGATCGCGAAGTACAGCATCAGCTGGCTGAAGCGCTTCATCGACAACGACACCCGCTACGAGCAGTTCCTCTGCCCGCTGCCGCGGCCGAGCCTGACGATCGAGGAGTACCGGGGCAACTGCCCGCACACCTCGTGATCCGCTCCTGATCCGCGGGTGACGAGGCGGCGGCCGCACCTCGGCGGCCGCCGCCTTCGCGTTGGGCCACTGCACGGGCGGACCGCCGCCTCGTTGGGCGCCCGCACACGTCGTACGTCCCCGGCGGCGGGAGAACGGGCAGGTGACCGCCCGGATACGCCGCCGGGGCAACCTGGACCCGACCCTTCCACTACGCGTTACCCGCGCGTAACGTCGCGGGAATGACCGGACAGACGACCGCGAGGACGGCACCCCGGCTCCACGGACGCGACAGCCAACTGCGCGCCCTTGCCGCGCTGTTGGAACGGATCGGGACGGGCAGCGGCGTGCTCGTCGTGACCGGGGAACCCGGCCTCGGCCGCACCGTCCTCCTCGACCACGCCGCCCGCTCCTTCTCCACCGGTCCCGTGCTCCATCTGCGGGCCGACTCCGCCGGGACACCACGGCCCTACGACGGCCCGCACGCGCTGTGCAGGGCCGCGGCGGCCCTCACCGGCAGCGACCGCGCCGCCCCCGACGGCCACCCTCCCGCCCCCGGCCGCACTCCCACCGGCGGTCACCCTCCCGCCGGCGGCCTCCAGGATGCCGAGACGGCCGCCCGGACCCTGCTCGAAGCGCTGCGGGCCGCGGCCGGACCCGCCCCGCTGCTGGTCTGCGTGGACGACGTGCACCTGTGGGACGCCCCGTCCCGCGCCGCGCTCGCCGGGGCCGCCCGCCGACTGCACACCGCCGGCCGGGTGGGCCTGCTGCTCACCACGGGCGGACACCGGCCCGCGCCCGACCGGGAGCTGGCGGGGCTGCCCGTCCTCGCCCTGCACCCCTTGTCCGACACGGACGCGGGCGCGCTGCTCGACGAGGCGACCGGCGGCATGACCGGCCCGGTCCGCGGCGAACTCCTGACGGAGGCGGCCGGGAACCCCGCCCTCTTGCTGGCCCTGCTGGACCGGCTGTCCCCCGAGCAACTGGCCGGCCGCCGGACTCCGCCTCGTCCCCTGGCCGACGCCGCCGTCCTGACGAGCGTCGCCGGATACCGGCCGGGCGGGACCTGGACCGAAGCGGACGACCTGGCGCTGACCGTGGCCGCCGCCCTGCGCGAGGCGGACGCGCAGTCCGCCGACGCCGGCCTCGTCCTGACCGCCCTGGGACGCCCCGCGCCCGTCCCCGAGACGGTCGTCGCCGCCGACGGCGGCTTCCACTTCGCCTCCGACCTGGTCCGCCGGGCCTGCTACGCCGCCGCGCCCCCCAGTCGGCGGCGCGCCGCCCACCGCGCGCTCGCCCACGCCCACGAGAGCGCCGGACGCCGCCCGGCCGCGCTGCTGCACCGCGCCTGGGCGACGACCGCGCCCGACCTTCCCGTCGCGGCCGAACTGTCGGCGGCGGCCGACGACCCGGCGCTCCCCGCCTCCCACCGACTGCGCGCCGCCGCCCACGCCCGCGCCGCCGAACTGACCCCCGCGCTGCCCCTGCGCGCCGCGCGCCATGTGGCCGCAGCCGAGCAGGCCCTGCTCGCCGGCAGCCCCCGCCGCGCCCTCCGGCTGCTCGCCGAGGTCCCCGACGGCGTGGTCCCGGCAGCGGTCCGCGGGCGCGCCGAACTGGTGCGCGGCCTGGCCGAGCGGTACGACGGCCCGGTGGCCGACGCCCACGCCTCCCTCCTGGCCGCCGCCTCACTGCTGGCCGCGGACGACCCCCCACGCGCGGCGGCAGCGGCCCTGGCCGCCGCGGACGCCGCCTGGACGGCCGGCCGCATCACGGACTGCCACGAGGCCCTGACGGCCGACGACCCGGCCGGCGCCATCGGCCGTCTGCGACTGCCGGGTCTGGAGCCGCCGGTCCGGCCGGCGTCGGCGGGCGTGGTCGCGGCGCGCAGCGCCGGTCGCCGTGAGGCGGCCGGGGAGGTGTGCGCGGTGTGCGGGGCGCTGTCCGGGGGCGACCGCGAGGTGGTGTGCGGGATGCGCGGTGCTGCCCTGTCCGGGGGTGAGCGAGTGCGGTCCGCGGGATCGGTGTCCGCGGCACCGGTGTCGGCGTCGGTGGGGTGCCATGCGGCCGGGGGAGAGGGACGCGACGGCTTCGGTGCGGACGCCGCTTCCGGCGGGGGCTGTCCACGGTCCGTGCCGCGGGTGACCGGCGGCGAGGGGTTCGGAGGGCTGGAGACGGAGGGTGTGCGGCGCGACGGCTTCGGTGCGGACGCCGCTTCCGGCGGGGGCTGTCCACGGTCCGTGCCGCGGGCGGCCGGTGGTGAAGGGCTCGGCGGGCCGGAGGCCGCGTCGCGGGCGACCGGCGGCGACAGGCCGGGCATGCCCGAGGCCGCAGGCGCGCGGCGCGACCGTCTCGGTGCGCAGGCGCTGCCAAGCCGGGACCGCCCGCGTACCGCCGCGGCAGTCCTCGCCGCCGGCGACAGGGGCCGCACGGCGGACGGCCTGCCCGCCTTCGACGTCGCCCGTCCTGCCCCGGCCGCGGCGAGCGGGAGCATCCCGCACGCCGCCTCTCATGCTCACGGGCACCGCCCGCTCACCGTCGCCGCGGCCCCTGATCCGACCGCCGACTACCGGGTCGGCATGCGGGCCGTGCTGGAGGCACGGTTCGACCGGGCGGCGGCCCCCCTCGGCCGGGTCGTCCGGCACGCCCTCGCCGCCGACGACGCCGAGGCCCTCCTCCGCGCCGCCGCTGCGGCGCTGCTGCTCGGCGACGCCGCCACCGCCGCCCGTGCCGGGGCGAGGGCGCTCGCATCGGCCCGCACCCACGGATCCGGCGCCGTCGAACCCCGGGCGCTGGAGTACCTCGCCTACGCCGAACTGCGCGCCGGCTGCCACGCCCAGGCCCGCACCCACGCCGAGGAGGGACTGCGCGCCGCCGAACGGGCGGGCCAGCGCAACACCGCCGCCCACCACCACGCCGTACTCGCCCTGGCGGCGTCGATCGAGGACGAGTCGGCCGTCGTCGCCCACCACGTGATCGCCGCGCTCGCGACGGCGCGCCGGCACGGACTCGCCCAGGCCGCCGCGCTCGCCCACTGGGCCGCGGCCCGCGCCGACCTGGGCCGTGGCCGTCCCCTGGAGGCGGCCGACCGGCTCGGCCCGCTCGTCCTGCCCGGACCGAGGCGCGGCCACTTCGCGGTGTGGATGCTCGCCGTGCCCTGCTTCGTGGAGGCGGCGGTGCTCGCCGGCCGCCCCGACGACGCGCGCACCGTCGTCGGCGAGTTCGCCGCCTGGGCCGGCCTGGGCGCCGACCCGCAGGCCCCCGCCCTGCTGGAACGCTGCCACGCCCTGCTGGCCGCCCCCGACCGGGCCGACGCCCTCTACCTGCGCGCCCTCGACCTGCACGACGCAGCGGCCGGGGACTTCGAACGGGCCCGCACCGAGCTGGCGTACGGCAAATGGCTGCGGCGCCGGCGCCGGCTGCGGGAGGCGCGGGACCGGCTCGGGGCCGCGCTGATGGGTTTCGAGCGGTGCGGCGCCGGCGCGTGGGCGCAGCAGACCCGGGGCGAACTGCGGGCCAACGGGGCGGCGCCGAGCGGCGACGGGGCCGGCGCCCTGGACCGGCTGACGCCCCAGCAGTGGCGCGTCGCGCGGTGTGTGGCGGCCGGCGCCACCAACCGCGAAGTGGCCCGCACGCTGTCCGTCAGCACCCGGACGATCGACTACCACCTGCGCAATGTCTTCGCGGTTCTGGGGGTGCGATCCCGGGTCGAGCTGGCGCGTATCGTCGGCCGCGCCGAAAAGTCCGGTGCACAACCCTAGGGACCGACCGGACGGTATGCCATCCTTCGAGGCAGCACGAGTCACCCTGGGGGAGGACCGCGATGCAGCCAGCCCTTCGGCCGAGAACGACGCTGCGGCCCGGACCGGGAGCCGTCCCGCCCACGCGGACGCGCACCGGCCGGTCGTTGATGGACGCGGACGCCCTGCGCGTCCTGCACCGCGCTGCCCGCGTGCTGCTGGACGACCTGCCCGAGCTGACCGACCGGCTCGTGGCCCAGCTGCAGGAGCAGGAACCCGCCTACCGGTCCGCCGTGGCGAGCGATCCGACCGGGACCTGGCAGGAGGTGCACCGGTCCCTGCGGCACAGCGTGGCCTCGCTGCTCGACCCGCGTGGCGCCCGGGACGCCGCCCTGCGCTGCTCCTGGCGGATCGGCGCCGTCCGCGCGGAGCAGGGGCTGCCGCTGGACGCGCTGCTGCACGCGTTCCGGCTCGGCGGCTCGCTGGTCTGGCAGGGTCTGGTCGAGGAGACGGCACGGTCGGCGCCGGAGGACGTACGGCTGCTGGTGCACGTGGCGTCCGACGTGTGGAACTTCGTCGACGAGCACTGCACCCTCGTCGCCGATGCCTACCGGCAGGTGGAGCGGCAACTGGCCTGGCGGCGCGAGAACCGGGCGCGGCTGCTGCTCGCCGCGCTGCTCGACGGCACCAGCAGGATCGCCGACCTGCCCGAGGCCGCGAGCGTGCTCGACCTGCCCGAGCAGGGGCGGTACGCCGTCGTGGCGGTGGCCGCCGGGCCGGCCGTCCTCGGCACCGGTGAGGTCAGGGCCGCCGCCGTGCCCCCGGGTGTGCAGGTGCACTGGCACACGGGCGCGGAGGTGGACTACGGCATAGTCCTGCTGCCCGAGGGGGAGTCGCCGTGGGCCGGGGGTGACACCGTGGACACCGCTGCGGGGGTGCGGATCGGCATCGGCGGTGTCGTCGAGGGGCTGGCCGCGGTGGGCGACGCCCGCAGACTGGCGGACACCGCGCTCGAGATCTGCCCCGAGGAAGGCGGCACGATCAGATTGGACGAGCACCTTCCCGCGGCCCTCGTCGTCTCCTCCCCGGAGCTCGGCGCGGCGCTCGCCGAGCAGGTCCTCGGACCGTTGGACCGGCTGGAGCCGGCCGACCGCGAGGTCCTGCTGGACACGCTGGCGGCGTGGTTCGCGTGCGACGGCTCCGCGCAGCGGGCGGGGCGGCAGCTGTACTGCCACCGCAACACGGTCCTGAACCGGCTGCGCCGCTTCGAGCAGCTCACCTCCCGCTCCCTGGCCCGCCCGTCCGACGTCGTCGAGATCAGCCTGGCCCTGACGGCCCGTCGCCTCCTGCGCGACTGAGGACGACTTTCGGCCGACTTCGCCAGGAGTCCAGGGACCCGGAAGCCCCAAAGCCCAGCGGTCCAGGAGGCCGGGCGTCGCGGCTCGGGCGGCGAGCCCGTACGCCGGGCGGGCGCGCCTCCCGCGGGTTCCGGCCCGCCGCCTGTGGCATCCGCCCGACGCCCGACGCCCGACGCCCGACGCCCGACGCCGGTCGCGTCCGGCCCGACGCCCGTCGGCGTCCGCGCGGAGCCCCGTGAGGTCGGCGTGCGACGGCTGCGATGGCGATCCGGCGCCCGGGGTGCGCTCCCGGCCCACCTGCCGCCCGCGGGTCCCCGCTCGGGCCGGCTGCTCGGCGCTGTGCTCGGGATGTCCCCGCACCCCCTGCAACCGCCCCGGTCGGGGCGCTCGGCACCGCACCCGCCGCGTGGGGACCCCGACCCCGTCGCGCCCTTGGCCGTCCCGTGGGTGGGCCCGCCCCTTCGCGGGCGTCCGCCGACCCGCCGCGTCCGCGCCGACACGGCGGGTCGTGACCTCCCCGGCCACTGCCGCGTCGAACGCGTCCGTGCCGCGGTCCGGTGACGGCGCTTCGAGCCGTCTCGCGCGACTCGGTGCCGACTTCGCCCACGGCGACCGCGCCTTCGGGCACCGGGTCCACGCCACCTCCGCCCCCTCCCGCACCGCCCCGCACGCCCCTCGCGCCCGCACGCCCAGCCCCGGAGCTCCACCACCTGCCCGCCCCGGACACCCGCCGCGGTCGGGCGCTCGGCCCCCGCCCGCCGCACCCGGGCTCCGGTCCCGTCACTCCGCCGGCCTATGCGCCCCGCCGTTTCGCGCCCGCACGTCCACCGGCGGGCCCACCGCCCCGCCACCCTGCGACACCTCCGCCGGCCTACGCGGCCCGCCGTTTCGCGCCCGCACGTCCACCGGCGGGCCCACCGCCCCGCCCACCCTGCGACACCTCCGCCTCCATGCCGCGCACCCCCGACCGGCCCGCCCCGCAGCCGGGTTCCGCCCCCGCAGCCGGCCCCCGTCCCCCGCCCCCGCCGCCCCCTGGGCACCCACACAAGCCCACCGCCCCCCCGTTGTAACCGCGCAGCGACCACCCGCCTCAGCCTGTACCGGCGTCGGCCCCCCGTGCTGTCGTGAGCGCTCATTCCCCCGAAGCCCGTGCCGTCCGTGGCGCGGATCCGAGGAGCCGTGATGCCCGAAGCACCACCGGACGAGCAGACCGCTCTGCGCGTCGAGAACCTCGACGTGACGTACGGCCGTTCCCTGTCCGCCCTCCGTAACGTGTCCCTCACCGTCCCGCCCGGCGGCGTGGTCGCCCTGCTCGGCGCCAACGGCGCCGGCAAGTCGACGCTGCTGCGGGCGGTGTCGGGGACGCTGCGTCTGCACCGCGGCGCGATCACGGCCGGCCGCATCCACTACGGCGACACCGCGCTCGACGGTCAGGAGCCGGTCGCGGCGGTCCGCGCCGGCGTCGTCCAGGTCCCCGAGGGCCGGCGCGTGTTCGCCGGGCTCACCGTCGAGGAGAACCTCCGCTCCGGCGGCCTGGGTCTCGGCCGCCGCAGCCCCGCCCTCGTCCGGGAGGCGCGCGACCGGGTCTTCACGCTCTTCCCCCGCCTCGCCGAGCGCACCGGCCAGGCCGCCGGCCTGCTCTCCGGCGGCGAACAGCAGATGCTCGCGATGGGCCGCGCCCTGATGGCCGCCCCCCGCCTGCTGCTGCTCGACGAGCCCTCCCTCGGGCTCGCCCCGCTCATGGTGCAGCGGATCGCCGAGGTGATCCGCGAGATCAACGCCCAGGGCACCGCCGTACTCCTCGTCGAGCAGAACGCCGGCATGGCGCTGTCCCTCGCCGACCACGCCCATGTGCTGGAGGTCGGCGAGGTCCAGCTGTCCGGCCCCGCCGACGAACTGGCGCGCACCGACGCGGTGCGCCGCCTGTACCTGGGCGAGGCCGCCGACGACCAGGGGGCGGCGTGACGACTCGCAGCTCCACGCCACCGGTCCTCGAAGTCCGCGACGTCACCGTCCGGTTCGCCGGACTCACCGCCCTCGACGGCGTCTCCCTCACCGTCGCCCCGGGCACCGTGCACGCCGTCATCGGCCCCAACGGGGCGGGCAAGTCGACCTGTTTCAACGTCCTTTCGGGCCTGTACCGTCCGGCAGCCGGCTCCATCCGGCTCGGCGACGTGGAACTGACCCGGCTGGCCCCGCACCGGATCGCAGCGCTCGGCGTCGCCCGCACCTTCCAGAACATCGTCACCACCGAGGGCACGGTCGCCGACAACCTGATGCTCGGCCGGCACGCCCTGTCCCGCGCCGGATTCGCCGCCAGCGCCCTGCGCCTGCCCGGCGCCGTCCGCGAACAGCGCGAACACCGGGCGCGAGTCCGGGAGATCGCCGAACTCGTCGGTCTCGGACCGCACTTCGACACTCCCGTCGCGGTCCTGTCGTACGGCGACCGCAAGCGCGTGGAGTTCGCCCGCGCCCTGTGCCTGGAGCCCCGCGTGCTGCTGCTCGACGAGCCCGTGGCCGGCATGAACGCCGAGGAACGCGCCCGCACCGCCGAGGTGGTCCGCGACGTGCGCGCCAGGCTCGGCCTGTCGGTGGTCCTGGTGGAACACGACATGGGCCTGGTGATGCGCCTGGCCGACGAGGTCACCGTCCTCGACTTCGGCCGGCGCATCGCCCACGGCACCCCCGAAGAGGTCCAGCGCGACCCCGAAGTGCTGCGCGCCTATCTCGGCACCGGCAACCCCGAGGAGGAGGCGGCATGACCGAACTGCTCGACCACGTGCTCAACGGGCTGGCCCTCGGCTCGGTCTACGCCCTGGTCGCCCTGGGCTTCGTGATCATCTTCAAGGCGTCGGGCGTGCTCAACTTCGCCCACGGTTCCCTGCTGCTGCTCGGCGGCTACCTCACCGCCGTACTCCACGACGACCTCGGCTTCGCGGGCGCCCTCGCCGTCGCCGTCCTGGCCACCGCCCTGGTGGCCGGCGCCGTCGACCGGCTCCTGCTGCAGCGCGTCGGCCAGGACGCCCAGGCCGCGCACGTGGCCACCATCGTGACCATCGGCGTCGACATCGTGCTCGTCACCGATCTGGCCCGGCGCATCGGCGGCGACCTGCTCTCCCTCGGCGACCCCTGGGGCGACGCGGTGACCGAACTGGGCCCGGTGACCGTCGCGGACAGCCGGATCGCCGCCATCGTGGTCTCCGCCCTCGTCATCGCGGGCGTCTTCGCTCTCTTCCGCTTCACCTCCTGGGGCCTGTCCCTGCGGGCGGCGGCGGAGGACGTCGAGGCCGCCTCCCTGATGGGCGTCCGGCTGGTGCGTGTGCGCACCATCGCCTGGTGCCTGGCCGGCGCGCTGGCCGCGCTGGCCGCGGTGTTCCTCGTCGCCTTCCCCGCGCCCGGACTGGAGCGCACCACAGGCCAGATCGCCCTCAAGGCATTCCCGGCCGCCGTCCTCGGCGGCATGGCCTCGCCCACCGGCGCCCTGGCCGGCAGCCTGCTCATCGGCCTCACCGAGGCCCTCGTCGCCGGCTACCAGACCCAACTCCACGTCCTCGGCGAGGGATTCGGCGATGTCGCCCCGTACGCCGTGATGGTTCTGGTGCTCCTCGTGCGCCCCACCGGACTGTTCGGCGCGAAGGGAGCCGTCCGTGTCTGACCACCGGCCCGCCCGCGCCCCCAAGGCCGGCCCCGCCCGCCCGGGCATCCCGGCCCCCCGGCGCCTGCTCGCCCTCGCGCTGCCCCTCGTCCTGCTGTGCGCCCTGCCCTTCTACCTGGACGCCTTCTGGCTGCGCATCGGCCTGTTCGCGATGGCCGCCGCCATCGGCGCCGTCGGCCTCAACCTGCTCTCCGGCACCGCCGGCCAGCTCTCCCTCGGCCACGCCTTCTTCCTCGCCGTCGGCGCGTACGGCTACTCCTGGCTGGCGGGCGACCCCGGGCTCGGCCTGCCGCCCCTGCTCGCCCTGGTGCTGGCCGTGCTGCTCACCGGCGTCGCGGGCGGCCTGTTCAGCCCCGTCGCCGGCCGGGTGCGCGGTATCTACCTCGGTGTCGCCACCCTCGCGCTGGTCTTCCTCGGCCACCACATCCTGCTCACCGCGGACTCCGTCACCGGCGGCTTCAACGGCCGCTCCGTGCCGCCGCTGACCGTCGGCGGGTTCGCCTTCGACGACACCTCCGAACTGACCGTGCTCGGCGTGCCCTTCGGCGCCGAGGAACGGCTGTGGTACCTGGGGCTCGCGCTGTTCGCCCTCACCTGGTTCACCGCCCGCGGACTGCTGCGCGGACGCCCCGGCCGCGCCCTGGTGGCCGTGCGCGACAGCGAGACCGCGGCGGCCGTGATGGGCGTCGACGTGGCCCGCTACCGCTCGGCGGCGTTCGTGGTGTCCTCCATGTACGCGGGACTCGGCGGCGCGCTGCTCGCCCTGGGCTTCCGCCGCATCGTGCCGGACTACTTCGGCCTGCTGCTCTCCGTCGACTACCTCGCCATGATCGTCATCGGCGGCCTGGGCTCCGTGGCCGGCGCCACCGCGGGCGCGGTCTTCGTCACCGCCCTGCCCCTGCTGATGACGCGCTACGCCGACCAGCTGCCGTTCGTCGCGGCGCCCGGCTCCGGCGACGGATCGGTCGGCCCCACCGAGGCCGCCCGCTACCTCTACGGCGCGGCGATCGTGCTCGTACTGCTGTACGCGCCGGACGGACTGCACGGCCTGACCGGCCGGCTCCGCGCCCGTCTGAGCCGGAGGCGAACCCGGCCCCCGGCGACGGACTCCCCACCCTCCACTCCTCCACCCGCCTCAGCCGTTCGAGCCAAGGAGCACACCCCGTGAACCTCACGCACCACAGAACCCGCACCTCCCGCATCCTCCTCGCCTCGGCCTTGTCGGCTCTGCTCATCGCGGCCACCGGCTGCAGCTCCAAGGGGGAGGACGAGAAGCCGACGGCCGGCGCCGACGGCGTCAAGACCGGCCCCGGCGTCACCGAGAAGACCATCCGGCTGGGCGCCCTCACCGACCTGACCGGCCCCTACGCCACCCTCGGCAAGAGCATCGTGCAGGCGCAGCAGATGTGGGCCGAGGAGGTCAACGCCGACGGCGGCATCTGCGACCGCAAGGTCGAGATCGTCGTCGAGGACCACGGCTACGACGTGCAGAAGGCGGTCACCGCGTACGCCGACATGTCCTCGGACGTCGTCGCGCTGCCCCAGGTCATCGGCTCCCCGGTGGTCGCCGCGCTGATCGACGACATCGAGAAGGACAAGGTGCTCACCTTCCCGCAGGCGTGGGCGGCCTCCCTGCTCGGCAAGGAGTCCGTGCAGGTCCTCGGCACGACCTACGACATCGACATGATCGCCGCCGTCGACTACCTGACCCGCACCAAGGGGCTGAAGAAGGGCGACGCGATCGGACACGTCTACTTCGAGGGCGACTACGGCGCCAATGCGCTGGAGGGCTCCGAGTGGGCCGCGGAGCAGGCCGGTCTGAAGGTCGTGGACCAGAAGATCAAGGCCACCGACACCGACCTGACCGCCCAGGTGTCGGCGCTGCGCGAGGCCGGCGTGAAGGCCGTCCTGATCAGCGCGGGTCCCGCCCAGACGGCGTCGCTCGCCGGTGTGGCCGCCTCCCGCGGACTGCAGGTGCCGATCGTCAGCAGCGCCCCGGGTTACGCGCCCCAGCTGATGAAGACCCCGGCCGCCAAGGCCCTGGAGGCCATGGTGCACGTGGTGAGCGCCGCGCCCGCGGTCAGCGCGGACATCGTCGGGGTGCAGCGGATGGTCGCCTCCTACCAGAAGAAGTACCCGGGCTCGCCGGTCGACTCCGGTGTGCTGTCCGGGTACAACGCCGCCAAGCTGCTGGGCGACGACCTGGAGAAGGCGTGCGCGCGCGGCAGCCTGGCGCGTGAGGACGTGGTCGCGGCCCACCGGTCGCAGGACCGCGCCGACACCGGCCTCGGCACCCCGCAGAACTTCTCCGACGTCTCCCGCCCGGCGAGCCTGTCCGCCTACATCCTCAAGCCCGACGCCAAGGCGGTCGGCAACATCGTGATCGAGGAGGACGCCAAGGAGATCCCCGGCGCCGAGGACTACCTCGCGTCGAGGGGCTGACGACGGTGCCGCCCGGCCCGCGGCACGGGGCGCGGGCCGGGCGGCGTGCCATCGACGCGGAAGAGGACGGGCAGCGCGGCGGACGGCCGCGAGGCGTTCCGCGATCATGCGCACGCGGACTGGCACCGGCGATCGTCCACTCCCTAGGATGGCGGACTGCCCGTCGTTTCCACCGAGTTGGCGCTCGGCACCGAGCTGGGGGATGCATGCACACCGACAAACCGCTGTCCACGGAGATCGACGCCAACGTCCCGACCGCCGCGCGTATGTACGACTACTACCTCGGCGGCAAGGACAACTACGCCGCCGACCGCGCGGCGTGCGAGCAACTCGACCAGGTGGTCCCCAGCACCCGCCGGCTGGCGGTCAACAACCGCCGCTTCCTCCAGCGCGCCGTGCGGACGCTGACGCGGGAGTTCGGCATACGCCAGTTCGTGGACCACGGCTCCGGCCTGCCCACCCAGGACAACGTCCACCAGGTCGCACAGAGCGTCGACCCCACGGCGCACGTCGTCTACGTCGACAACGACCCGATGGTCCTGGTGCACGGCCGCGCGCTGCTGGAGCAGGACGAGCGCACCTGCGTGATCCACGCCGACCTGCGCAGGACCGACGAGATCTTCGACCACCCCGACACGAAGCGCCTGATCGACTTCGACGAGCCGGTCGCCGTGCTGTTCAACTCGGTGTTCCACTGCATCCCGGACAGCGACACCGACGGCCCGCAGGCCGTGGTTCGCCGGGTCGCCGAGCGGCTCGCCCCTGGCAGCTTCCTGCTGATGTGCCAGCTGGTCAGCGCCGATCCTGAGGTCCGCGCGTTCGTCACCGACTTCATGCACCGGGCCACCCAGGGCAGCTGGGGCCGCGTCCGCGAGGAGAAGGACGTGGCCGCCCTGTTCGAGGGACTGGAGATCCTGGAGCCCGGACTGGTGGAGGTCTCCACCTGGCGCCCCGACTCCGAGGTGTCCGCGCCCCGCCAGCTCACCCACGAGTGGATCGAGTTCGGCGGCATAGGCAGGATTCCGCCGAAGTAGCCCGGCCCGCGGGCCGTGGCGCAGCCTCCCGAGCCGGCCGCCGGACGGGACGGCTCAGCCGGCGGCGTAGCGGCTCTCCATGGTCCGCTCCAGCAGGGCCAGCGACTCGCGCGGCGTGAGCGCGTCGTCGGCCAGCCGGTCCAGGACCAGACGGTACTGCTCGGTGTCGTCACGGTCCTCGAGGAAGTTCGCGCTCTTGATGTGCTCCAGATAGACGACGTCGGGCAGATCGAGGCCGTCGAAGCGGAGATAGGTGATCGGGAACGACGGGGCCGAGGCGTTGGTGACGTCCAACGGCACGATCTGCACGGTGACATGGGGGCGGCGGGCCATCTCGATCAGATGGGCGAGCTGCTCGCGCATCACCTCGCGGCTGCCGAGCACGCGCAGCAGGACCGCCTCGTCCAGGATCGCCCACAGCTGCGGCGGATCGGCGCGGTGCAGCAACCGGGCCCGCCTGGTGCGCAGTTCGACCCGGCGGCGCACCTCCCGCGGTGACGCGACCGGCAGTCCGCGCTCCACGACCGCCCGGGTGTACTCCGGGATCTGCAGCAGGCCGGGGACGTGCTGTATCTCGAAGGTGCGGATCGCGGCCGCTCCCTCCTGGAGCCCGACCAGCCGGTCGAACCACTCCGGCATCAGCCGCTTGTCGTAGCGCTGCCACCAGCCGGGTTCACCGGCCCGCCGCAGCAACTCGAGCAGCACCGACGTCTCGTACTCCTCGACGCCGTAGAGCCTGAGCAGCGCCCGGACGTCGGCCTCGGTCGGCGGCCTGCGGCCCTTGCCGGACTCGATCCGCGACAGCTTCGCGGGGCTGAAGCCCACTTCCCGCGCGGCCTGGTCCTGGGCGAGCCCGGCCTCCTCGCGCAGGCCCGCGAGCTGCACGCCGACGAGCATCTTGAGCAGGACCGGGGCGGGTTCGGCCCGGTCCAGATAGGGCCGGAGACGTGAGATGCGCTGCGATTCGGCGGACATCCTGGCTCCCTGCGGACCGGCGGAAGTGACCGTCACGTTACCGTACTTCGCCGGTCCGCAGCAGACGGGGACGCCCTGCGACGAGCGGGGGTCCTACAGGAGATGGTCGAACTCGCCGTCCTTGGCGCCCGCGACGAACGCGGCCATCTCGGCGGCCGTGTAGACGAGCGCGGGACCGTCGGGATGGCGGGAGTTGCGCACCGCGACGGCCCCGTCGGCCAGAGCGGCGACCTCGACGCAGTTCCCCTCGGCGTTGCTGTGGCGGCTCTTGATCCAGCGGGCGTCCAGCGCGCTGGCCCGCACTCCGTTCGGCATCGGTGACACCGTGACCTCCCTGGCGTTGGCTTGGCCGAAGACCTACCCACATTCTCGCGCAATTTCTCATGCAATTGCACGGGCGCGTCGGCGACGTGAATAATGGCCGCGGCGCAACCCACGGAGGGCCGACCGATTCTGACGTCGCATCAGCGACCGCGCCGGGAATGAGGCCGGCTCCGACGGTCCTCCCCGACCACATGACCGCCCGCGGAAAGGCCGGAAGCCATGCCCACCGCTTCGACGGGACAGCAGAGCGACGAGCGCACCGACCGCGAGACGACGACGGGCGTGCCCCGGGTGCCGCCCCTCGGCGCGCTCGGCGAGGTGCCCTGGCACGAGCTGCGGGACTCCAGCGGCTCGGCCGCCGCCGTCCCCCTGCTCCTCAACAGCATCGCCTGGGGCGCCAGCGACACCGCCCACTCCGCCTTGGACGAGCTGCGCGGCCGTGTCTGCCAGTACGGCTTCGTGACGGAGCAGGCCACCGCGGCCACCGTGCCCTTCCTGTGGGAACTGGCCCGGATCCCGCAGGTCGCCTGCCGGCCCGGGATCCTCGGTCTGCTGCGGAACATCGCCGACGCCCGCCAGTGGGAGCACACCGCGGCCGCCTACCCCAAGCTGCTCAACCACCGCGAGAACCACGTCGTCTGGGAGCGGGCCGCCCGCGACGCCGTGCACGCCGGACGCGGCGCCCTCGCGGCCCTGCGGTGCGACCCCGACCCCGAGGTCGTGCGCGCGGCCGGCGAACTCGCCCTCGCCCTCGGCGACTGACCGGCCGGGCGCCCGGCCCGGTCTCATCCCGCGGACGGCACCCGCGCCGTGGGCCCCACCCGGTGTACCTCTGATCGCCGTGGGCAGGAAGCGCTTGCCCGCCACCAGGACAGACCGGAGAGGACCACCGCGGATGGCGTCGCTGTCGGAGCGCCCACTCGACCACCGCTACCAGGGTGAACACCCGGTACGCACACTCGCCTACCTGTTCCACGCCGACCGCTGGCGGCTCGCCGCCGCCGTCGGAGTCTTCACCGTCAAGCACAGTCCGGTCTGGCTGCTGCCGCTGATCACCGCGTCCATCATCGACACCGTCGTCCAGCACCAGCCGATCAGCAGACTGTGGACCAGCACCGGGATCATCATGTTCATCCTGGTGGTCAACTACCCCCTGCACGTCCTCTACGTGCGACTGCTGTACGGCAGCGTCCGCCGCATGGGCACCGCCCTGCGCTCCTCGCTGTGCACGCGGATGCAGCAGCTGTCCATCGGCTACCACTCGCGGATGAGCGCCGGCGTCCTCCAGGCCAAGGTCGTCCGGGACGTGGAGACCGTCGAGCAGATGGTCCAGCAGACCGCCGAGAACGGCCTCGGCGCGCTCACGGTCCTCACCGGCGGACTGATCATCATCGCCGTCCGCACCCCCGAGTTCGTGCCCGTCTTCCTCATCGTCGTGCCCGCCGCCGCGATTCTCGTGGCCCGGCTGCGGTCCCGGCTGCGCTCCCACAACGAGCACTTCCGCCACGAGGTGGAGGCCCTGTCGTCCCGGGTGACCGAGATGACCCGGCTGATACCGGTCACCCGCGCCCACGGCCTGGAGGGCAAGGCGCTGCGCCGGATGGACGGCACCCTGCACCGGCTGCTGGCCTCCGGGATGCGCCTGGACCTCATCAACGGCAAGTTCGGCTCGCTGGCCTGGGTCCTCCTCAACGTCGTCGGCGTCCTCGTCCTGGCCGGCGCGGCCCTCATCTCGTACTACGACGTCTGGGGCGTCACCCCCGGCGACGTCGTCATGCTCAGCGCCCTGCTGACCACCCTCACCGGCTCCACCACCACCCTGGCCGGCCTGGCCCCGGTGATCACCAAGGGCCTGGAGTCGGTCCGCTCGGTCGGCGAGGTGCTCCAGGCGCCCGAACTGGAGGACAACGAGGGCAAGGCGGAACTGACCGAGCTGCGCGGGGCGGTCGCCTTCGAGCAGGTCGGCTACGCCTACGACGGCGGGCGGGCCGCCGTACGGGACTTCACCCTGTCGGTGCGGCCCGGCGAGACCATCGCCCTGGTGGGTGCGTCGGGCGCGGGCAAGTCCACCGTGCTCAACCTCGTCATCGGCTTCATCCGCCCCACCTCCGGACGGCTGCTGCTCGACGGCGCCGACATGAACACCCTCGACCTGCGCACCTACCGGCGGTTCGTCTCGGTGGTCCCGCAGGAGTCGATCCTCTTCGACGGCACCATCCGCGAGAACGTCGCCTACGGCATGGACGACACCGACGAGGAGACGGTCCGCGCGGCGCTGCGGGACGCCAACGCGCTGGAGTTCGTCGACCGGCTCCCGCAGGGCCTGGACACCCTGGTCGGCGAGCACGGCGCCCGTCTCTCCGGCGGCCAGCGCCAGCGGCTCGCCATCGCCCGCGCCCTGATACGCGATCCCAAGGTGCTGATCCTGGACGAGGCGACCTCCGCCCTCGACACCCGCTCCGAGGCGCTGGTCCAGGAGGCCCTCGCCCGGCTGCTGCGGGGCAGGACCACCTTCGTCGTGGCGCACCGGCTGTCCACCGTGCGCGGCGCGGACCGGATCGTCGTCATGGGGGACGGCCGCATCCAGGAGATCGGCACCCACGACGAACTGCTGAGCCGGGGCGGCGCCTACGCGGCGCTGCACAGCGGCCAGGCAGCCTGAGCGGCCTGCCGGGCAACGGAATCGCGTCAATCGGACAGCGGTCCGGACGGAAGGTGATTGCTGCGGCGCATGCCGGGCATACGGAGCGCAAAGTTCGAGAGAGGGGCGCCCCGTGCTTGTTCCGGATCCGAAGGTCGTCAGAGAGCTGCTGACCCGGTATGCGTCGCTGCGCATCGCCCAGGCCGAGAAGGAGACGCCGGCGAGGGCTCGGGAGTTGGACGACGTCAGTTACACCCTGTGCGTGATGATGGGCGAGTGCGAGCTCAAGGACGCGATCGCAAAGGCCGACGCCCTGCTGACCGACGGCAGGACGCCGGACACGGACGGCGAGAGCGGGCTGCTGGCCGTGTGAGGCGGACCCACCCGGTCAGCGGACCGTCGTACTGCTGCCGTCGACCTGTCTCGGCAGGTCGCCCGGGGGACGGGCCAGCCACCGCGCGATCGTGCGGGCGATCGGCTGGCCCGTGTCCGCCTCCACGAAACCGAACTGCCCGGACTGGTTGCACTCCAGGAACCACCAGGTCCCGTCGGCGTCCTCGACGAAGTCGAAGGCGCCGTACGCCAGTTCGGCCTGTCGCATGTACGCCCGCACGCCCTCGGCGACCCGTGCCGGCGCCTCCACCGGCCGCCAGGGGCAGGGCCGGGCGGCGAACCGGCCGTCCACCTCGTCGGGATCCGCGTCCGGGGAGACCGCCTGCCGGGCGGCCAGCATCCGGGCGCCGACCACGGTGAGCCGGATGTCGGCCCGCTTGGCGATCCGCCGCTGGAGCAGGGTCGGTCCGAAGGCGACCGCCTCGAAGTCGGCGTCCGGGGCCACGCGGCTGGTCGGCACCGCGCGCGGGGGCTCCTGGGGGTGCGCCCCCGACACCGGCTTGACCACCAGGTCCGGGAACCGCGCCGCGAAGTCCCGGGCGGCCTCGGGAAGCGTCGTGATGAGCGTCGCCGGAACGGGCAGCCCGACGCGCTGGGCGAGCCGGAGCTGCCAGGGCTTGTACCGGGCCCGGCGGGCGGCGTCGGGGTGGTTCATCCAGCGGGTCCCGCTGCCGCGCAGCATGCCGTAGAGCGCCTGCCCGGACTCCTCGGTGAGCCACTCGGACGGCTGGGCCACCCGGGCGGCCGGGGTCCCCGGCCGCCGCACCCACACCGAACGCAGCGCGTCCAGGCCCACCAGCCGTCCGGCGGACGACAGATGGCCGCGGAAGCCGCCGTGTGCGTACTCGCCGGAGAGCGCGACCCGGCCGGTGAGGTCGGCCGGGTCCAGCCTGACCACCGGGACGCCGGCGGCGTTGAGGTGCACCACCACCATGTCCGCCGTGACGTCCTGCTCGCTGGTCAGGATCAGTACGGTCATCGTCGACGGTCCGCGGTCAGTCGTCGAAGTGCGTCTTGGAGCCGGCCGTGGACGTCGTGGTGCCCAGCTCCCGCAGCAGGGCGAGGTCGGTGGCGGCGATCCGGCCGTCGCGCAGCACGTTCAGCTGCAGTCCGGGGTCGTAGGCGTAGGGCGTGGCGACGGCCAACTCCGCCGCCGGGCGTGCGTAGTCGAGCGCGAACGGTTGCATCGTCTCTCCCTCGTGGGTGTTGCCCCGGCCGGGCCGCCGGCCTGCCATGTCGTCGTTTCCCGTGGGGTACGCCGGGGCTTCCATGGACTTATACGAGTCGAACGAGTGATTGGTTTCCTTACGCTCCGTGAGCGGCGGCGGTTCGGTCGCTCTGCACCTGAGACGGCGGAGGAGGCCCTCCGGTTGACCGATCGTGGAGCACGCGTACCGCACACCCGCCTCGACAGGCAGGCACGTGGACGCGGGATGGGGCGTGAAGTGCTCGGTGGGGCGTGAAAGTGGTGCGGTTCTTCTCGGTGCGCGCCCGCGGCGGGGCGTGCATCTGCCGTGCCGTCAGGCCGCATCCCCGGGCCGGTGACCCGCGGGGGTGGCCCGGCGGCCGGTCGCGGCGAGGGGGGCGCGGAGCGTGCGCAGGGCGAGCAGGAGTACGCCGATGTCGTCGAGGTACACCGGGTCGGGCAGCAGGTCGGTCGGCAGAACGAAGTACAGCACGGCCCCCCAGAAGACCCAGCGGGGACCGGTCGGCAGCCCGGCGCGCCGCAGTCCGCGGCGTGCCCGGACCAGCCGGACGAGCAGCGCCACGGCCGCGGCGAGCAGGACGGCCGCGAGGAGCACGGCGACAACGACGAGCACGGTGGTGCTGTTCTCCACGGGCCCTCCTCAGTCCGGCGCGCACACCGGCGCGTCCCTTCCTTGAATGCCCGCATACGGTCCCTGTATTGCCTGCGGCACGCGGGTGTGACCCAATCGGCGTGCCCGCGCGGGTCAGCCGACGGTGTCGGTCCGCTTCCCGGGAGCCTCCTGGGCGGGCGCCGGGAGGGCGGGGCGGGCGGGGCGGGCGGACTTCCGGCCGGTCCGCAGCCGGTCGAGGGTGCGGGTGAGCTGCTGGAGCGGGGAGGCGCCGGCCGCCTCCCGCGTCTGCCCGGACGTCTGCGGCGGGGGATCGCCGGCCGACTCGCGGTAGGCGGCCAGCGCCTCGTGGGCCCGCTCCGCCGCCTCCCGGTACAGGTCCCGGGACCTGGTCATGGCCTCCAGCGCCTCGGCGTACATGGCGACGAGCGCGCGCTGGCGGTCGAGTTCCTCCTCCAGCGTGAGCAGGTGCCAGTCGTCGCGGAGTGCGGCGAGGACGGTGTCCGCGCCCCGGGGCAGCGGCCTCGCCGAGGCGGCGAAACGCCGCACCGCGTCGCTCAGTTCGGCCGGTTCGCTGCCGTCCAGGAAGACGGTCCGCACACAGAAGGCGGCGGCGTCGTAGCTCTCGGCGGCGGGTGCGCCCGGCAGCACCACGGCTCCGCCGCGGGGCACCTCGACGCCGAACTCCCGCAGCGCGTAGTTGACCTTCCGCAGCTGCTGGGGCGCGGCGCGGTGCTCGACCACCAGGTGGCGCAGGCCGGGGGGCATCAGCCGGGTCAGCGGCAGCAGACCGCGTGCGTCGGGCGTCATGGCCTCGTGCACCACGACATGGACGGCCCAGGAGTCCCGCGCGGCGGCCCGCAGCACCCGCCGCAGGTCCTTGTCGTCCTCGGGGAGCGCGTTGACGTGCCGCAGCCGCAGCCCGGCGTCGGCCGCGTGGTCCCAGCCGGTGCCCGGCGCTTCCGGCCAGAACACGGTCGCGGGCGACGGCCACCGCGGGTCCCAGGCGGCCTCGGCCTCGGCGGCCAGCACCCACTCCCGTTCCGCTCCGTCGTCCCCGGGCCCACCGGTGAGCGTGAGCCGGGCCCGCACCGTCACACCGCCGCCCGCCTCCCACCGCGCCTCGAACACCCGGTCCCCGGAGTCCTCGGCCGGGGGCAGTTCGAGGAAGGCGCGGATGGCCCCGCTGTCCTGCTGCTGTCGCAGTCGCCGGCAGAGCAGATCGTGGGCGCCGGATCCGACGTGGCGGCCGCGAGCCAGCCACACCGTGGGGGGAGTGGTCGTACGGACAGTGCTGGAGGTCGGCATGAGTCCATCTGTGAACGGGGGCGGGGGCGATTGCCAGTATCGTCGCCGCAGGTCGCCCCCGTTGACCCGGGGGTCACCCGGGAGGGTGCCAGCGTCGGGTTCCGGCCCGGCGGACGCGTCCGCCGGGCCCGTGTTCCGCGGCCGTGGGGCGTGCGCCCTACGCGCCGCTCTCCCGGAGCATGTCCTCGCGCTCGACGATCTTCACCCGGTCGCGGCCCTGCGGCTCGCCCAGCGCCTTCTCCGCGGCGTCCAGCCTGTACCAGCCCTCCCAGGTGGTGAAGCGGATCTCGCGCTCGGCGAGGAACGCGTCCACGGCCTGCGGCTCGGGCGCGGACGGCGTGTGCAGCCGGCCGTTCGCGAAGTCGTCCAGCAGGTTGGACACCGTCTCGTTGGCGTCGCCCTTGGTGTGACCGATCAGACCCACCGGGCCGCGCCGGATCCAGCCGGTGACGTACGTCGACTGCAGATGCGCGCCGCTCTCCTCGATGACCCGGCCGCCCTCGTCCGGGACGGTGCCCGAGTCGAGGTCCCACGGGAGCTTGGGCAGCTTGTCGGAGAGGTAGCCCACCGCACGGTAGACGGCGGTGACGTCCCAGTCGGTGAACTTGCCGGTGCCCTTGACGTTGCCGGTGCCGTCCAGTTCGGTGCGCTCGGTGCGCAGGCCCACGACCCTGCCGTCCTCGCCGAGGATCTCGGTGGGCGATTCGAAGAAGTGCAGGAAGAGCTTGTGCGGCCGGTCGCCGACGTCGCGGATCGCCCAGTTCTCCAGCGTCTTGGCGACCATGTCGGCCTGCTTGTTGCCGCGCCGGGTCTCGATCGAGCCCTCGTCGTAGTCGATGTCCTCGGGGTCGACGATGACCTCGATGTTGGGGGAGTGGTCCAGCTCGCGCAGTTCCATCGGGCTGAACTTCGCCTGCGCCGGGCCGCGCCGGCCGAAGACGTGCACCTCGAGCGCCTTGTTGGCCTTCAGGCCCTCGTAGACGTTCGGCGGGATCTCCGTCGGCAGCAGTTCGTCGGCGGTCTTGGCGAGGATGCGGGCGACGTCCAGGGCGACGTTGCCGACGCCGAGGACGGCGACCTTCTCGGCCTCCAGCGGCCAGGTGCGCGGCACGTCCGGGTGGCCGTCGTACCAGGAGACGAAGTCGGCGGCACCGTAGGAGCCGTCGAGGTCGATCCCGGGGATGGGCAGGGCCCGGTCGGCCATCGCGCCGGTGGAGAAGATCACGGCGTCGTAGAACGAGCGCAGGTCGTCCAGGCTGATGTCGGAGGGATAGTCCACGTTGCCGAACAGCCGGATCTGCGGCTTGTCCAGCACCTGGTGGAGGGCCGTGATGATGCCCTTGATCCGGGGATGGTCGGGGGCGACGCCGTAGCGGATCAGTCCGAACGGCGCGGGCATCCGCTCGAAGAGGTCGATGGACACGCCGGGCTCGGCGGCCACGTCGGACTTGAGCAGTGCGTCGGCGGCGTAGATCCCGGCAGGACCGGCGCCGACGATTGCTACCCGCAGGGGGCGGGGCATGATCGGGTTCCCTTCGAGTGGTGACGAAACGACTCGACGGGAAGCCTAAGCTAAGGCAAGCCTTACCTGGTACCGGGGTCCGGTCTATGGGCCCATAAGGCGATCTTATGCCAAGCATAAGGCGCACCTGGGTGGCGGTGGAGGGCCCCTGGGCGGCCCGGCCGCCGCCGCAGCCGGTCCCGACCGCGCTGCCGGACCCCCGGCCCGCCCGGATCAGCTCCCCGCGCCGGCCTCGCGCCGGCAGTACAGGTACAGATGGGGCTCGGGAACCGCCTCCGGATGCGCCGGCGTGAACACCGTGCTCTGCCGCCGCAGCACGGTCAGTCCCGCGTCGGTCGCGAGCGCGGTGAACTCCTCGGCGCCGAAGCTGGTCACCCGCACCGGCCGGCCCATGAAGACGGCGTCCACGCCCTCGACGTCGAGGGGCACGGTGGCCAGGATCACGTACCCCCCGGGCCGGAGCGCCGCCGTCAGCCGCCGCACCAGGGCGGACTGCTCCGCGCGGGTCATCTGGAGCAGCGAGAAGTACACGCAGACCGCGTCGAAGAACCCCGTCCCGAGCGGCAGTTCCCGGATGTCGGCGCAGCGGAACGTCGCGTCCGGCACCCGCTGCACGGCCAGGTCGACCATCACGGGGGAGAAGTCGACGCCCAGCACCTCGTGGCCGGCCGCGGCCAGCGTGTCGGCGGTGGGCCGGCCGGTGCCGCTGCCCACGTCCAGCACCCTGCTCCCGGGCGCCAGCCGCTCCAGCAGCCACTCCAGCGACTCCCGGTGCGCCTCGGACCCCGCGAACGCCTCCTCGTACCGCGCCCCGATCGCGTCGAACACCTCGGCGCCGCGCGCTCGGTGATCCCCCTCGGTCACATGGATTCCCTTCGCCAGGTGTGCCGGTGCCCGGCATCGTCGCATCCGGAACCCGGGGTGACAACGGGACCCGGCGGGCGGCGTCTAGGGTTCTCACCGTGCCCACCCTGCTGATCGTGCATCACACGCCGTCGCCCAACTGCCAGGCGCTGTTCGAGGCGGTGGTCGACGGCGCGACGGACCCCGACATCGAGAACGTCCGGGTCGTGCGGCGCGCTGCGCTGTCCGCCACGGCGTCCGACGTGCTCGCCGCCGACGGCTATCTGCTCGGCACCCCGGCGAACCTCGGCTACATGTCGGGCGCGCTCAAGCACTTCTTCGACCAGGTGTACTACCCCTGCCTGGACGAGACGCGCGGCCGGCCCTTCGGCTACTACGTCCACGGCGGCAACGACGTCACCGGCGCCGTCCGCGGCATCGAGACGATCACCACCGGTCTCGGCTGGCGGCGCGCGGCCGGCGCGGTCACCGTCACCGGCGAGCCCGGCAGGGCCGACACCGAGGCCTGCCGGGAACTCGGCGCGACGGTGGCCGCCGGGCTCATGGAGCCGTAGCGCTCGTGTCGCGGCGCGTGCCGGCGGAGACGGCGGTCCGGCCGCGCCGCGTACCGGAAGAAGCCGCGGTGTGGCCGAAACCACGTCCCGGATGAGGTTTGGGCCATGTCCTCGCGGTCGGGTCGCGGGCTACCGTTTCCGTCCAGCCCCCCGACCCGCAGGCGAACCGGACGGCCCTCGACGTGCTCGCAGACCTCTCCCCGCTGATAGCGGCCACCACACAGTGGCTGACGTGCGCCTACCCGGCGTCCGGGGGAGCGATGGCCGCCGCCCTGTGCGAGGCGCAGGCACGGCAGGCCGTGACGGTCGCGGCGCGGCTGCGCTACCTGACGCCCATGGACGCCGCGCTGGTCGTCATGGCGGGTCCGGGCGGCTCGGCCCGCCTGGACTGGGTGACCGGCGCGGATACGACCGACGCGGCGGACCCCGACGGGCATGCCTGGCGCACCTGGGTGGACGAGGTCGTGGCGAGCTGGGCGGCCGGGCTGCTCACCGACCCGCAGCTGGCCCGTCTCGCGGTGGCCGCGCTCGCCGAGGACGGCCGGCCGGGCGGCGCGCCCGCCGAGTTCCGGCGGCTGCTCCACCCCGACGAGCGTGACCGGCGGGCCGCGGCCCTGCTGCGCCACCCCGACCTCGTGCTCCCCGTGGCCGAACTGCACCAGGACGGTCTCCTGGACCGCCTGAGCTCCGGGAACCAGCTCGTCGCCTGACGGCCGCACCCGCCCGCGAGGCCGGACGGACCACGGGCCGCGCCCCGCCGGCCCGGGCGGATCACCGCCCGCGCGCCCGGACGGATCACGGTCCGTCCGCCGGGGCGGCCCGCGTGCCCGGACGGGGCACGTCCGCGCCGCCCCGGCCGACCGCGGTCACTGCTCCTTGCCGCGCCCCGTCATCATGTCCCGCAGCCGGTCCACGAGCCCGGCGCCCGGCGCCATCAGCTTGTTCATCGGCGGCTTGTCCGGGGCCGACGGATGTGGCCGGGTCGGCGCCGTCTTCTTCGCCTGGCGCACCTTGTCGCCGAGCTGGTCGAGCGCCTCGGGCGGACAGGCGGCGGCCAGCCTGGGGAAGAGGTTCGCCTCCTCGTCGGCCACATGCATACGGATCTCGCTCATCAGCATGCCGACGAGCCGGTCGAACTCCGGGTCGTCCGCCTCACAGCCCTCCAGATCCTTCATGATCTGCTCGGCGTTGGCGTGGTCCTCCAGCTCCTTGTCGGCGATGGAGTCGCCGTCGGGGACGTGCTCGCGCACGGCCGGGTAGAGATACGCCTCCTCCGCCACCGAGTGCCGCACCAGCTCCATCGTGACCTGATCGGCGTGCAGCTTGCGCTTCTTGTCACCGGGCGGCAGCGCCTCGATCTTGCCGAACAGCTCCTCCACCTCGCGGTGATCGGTCATCAGTTCGTCGATGACGTTTCCACCATGTCCCATGTCTTCCTCGCTTCCGGATGAGCCGGCGGTTCCCTGCGGTCCCGCCTCCGCCTACGGGTGCCCTGCGCGCGCCGCACCGACACGGCCGGTGACATGCCGCCACTCGTACGGCGGCGGGGCCGCGGCCCACCGGCCGCGGCCCCGCCCTCGCCGCTCGTGTCAGACCGCGCCGCGCCAGGCGCCGGTCTCCGTGCCACGCTTCTCGATGAACTCCTTGAAGCGCTTGAGGTCACCGCTGACCTGCCGCTTCACCACACCGAGCTTGTCGCCGACGGTCTCCGTCATGCCGTCGGGATCGAACTCCATCTGGAGCATCACCTTGGTCGTGCCGTCGTCGATCCGGTGGAACGTCACCACGCCCGCCTGCTCGGCCTCCCCGCCGACGGTCGTCCAGGCGACCCGCTCGTCCGGGATCTGCTCGGTGATACGGGCGTCGAACTCCCGCTGGACGCCGCCCACCTTCGTCACCCAGTGGGTCAGCGTGTCCGTGCGCTGCTCGATCCGCTCGACCCCGCCCATGAACTCGGGGAACGACTCGAACTGGGTCCACTGGTTGTAGGCCGTGTGCACCGGGACGTCGACCTTGATGGATTCCTCGACCTTCGACATCGCTTCTCCTTCGCTCTTCGGCTTCCGGACGCTTTCCGGGTACCTGTTCACAGGCGAAGCACTCCTGCCGAATGCGGATCGCCCGACACCGAACGTCGGATCGCCCGGCGCGGGGCGTCGGAGCACCGCGCGCGGGCGCCGTCAGACGCCGCCGTCGCGCTCGATCCGGCGCCGGTCCTGCTCGTCCCACTTGGCGGTGTCGCGCGGCTCGGTGTACGGCTCGGCCTCCGGCGGATGCCCGCCCGCGATGGCCCGCTGGCGCGCCGTCTCGGCGTCGAACTCCAGCCCCAGCAGGATCGCCAGATTGCTGATCCACAGCCAGATCAGGAAGACGATGACGCCCGCCATGGTGCCGTACGTCTTGTTGTACGAGGCGAAGTTGGCGACGTAGAAGGCGAAGCCGGCCGAGGCGACCAGCCAGATCACCAGGGCGAGGAAGCTGCCCGGGGTGATCCACCGCCAGCCGCGCACCTTGGCGTTGGGGCTCGCCCAGTACAGCAGCGCGATCATCAGGGTGACCAGGACGACCAGCACCGGCCACTTCGCGATCGACCACACGGTGAGCGCGGTGTCGCCGACGCCGAGGATCTCCCCGGCCTCCTTCGCCAGCCCGCCGGTGAAGACCACGATGAGCGCGCTGATCACGGCCATGACCATCAGCACGACGGTCACACCGAGCCGCACCGGGAGGATCTTCCACGCCGGTCGCCCCTCGGGCATGTCGTAGACCGCGTTCGAGGCGCGCATGAACGCGGCGACGAAGCCGGAGGCGGACCACACGGCCAGCACCAGACCGACGACGGCCATGATCGAGCCGATGCCGGAGTTGTTCTGGAGCTGTTCCACGGCCCGGGTGATGATGTCGCGCGCCGGGCCGGGGGCGAGTTTCTCGACGTTCTCCAGCACCCGGTCCGTGGTGGACTTGCCGGCCAGGCCCAGCAGGGACACCAGCACCAGCAGCGCCGGGAACAGCGCCAGCACCCCGTAGTACGTCAGCGCCGCGGCGCGGTCGGTCAGCTCGTCGTCCTTGAACTCGCGCACACTGCCCTTGAGCACCGCGAGCCAGGAACGCTTCGACAGGTGGGCCGGAGTGTCGGGCGCCGCCCGCTCCACCTCGGGCCCCGGACCGGCCTCCTCGGGCGAGGGGTTCGGGTCGACGCGGTGTTCCTTGCGCCCAGGAAGATGCAGCTTTGCCATGGGGGCCGAGTAACCGCTCGGCCGCGCTTCAAGCAGCGGTGCCGTGGCTCCGGTCCGAACCACGACACCCCGACGAGGCCGGGTCCAACGGCGCCGGCGTCGTCTGCTCCCCAGGTACCCAGCGGGTGGCCGGTCCACCGGCCCCGTCCCCGGATGCCGACTCCCCGGTGGCCGACGCCCTCAGCCCTTGCGGCCGTCGGCCTCGAGGCGGATCGTGCGGGCGACCTCGCGGAGCTTGACGTTGTGCGTCTGGGAGATGCGGCGCAGCACGTCGAAGGCCTCGTCCTCGCTGAGCCGGTGGCGTTCGCGCAGGATGCCCATCGCCTCGCCGATCGCGTGCCGGCTGTCCAGGGCCTGCTCCAGCTGGTCCACCGTGCGGGCGGCGGCCAGCGCGACGGCGGCGTGCGAGGCGAGGACCAGGCCGGCGGTCTCGCTCTGAGCCGTGAACGCGCCGGGGCGGCGGGAGTAGACGTTGAGGGCGCCGTAGTCCTCGTCGCGGGTGTAGAGCAGGAAGCCCATCATGCTGCCCACGCCCAGGTCACGGGCGGCGGGCGCGTACCGGGGCCAGTCCGGCTGGGGCCGGGTCAGGTCGGCGATGCGGAACATCCGCTCGCCGTCGGTGCGCCGGGCCGCGTCGAAGCAGGGGCCCTCGCACAGCTCGCCCTGCAGCCGGTCGGAGTCCTCGACCATCTCGCCGTACGCCGAGAGAGTGACCACCTCGCCCTTGCGCAGCGCCAGGACGCCGGCGGCGTCGCAGCCCTCCAGCAGTCCCACGGCCTGCACGCTGATCGCGTCGAGCGTCTCCTGCGTGGAGTCCTTCGCCAGCAGATCCCGGGCGAAGGCGGCCATCCGTTCGGCGAACTCGCGCCAGTCCATCCCTGTCCACCACCCGCCCGTCGGTGTGCCGGCCCGGCCGACGGACCGGCCGACCGTGACCGCAGCCTACCTCCCGGACCCCGCACCGTCCGGCGCCATGAATTCGGCGACCGGGTCCGCGGGCGGTGTCAGCGCCGGGCGGCGTGCCCGGGGGCCTGGCGCGGGACCGTGCGCTCGCCGTGGCGGGCGGGGCGGGCGGCCCAGTCCAGGCGCAGGATGGCCAGGTCGTCCGTGTGGCGCTCGGCGTTGAGGCCGCGGGCCCGGCCGATCACCGCGTCGAGGTGCTTGCCCGGGTCGGACTCCCGGGTCTCCTCCAGGATGCGCAGCAGCCCGTCGACTCCGAGCCGCTCCTCGCCGCCGTCCCGGTAGCCCTCGATCAGGCCGTCGGTGTACGCGATCAGCGTGCCGGTGGGCGGGAGCTGCAGGGTCACGGACGGCCACTGGCCGAGGCCCGGCACGATGCCGAGGGCGACACCGTGCGGCGCCTCCAGGACACGGGCGCCGTCGGGGCCGACGAGCAGCGGTTCGTGGTGGCCGACCAGGTGCAGCCGCACCGTCGCGGCGTGCGGATCGAGGGTGATGAGCGTGCAGGTGGTGAACAGGTCGCTGCCGGTGCGTTCGGCGGTGTGGATCTGCTCCAGCAGGCGCAGCAGCTCCTGGTCGCGGTGGCCGCCGAGGGTGAGGGAGCGCCACGCGATGCGCAGACAGACCCCGAGCGCGGCGGCGTCGGGGCCGTGCCCGCTGACGTCGCCGATGATCGCGTGGACCTGTCCGTCGTCGGTCTGCACGACGTCGAGGAAGTCACCGCCGAGCAGGGCCTGCTCCCGGCCGGGCAGATAGCGGCTGGTGGCGCTGACGACGGGGGAGGAGAGGATCGGCGTCGGCAGCAGTCCGCGCTCCAGCCGGGCGTTCTCCTGGGCGCGCAGCCGGCCCACCTGGAGGGCCGCGTTGGCCCGCTCGGCCTGCTTGCGCTGGACGGCGTAGCGCACGGCCCGCTGCAGCAGGTCTGGCTCGACCTTGCCCTTGATGAGATAGTCCTGGGCGCCGGCGGCCAGCGCCTCGACGCCGGCGTGCGGCTCGGCGAGGCCGGTCAGGACGATGACCGCGGCGTGCGTGTCGGTGTGCTGGATCGCCTCGACGGTGCCGAGCCCGGACGCGTCCGGCAGATGCAGGTCGAGCAGCACGCAGTCGAAGTGGCGCACCGCCAGCTCGGCGCGCGCCGCGGCGAGCGTTCTGCACCGCACGAGCGCGTACCGGAGGTCGGTGTCGGACAGCAGCTCCTCCACCAGCAGCGCGTCGCCGTCGTCGTCCTCGACGAGTGCGATGCGCAGGGGTGGCGTCTGTCCCACGGATGCCTGTGTCACGGGTGTGCCTCTCGCGCGCCGTCCGCCGCCGGATGCTCGGCGGAGTGCTCAACGGGAAGGGTGAACACGACGCGGGTGCCGGTCGTGTGACCAGGGTCGATCCGGATGTTCCCGCCGTGGAACTCCACGACCTTCTTGCACATGGCCAGCCCGATTCCGGTGCCCGGGTAGGCGTCCCTGGTGTGCAGCCGCTGGAAGATGACGAACACCTTCTCCTGGAACTCCGGATCGATGCCTATGCCGTTGTCGGCGACGGCGAACTCCCAGAAGTCGTCCGCGCGCTCGACGGTGATCCGGATCTCCGGCGGCACGTCGGGGCGGCGGAACTTGATCGAGTTGGAGAGCAGGTTCTGCCAGAGCATGCCGAGCTGGGTGGCGTCGCCGACGACGGTGGGCAGCGGGTCGTGGGCGATCCGGGCGCCGTTCTCCTCGACGGCCACGCTGAGGGTGTCCAGGGTGCGGTCGACGATCTGGGCGAGGTCGACCAGCGCGTGGTCGTTGTGCACGCGGCCCACCCGGGAGAAGGCGAGCAGGTCGTTGATGAGGACCTGCATGCGGTTGGCGCCGTCCACGGCGAAGTCGATGTACTGGTCGGCCCGCTCGTCCAGCTGCCCGCCGTAGCGGCGCTGCAGCAGCTGGGTGAAGCTCGACACCTTGCGCAGGGGCTCCTGGAGGTCGTGCGAGGCGACGTAGGCGAACTGCTCCAGCTCGGTGTTGGAGCGCTTGAGGTCGGTCGCCTGCTCGTCCAGCAGCCGCCGGGAGCGCTCGCTGAACTCCAGCTCCGCCAGCAGCCGGCGGCGCATCGACTCCACGTCGGCGCCCAGCTGACGCAGGTCGGCCGGACCGGTCACGGTGATCGGCCGGTCGAAGCGGCCGCTGCCGACCTCCCGCGCCCCGTGCGCGAGCAGGGCCAGCGGCGCGCTGATGCCCCGTCGCAGCGCCTCGAACACCAGGACGGCGGTGAGGGCGATGACGGCCGCGATCACGGCGAGCGCCGCGTTGCGCACGGTCAGCGCCCGGCGCAGGTCGTCCCGGGCGGCCGACTGCTCCTGCTGGAGATGTTCCTGCTGCCGGGCCATGGCGTCGCGCAGGGCGTCGAACGCCGTGTTGCCCGCGGTGGCGCGCCGCTCGGCCAGCGGCAGCGCCTCCTCGGGGTCCGCCTGCGCTATGGGCCGCGCCCACTGCTCCTGCCAGCGGTCCGCGAGCCGGCGCACGGTGGCGAGGTCCGCCCGGCCCCGCGGGTCGTCCGCGGTGAGCCGGTCGAGCCGGTCGAGCGCGGTCCGCTCGTCGGTCACGCCCTGCCGGTACGGCTGGAGGAAGTCGCGCCGTCCGGACAGGCCGTAGCCGCGGACCCCGGTCTCCTGGTTGACCAGGGCCGTCTCCAGCCGCACGGCGTACGTCAGCGCGGGCGACCGGCGCTCCACGAGCTGGTCGGTCAGGTCCGAGGTGCGGGACATCGCCCAGGCGCCCAGGGAGCCCAGTACCGCGAGGACGGCCAGGGTGACCGCGACGCTCACCCGCAGCCAGCGGCGAGTGGTCCAGCCGGCGACCCGGGAGGCGGCCCTGGACGACTGCTCACTCATCACGACCTGCGTAGCTCCTCGTCCTCGACACGACCGCGGCGGCGCGGCGCACCCGGCGGAACGCCCACCATACACATCCGGTGACAACGGTTGTTGTCGGCAGGTGCGGCGGCGCTTAGGGTAGTGGCATGTCTGCCTCCCACTTCCCCCTGCCCATGAACGACGGGGAGATGACCGATCTCGTGATCGAAGTGGTGGACGAAGTGGCCCGCCGGATCGCGCGACGTGCCGTGGACGTGCCCGGCGGCACGGACGACGCGGTCGTCGCGGCACGCCGGCAGGCCCTCGCTCGGCTCCAGGTGCTCATCCAGGTCGAGCGGGCGGCTCAGCTCCTGGAGCATCACGCGGCCAGGGCCGCGGCGGCGGCCGGCGCGGGTTATCCCGAGATCGGCCGGGCGTCGAGCATGAGCCGTCAGGGAGCCCGGCGCCGCTGGCCGGGCCTGATCACCAGCAGCACCCCCCGTCACACTCCTTCTCCAGTCCCCCGGAGTTCATAGTCATGGTCGTCTCCGACACCACTCGCCCCTACGACGTGCTGCTGGTCGAGGATGACATCGCCGACGCGATGCTCATCCAGGACGCTCTCGCCGATCGCGGCGCCCGCAACCTCACCCAGGTGGCCGACGGGGTCGAAGCCCTCGAATACCTGCGCGACCCCGGCAAGCAGCGCCCCGACCTGATCGTCCTCGACCTCAACATGCCCCGCATGAACGGCCGCGAGTTCCTGGCCGTGGTCAAGGAGGACGCCGAGCTGTGCACCATCCCGGTGGTGGTGCTGACCACCTCCGCGGCGCCGGACGACGTCTCGGGCGCCTACCGCCACCACGCCAACGCCTACGTGACCAAGCCGGTCAACCTGGAGGAGTTCGAGGAGGCGGTGCGCAGCATCGACACCTTCTACCTGGACGTCGCCGTCAAGCCGCCGCGGGAGGCGTAACCCCGGCGGAGGCGGGGCTGGGCCGACCGGAGCAGCGCCGGCGGGCCGGGGGCGGGCGGACGGCGGAGGCTGGGCGGCAGGATCGCCCAGCGCCCAGGAGCCGCCATGCCGCGCCGTCCCGCCTCCCGCCGTCCCGTACCGGAGTCCCGCCCGGCCCCGGAGTTCCGTCCGGCTCCGGAGCCTCGTCCCGTTCCGTCTCCGCCGCCCATCCCGTCTCGTACCGCCGTCCCGTTTCCTCCTTCCGGCCCGTCCGCCCCGCCCGGCCCGCCTCGCCGTCCGGGGCCGTCCCGGCGCGCCCGTGTGCGAGCGGCCTGCGTGCTCGCGCTCTGCCTGGCCTCCCTGTGCCCGGCGGCCGTGAGCACGGCGGCGACGCCCGCCCCGCCGCCCGTCCCGCCCGCGGAGCAGGCGCTCCAGCGGCGGATCGCCGATCTCGTCCGCGGCGCCGGCGGCCCGCCGGGCGTGATCGCCGTCCTCCAGCGGGACGGTGAGCGGCGGGTGCTGCGCGCCGGAGTCGCCGACCTCGCCACCGGCCGCCCGCCCCGCCCCGGCGACCACATGCGCATCGCCAGTGTCGCCAAGGCCTTCAGCGGGGCCGTCGCCCTCACCCTGGTCGACCGCGGGCGCCTGAGCCTGGACGACACCCTGGGCCGGAGGCTGCCGCGGCTGCCGAGGGCCTGGTCCGCCGTGACCCTGCGGCAGCTCCTGCACCACACCAGCGGGCTGCCCGACTTCAGCGAGGACCCCCGGTTCCTCGCCGACGTCACCGCCGACCCGCGCCGCCGCTTCGACTCCCGCCGCCTGCTCGACTACGTCGCGGACGAGCCCCTGCGCTTCCCGCCGGGCAGCCGCTACCGCTACTCCAACTCCGACAACATCGCCGTCGCCCTCATGGCGGAGGCGGCCACCGGCACGACGTACGAACAACTCCTCGCCGACCTGGTCCACCGCCCTCTCGGCCTGCGCCGGACCAGCCTCCCGCAGGACCACCGGATGCCCGAGCCGTATCTGCACGGCTACGACGTCACCCCGCCGCCCCCGCAGGACGTGAGCGAGGTCCTCGGCGCCTCCGGCGTCTGGGCGTCCGGCGGGATCGTCTCCACGCCCGCCGACATGAACCGCTTCGTCCGCGCCTACGCCGGGGGAGCGCTGTACGGCGAGGACGTGCTGCGCGCCCAGCGGCGGTGGATCCCCGGCGCCTCCCAGCCCGCGGGCCCCGGCCGCAACTCCGCCGGACTGGCGATCTTCCGGTACGCGACACGCTGCGGCACCGTCCTCGGCCACACCGGCAACTTCCCCGGCTACACCCAGCTGATCGCCGCCACCCCGGACGGCCGCCGCTCGCTGACCTTCTCCGTCACCGCCCAGATCAACGAGACCACCGCACCGGAGCAGGTCGCGCGGTTGCGGGCGGTCCAGGAGGACGCCGTCTGCGCCCTGCTCGACCGGCGGGCGATGACCGGGTGAACGGGCCGGAAAGTCATGTGGTTATCATCTGAGCGCCACCTAGCTCGAAAGATGGACCTGTGACTGTCAACGACGACTCGTTCACGAATTGGAAGCACCGCGAGGAGATCGCGGAGGCGATGATCCCGATCATCGGGAAGCTGCAGCGCGAGCGGGACGTGACCGTCCTGCTGCACAGCCGCTCCTTGGTGAACAAGTCGGTGGTCAGCATCCTCAAGACCCATCGGTTCGCCCGCCAGATCGCCGGCGCGGAGCTCTCGGTCACCGAGACCATGCCGTTCCTGCAGACCCTCACCACCCTCGATCTCGGCCCCTCGCAGATCGACATCGGCATGCTCGCCGAGACCTACCGCGCCGACGGCCGGGGTCTTTCCGTGGCGGAGTTCACCGCCGAGGCCGTCGCCGGCGCCACCGGCGTCCACAAGATCGAGCGCCGCGAGCCGCGCGACGTCGTCCTCTACGGCTTCGGCCGCATCGGCCGGCTCCTGGCCCGGCTGCTCATCGAGAAGGCCGGCTCCGGCAACGGACTGCGGCTGCGCGCCGTGGTCGTGCGCAACAGCGGCGCCCAGGACCTCGTGAAGCGTGCCTCCCTGCTGCGCCGGGACTCCATCCACGGCCAGTTCCAGGGCACCATCACCGTCGATGAGGCGAACAGCCGGATCATCGCCAACGGCAACGTGATCCAGGTCATCTACTGCGACGACCCCACGACGGTCGACTACACGGCGTACGGCATCGACAACGCCATCCTCATCGACAACACCGGCAGATGGCGCGACCGCGAGGGCCTGTCCCAGCACCTGCGGCCCGGCGTCGACAAGGTCGTGCTCACCGCGCCGGGAAAGGGGGACGTCCCCAACATCGTGCACGGCGTCAACCACGACGCCATCGAGCCGGACGAGCGGATCCTGTCCTGCGCCTCCTGCACCACCAACGCGATCGTGCCGCCGCTGAAGGCGATGGCCGACGAGTACGGCGTGCTGCGCGGCCACGTCGAGACCGTCCACTCGTTCACCAACGACCAGAACCTGCTGGACAACTACCACAAGTCCGACCGCCGGGGCCGCTCCGCGCCGCTCAACATGGTCATCACCGAGACCGGCGCCGCCTCCGCCGTCGCCAAGGCGCTGCCCGACCTCAAGGCGAGGATCACCGGCAGCTCGATCCGCGTCCCGGTCCCGGACGTCTCGATCGCCATCCTCAATCTCCAGCTCGCCCGCGAGACCACCCGCGAGGAGGTCCTCGACCATCTGCGCGAGGTCTCGCTGACGTCGTCGCTCAAGCGCCAGATCGACTTCATCACCGCTCCCGACGCCGTCTCCAGCGACTTCATCGGCTCGCGGCACGCCTCGATCGTGGACGCCGGCGCGACCAAGGTGGAGGGGGACAACGCGATCCTCTACCTCTGGTACGACAACGAGTTCGGCTACTCCTGCCAGGTGGTCCGCGTGGTGCAGCACGTCTCCGGCGTGGAGTACCCGACGTTCCCGGCGCCGGTGGCCTGACCCGGCCCGGGTTGCGGGCCGGGCCCGGGCGCGGACGATGGAGAGGGGCCGCCCGACGAGTGCGGGCACGCCCGCGTTCCCCCGAGGAGGGTGTCATGGCCAGGGACGACCGGGACGACACGAACCGTTCCGTGGACAAGTGGGCGGACGAGCTGGTGAGCAGCCGGGAGCGGGGAATGGACCGCCGGCAGGCCCGGAAGTTCGTCCGGAACGTCTACGAGGCGGCCCAGAAGGACCTCACCGAACGGAACGCGCAGGCGGAGTACGAGCGCGAGGAGTGAGCCGCCGTGCCTGATCGGCTGCCGAGCGGGTAGCCGGACTCGCGAGGCGGTGGAACGCGCCGCCGCCCGGGGAGGGAGGAGAGACCATGCCCATCCTTCAGCGCATCAAGGAGTTCGCCCGCAGCCCGCAGGGGCAGCGGACGATCGGCCAGGCCCGCCGCGCCGCCGCCGACCCGCGCAAGCGGGCCCAGGCGCAGCGCCTGCTGTCCCGGCTGCGCAAGCGGCCCTGACCGCGGGCTCCGGCCGGCACCGGACGGACACGCCGGACACACGACGGACCGGCGCGGGTGATCATCACCCGCGCCGGTCCGTCGTGTCCGGGGCGCCGCCGCCCGCCCGTGCGTCGCCACCAGTTCCGCGGACGATTCTCCGCCGTTCACCTGCGCTCGCCAGGATCCGCCATGGGCATGTAGTGCATCGTCCGGCATGCCTCTCACTCGGTGCGATCGGGGAGGGCGGTCGTTCATGTGCCCAGCACAGCGGCGAAGACGGCCCGGCGGACCCGGCGGACGGAGGCTCGCGGGAGTGGGCCTGGCCGCGCTGCTCCTCGTGGCCGGAATCGGCGACAGCCTGTCCCGGGAGCTGCTGCTGTCGCTGCTGAGCTTCAACGTGGGCGTCGAGGCGGCCCAGCTCGGCGTGATCGCCGCGGTGTTCCCGCCGCTCCTGCTGGTGCGCCGGACCGCCGCCCGGCGCTGGGTGCCGCCCGCCCTGACCGCGGCGATCGTGCTCGTCGGCCTCTACTGGTTCTGGGACCGGATCGCCGTCGCCGTCTGAGCGCGCGACGCGGAGGCTCCGGCGGCCGGGTAAAGTGACAAACCGAATTATTCACCCAAAAGGGACGCCGTTCCCGTGGGAGCGACCGATGTTCCGCAAGCGCCCGTCCCAGGACGGCGACGAGCTGCTCGCCAGGCTGGGCTCCCTGACGGCCCGGGCCCGCGAGCGCGCGGAATTCCAGCGGTCCCGGGTCGAGCTGGCCATAGCCCTGCAGCGCGGGATGCTCCCGGCCGACCTGCCCACCACCCCCCGCTTCCATCTGGCGGCGCGCTATGTCCCCGCCTGCTTCGGGCTGAACGTCGGCGGCGACTGGTACGACGCCTTCCCGCTGCCCGACGGGCGCCTGGGGCTCTCGATCGGCGACGTCCAGGGCCACAACATAGAGGCGGCCGCGTTCATGGGGCAGGTGCGGGTCGGCCTGCGCGCCCTGGCCTCCGTCACCAGCGACCCCGGAGACCTGCTCGCCGTCACGAACGACCTGATCATGACCCTCGGCACGGACCTCTTCGCCACCTGCACCTTCATGCGGCTCGACCCGGCCACCGGGGTGCTGGAGAGCGCGCGGGCCGGGCACCTGCCGATGATCTGGGCCACCGCGGACGGCAAGTCCGGCGTCGCCGACGACGAGGGCGGCCCGCCCCTCGGCATCCAGGAGGGCACGACGTATCCGGTGACCCGCTACCGCCTCACCACCGGCGGCGTCTTCGTCCTGCTCACCGACGGTGTCGTGGAAGGCCCCCACCTCAGCCTCGATGAGGGCCTCGACCAGGTCGTCCGCCTCGCGGGCATCGCCGCCGTCGCCCGGATGGACCCCGACGCCCTCGCCGCGGCCGTCATCAGGGGCGCCGAGCGGGTGGGGCACGAGGACGACGCCGCGGTCCTCGTGGTCGGCCACGACGACGCGGACGCCCGGTTTTCGGGCCCCTGACCGCCCCACGGGCCCGCCGTGACGGGTCGCCTGTCCGCCCCGCTCGCCTCGCACGGACGGCGCGGGCGGTGTCTGATGGCTGCTGTGGTGGCTCTGCGGGATCTGCGCCGGCCGGCCGTCGCCGGCCTCCAGACGCTGGCCGTCGCCGCCTGCTACTTCGCGGCGGGACGGCTCGGCCTGCTGCGGGAACTGTCCGTCGGCGACGCGGTGTTCAGCCCCATCTGGCCCCCCACCGGCATCGCCCTGGCCGCCCTGCTCGTCCTCGGCCCGCGCGCCTGGCCCGGCATCGCCCTCGGCTCGCTCCTGGTCATCCTGTCGCTCACCTCCTTCACCTCCTTCCGCCCGTCGGCGCTCGTCACCGTCGCCACCAGTACCGCCGGCCCCGTCGCCGCGTACGTCATGCTGCGCGCCGTGGGCTTCCGCACCGACCTCGCCCGGCTGCGCGACGGCATAGCCCTGGTCCTACTCGGCGCCCTGGCGGGCATGCTCATCAGCGCCGGCGGCGGGGCCGGGTTCCTGCTCGGCCAGGACCGGATCACCGCCGCGGACTTCGGGACCGTCTTCCTGGGCTGGTGGGTCGGGGACGCGATGGGCGTGCTGATCGTCACCCCGCTGCTGCTCCTGCTGGCCCGGGCCCGCCGCCCGCGCACCACCCGTCTGCCGGAGGCCCTGGTCCTGGCCGCCACCGCCTGCGTCTTCGTGCCGCTGGCCACGCGCTCCACGGTGAGCATGCTGTTCCTGGTGTTCCCGCTGCTGATCTGGGCGGCCCTGCGCTTCCTGGTCCTGGGCAGCATGCTCTGCGCGCTGTTCACCTCCGTCATGGCCGCGGTGTCGGCGACGGACGACGTGGGTCCGTTCGCCGGTCTGAGCCGCATCGAAGTCATGATCAAACTTCAGGCCTTCAACGGCAGCATGGCCCTCACCGCCCTGCTCCTGTCGGCCGTGATCACCGAGCAGCGCAACACCCGGCGCTCCGTGGAACGCGCCTGCCAGGAACTGGTCGAGGTCCTCGACCACCTCACCGCGGGAGAGGCCCCGCCACCTCGCCCGGCCACGCGCGAGAAGGGCGCCGGCCGCTGGCCGGAGACGCCGGTCTAGGCCGGGGACACCCGACCCCGACCGGGGGTACGACGGCGGGGGACCACCGACCGGCCGGGACGGCTCGCCCGGCCGGTCGGTGCGCCTTCGGTCGGATCAGGCGGCGGTGCAGGCGGTGCCGTCGAGCGTGAAGGAGGTCGGGGCAGCGTTGGCGGAGCCCTTCGTCGCGGTGAAGCCGACGCTCACCGAACCGCCGGCCGCGACGGCCGAGGTGTAGGAGGCGCTGGCCACGGTCACGTTCGCGCCGTTCTGGCTGGGCGTGCCGCCCCACATGTTGCTGATGGTCTGGCCGCTCGGGAAGGCGAACCCGAGGGTCCAGCCGTTGAGGGCGGTGGTGCCGGTGTTGCGGAGGGTGATCTCGCCCTGGAAGCCGCCGGGCCACTCGTGGACGACCCGGTAGCCGACCGAGCAGCGCGTGCCGGGTGTGCTGCCGCCGTCGTCGGTGGTGACGGTCACCGTGGCGGAACGGGCGGAGCGGTTGCCGGCGGCGTCACGGGCGTACACGCCGAAGGTGTACGAGGTGTCGGCGGCGAGGCCGGTGACGGTGACGGTGTTGGTGGCGGAGGAGGCGACCGGGGTCTCGGTCGTGCCGCCGACCCGGACGACGTCGTATCCGCTCACGCCGACGTTGTCGGACGACGCGGCCCAGCTCAGCGTCACCGAGTCGGAGGTGACGGCGGAGGCGGTCGGTGTGCCCGGCGCGGTGGGGGCGCGGGTGTCGCCCGGGGTGCCGCCGCCGAAGACCGTCGCCTCCCTCGAGGTCTGGGCGATGCCGTTCGCGCCGTGGAAGATGCGCTCGCCCCAGGAGCTGAGCCGGTTCGGGTCGAAGTCGATCGCCAGGTCCAGGATCGGGTCGGTGTTGCCGCTCCAGGACCACGCCAGGTAGCCGAGGTCGAGCCGCTCGGCGGCGGCCATCATGGCGTCCTCGTCGGGATTGCCCCACTGGTCGGCGGGACCGCCGAACTCGCCGATGAGGATGGGCAGCTCGGCGTCGACGAAGGCGTTCAGGTAGTCGGTGATCTCCTGGGCCGTGTCGAACACGCTGTACATGTGGATCGAGAAGATCAGGTTGCCGGTGGCGTCGGCGTCGTAGACGGTCCGCGCGTTGGCACGCATCACGCCCTGCCAGTCCTGGCCCCAGTTGGGCGCGTCCACCATGAGCGTGTGCTGGAACCCGGCGCCGCGCAGCTTCTTGATCGCGGCGATGGTCGGGTCGGTCCAGCCGGCCGGATTGGTGTTGCCCCAGGGCTCGTTGCCGATGTTGATGACGACGTAGTCCTCTTCACCGGCGAGGACGCTCTTGAGACCGATCCAGTAGTCGGCGGCCTGGTCCAGCGTGCCGGCGGCGGCCTCCTCGCCGTAACCGGTGGTGTCGTGCACCTCCAGCACACAGATGAGCCGGTTGGCCTTGCACTGGGCGACGACGTCCGCCACGTCCGAGGGGCTGTTCGCGGCCCAGCGGTGGCCGTCCGCCAACACGACCCGGACGCTGTTGGCGCCCAGGGCCTTGATGTCGGCCAGCGACTGCGTCTCGTTCGGATACCAGGTGTGGGCGTGGTTGACGCCCCGCATGACGAAATCGTTGCCGTTCGACTCCAGAAGGCGCCCGTTGTCGATGTGCAGGCCGGTCGCCTGCGCTCCGGGCGCGTCGGCGTGCGCGGGCGCCGAGGTGAGCGTCCCGGCGACGGCCAGGCCGAGTAAGGCGGCGAGGGCGGTCATCAGGGCACGGACGGGATTGCTTCTGACCCGAACAGGGGTGCTTCTGACTGTTGTTCTCACTGCGACTCCAATGGTGAGCGGCAAGAAACCGGGCGTCCGCACGGCGTGGGAGCGCTCCCATGAAGCCATTGCGCCAAAGACACGTCAAGAACTCGAACAGTTCTCCCGTTTTCGAAACTTTTGCGGAACCGATGGGGCTGGAGGGGCGGCGGGTGGGGCGGTGGGGCACGGCGTGTGCGCGGCGGAGTCCGGCTACGTCTCCGGACGCGCCGCGGTGCGCGCGGCCTCGTCGGCCGAACGGGCCGCCGCGCGGGCGGCGTCGGCGGCCTTCCGTGCTTCGGCGCGGGCCCGCTCCGCCTCCGTACGGGCCTCCCGCCGCTCCGCCCTCGCCTCCCGGAGCCGCTCCTCCAGCAGGGCGACCCGCTCCTCGGTCTCCCGGAGCCTGGAGAGCGCGGCGTGCCGGGCGTCCTCGGCGGAGTGCTGCTCCCGCTGCCGATGCCGGGCCTCGGCGGCGGCCCGCTCGGCGGAGGCGAGGGCCTGGGCGTGCTCTTCGCGGCGCCGGGTTTCCGCCGTGGTGGGGCGGGGGCGGCGCGGCGACTTTCCCGCCGGGGGCTCTTTCGGCGACGGCTTCTCCGGTGAGCGTTCCTTGGACGCCGGCTTCTTGGGTGGGGCCTTCTTGGGTGGGGCCTTCTTGGGTGAGGCTTTCTCGGGCGGGGCCTTCTTCGGTGGGGCTTTCTTGGACGCCGGCTTCTTGGGTGGGGCTTTCTCGGACGTGGCCTCCTTGGACGTGTCTTTCTGTGCCGGGGGCCTCTTGGGTGCGGTGGCCGCGCCCCGGCGCCGTCCGGCGGGCGGTGTCCCGGCGGGGGAGGGCCCGGCCGGGGCGGACGCCTTCACCGCCTGTTCGTCGGCCGCCGCCGTGTCCCGAACGTCCGCGTCCCCCGCCCCACCGCCCTCGGCGTCCCTGCCCGCCTCCTTTCGCCCGGCCGGCAGGCTCTCCGGCGTCACCGCTCCGAAGCCGATCGTCGGGTCCGGCGTGCGCGTCAGCCGGCCCGCCGCCCACTCCCGCGCGAGGTCGGGGCTGCCGAGGACCGCGTGGAAGATCTTCTCGACCTCCTGAACGACCGTCTCGCCGACCGCCCCGCCGGCCCCGGCCGCGACCTGTGCCGCCTCCCGGGCCAGTGCGGAGATCACCTTGTACTGCCGTCCGCCCGCCTCGCGCAGCTTTTGGGCGTCCAGGTGCCGATGCGCCTCCCGCAGGGTCTCGCCGAGGGTGAGGAGTTGCCGGACCTCGTCGGGCCGCTCGCGGACGAAACGGTTCGACACCCAGGCCGCCTGCGTCGGGCGGCGCAGCGCGGAGATCCGCTTCGCCGCGGCCGTGTCCTTCGCCGTGCGCGCCTCGGCCGCACGCGCGTCGCGGGCGGCCACGAACTCTCCCGGCGGCAGTACGTACAACGCGTCGATCACCTGCTCGACGTCCGTCTCCTCACCGCTCGTCCCCGCGGGGCTCACTCCCTCACCGCTCATCCCCTCACTGTCGGCCGTCGGCCCCGGGAGGTACGGCAGCCGCGCCGGACCGGCGTGGGTTAGGCTGCGCCCGCCCCTACTTACCGTCGGGTAACAACGTCTGCCGCCCTTCCGTGGAGGAACCGTGTCCCGTTCCGATCGCTCCCCGCTGCTCCTCGCCGGTCTCCTGGCCGCCGCGGGCGCCGCGCACTTCGCGCGCCCCCGCCAGTTCGACGCCATCGTGCCCCGTTCGCTGCCGGGCTCGCCGAGGGCGTGGACCTATGCGAGCGGCGCCGCCGAACTGGCGCTGGCGGCCGGGGTCGCGCTGCCCCGGACCCGGCGGGTCGCCGCACTGGCCACGGCGGCGTTCTTCGTCGGGGTCTTCCCGGCCAACGTGAAGATGGCCGTGGACTGGCGGAACAGGCCGGCGCCGCAGAAGGCCGCCGCCCTCGGCCGGCTGCCCCTTCAGGCGCCGCTCGTGCTCTGGGCCCGCAAGGTCGCCCGCGACGCCGGATGAAGTGTTCGCTCAGCGGACATTCCTGACCGGTAAAGGGCTTGACGTGACCTCGTCATTCGGATGAACATCAGGCGCACACAGCACCCGCACAGCTCTGGCACCACAGCACCAGATGTTCCGTCCGGTTCCCCATCGACGAGAAAGTGCGGCCCCCCACATGACGATTCCGAGGTCCAGCCTGCCCAGAAGGGCCCCCAGGCGCACCGCGGCCGCGGCCGTGGTCGCCGTCGCCGTGGCGGGCCTGCTCGCCGCGTCCCCGGCGTCCTCGGCCGAGGACGCCGCCGGCCGGGCGGGAGCCGGGGCGCAGGCCGCCCCCGACATCCCGCTGGCGGGCGTCAAGGCGCACCTGACGCAGTTCCAGTCCATCGCCAACGCCAACGGCGGCAATCGTGCGCACGGCCGCACCGGTTACAAGGCGTCCATCGACTACGTGCGGGGCAAGCTGGACGCGGCCGGCTTCGTCACCACGCTCCAGCAGTTCACCTACTCCGGCACGACCGGCTACAACCTGATCGCCGACTGGCCCGGCGGGGACGCCAATCAGGTCGTCATGGCCGGCGCCCACCTCGACTCCGTCTCCTCCGGCGCCGGGATCAACGACAACGGCTCGGGATCCGCCGCCGTGCTGGAGACCGCGCTCGCCGTCTCCCGCGCCCAGCTCCAGCCCGCCAAGCACCTGCGGTTCGCCTGGTGGGGCGCCGAGGAACTGGGACTCGTCGGCTCGAAGCACTACGTCAACACCCTGCCGACCACCGAGCGCGCGAAGATCGCGGGCTACATCAACCTCGACATGGTCGGCTCCCCGAACCCCGGCTACTTCGTCTACGACGACGACCCGGCGATCGAGAAGGTCTTCAAGGACTGGTACGCGGGCATCGGCGTGCCGACCGAGATAGAGACCGAGGGCGACGGGCGCTCCGACCACGCCTCGTTCAAGAACGCCGGCATACCCGTCGGCGGACTGTTCACCGGCGCCAGCCGGGTCAAGACGGCGGCCCAGGCGACCAAGTGGGGCGGCACCGCCGGTCAGGCCTTCGACCGGTGCTACCACTCCTCCTGCGACACCACGTCGAACATCAACGACACCGCGCTCGACCGCAACAGCGACGCCCTCGCCCACGCCATCTGGACACTCGGCACGGGCGCCACGCCGGAGCCCGGAGACGTGTACGAGAACACCGCCGACGTCGCCATCCCGGACAACGGCGCCGCCGTCACCTCCACCGTCGCCGTCTCCGGCCGCACGGGCAACGCGCCAGCGGCGCTCCGGGTCGGCGTCGACGTCAAGCACACCTGGCGCGGCGACCTGGTCGTCGATCTGCTCGCCCCGGACGGCACGGCGTACCGGCTGAAGAACTCCAGCAGTTCGGACTCCGCGGACAACGTCGTCGCCACCTACACCGTCGACGCGTCGAGCGAGACGGCGAACGGCAGTTGGCGGCTGCGGGTCCAGGACGTCGCCGCCCAGGACACGGGGTACATCGACAGCTGGAAACTGACGTTCTGACAGTGACTCGAACGAGTGACCCCGGGGTGTCGCGGCGCCCCGGGGTTTCGCGTCCGTGCGCATAACCGGATATCCGTCCGGGCATGTGGCCCGCGTGGACCCAACGGAGGAGTGACGATGGCCGATCCACTCACCGCCGACCAACTGGTCGCCGCGCTCCGCGCGGAGGGCTGCGCCGTGCGTGAGGTCCGTTCCTGGCGCACCCACAACCGCAACCACAGGGGCGCCTGGGGCCCGGTCAACGGCGTGATGGTCCATCACACCGTCACCGGTCCGGGCGCCGACGTCGTGAGCCTGATCTACAACGGGCGCAGCGACCTGCCCGGGCCGCTCGCCACCGGCTGCATCACCAAGGACGGCACCGTCCACCTCGTCGGCAACGGCCGCGCCAACCACGCCGGCGGCGGCGACCCCGACGTTCTCGCGGCCGTGCGCAACGAGTCGTACGGCAGCTATCCGCCCCCGACGCACGAACACGACAACAGCCCCGGCTCGGTCGACGGCAACGCCCACTTCTACGGCTGGGAGTGCGAGAACCTCGGCGACGGCAAGGACCCGTGGCCGCGCGCCCAGTACACCGCCATGGTGAAGGCCACCGCGGCGATCTGCCGTCGGCACGGCTGGTCCGCGAAGAGCGCCATCGGCCACCTGGAGTGGTCGGACCAGAAGCCCGATCCGCGCGGCTTCGACATGCTCGACTTCCGCCGCGACCTGGCCGCCTGTCTGGCGCTGCCGGCGGGCCAGTGGGAAGAGGAGGACCCCATGCCCCAGTACGTCAACCTGGGACTCGCCACGCAGTACACCCTCAACCCGGGCTTCTGGGACTCCATCGAGTTCACCAGCGAGTGGAGCGACGAGACCGGTCACCATGCGTCCGGCGGCACCGTCTTCGCGCGCGGCCCGGCCCGCTTCACCGGCAGCCTGAGCCTCGCCGTCACCGGGCTGCCCGCCGGGAAGACCGTGCAGGTGCGGATGACGGAGTTCGAGGGCGACGAGGTGAGGACGAACCATCCGATCCACGAACTCGTGGGCACGTCCGGCGGATCGTTCGCGGTCGTGCCGCTGACCAAGCGGCTGGCGTCGAGGCGCAGCATGCGGGTGCGGCTGCTCAACCAGTCCGGCGCGCCGGTCACCGTCACCAGCGCGGTGCTGACCGTGCTCGTCTGGAAGGAGTCGTAGGCGGGCGCGTCAGCGCGCCCCTCCGCTCTCCGCCCCGGCCCCGCGCTCGCCGGCCGTCTCGTCCGCGGCCTCGGGGACCGGTCTGAACTCCACGGCCACCACTCCGTCGACGTGTCGGCACAGCTCCTCCAGGGCGGGCACCGACCCCCGGTCGGCGAGTCGGCCGCTGAGGACGACGTTGCCGTTGGTCACGTCGACGTGCACCGCCGACGGCGCCTCGCCGAGCGTCCTGACCAGGACCTCCTCGACGATCTCCGTGCGGATCGCCTGGTCCGTCCGCAGGAACACGCGCAGCAGGTCGCTCCGGCTGACCACACCGGTCAGCCGGCCCTCCTCGTCCACCACGAGCAGCCGCTTGATGCCGTGCTCGGCCATCACCCGTGCGGCGTCGACGACGCTCCACTCCTCCCGCGCGCAGACGGCGGGCGAGGTCATCAGCCCGGCGGCGTCGACGGCCGAGGCCTTCGCGGGCGCGGCGTCGGACTCGCCCTCCCGCCACCCCCACATCTTGTGCAGCAGGTCGGCCTCCGAGACCACGCCCACCGGCCGGTCGTCGGCGTCGACCACGGGGACCGCCGTGATGTCGTACTCCTGCAGCAGATGGGCGATCTCCTTGAAGGGCGTGCCGCCCTGGACCCGAATGACGGCGTCGCTCATCAGGTCGCACACCTTCAGGTGGTCCATCGAAGGCCTTTCTTGCTGCACCGCGGTCCCGTGGCCGACGGAGGGTCAGAGCTGGAACTCCGCGGGGGACACGCCCAGGGCCGCGCACACCTCGCGGACGACCGCCTGCTCGGCCTGCGAGAAGTCGCCGTCGGCCGCGGCGATGACGATGCCGGTCTGGATGACCGCCCGCGCCTCGGTGGGCTTCTTGGCGGTCTTGGCGATGTCCTGCAGCGCCTCGGCCTTGCCCTGCGGGAAGTTCCGCGTGAGCAGGTCGACGTGCTTGTTGAAGCGCTGCCGCAGCTGCTCCGGCGGGAAGTTCTGGAGGACGTCGTTGCTCACGATCATCGACTCCAGCTGCTGCCGCTCGGCCGGGTCCACATGGCCGTCGGCCGCCGCGACCAGGGCGCACATCGCCATGCTGGCGTCCCGGTAGGCGCCGCTCTTCAACTCCGTCTTCAAAGAGCCGAGCTGGGTCTTGAGCGCGCTGACCAGCTGGGCGCGTCCACCGCCGCCGGACCCCGTGCCGTGACCCCGCGGGGGGCGGGCCCCGCCCTGGGTCTGCTGAAGAGCCTTGGCCTGGTCCTTGAGCCGGTCCCACACTGCCATTGACGTCACCTCGGTATGCGTTCTGGTCATCTGTAGTGAACCCGCTCGTGCGCGCTCACCCGGTACAACGCCCCGCACCCCGGCAAAGGTTCCGCAAAACGTGCACTTCGTGCGGGGCGGGCGCACGGCCGGGCGCGTACGCCGGGGCGAGCAGCCGCGGTCACTCCCGCCGTGGGACGCACGCGGGCCCGCGGGAGCGGCGGCGTGGAAGGCGTGAAAAACCGTCCCACACACCGAATGTGTCCCGTCGACCATGTGGCCGCCTCCGCCGCCTGACTCGGGCTCAGTCCCGGGCTGCTCACCCTGGGCGTCACCGCGGCCGCCACCGGCTCCGCGCCCGCGGTCGAGGGCTCGGAGCGCGCCATGAAGCTGTTCACCGACTGGCTGCTGCTCCCCGTCGCCCTCCTGACCCTGGCCGGCGGCCTGGTGCCGGCCCTCGGCACCGAGTGGGGGCTGACCCGCCATCGGTGAATCTGCGTCAATTTCTGGCTCACCCTCGCCACGCTCACCGCCACCGTCCTCGCCCTGCCTCCCGGCGTGAACTCCGCGTACGCCGTCGCCGCCGGCCGGCCGCTGCCCGACACGGGCGAGGTGCTGTTCGGGCCGGCCGTGTCGCTGTCCGCGTACGTCTTCCTGGCGGCCGTCTCCGTGCTCAAGCCCTGGGGGCGGACCCGGCGCGGCCGGCGGCGCCCGGCCGGGGCGCACGCCCCCCCCGCGCCGTCCCGCGGGGGCGGGTCAGTAGGGCAGGCCCTCCACGGCCGCGCGCAGGGCGACGTGCAGGCAGGCGGTCAGCTCCTCCTGCGAGGCGCCGGGGCCGTCGGCGTAGCGGACGGCGAAGTCCTCGGCCGCCGTGCGCAGCGCGCCGTTGACGGTCGCCGCGTGCACCTTCACCCGCAGGTCGTCGGCGCTCGTGCCGCACCGCCGCGCGAGCAGCCCGGCGAGCACCGGCAGCGCGTCGTCGTGGGCCTGGAGCCAGACGGCGCGCAGGGCGGGCTCGGTGCGGGTCAGCCGCACCAGGTCGAGGACGGCGGGGTCGGCGGAGGGCAGCCTGCCCTGCCGGCAGGACGTCGTCAGGAAGTCCAGCAGCCGGGTCTGCGGCGGCCAGTCGCGCAGCAGCTCGACGACGGCGTCCAGGCCCGCCGCGAGCAGCGGCAGGACACAGCTCTCCTTGGTGGGGAAGTGCCGCCACAGCGTGCGGGTCGAGACGCCGACGCCCTGGGCGATCTGGTCGCCCGTGGTGGCGGTGACGCCCTGCGCCAGGAACAGCCGGACGGCCTCGCGGGCGATCTCCAGGCGGAGCGCCGTCTTGCGCCGCTCCCCGAGCGACGGCCGGGAGGCCGGAGCGTGTGCCTCGCGTGCACCGGGTGCCGCCTCGCGCACCGTCGCCCCACCGCCTCCGCGTCTCGAACACCGGCAGCATAGCGAGACCCGCGGAATTGACACACGCAGACACCTTGTCACTGAGTGACACGCGACTCTACTCTCCCGGATGTGACCCGCCAGTAACTACCGTGTTGCCCACCGGTTCGGCGGGCGCCCCCCGCACCAGAGCCGCACCTCGCGCCCCCAGCCGCACGCCCGCACGCCAGTCGCGCCACAGCCGCCCGCGGGCGCACCACCGCACCCCGCCGCCCGTCGGCACCCCGCCGCACCTTCCGACGCCGCAAGGAGTGAGCCCGATGCAACGCCGCCCCCACACCCCTCGCACCCCCCGCAGACCCGCCGCACCGCCCCGCCGCCGCCTCCTCGCCGCCGCCCTGGCCGCCCTCGCCTGCGTCGGAGCCCAGGCCCTCCCGGCAGCCTCCGCCTCCGCAGCCGACGGCGTGACCTCCCGAGGCGTCACCGTCCCGGCCTTCTACACGCCCCCCGCGGACCTCCCCGCCGAGAACGGCGCCCTGATCCGCACCGGTCCCCTCCCGCTCGCCCTGAGCCTCCCCGGCCTCGACGGCCGCCAACTGCCGGGCACCGCGACCCGGCTGATGTACAGGTCGACCGACTCCAACGGCCGCCCGGTCGCCGTGACCGGCGCCTACATCGAGCCCTGGGCCTCCTGGAAGGGCACGGGCCCCCGCCCGCTGGTGGCGGTGGCCCCGGGCACCATGGGGCAGGGCGACCAGTGCGCGGCCTCGATGGGCCTGGAGCACCCGGTCGTCCTGGACGGCGACACCGTGTCGGTCGGCTACGAGGACCTGTCGATCTACCGACTGCTGGCCACCGGCGCCGCCGTGGTCGTCACCGACTACGCCGGGCTCGGCGCGACCGACCGGCTGCACACCTACGTCAACCGAGTCGACAGCGGCCACGCCCTGCTCGACGCCGTCCGGGCGGCCCGCGCGGTGCCCGGCGCGTCGGTCACCCGCGACTCGCGCGTCGCCCTCTACGGCTACAGCCAGGGCGGCGGCGCCAGCGCCTCGGCCGCCGAACTCCAGCCCACCTACGCCCCCGACGTCAGGCTCGTCGGCACCTACGCCGGCGCGCCGCCCGCCGACCTGACCGAGGTGCTGAAGGGCATCGACGGCAGCGCCCTCGTCGGCGCCCTCGGCTGGTCGCTCAACGGCTTCCTGCAGAGCGACCCGGCGCTGCGGCCCCTCGCCGACGCCCACATCAACGCCGCCGGCAAGGCCGCGCTGAACGACCTGTCCACGATGTGCGTCGGCGACTCGGTCTTCCGCTACGCCTTCACCAAGAGCACCAAGTGGACCGTCAGCGGCAAGTCCGTCGGCGAGATCGTCGCAGCCGAGCCGGCGCTGCGGGCCACCCTCGACGCGCAGCGCATCGGCACCATGAAGCCGGCCGGTCCGGTGCGCGTGGCGACCGGCGTCCAGGACGACATCGTGCCGCACGCCCAGTCCCGCAGGCTCGCCGTCGACTGGTGCCGCAAGGGCGCCGACGTCACCTACGAGGCCGTCGTCCTGCCCAACCTCGGCGACAAGCTGCTCACCAACCACGTGGCGCCGCTGCTGACCGACCAGGGCGACGCCATCTCCTGGCTGACCGACCGTCTGGCCGGGAAGCCCGCCTCCTCCAACTGCTGGAGCATGCCCCTGCAGCCCTGACCCGCCGGACAGGCCGAAGGCCCGCCGGGGAACCGGCGGGCCTTCGGGACGGGCGGATCAGCGCGTGACGACGTGCCGCTCGTCGGGGACGCAGTGGGTCATGGTCACGCCCTCCACGTCACGCGGCGGGTTCTTGCCCAGATTGGCCAGCCGCTTGCGGTCCTCGTCGGTGAGGTCCTGGCTGGCCAGCGGCTCCAGCCCGGCCACGTCCTCCGGTCCGATGCCGAGCCCTTCGCCGACCCGCAGCCCGAGGTCGTTCTCGACCAGCAGGAAGTGCCACACCATGCGCTCCTGCACCGGCCGGTCGCACTGGGACAGCAGGTCGACGAAGTTCTTGACCAGGTCGTCCCGCTCCCACTGCTCCATGAGCAGATAGCGCTGCCCGGCCTGGAGGTAGTCGTTGGTCCGGGAGATGCGCTTGCGGGTGAGCCGGCCGCGGATCTCCGGCCCCTGCTCGTCGTGCGTCGGGTACTCGCCCTCGCGCAGGCCGCCGGTGATCGACGGTTCGTAGTTCACGCTCGGGTTCTCGCCCGCGCCGTCGACGTGGTACGTCATCAGCCCGTCGCGCTGGTTGGTGCGCACCTCGGCGTTCTTCGCCTGGTTCACCGGCAGCTGGAGATAGTTCGGGCCCACCCGGTAGCGCTGGGTGTCGCTGTACGAGAACGTGCGACCGACGAGCATCTTGTCGTCGGAGAAGTCCAGCCCGTCGACCAGGACGCCGGTGCCGAAGGAGATCTGCTCGTTCTCGGCGAAGAAGTTCTCCGGCATGCGGTTGAGCACCATCCGCCCGACCGGCTTGGGCGGGAAGTCCTGCTCGGGCCAGGTCTTGGTGTCGTCCAGCGGGTCGAAGTCCAGCTCCGGGTGCTCGTGGTCCTCCATCATCTGGACCAGCAGCTCCCACTCGGGGAAGTCGCCCCGCTCCACCGCCTCGTACAGGTCCTTCGTGGCGTGGCCGAGGCCCTGCGCCTGCACGTTCGCGGCATCCTCCTCGGTCATGCTGCGCACGCCCTGCTTCGGCATCCAGTGGTACTTGACCAGCACCGTGCGGCCCTCGTCGTTCACCCACTTGTAGGTGTTCACGCCGAAGCCCTGCATGTGCCGGTAGTCCGCCGGGATGCCGCGCGGGCTGAACAGGTTGACCAGCATGTGCATCGACTCCGGCGTCTGCGACATGAAGTCGAAGATCCGCCGCGGCTGCTGCTCGAAGGTCACCGGGTCCGGCTTGAGGGCGTGGATGACGTCCGGGAACTTGATCGCGTCCCGGATGAAGAAGACCCCCAGGTTGTTGCCGACGAGATCCCAGTTGCCGTCCTCCGTGTAGAACTTCACGGCGAAGCCACGGGGGTCGCGCGCGGCCTCGGAGGAGTCGCGTCCGCCGATCACCGTGGAGAACCGGACGGCCAGGTCGGTGCGCTTGCCGCGCTCCTGGAACAGCTTGGCCCGGGTGAAACGGCTGATCGGCTCGTCGCCCCAGGCGCCGTACGCCTCGAAGAAGCCGTACGCCGTCACCCCGCGGGCGTGCACCACGCGCTCCGGGATGCGCTCCCGGTCGAAGTGGCTGATCTTCTCGAGGAACTGGTAGTTCTCCAGCGTCGCGGGCCCCCGGGCGCCGACCGTCCGCTGGTTCTGGTTGTCATAGACAGGATGGCCCTGCCGGTTGGTGAGTACCTTGCGGTCGTCGCCCGGGGCGGGGCCCTTGCTGGACACGTCCGTCATGGTGGGAACTCCTTCGGCTGTCCCGGCATCGCGCGGAGCGGGTCCGCTGCGCAACGGCCGGCCGATCAGTGCAAGCCCTACGAGTACCCCGGCCCACGCGGACGACTAACACATGTGCGGCCTTCCGGCGGTATGCCGTGAATCACCCACGGCGTCGCCGGGCGGCCGGCGCGGTGCTCACGCCCGTCCGGCGGCGCCCCTGCCGGGCGCCCCGGCCTCCGCCGCCCGCGCCGCCAGCTCCTCGGCGGTACGGGGTCCGCGGGCCGGGTCGGCCAGCAGGCCCTGGGCGTGCAGCAGGCGGGCCGCCGCCACGCCCCAGGGCAGGCGCAGGCCCGCCTCGCGCAGCAGGCCGGTGCGGGCCAGGACGGTCGGGGCCGGGCCGGTGCGCACGCCGGACGGGGTGAGGAGGGCGGCGTCGTCGGCCCAGCGCAGGGCGAGGTCGACGTCGTGGGTGGCCATCACCACCGTCGTGCCCCGCTCGCGCAGCTCGCCGAGGGTCGCCAGCAGCCGCTCCTGGCCGTCCGGGTCGAGCCCGGCCGTCGGCTCGTCGAGGATCAGCACCCGGGGCCGCATCGCGACGGCGCCCGCGATCGCGGTCCGCTTGCGCTGCCCGTACGACAGCAGGTGCGTGGGCCGGTCGGCCAGCGCGGTGATGTCCAGGGCGGCCAGGGCCTCCGCGACGCGCGCCCGCACCTCGGCGTCGGACAGCCCGAGGTTGAGCGGGCCGAACGACACGTCCTGCCCGACGGACGCCGCGAACAGCTGGTCGTCGGGGTCCTGCACGACGAGCTGGACGGTCGTCCGCAGCCGGGTCAGGCCCTTGCGGTCGTACGTCACCGGACGGCCGTCGACGGTCAGCCGGCCGGTACGGGGCCGCAGCCCTCCGGCGAGCAGCCGCATCAGCGTGGTCTTGCCGCTGCCGTTGCGGCCCAGCAGGGCGAGCGCACGGTGCTCGCGCACCTCGAAGTCGAGGCCGGACAGCACCGTGGGGCCGTCCTCGTAGGCGAAGGACGCGCCGTGCAGGGCGACCGGCACGGGCTCGCTCATGACAGCGGCCTTTCCAGGACGAAGGTGAGTGCGGTCAGCGCCGTGAGAAGGGCGGCGCTGCCGGCGAGGAAGGGGAGGGAGACACGGGCCTCGGGGACCAGGACGCGCAGGGTGCCGTCGTAGCCGCGCCCGGCGAGCCCGGCCTGCAGCCGCGCCGCCCGGTCGAAGGCCCGCACGAACGCCGTCGCGCCGAGCCCGCCCAGCGAACGCCAGGCGGCGGCGCGGCCCGCGTGCCCGAGCCGGGCGGCCTGCGCCTCCCGGACGCGGCGCACCGAGTCGAGCAGCAGGAAACTCATCCGGTACGTCACCAGGGCGACGTCGACGACGGGCGCGGGCACCCCGGCCCGCACCAGCCGCGGCAGCAGGTCGGACAGGGGAGTGGTGAAGGCGAAGAGCAGCACCCCGAGGGAGGCCGCCGACGTCCGCAGCATCAGCTCCCCGGCGCGCACCGCCCCGCCCTCGGCCGGCGCCAGGAACCCGTCCGGGCCCCCGACCTGGACGAGCAGCGTGACCGCGCCGGTCGCGCAGAAGCCCAGCGGCACCCGGTAGGCCCGCCACAGCCGGCGGCCCGGCACGCCCGCCGGGCCCAGCAGCACGGCGAGCGCGGCCACCAGCACCAGGGCCGCGCCCGGCCAGGGCGGCAGCGAGACCGCCAGCACGGTCAGTCCGAGCCCGAGCACGGCCTTGTCCACGGGATGGCGGCGGCGCCAGCGGCTGCTGTGCGCCGCCGCGTCGATCGGCAGCACCCGGGTCAGTCCCGCCCGGGACGGGACCCGCCCTCCGGGCCCGCCGGCACGGCGGCGTCCCCGGCGCCCGCGGGCTCCGCGGGCTCGGGCTCCGCGGCCCTCGGCGCCTCGGGCCCCAGCGCTTCACGGGCCTGCCGCTCGCCCTGCCGCCTGCCCCGGCGCAGGCCGAAGTAGTAGGCGAGGACGCCCGCGCCGAGGGCCGCCTGCACGGAGAACAGCGCGGACTCGATCTCGCCGGACGGCGGCTCGTACAGGGGCGAGAACCAGGGCTCGTAGTCCGGCTCGATCTCGGTGATCGCCGTCTCGGCCTGGGCGTCCGCCCCGGCGAACGGCTCCTCCTCGTCGTCGCCGAGCCCCAGCGCCAGCGGCAGCACGGCGAGGGCCACCACGACGGCCAGCAGCAGGAGGTTGATCTTCGCGTTGCGGCTCATCGGGCCACCGCCTCCTCGCGGCGCCCCGCCACCAGCACGCCCAGCCGGGTCAGTTCGCCCTTGCTGGACTGCACCAGCAGCCGCATCACCAGCACCGTCAGCAGGCCCTCGCTCACCGCGAGCGGGATCTGCGTGACGGCGAAGATGGACCCGAACTTGCCGAGCGCGCCCAGGAACCCGCTGCCCGGGTCGGGGAAGGCCAGCGCCAGCTGGACGCTGGTGACGCAGTACGTGGACAGGTCGGCGACGAACGCGCCGCAGAACACCGCGGGCATCAGCGGCACTTCACAGCGCCGCAGCAGCCGGTACGCCGCGTAGCCGGCCCAGGGGCCGGCGATCGCCATGGAGAACACGTTGGCGCCGAGCGTCGTCAGGCCGCCGTGCGCGAGCAGCAGCGCCTGGAAGAGCAGGGTGATGGTGCCCAGCACCGCCATGACCGGCGGCCGGAACAGGATGGCGCCGAGGCCCGTGCCGGTCGGATGGGAACAACTCCCGGTAACCGAAGGCAGCTTCAGCGCGGACAGGACGAACGTGAAGGCTCCGGAGGCGCCGAGGAGCAGGGTGCTCTCGGGATGCTCCCGTACCTCGCGTGTGAGAGATCGCACTCCGTGGACGACGAACGGCGCGGACGCGACGCCCCAGGCGACGGCGTGCGCCGGAGGCAGGAAACCCTCGGCTATGTGCATGGCTCAGCAGACCCTCTCCAGCACCTCGTGGATGGTTGACGCGCCTTGGCCGGTCTCCTGGCTGACGGGTACCACCGCCCGTGCTCCGCCTTCCCGGGTCCGAGGACCCAGTGGCTGCCCGCGAGGGCCGGAGCCGGACTTCCCGATCACAGTGGCGAGGGCCGCACCGGCATCACACCGGATTTCCCGTTCACCAAGGCGTGGTGACAGTAGTGCCCGCACAAGGGTGCTGACAAGCGCGGACGGGGGCGGTGGACGGCACGGGCGGCTCACCCGTGCGCCCGGAACCGGCCCCCCGCACTTTGTCCCGGCAGCGGAAAAAGTATCGAGATCATGAACGAAAGGGGTTACGGGTCCGGACCAAGCCCGCTAACTTCCTTGAAATGAACCGGTCATGAGCGACTCGTGGCCGGGGCTCGACGGCGCGACGGCGCGCGCCCGTACTCCCTTCGGCATGCCCTGCGGCATGCCGCCACCCCACACCACTGGGAGACTTCTGTGCGCACGAGACCGTTCGGACGCAGACGTGTCCGTTTCCGCTTCCTGCTGCCCGCCGTGGCGGGCGTCCTCGGCCTTCTGTTGCCGGCGGCACCGGCGGCCGCCGCCCCCGCGGACCCGGGCGGCGTCCGGGCCGAGGCCGCCGTCGGGGACTTCCAGCAGGTCACGCTGGCCAAGGGCGTGGCCGAGACGGGCGAGCCGATGACGCTGGCGGTCCTGCCGGACCGTTCGGTGCTGCACACCTCGCGGGACGGCACCCTGCGGCTCACCAACGCCGCCGGCACCACGACCGTCGCCGGGAAGCTGGACGTCTACAGCCACGACGAGGAAGGCCTGCAAGGCGTCGCGGTGGACCCGGGCTTCACCGCCAACCGGTTCGTCTACCTCTACTACGCGCCCAAGCTGACCACCCCGGCCGGCGACGCCCCGGCCGACGGCACGGCCGCCGACTTCGCCCCGTTCGACGGCGTCAACCGGCTCTCCCGGTTCGTGCTGAGGACGGACGGCACCCTCGACCTCGCCAGCGAGAAGAAGATCCTCGACGTGCCCGCCTCGCGCGGCCTGTGCTGCCACGTCGGCGGGGACATCGACTTCGACGCGGCGGGCAACCTGTACCTGTCGACCGGCGACGACACCAACCCGTTCGCCTCGGACGGCTACACCCCGATCGACGAGCGGGCCTCCCGCAACCCCGCCTACGACGCCCAGCGTTCCTCGGGCAACACCAACGACCTGCGCGGCAAGGTCCTGCGCATCAAGGTCAACGCCGACGGATCGTATTCCGTCCCGGCCGGCAACCTCTTCCCGCCCGGCACCGCCCGGACCCGGCCCGAGATCTACGCGATGGGCTTCCGCAACCCCTTCCGGATGAGCGTCGACAAGGCCACCGGCATCGTCTACCTCGGCGACTACGGCCCCGACGCCGGCACCGCCAGCGCCTCTCGTGGACCCGCCGGCCAGGTCGAGTTCAACCGGATCACCAAGGCGGGCAACTACGGCTGGCCGTACTGCACCGGAGCGAACAACGCGTACACGGACTACGACTTCGCCTCCGGGGCCTCCGGCGCGAAGTTCGACTGCGCGGCCCCGAAGAACACCTCGCCGCGCAACACCGGCCTGACCGACCTGCCGCCCGCCCAGCCCGCCTGGATCCCGTACGACGGCGGCTCCGTACCGGAGTTCGGCGGCGGCTCGGAGTCCCCCATGGGCGGCCCCGTCTACCGCTACGACGCCGCCTCCACTTCCGAGGTGAAGTTCCCGCAGGAGTACGACGGGGACTTCTTCGCCGGTGAGTTCGGGCGCCGCTGGATCAAGCGGATCGAGTCCGGCTCCGACGGGACCGTGCAGTCCATCAACGCCTTCCCCTGGACCGGGACCCAGGTGATGGACATGGCCTTCGGCCCGGACGGCGCGCTCTACGTCCTCGACTACGGCACCGGCTACTTCAACGGCGACGAGAACTCGGCCCTCTACCGCATCGAGCACGTCACCGGCGGCCGGGCCCCGATCGCCCAGGCCAAGGCCAACGTGACCTCGGGCAGGGCCCCGTTGGCGGTCGCCTTCTCCTCCGCGGGCAGCTCGGACCCCGACGGCGACGCCCTCTCGTACGCCTGGACCTTCGGCGACGGCGCCACCTCCACCGCGGCCAACCCCTCGCACACGTACACCGCCAACGGCCAGTACACGGCCACGCTGAAGATCACGGACTCCACCGGCAAGTCGGCGACCGCGTCCGTGCGGATCACCGTCGGCAACACCGCTCCCACGGTCAGCATCGACCTGCCCCTGGACGGCCGCGTCTACGACTTCGGCGCGGCGATCCCGTTCAGGGTGACGGTCACCGACCCCGAGGACGGCGCCGTCGACTGCTCCAAGGTCAAGGTCACCTTCATCGTCGGCCACGACAGCCACGGCCACCCGCAGACCTCGGCCACCGGCTGCAGCGGCACCCTGCAGACCCTCGCCGACGGCGAACACGACCCCAACGCCAACATCTTCGGCGTCATCGACGCCGAGTACACCGACAAGGGCGCGAACGGCCAGCCCGCGCTCACCACCCACGACCAGCACATCACCCAGCCCAGCCACCGGCAGGCCGAGCACTACGGCACCGCGTCGGGCGTGCAGGTCGTCAACCACGCCCCCGCGCACGGCGGCCGGACCGTCGGCCACATCGACAACGGCGACTGGATCGCCTTCACCCCCTACGCCCTGGACAACACGAGCACGTTCACGGCGCGGGTCTCCTCCGCGGGAGCGGGCGGCACCATCGAGGTGCGGGCCGGGTCCCCGACCGGCACCCTGCTCGGCACGGCGACCGTCCCGGTGACCGGCGGCTGGGAGACCTTCCAGGACGTCACCGCCCCGCTGACCAACCGGCCGGCCGGCACCACCACCCTCCACCTGGTGTTCAAGGGCGGCACGGGATCGCTGTTCGACATCGACGAGTTCTCCTTCACCACGACCGGCGGCGGCGCTCGCACGGGTGAGGTGAAGGGCGTCAACGGCAAGTGCCTGGACGTGGCGAACGGTGCTTCGGCGGACGGTACGCAGGTGCAGTTGTGGTCGTGCAA
>NZ_JBVJFP010000012.1:0-271808 GCF_055587785.1 Streptomyces sp. NPDC046379
CGGTTACATTCCGAACCCGGAAGCTAAGCCTTACAGCGCCGATGGTACTGCAGGGGGGACCCTGTGGGAGAGTAGGACGCCGCCGAACAATCTTTGAGAAAACCCCCGCATCGGGCCGATGCGGGGGTTTTTTCGTGGCCGGGTACCGTAGCCCGTATGAACTACGTGATCCGGTCCGTGCGTCCGGAGGAGTGGCCGGCGGTGAAGGCGCTGCGGCTGCTCGCGCTGCAGGATCCGATTGCTCACCTCGCCTTCCTGGAGACGTACGAGGAGGCCGTTGCCCGGCCCGACTCCTATTGGCGGGAGCGGACGGCGCGGGCGGCCGAGGGGGCGTCGGACGTGCAGCAGATCGTCGCCGTAGCGCCGGACGGAGAATGGGTCGGGTCGCTGACCGTGCTGATCGAGGAGGCCGGGACGGAGGACTGGGCCGGCTGTCGGGTCGAGCGACGGCAGGCGCATGTCGTCGGTGTGTATGTGCGGCCCGAGTGCCGGGGGATCGGGCTCACCGAGGTGCTGTTCGACGCCGGGATCGAATGGGCGTGGGGGCGCGGGGTCGAGCGGGTGCGGCTCATCGTGCACGAGGACAACGGGCGGGCGCAGGCCTTCTACCGCCGGGCCGGGTTCGTGCCGAGCGGGGTGCTGGTGCCGCTCGGCGACGGGGACGAGCTGGAGTTGGAGTACGTGCTCGAGCGCTGACGCCCACGCGTCCGGGTCACACCGGGAGTTCGTCGTGCGGCCAGCGGCTGCGGGCCTGTTCGCGGGAGCGCAGGAGGGCCAGGGTGGGCATCCCCAGGTCGGTGCCCGAAGCCAGGAGGGCCGGAAGCAGGGGGAGCGGGGCCACGGCCGCGATGTCGTCCAGGACGAGGGTGAGTGGTGGGTCGAGGCGACCGGAGGATGACCGTTCGGCCATGCGCCGGCCGCGCTCGACCACGCTGGACGCGAGCGCGGTGAGCAGGGGCATCGCGCCCGGATTCGCCCGGGGGTCCTCGATGGACTCACCGACCATATAAAGCGTGCCCCCTTCGGCGACGAAGGAATCCAGGGCGAGCGCATCGGTTCGGTTGGGCGTGCAGGCCTCGCGGACGTTGACGGTGAACAGTGCGGACAGTGCACGGCCCGTCAGTTCGTGGGCCATGTCGCGGCGTTCGGGGTGAGCGGTGAGGGCCGCCTCCAGCTCCCCCGCGGCTCCCGGGGCCGCCTTGGGGTGGGTGCGGAGGGTGCGCACCGCCTCCTGGACCTGGGTGCCCTGGGCCCAGCGGTGGACGTGGCGGACGGTGCGGCCGTCGATGGCGGCGGCGTGGAGGTAACTGCGCAGCAGGGTCTCGGCGGTGTCGGCGAGGGCCTCGTCCAGCCGGGCGGTCGGGCGGACCGGGGCGAGGAGGGCGCCGGCGCGGGCGGTGGCCGTCCGCTTGTCCTCGCAGCCCGTGGTGGGGGACCAGTGCAGGCGGGACGGGGTGTCGCACAGGTGGGTGGGGTCGTAGAGGTGGACCGGGCCGAGCTTGGCGCGGGCGTCCTTCGTGTCCAGCCAGACGGCCGGGTTGGAGGTGAGGACGAGGGCGGGGCCCTCGGCGTCGCGGATGGCCTGGGCGGCCGTGGTGCGGCGGCTCTCGCGCGGAGAGACGACGAGGGCGTCCCGGCCGCCGGCCAGCGGGTCGCGTTCTCCGGCGAACCCGACGGTGACGGCCTCCGGCGCGGGAGCTGCGGGCTCGGTGGGGGCGGGGTGGTGGAGGCGCTTGTGCGGCTCCGGGGCCGTGCGGGGCGCCGGGACCTCGTCCAGGGGCGGCGGCATTGGCGGGGCGGCTGCCGGCGGCGTCCGGGTGGCGCGTCCGTGGCGTCGTACGGCCCTCCAGCGGGCCAGGGTGCCCATGACGAACACGGTCAGGACGAGGAGCACCATCAGCTGCCCTATGAACAGCCCCCAGAACAGGCCGTACCCGGAGAGGGCCGTCTCCGGGGTGTCCGGCCAGGCGCTGGCGATGTCGTGGGGCTCGGCGACGAGATGGCGCATGGCGAGCGGGGTGCGGGTGAAGGTCACGCCCTCGGGCCAGCCGCCGTGCGCGAACACGCCGGCCAGGCCCGTCGCCGTCCAGGCCAGGGTCGTCGCGCCGAGCAGGAACGCGAGGATGCCGATCAGCAGCCCGTCCGGGATGCCGCCCTGGCCCTCCCGCTGCCGGTCGTCCGGTCTCACGTCGTACGCCCTCCTCTACGCCACGGTCGACTCGGAGTCGCCGAGGTGCTGTTCCATGAAGGCCGCGGCCCGCTCCTCCGCCTCCCGTTCGGCGGCGCGCAGGGCGTCGTCCTCCTTGTAGTCGGCCGAGGACTCGGTCATCGCGCGGTCGGTGAAGACGAGGGGGCGCTCGGTCTCGGTGACCAGGTGTTTGACGACCTGGACATTGCCGTTGACGTCCCATACCGCGATGCCGGGAGTGAGCGTCGGGATGATCTCCACGGCCCAGCGGGGCAGACCGAGGACCCGGCCGGTGGCTCTGGCCTCGTCGGCCTTCTGGGCGTAGATCGTCCGTGTCGACGCCATCTTCAGGATCGCCGCCGCCTCCTTGGCAGCCGCCCCGTCGACCACGTCGGACAGGTGGTGGACGACCGCCACGAAGGACAGGCCCAGCCGGCGTCCGAACTTCAGCAGTCGCTGGAACAGCTGTGCGACGAACGGGCTGTTGATGATGTGCCAGGCTTCCTCGACCAGGAAGATGCGCTTCTTCCGGTCGGGACGGATCCAGGTGTGCTCCAGCCACACGCCGACGATCGCCATCAGGATCGGCATGGCGATGGAGTTGCGGTCGATGTGGGAGAGGTCGAAGACGATCAGCGGGGCGTCCAGGTCGATGCCGACCGTGGTCGGGCCGTCGAACATGCCGCGCAGGTCGCCGTCGACCAGCCGGTCCAGCACAAGCGCCACGTCCAGGCCCCACGCCCGTACGTCGTCTATGTCGACGTTCATCGCCTCGGCCGACTCCGGCTCGGGGTGCCGTAGCTGCTCGACGATGTCGGACAGGACGGGCTGGCGCTCGACGATCGTCTCGTTGACGTACGCGTGGGCGACCTTCAGGGCGAAGCCGGAGCGTTCGTCCAGGCCGTGGCCCATCGCGACCTCGATGATCGTGCGCAGCAGGGCGAGCTGGCCGGTCGTGGTGATCGACGGGTCGAGGGGGTTGAGCCGGATGCCGTGGTCCAGGGCGGCCATCGGGTCCAGCCGGATCGGCGTTATGCCCAGCTCCTGGGCGATGAGGTTCCACTCGCCGACGCCGTCCTCGCCCTGCGCGTCCAGGACGACGACCTGGCGGTCCTTGAAGCGGAGCTGACGCAGCACGTACGTCTTCTCCAGCGCCGACTTGCCGTTGCCGGACTCGCCGAGGACCAGCCAGTGGGGGGCGGGCAGCTGCTGGCCGTACAGCTGGAAGGGGTCGTAGATGTAGCCCTTGCCGGAGTACACCTCGCGGCCGATGATCACGCCGGAGTCGCCCAGGCCGGGCGCGGCGGTCGGGAGGTAGACCGCCTGTGCCTGGCCCGTGGAGGTGCGCACCGGGAGCCGGGTGGTCTCGACCTTCCCGAACAGGAAGGACGTGAAGGCCTCGGTGACGACGGACAGCGGGTCCCGCATCAGGGCATCAACCCCTACCTTCGGATTCCGGTGGCGAACGGGAGCGTGTTCACGAAGGCCCGGTGGTGCTCGCGGTCGCACCACTCCAGCTTCAGATACGACTTTCCGGCCGAGGCCCGGATGGTGCGCTTGTCGCGGGCCAGCGCCTCCGGGGAGCGGGAGGAGACGGTGATGTAGCCGACCAGGTTCACGCCGGCCGCGCCGCTGGCGAGGTCCTCGCCGCGCTGGTCGAGTCGGGAGTGGGCGGCGATGTCGCGCGGGTCGACGGTGCGGTTCATCTTGGCGGCGCGGGACGCCTCGGCCTCGTCGTTGGTCTTCTCGGTGAGCATGCGCTCGATGGCGACCTCGGTGGGTTCGAGGTCCATCGTGACGGCGACCGTGCGGATCACGTCGGGCGTGTGGACGAGGAGCGGGGCCAGGAAGTTGACGCCGACGGGGGTCATCGGCCACTCCTTCACCCAGGCGGTGGCGTGGCACCAGGGGGCGCGGGTGGAGGACTCGCGGGTCTTGGCCTGGAGGTACGTCGGCTCCATGGCGTCCAGCTCGGCCGGCCAGGCGTTGCGCTTGGTCATCGCCTGGATGTGGTCGATGGGGTGGTCCGGGTCGTACATGGAGTGGATCAGCGAGGCGAGCCGGCCCTGGCCGAGCGGCTGGCGCACGCGGATGTCGGCCTCCTGGAGCCGGGAGCAGATGTCGGTCAGCTCGCGGGCCATGACGACGGCGAGGCCGGCGTCGCGGTCGACCTTGCCGCCGCGGGGGCGGGCGGCGCGGGCCATGGCGACGGCCTCGGCGGCCAGCTCGCGGGTGTAGTGCATGCAGGCGACGAGGTAGGCGCGGTGCTGCTCGCTGCTGGTGGACACCATGGACTGCAGCTGGTCGTACGACTCCTGGAGCCAGACCGGGGCGCGGTCGTTGCCGCGGACGGCGACGTCCTTGGCGTGGGCGTCGGGGTCGGCGGGCAGGGTGCGGGCGAGCATCTGGATGCGGGTGACGAAACCGTCGCCGTTGGCCACGTGCTTGAGCAGGGTGCCGAAGCGGTCGACCAGGGCTTCCTGGTCCTCGGAGTCGCGCAGGCCGACGCCGGGGCCCTCGATCTCGATGGCGGCGGTGACGGTCTTGCGGTCGGCGTGCAGCAGGACGGCGATCTCGTCGGGGCCGAACGGCGCGGCGAGCCAGGTGATCCGGCCGATGCCCGGCGGGGGGCCGACCTCGATCTCCTGGCCGTCGAGCCGGGTGCCGGCCTCCATGGCGGTGGAGCGGTAGGTGGCGCCGCTGCGGACGGTGCGCTTGTAGCTGCGGTTGATCTCGAACCAGCGGTAGAACGTGCGGTGCTTGTACGGCACGTAGACCGCGGCCAGCGCGATCATCGGGAAGCCCATCAGCAGGGCGATGCGCAGGGTGAGAACCGGGACGAGGAGCCCGCACATCATCCCCAGGAACGCGCCCACGATGATCAGCGCGATCTCACCGGTCTCGCGGTTGCGGCCGATGATCGCGTTCGGCCGGGCGCGGCCGATGAGATACGTACGGCGGGGCGTGACCGGATGGGACAGATGGGACTCGGTCGTCAACGCCCTTCACCTCCCGTGCGGTTGGTACTGCTGTTGCGGGTGTTGCCGGCGTGCGGGGAGTTCACCGGGCTCGGGGAGCGCGGTGCGGGGGCGGCGGAGGGGACCGTGCCGCCGCCCGCGTTCGAGGCGCGCGAGCTGTGCGCGGCGACGCCGCCGGAGGCCTGGTTGGCGGGGCGGGGCGCGCCGCCGCCGTTGTTGTCGGCCCGGGTGCTGTGGGTCTTGATGCCCTGGGCGACGAGGGTGGCGGGGGAGCTGATGACGGCGGCGGCCTTGCCCTCGGCGCCCTGCATGATGCGGTTGTTGCGGGAGTTCGCGATCTCGTCGCCGAAGCCGGGGACGAAGCGGTAGATCATCGCGGACGCGAAGATGGCGAGCAGGATGATCGCGAGGCCGGAGACGACGGCGGAGAAGGCGTCGGGGCCGTCGTCTGCGGAGAGCGCGCCGGCGAGGCCGAGGACGATCACGATGACCGGCTTGACCAGGATGACGGCGATCATGATGCCGGCCCAGCGGCGGACGTGACCCCAGAGGTTCTTGTCGACCAGGCCCGCGTAGACGACGGTCCCGAGGAGGGCGCCGACGTAGAGCAGGGCGGCGCGGATGACCAGTTCCAGCCAGAGGACGCCGGCGGCGAGGATCGACACCAGCGACACGACGATCAGCATGATCGGGCCGCCGCCGATGTCGTCGCCCTTCTCCAGGGCGGCGGAGAAGTTGCCGAAGAAGGTGTCGGTCTGGTCGCCGGTGCTCTTGGCGAGGACCTCGCTGATGCCGTCGGTCGCCGAGACGACGGTGTAGAGGATCAGGGGGGTGAAGGCGGAGGCGAGGACGGTGAGCCAGAGGAAGCCGATGGCCTCGCCGATGGCGGTGCTCAGCGGCACGCCGCGGACGGCCCGCTTGGCCACGGCCAGCAGCCACAGCAGGAGCGTGAGCACGGTGGAGGCGGCGAAGACGACGGCGTACTGCTGGAGGAACGTGGGATTGGTGAAGTCGACGTCCGCGAAGTCGTCGACGGCCTTGGCGAGCTGGTCGACGGTCCAGGCGGCGGCGTCGGCGCAGCCCTGGGCGAGGGAGGAGAGGGGGTCGAGGGTGGAGGTGGGGTCGGTGAGGGTGCGGTTGTCGCCGTCTTTGGTGCGGGAGCCTCGTTCGCAGTACTTCTTGGCCTCTCCGACGATCAGGTCGCAGGGGTCGTTGCTCGCCCCGGGAGATGGGGATGGGCTGGGGGTGGGCGCCGCTACGGCCTTCGTGGCCAGCAGGACGACCGACGCCTGGACGGCGGCCAGGAATCCAGCGAGCTTGAGCACGCGGGGCGGGTTATCGGGCATACGTGAACCCTCCGTACTCCTGGATGGCCTTGCTGATCTCGTCGGACGTGGCGGCCTTCTCGTCGCCGGGGACAGGAGCGGGGCCGTCCTTCTGGGAATCGGCGGCGATCTTCCAGTCGTTGCCGGACCACCGCAGGTCGAAGGTCCAGGTCTTCCAGGTGGAGGTCACCGGATCGGTCGACTTCTCCCCGGACATGCCGATGAGCCCCATGTACCAGACCGAAACCTTGGCGCCGGCGTGGGTGTACTCCTCGACCGTGGTGCCTACGGGCGTCACGCGCGAGACGAACGTGTTTCCCTCGGGCGGGTTGCCCTCGGCGTCGAGCCCCAGGTTGGCGAGAAAACCGGAGGAGTAGGCCTTGTCCATCGGGCCCTTCAACTCCGCAGCAGCTTCCGGGGTGTACAGGGCGTCGAGCAGCGAGTGCCGACTGCCCGTGTTGAACATACTCGTCGAGCCGAGCGCCACCGCATAGTTCGCCGCCGCACTCTGCGCCCCCTGCTCGTCATGCGCGAACCCCGTCGGGATGCCCTCGCCTCCCGTGCCCACCGGACGTTCGCCCGTCGCTGCCGTGGCAGCCGGGGCCGGCTTGTCCGTGGCCGGGGTGTTCGTGGTCGTGTCGTCGTCGCCGCGGTTCGCGAAGGCGATCGCGGCGACGAGGAGGACGACCACGCCGACCACCGTGACCAGGCTGCGGGACGACGAACGGGCGGGTCGGCGTGGGTCGCCGCCCGTGTCCGGCAGGTGGGTGCGCGTGTGGCCCGATCCTCCGTAACCGCCGGAAGGTCCTGGCTCGTCCCCGAGACTCATGCCGCGTACGCCCCCTCGACGTTGTACGACGCGTGGAAGTACGACGGTAGCCGGGCCGGCTGCCGTGCGGGCGCGGTGTGGTGACTGGACATCAGGGAAACGCAACCTCAGCCGGTGGGGCACGACGGGCGGGTGGACGGGTGGGACCGGGCGCGCCCGGAGCGGGCTGGAGGCGGTTACACGGCCATGCCGTACACGATGGTGAAGAGGGTGCCGAGCGAGCCGATGATGAACACGCCCGTCAGCCCGGCGATGATGAGGCCCTTGCCCTGCTCGGCGCTGAACGTGTCCCGCAGGGCCGTCGCGCCGATCCGCTGTTTGGCGGCGCCCCAGATGGCGATCCCCAGGCAGATGAGGATGGCGACGGCCATCACCACCTCGATCATCACCTTGGCCTCGGTGCCCAGGCTGCCGAAGGGGCCCCAGTCCGGAGCGATCCCGCCGATGATGGTGTTGATGTCTCCCTCGTCGGCCGCAAAGAGCATGTAAGTCACCGCCCCTGTTGGGTAGTTCCGCAGTCCCCCTGCCGTGCGCAGAGGTCAGGCCTCATTCTCGCCGACAATGCCGCCGTCGTATGTCGACTTGACGTCATTGCGTGGCGGGTTTCGTACGAATACCTCACATCGTCACTCTGTGTATCACGGCAGGTTGCGCCGGGCAACGAGGTGGAAGCGGAACCTGCTGTGTGGTTCCGTCGTTGAGCCTTTTCTCGCTGCCGGGTAAAGGCTAGCCCCACCCTCTACACTGACGTGGGCGGACTCCCGGGCAGTGAGGGGCGGTTGACGGTGCGTAAGGCCTGGATCGTGGCGGGCGCCGCCCTCGGGGGCGGGGTCGCGTTCGTGATGGTGCTGGTCGTCGGGGTCTACGTCGTCGCGGGGAACGTGGCGGGCGGTGCGGGCGGAGCGAGCCGGACGCTGGCCAAGGGGTCGGTGCCGGCGGCGTACCAGACGCTCGTGCAGCGGTGGGGGAATCTGTGCCCGGCCATCAACCCCGCGCTGCTCGCCGCGCAGCTGTACCAGGAGAGCGGCTTCAACCCGCGGGCCCAGAGCCCGGCGCAGGCTCAGGGGATCGCTCAGTTCATTCCCGGGACCTGGGCCACGCACGGCGTCGACGGCGACGGCGACGGCGACCGCGACGTGTGGGACCCGAAGGACGCCATTCCGTCGGCGGCGTCCTACGACTGCGAGCTGGCGAAGTACGTCAAGGACGTCCCCGGCGATCCCACGCACAACATGCTCGCGGCGTACAACGCGGGCGCGTACGCGGTGATCAGGTACGGGGGCGTGCCGCCGTACCGGGAGACGCAGAACTACGTCAAGACGATCACGACGCTCCAGGAGAGCTTCGCCGCTCCCGTCGGGCGGGTGGACCCGTCCGAGCAGGCCGCCGGGGCGATCCACTTCGCGCAGAAGAAGCTGGGGACCCCGTATCTGTGGGGCGGCAACGGCACGCCCGAGCACGGCGGGCGGTTCGACTGCTCCGGGCTGACCAAGGCGGCGTACGAGAGTGTGGGGATCACGCTGCCGCGTGTCGCCAACGATCAGTACAACGCCGGGCCGCATCCCTCGCGCGAGGAGCTGCTGCCGGGGGACCTGGTGTTCTTCTCTGACGATCTGACCAACTCCCGGGCCATCCGGCACGTGGGGATCTACGTCGGCGGCGGGTACATGATCGACGCGCCGCGGACGGGTGCGGTGATCCGGTTCACGCCCATCGACACCCCGGACTACTTCGGGGCCACGCGGGTCACCGAAGATGGCGCAAAAGCGCTCCCCGCGAGGGTGTGAAATCGCCCTTCACCGATCGTGAACCACAGCCCTGAGCTGCGACGATGTATCTCTCTTCGATAACGTCTGCGTGATCATTCCGTGGAATGCGGAACGCGGGGACCGTGGTCGTGCGTTCCTGGTGACGTAGCCGAGTGAACGGGCCGACGAGCGCGGCTCCACGAGGACCACGGGGGTGGCGGACGGCACACGCAGACGTGTGCCGGCGAGACGACGACGAAGGGGCCGCTGCACCATGGCTGGACTCGCGCAATCCGGGTCGAACCCCGACGTCGAGTTGCTGTACGACATCAACGGCCTGGCCAAGGACGCGCCGGGCTGGTTCGACCGGGTCGTGGCCCATGTCGGCGAGTACGGGCTGCTGGTCGCGCTGGTGCTGCTGGTGCTGGGCTGCTGGTGGACCGTGCGGCGGCGGGGCGGTGAGGAGGCGGCCGGGTCCGTGGCCGCGCTGGTCTGGGCGCCGCTGGCCGCGGGCGTCGCGGTGCTGGTGAACGTGCCGATACGCGGGTTCGTCGAGCGGCCCCGGCCCTTCCGGAGTCATCACGGGCTCGACGTGCTGATCGGCGGGAAGACCGACTTCTCCTTCGTCAGCGACCACGCGACCATCGCCATGGCCCTCGGGGTCGGACTCTTCGTCGCCCACCGGACGTTCGGGCTCGTCGGCATAGGCCTGGCCCTGCTCGAAGGGTTCTGCCGGGTCTACATGGGCGTGCACTACCCGACGGACGTGATCGGCGGCTTCGCCCTCGGCACGGCGGTCGCGCTGCTGCTCTCGCCGCTCGCCATGGCGCTGCTCACGCCGGTCGCCAAGGCGGTCGAGCGGTCACCGCGGGCGGGGCGGCTGATCCGCCGGCGTTCGTCCGTGGCGAGCCGGGAGGCCCGGATCCCGGGGGCGCGCACGGAGGCCGCGGGGCCGGAGGAGAGGGACTTGGCCGCCTGACGGTCGCCCAGGAGCGTGCCTGCCTCGCCCGTTGCGGAGGGCTTCCGGTCCGGTGGTCGGGCGGGGTGGCCTCTGCTTCGAGTGGCGGTCCGCTGGTCGGGCGGGGCGGCTTCCCGGACCGGGTGGCGGTCCGGTCGCAGGCCGGCGCGGTGACCGGGTCGGGCCGGTGGTGCGACGGCGGCTGTCCGGGTACCCGTGCGGCGGTTTACGGCGGTTTTGGTTGCGGGGCCCCAGGGCGGCTGGTCCGCTTGGGGGCGGAGGTTCGGTCGCAGGCTGTAGGGGCGGAAATCCGTCACCCGGTTCCGGTTGGGCCAGGCGGTAGGTGATCCGGCCGGGCGGGCCTTGGACCGGAACCTCTGCGTGCTCTCCCCGTAAGCATTCCGTGACCTAACCACACCGACCACAGGGGTTCACCCTCCGTTCACTTACGGCCATAGGTGGCTTCACCTGATCTGCCTAATTTCGGCCTTACCTGATGACGAGCGCAATTCCCGTTGCGTCCGCGTCGACCAGACCTCGCACGCCGCCGGATTCAGGACGGCGGCTCCTGGAAGGAACTCCCGAAAGTGAAGCTTCAGCGCATGAACCGGCGGGCCCTCACCCTCGGTGCTCTCGCCGTCTCCGGCGCCCTGGCCCTCACGGCGTGCGGCTCGGACGACACCGGCGCCAAGGACGGGGAGTCGTCGTCGGCGAGCGCCGCCGCCCCCGGCTCCATCAAGTGTGACGGCGCCACCGGCCAGCTGCTGGCCGACGGCTCGTCCGCGCAGAAGAACGCGATCGACGCCTGGGTCAAGCAGTTCACCGCTGCCTGCAAGGGCGTGCAGATCAACTACAAGGGCAGCGGCTCCGGCGCCGGCATCACCGCCTTCACGCAGGGCCAGGTCGCCTTCGCCGGCTCCGACTCCGCGCTGGACGAGGAAGAGATCGCCGCCTCCAAGGAGGTCTGCAAGGGCGGTCAGGGCATCGACCTCCCCATGGTCGGCGGCCCGATCGCGCTGGCGTACAACATCCCGGGTGTCGACAACCTGGTGCTGGACGCCCCCACCATCGCGAAGATCTTCGACAGCAAGATCACCAAGTGGAACGACGCCGCGATCAAGAAGCTCAACCCCGACGTCGAGCTGCCCGACCTCAAGATCCAGGCGTTCCACCGCTCGGACGAGTCCGGCACCACGGACAACTTCACCAAGTACCTGATCGCCACCACCCCCGAGAACTGGAAGTACGAGGGCGGTAAGGCCTGGCAGGCGAAGGGCGGCCAGTCGGCGTCCGGCTCCTCCGGTGTCGCCCAGCAGGTCTCCCAGGTCTCCGGCGCCATCAGCTACATGGAGCTGTCCTACGCCGAGGGCATGGGCGTCGTCGCCATCGACACGGGTGCCGCCGAGCCGGTGAAGGCCTCCACCGACTCCGCCACCGCCGCCATCGCGGACGCCAAGGTCGTCGGCCAGGGCCAGGACCTCGCGCTCGAGATCAACTACAAGACCAAGGCCGAGGGCGCGTACCCGATCACCCTGGTCACCTACGAGATCGTCTGCGACAAGGGCAACAAGGCGGACACGCTGCCCACCACGAAGGCGTTCCTCAACTACATCGCCAGCGAGGAGGGCCAGGGCCTGCTCGCCGACGCCGGCTACGCCCCGATCCCCGACGAGATCATCGCCAAGGTCCGCACCACCATCCAGGGCCTGAGCTGACCTGAGTGTGCGGCCCCGGTCCCGCTCCCACCGCAGGGGACCGGGGCCGCACACCGTCCGGTGCACCGCCGCCAGGAGCCGTACGCCACGTCCGGCTCCGCAGACCGGAGAACCCGATGGACATAACCACACAGCACACCGACACACCTCCTCCCCTGCCAACGCCGAGCGTGGCCGAGCAGAAGGCCGCCGCGCGCGGCGCCACCCGGCCCGGTGACAAGATCTTCCTCGCCCTGTCCCGCGGGTCGGGCATCCTGCTGCTGGCCGTCATGGCCGCGATCGCCGTCTTCCTGACGTACCGGGCGACCCTCGCCATCAGCGAGAACGAGGGCAACTTCCTCACCACCTTCGAGTGGGAGACGCGCAGCCAGCCGCCGGTCTTCGGCATCGCCGTGCTGGCCTTCGGCACCGTGGTCTCCTCGATCATCGCCATGGCCATCGCCGTCCCCGTCTCGGTGGCCATCGCCCTGTTCCTGACCCACTACGCCCCGCGCAAGCTGGGCGGTCCGATCGCCTACGTGATCGACCTGCTCGCCGCCGTGCCGTCCATCGTGTACGGCCTGTGGGGCGCGCTGATCCTCGTGCCGCAGATGGACGGGCTGTTCTCCTGGCTCGACGAGTACTTCGGCTGGACCGGCATCTTCTCGTGGGAAGAGGGCCCGGCGCGCTCGATGCTCACCGTCGGCATCCTGCTCGCGATCATGATCCTGCCGATCATCACCAACGTGAGCCGCGAGGTCTTCCGCCAGGTCCCGCAGATGCACGAGGAGGCGGCCCTGGCCCTCGGCGCCACGCGCTGGGAGGTCATCCGCATGGCGGTGCTGCCCTTCGGCCGCTCCGGCGTGATCTCCGCCTCGATGCTCGGTCTCGGCCGCGCGCTCGGCGAGACGATGGCCGTCGCCACCGTGCTCTCGCCCAGCTTCGACATCCAGGTCAGCCTGCTCGACGCGGGCGGCGGCACCTTCGCCCAGAACATCGCCGCCAAGTTCGGTGAGGCGGACGAGTTCGGCCGCGACGCGCTGATCGCCTCCGGTCTCGTCCTGTTCGTCATCACCCTGCTGGTCAACGGTGCGGCCCGCGCGATCATCGCCCGCCGCAAGGAGTACTCGGGGGCCAACGCATGAGCCACGTCCTCACCGACAAGCGCCCCAGCTCGCTGCGCGGCGCCACCCTGCCGAAGTGGGCGCCGTACGCGATCGCCGCCGGCTCGGTCGCCGTCGGGATCGGCATCGGACTCGCCGCCGGGCTGCACAGCCGGGTGCAGTGGGGTCTGATCGCCGCGATCCTGTACGTGCTCGGCACGTTCGCCATCGCCACCTCCGTCGAGGGCAAGCGGCAGGCCAAGGACCGCGTCGCCACCTCGCTGGTCTGGGTCTCCTTCCTGATCGCCGTCGTCCCGCTCGCCTCCCTCGTGTGGGCGACCGTCGAGCGCGGCACGAAGGTCCTCGACGTCTACTTCCTCACCCACTCGATGGGCGTCGTCGGTGACCGCGAGGTCGGCGGCGGCATCTACCACGCCATCATCGGCAGCCTCGAGCAGGTCGGCCTCGCCACCCTGATCGCCGCGCCGATCGGTGTGCTCACCGCGATCTACCTGGTCGAGTACGGGCGCGGTCACCTCGCCCGTGCGGTCACCTTCTTCGTCGACGTCATGACGGGCATCCCGTCGATCGTCGCGGGTCTGTTCATCCTCTCGATCATGCTGATGTTCGAGATGCAGCCCTTCGGCTTCGCCGGGTCGCTGGCGCTGGCGATCCTGATGATGCCGGTCGTGGTGCGCTCCACGGAGGAGATGCTCAAGCTCGTCCCGAACGAGCTGCGCGAGGCGTCCCTGGCGCTGGGCGTGCCCAAGTGGCGCACGATCCTGAAGATCGTCCTGCCCACCGCGATCGGCGGCATCACCACCGGCATCATGCTGTCGGTCGCCCGTATCGCCGGTGAGACCGCTCCCGTGCTGCTGTTGGTCTTCGGCAACCCGTTCATCAACAACAACCCGTTCGAAGGCGCTCAGGCCTCGCTGCCGCTGTACATCTACCAGCAGTACCAGCAGAGCGCGGGCGCGGAGCCGGCGTTCGACCGTGCCTGGGCGGCGTCCCTGACGCTGATCGCCTTCGTGATGATCCTGAACCTGCTGGCCCGCGGCATCGCGCGCTGGAAGGCTCCGAAGACCGGTCGCTGACGCGGCCATCTCAGCGACCGAATTTCCGAAAGAAGCAGTGATTTCCATGGCCAAGCGCATTGATGTCAGCGGCCTCAGCGCCTACTACGGTTCGTTCCGCGCCATCGAGGACATCTCGATGACGATCGAGCCCCGCTCCGTGACGGCCTTCATCGGCCCGTCCGGCTGCGGCAAGTCCACCTTCCTGCGGACCCTCAACCGCATGCACGAGGTCACCCCCGGTGGCCGGGTCGAGGGCAAGGTCATGCTCGACGACGAGAACCTGTACGGCGCCGGGATCGACCCGGTGTCCGTGCGGCGTGAGGTCGGCATGGTCTTCCAGCGGCCGAACCCGTTCCCGACGATGTCCGTGTACGACAACGTCGCCGCGGGTCTGAAGCTCCTCGGGTCGAAGAAGAAGTCCGAGCTGGACGACATCGTCGAGAAGTCGCTCAAGGGCGCGAACCTCTGGAACGAGGTCAAGGACCGGCTGAACAAGCCCGGCTCCGGGCTCTCCGGCGGTCAGCAGCAGCGGCTGTGCATCGCCCGGGCGATCGCCGTGGAGCCGAACGTCCTGCTCATGGACGAGCCGTGCTCCGCGCTCGACCCGATCTCGACGCTCGCCATCGAGGACCTCATCGGCGAGCTGAAGGAGCGGTTCACGATCGTCATCGTGACGCACAACATGCAGCAGGCGGCGCGTGTCTCCGACCGGACCGCCTTCTTCAACCTGGCCGCCGTGGGGCAGCCGGGCAAGCTCATCGAGATCGACGACACGGAGCGGATCTTCTCCAACCCGTCCGTCCAGGCGACCGAGGACTACATCTCGGGCCGGTTCGGCTGATCGATACGGACTCCTCGCGGTGCTGCATGGCGGTGCCACCGCGAGGTCGAAAAGGGCCCGCCCCTGGCTCCCGGGGGCGGGCCCCCGTCATGTCCGGGGGGCTTCGGTGCGGGCGGGGCGGGGCGGGGCGGGATGGTGTGGTGTGGGGTGGGGTGGGGGTGGTGTGGTGGCGTGGCTGCGTCGTCGCCGGGTTCGCTGGTGGGGGGTCCGCCGTGTCGGGGTGCGGGTGCGGCTTACTGCCTGCGGCGGCCTGTCGGGGTGGGCTCTCGGTTGCGGTGGCGCTGTCGCCTGGTGCCTCGTCGGGGCCGGGCCGGGGGTGTCCGTCCTCGGAACGGCGCGGAATCGGTCTGTCGCAAGAGGTACCCGTGTTGACGCGCCAACCGCTGCGGGCGGACACCCCCGGCCCGTCCCCTTCCCGCCGTACGCGGCCCACCCGCCATCGTGGCTGCGGGAAGGCTGGGTGGGGGGTGCGTCGTACGCGGCCTACCCGCCATCGTGGCTGCGGGAAGGCTGGGTGGGGGGTGCGTCGTACGCGGCCTACCCGCCATCGTGGCTGCGGGAAGGCTGGGTGGGGGGTGCGTCGTACGCGGCCCACCCGCCATCGTGGCTGCGGGAAGGCTAGGTGGGGGTGCGTCGTACGCGGCCTACCCGCCATCGTGGCTGCGGGAAGGCCGGGTGTGTGGCGGCGCCGTGTGCGGCTTTCCGCCGTACGCGGGTGCGTTCCGGCTGCCGGGACGGCGCCCTCGCTACAGGAACGCCAGGTGTACGACGCCGAATGCGGCCGCCGCCACCAGGCCCGCGGCCGGCATCGTGATGAACCAGCCCAGGACGATGGCCTTGGCCACGCCCCAGCGGACGGCGTTCAGGCGCTTCGTCGCGCCCACGCCCATGATCGCCGAGGTGATGACGTGGGTCGTGGAGATGGGGGCCTTGAAGAGGAACGCCGTGGTGAACATGATCGACGCGCCCGTCGTCTCGGCGGCGAAGCCCTGCGGGGGGTCGAGTTCGATGATCTTGCGGCCCAGGGTGCGCATGATGCGCCAGCCGCCCGCGTAGGTGCCCAGGGAGAGCATGACGGCGCAGGCGATCTTCACCCAGATGGGGATGGGGTCGCCGTAGTCCTCCACGTCGGCGATGACCAGGGCCATGACGACGATGCCCATCGTCTTCTGGGCGTCCTGGAGGCCGTGGCCGAGGGCCATGCCGGCGGCGGAGACCGTCTGGGCGATGCGGAAGCCGCGCTTGGCCTTGTGCGGGTTGGAGCGGCGGAAGATCCACATGATGGCCGTCATCACCAGGTAGCCGGCGAGGAGGCCGACGATCGGGGAGACGAACATGGGGATGATGACCTTCTGGAAGACGCCGTGCCAGTAGACCTGGGTGCCGCCCGCCAGCGCCGCGCCGACCATGCCGCCGAACAGGGCGTGGGAGGACGAGGAGGGCAGGCCGAAGTACCAGGTGATGAGGTTCCAGGTGATCGCGCCGAGGAGCGCGGCGAAGAGGATGCCCATGCCCGTCGAGCCCTCGGGGGTCTCGATCAGGCCCTCGCTGACCGTTTTGGCCACGCCGCTGCCGAGGAAGGCGCCGATCAGGTTCATGACGGCGGCCATGGCGAGGGCGGCGCGGGGGGTCAGGGCGCGGGTCGACACGGAGGTGGCGATCGCGTTGGCCGAGTCGTGGAAGCCGTTGGTGTAGGTGAAGAACAGGGCGACCATGATGGTCACGACCAGGGCGAAGGTGTCCATGTACGGGTCAGGACTCCTTGACGGCGATGGTCTCCACCGTGTTCGCCACGTGCTCGAAGGCGTCGGCCGCCTCTTCCAGGACGTCCACGATCTGCTTGAGCTTGAGGACCTCGATCGCGTCGTACTTGCCGTTGAAGAGGTGGGCGAGGAGCTTGCGGTGGATCTGGTCGGCCTGGTTCTCCAGGCGGTTGACCTCGATCCAGTACTCGGTGAGGTTGTCCAGGGTGCGCAGGTGCGGCATGGCCTCGGCCGTCAGCTCGGCCGCGCGGGCCAGGACCTCGATCTGCTGTTCGACGCCCTTGGGCAGTTCCTCGATGTTGTAGAGGACGACGAGGTCGACGGCCTCTTCCATGAAGTCCATGATGTCGTCGAGGGAGGACGCGAGGGTGTAGATGTCCTCGCGGTCGAAGGGCGTGATGAACGAGGAGTTCAACTGGTGGAAGATCGCGTGCGTGGCGTCGTCACCGGCGTGTTCGGCTGCCCGCATACGCTCTGCGATCTCGGCCCGGGCGGAAGCGTCCGCCCCGAGCAGTTCCATCAGGAGTTTCGAGCCCGTGACGATGTTGTCCGCGGATGCGGCGAACATGTCATAGAAGCTCGTCTCCCTGGGGGTCAGACGAAAGCGCACGTGGGGTCCTCGGGGTGCTTCGGTTTCGGTCAGGCTGATGCTAGGCGCATCATCCGGCCACGGCTAAGGGGCCGTCGTCCAGTGTCGCCCATGAAATTCCGCGTTCGGCACGGGGTCGGGTTCCGGACAGTGGCCAAGAGGGCTATACCCAGGAAAGTTCGCTACCATATACCCTCTGGGGGTATATGTCTGGAGGGTGCGATGACTGCCATCGAGGCCGGAGCGGAGGCCGCGGACCAGGCGGTGCACGGGTATCACAAGCAGAAGGACGAGCATCTGAAGCGGCTGCGGCGGATCGAGGGGCAGATCCGAGGGCTGCAGCGGATGGTCGAAGAGGATGTCTACTGTATTGACATACTCACCCAGGTGTCCGCTTCGACCAAGGCTCTGCAGTCCTTCGCGCTGCAGCTTCTGGAGGAGCATCTGCGGCACTGCGTCGCGGACGCCGCGGTCAAGGGCGGGGACGAGGTCGACGCGAAGGTGGAAGAGGCCACCAAGGCCATCGGGCGGCTGCTGCGGACCTGAGCGGTCAGGGCCGGGGGCGGTCGCGTTCCTCGGCCACGCGGAGGACCTCGTCGATGCTCTCCAGGCTGAGGCGGTCCTTCGCGGCGGAGGCGGCGATGATCAGCTCGCCGCACAGTTCTATCTCGGCGAGGGCCACGTGGTCCTGAACTGCCGTACCGCCGACCGGAGCCACGTGCGTCACCTCATCCCTGCCGTCACCGGCCTCCTAGAGTAGGGAGCGGCCCGCGCACCGCGCATGGCACGGACGGGCTAGTTCCAGCCGGTCACTTCTCGGCGATGCGGCCCGCGTAGATGTGCTCGGAGGGCGGCAGCGTCACGTCGGCCGGAGCGCCGAAGTCGTAGAGGAACGTGGTGGAGGAGACCGCCACGCTGTTTCTGCTGCTGCCGTTGACGAAACTGAAGCGGTGTTCCAGCTTGCGGATGCGGCCCTCGGTGTCGAGGAAGACGTCGAAGGGGACCTCGGCCGTGGCGAACCCTTTCGCCGCCGCCGTCAGCGGGGCACGGCCGTCCGTGGAGGCGTGCTTCGCCGCGCGGGAGAGGTTCGCCGTGCCCCGGTAGTGGCGCACTTCCGTGCCGTCGAGCCTGGTGGTGCCGACGTAGGTCGCGGTGTGGGTGCCGCGCAGCACCTCCGCCGCGGTGAACGGGTCGGTGGCCCCGCCGGTGACCAGATTGCCGTCGGACAGGGTGGCCGTGTCGACGCGGACCCATTTGTCCGCCGGGACGCCCGCGCCGCGGTTCTTCATGAACAGGGCGCCGGGGGTGAGCAGCTCGGTGATCGGGCGGTGCGCGGTGCCCGCCGGGTCCTGCGGGAGCAGCAGCGTGAGCCGGCCGCGCCGCTGGGCGAAGTCGTAGACGCCCTCGCCGTGGATGGTCACACGGGTGCCGCCGGTGGCCATCTCCATCGATGTGCGGGCCCGGGAGCTGCCGGCCTCCTCGAGGGCGTCGGCGGCCCGGTGCAGGGTGCGCACCGGGTCGGCGGGGCGGGCGTCGTCCGCCGCCGCGCCGGTGTTCTGGCAGCCGGAGCCGCCGAGGCACAGGCAGGCGATCAGTCCCGCCGTGAGGACCGTTCCGCCCGCCCTGCCGTGCTGCCGCTCCGCCATCGCCTGCCTACCCCCAGCCGTCCGTCCGTCTCGGGCCCCCTTCGTGTCGGTTAACGACCGGTAGGTTGCACCGTCACGCGCGGGGCGGGGGGCACGGGGATCCTGTTGTTCACCTGGGGTGGGTAACGTTGTCGGCGTGACGCAGCAGGAGCGTTTCGTCCCGGGTGGGGAACAGGTGGAGCACCGGACCACCATGGTCGAGCAGGGGTCGTTCTGCATCGCGCGGTGCAGCTGTGGATGGCGGGGGCCCGCCCGCCGGGCGCGCAGTCAGGCGCGCACCGACGCGGCCGGGCACGCGGGGAGTCCCGACTAGCGGCTCGGGTGGCGCCGCGCCGTCAGGAGTTCGTCCACCAGTTCGCGGTCGCGCGGCTGGGTGAGGCGGTCGCGGGCCGCCGCGGGCGGCAGCCACAGGATGCGGTCCACCTCCGAGTTCGGGGTGAAGCCGCCGGAGACCGCCTCGGCCGCCCAGTAGCGCACCTGTTTGGGCCGGCCGCCCGTGAGGTAGTGGACCGTGGGCAGCTCGGGGCCGGGCGCCGCGGTGTAGCCGGTCTCCTCCTCGACCTCCCGCAGCGCCCCGGCCAGCGCGTCCTCGCCGGGGTTCAGCTTGCCCTTGGGGTGGGACCAGTCGTCGTACTTCGGACGGTGGACCACGCACAGCTCCAGCCCGCCGTCGGCGGGGGAGCGGCGCCACAGCACGCAGCCCGCCGCCAGTACGGGCTGCTCCTCGTCGGTCATGGGTTCGGTCACCGTCCTTTCGCCGCGGTCAGGGCGTGCCCACCGTCTGCTTCTGCCACGACTGCTGGAACGCGAACCGCGCCGCCTCCACCTCGTGCCGCTGGTCGGCGTGCAGGACGCCGAGGGCGTATGCCGTCGCGGGGGCGATGCGCGGGGTGCGGGCCGCCGCTGCCGCCGCCGCTGCCGCCTCGGAGGCGTCGCGGTGCCGGTTGAGGGCCTGCCCCGCCGCCAGCAGGCGCACGTCGACGGGCGCGTCCTGCCCCTCGATCACCTCGCGGGCGTAGCGGTGCAGGCGCAGCAGCAGCCGGACCTGGTGCCAGGGCGCGTCCTGCGGATGCGGGGCCGCCTCCGGGGACAGCCCGTGGATCAGGGCCTCGGCGTTGTACGGGTTGCCCGCGGTGACCAGCGGCAGCGCGGCGACCGCGTCGGTGAGCCGCTCCTCGGCCGCCGCGGCGTGCGGGCCCAGGTCGGCGGTGACCGCGGCCGGGGTGAGCGGCACCTCGCTGGCCAGTAAGGCGACCTTGTCGGCGACGGCGTGGAAGCGGCTGGAGCCGAGCGCCTGGAGGGCGCTGGAGTGGGCGCGTGTCCGGGCCAGGGTCAGCTGGCGCTCCAGCAGCGCGCCCGCCTTCGCGGCGCCCACGGTGAGGTTGCCGCGCTCCGGTGCGGTCGCCGTCCGAGCCGCGGGAGCGGTCTCCTCGGCCACGGCCACCCGGGTCCGGCCGGACGCGGGCAGCGTGGCCTGCGCCGGGAAGGGCGCCGAGCCCGACAGCCGGTGCAGCGCCTGCAGCAGGCGTTCCAGCCGGGCCGCGCACGCGTGCTCCAGGGCCAGCGTGCCGGACAGCCAGGCCAGTTCGGGGCGCATGCCCTCGGCCCAGTCGGCGTCCAGCAGCGGCCGGAAGGTGTGCAGGCTGGCGCTGATCCGGCGGGCCGAGCGGCGCAGTGCGCGCGCCGCGTCGACCGTCTCGTCCGTGCCGTTGTGGTGGGCGGCCCCGCCGCCCCCGGTCTCCCGGTGCTGGCGCAGGGCGCGGAGGAACTCCGTCGCCTGCGCCCGCAGATAGCCCGCCAGGGCCTCACCGGTCACCGGGCCCGCCAGGGGGTCGGTGGGGTCAAGGTGTTGCTGTGCCACGCCGGCGCCTCCGGGCGTCTATGAGCATCTCCTGGATGTTCCGCAGGGGCCCGCCGTCCCCGTCCACCGCGTGCCGGGTCCATTCGCCGTCCGGGCCCAGGTGCCAGGAGGCAGTGGAGTCCGACATGCCGGTCTCCAGAAGCCGGTTGAGCGTGGCGCGGTGCGCCGGGTCCACGACGCGGACGAGGGCCTCGATGCGGCGGTCGAGGTTGCGGTGCATCATGTCGGCGCTGCCGATCCACACTTCCGGTTCGCCGCCGTTGCAGAAGGCGAACACGCGGGAGTGTTCGAGGAAGCGGCCGAGTATCGAGCGGACCCGTATGTTCTCCGACAGGCCGGTCACGCCGGGACGCACCGCGCAGATGCCGCGCACCCAGACGTCAATGGCCACGCCCGCCTGGGACGCCCGGTACAGGGCGTCGATGATCGCCTCGTCCACCATCGAGTTGACCTTGATGCGGACGTAGGCGGGGCGGCCGGAGCGGTGGTGCTGGATCTCCCTGTCGATGCGTGAGATCAGGCCGTCGCGCAGGGACTTGGGGGCGACCAGCAGCCGGCGGTAGGTCTCCCGGCGGGAGTAGCCGGAGAGCCGGTTGAACAGGTCGGACAGGTCGGCGCCCACCTGCGGGTCGGCGGTGAGCAGGCCGAGGTCCTCGTACAGGCGGGCCGTCTTGGGGTGGTAGTTGCCGGTGCCGACGTGGCTGTAGCGCCGTAGCGTGTCGCCCTCCTGACGGACCACCAGCGACAGCTTGCAGTGCGTCTTCAGGCCGACCAGGCCGTAGACGACGTGGCAGCCGGCCTCCTCCAGCTTGCGCGCCCACTTGATGTTGGCGTGCTCGTCGAAGCGGGCCTTGATCTCCACCAGGACGAGGACCTGCTTGCCGGACTCGGCGGCGTCGATCAGCGCGTCCACGATGGGGGAGTCGCCCGAGGTCCGGTACAGGGTCTGCTTGATGGCGAGGACGTCCGGGTCGGCCGCGGCCTGCTCCAGGAACGCCTGCACGGAGGTGGAGAAGGAGTCGTAGGGGTGGTGCAGCAGCACGTCCCGGGTGCGCAGGGCGGCGAAGATGTCGGGCGCGGAGGCCGACTCGACCTCGGCGAGGTCGCGGTGGGTGCCGGCGACGAACTTCTGGTACTTCAGCTCAGGCCGGTCCAGGCCGTGGATGCGGAAGAGGCCGGTGAGGTCCAGGGGGCCGGGCAGCGGGTACACCTCGGCCTCGGTGATCTTCAGCTCCCGCACCAGCAGGTCGAGCACCTCGCGGTCGATGGACTCCTCGACCTCCAGCCGCACCGGCGGCCCGAAGCGGCGGCGCATCAGCTCCTTCTCCAGGGCCTGGAGGAGGTTCTCGGCGTCGTCCTCCTCCACCTCCAGGTCCTCGTTGCGGGTGATGCGGAAGGCGTGGTGCTCCAGCACCTCCATGCCCGGGAACAGCTCCTCCAGGTGCGCGGCGATGACGTCCTCGATGGGGACGTACCGGCCCGGGGAGCTCTCCAGGAAGCGGGAGAGCAGCGGGGGGACCTTGACGCGGGCGAAGTGCCGGTGGCCGCTGACGGGGTTGCGCACCACCACGGCCAGGTTGAGGGAGAGGCCGGAGATGTACGGGAAGGGGTGCGCCGGGTCGACGGCGAGGGGGGTGAGGACGGGGAAGATCTGGTGCCGGAACAGGGTGAACAGGCGGGCCTGCTCCTTGTCCGTCAGCTCGCTCCAGCGGACCAGGTTGATGCCCTCGTCGGCGAGGGCGGGGGCGACGTCCTCGTGGAAGCAGGCGGCGTGCCGGGCCATCAGCTCGCGGGAGCGGGCCCAGATCATCTCCAGCACCTGGGTGGGCTGGAGGCCGGAGGCGGAGCGGGTGGCGACGCCGGTGGCGATGCGGCGCTTGAGTCCGGCCACCCGGACCATGAAGAACTCGTCCAGGTTGCTGGCGAAGATCGCCAGGAAGTTGGCGCGCTCCAGCAGGGGCGTGTTGGGGTCCTCGGCGAGCTCCAGGACACGCTCGTTGAACGCGAGCCAGCTGCGCTCCCGGTCCAGGAACCGGCCCTGCGGCAGCGGCTCGCCGGGGTGGTCGGCCTCCTCGTACGCGTCGAGGTCGGCGTCGATGTCCGGTTCGAGGTCGGAGACGGTGGCCGAGACCGTGTGCGGGCGGTGGGCGGCTATGGAGCCCACGGAGGGCTGGTGGTGCTGGACCTTCGTGGCGTCTGCCTCGGCGTTCTGGCTCATGGCTCCATTGTTCCGCGCCGGGAGCGATACAGGCGCGTCGGAGCGGGCGGGCGGGAGCACGGCGGCTCCGTTCCACTCGGCGCCCTCGGTGGGGGGCCGCGAAGGCTCGGGCACGGCGGGAGTCATTGGCCGAGCGTCGCAAGCCAGTCTGAATCAATGGTTACGGCGACATGACGTGCGGGATAGCGGGGCACGGCCCGCCGGGGTTGCCGGTGAGCGGCAAATCAGCCGGTACGGCGGCGGAGCAGGCGGAAGGCGGCGGGCGGGGGCAGGGCGCGGGGCGGCGGGGAGGGGCGTGTCATGGGGGCGGAAATGGCCGGACCGGAGGGGGCCGCCTCCCCGCCGCCGCCGTCGTCAGGCACGGCCGCCCGTGGCGCGGTGCAGCAAAAGGAGCGCCGCCGTCAGGGCCAGGACGATTCCCCGCCGGCAACGCTGAGCTGCGGGTGCTGGGGCTTGCCCTGGGCGGCGTACACGAGGCGCTCGCGGGCCGCCGCCGGGGTCGTGCCGAGCACGGTGACGGCGCCCTCGGTGCGCCGTCGGTGGGGGGCGAGCGGGGTGGACTTCCCGGCGCCGTTCGGGCCGACCAGGGCGCGGACGCGGGCGGCGGGGAGGGCGAAGGCTCAGCCGCCCAGGGCGGGGCGCCGGCCGCGCCGGCCCAATCTCCTGCCCAGGTCAGCCGCATCGAGGGCGGTGTCGGTCATGCCGGGTCCCCCTGGAAGCGCTCGTCCAGTACGGAGGTGAAGAGTGCGGTCACGTCGTCCCGGTCCAGGCCGGCCTGCCGGGCGCGGTCGGCCCAGGCCCGCAGGTCGGTGTGCAGCGCCTCGCGCAGCGGGGAGTCCGCGGCGGCGGCGGCGCCCAGCGTTCTGCGGACGAAGGTGCCGAGGCCGCGGCGGGCCTCGACCAGGCCCTCGCGTTCCAGTTCGCGGTAGGCCTTCAGCACGGTGTTCGGGTTGACGGCGGTGGCCTCCACGACCTCGCGGGCCGTGGGCAGCTTGTCGCCGGGTTGCAGCAGACCGAGGCGCAGGGCCTGTTTGGTCTGCTGGACGATCTGCACGTAGGTGGCGACGCCGCTGCGCCGGTCGATGCGGTACGCGACCACCCGGACCACCACGCTTTCACTAATCAAGTAGTGAAAGGGTGGTGCAAGGAAGGGGCGGCGTCAAGATCGCCGCCCCCTCGTCCGTCGCCGGCCACCCGCTTCCGACGGGTGTACGGGGACTTGTCTCACGTCCCGCCGCGGTGCCTCACGTCCCGCCGCGGTGCCTCACGTCCCGCCGCGGTGCCTCACGTCTCGCTGCGGTACATCAGGTCCGTCTCGTACGTCCGGAACCCGAGCCGCTCGTACACCGCCACCGCCGCCTTGTTGTCCGCGTCGACGTACAGCATCGCCGTCGGCAGCGTCTGGGCGGCGAGATGGCGCAGCCCGATCGTGGTGAGGGCCTTGCCGAGGCCGAGCCCCTGCGCGGCGGGCGCGACCCCGACGACGTACACCTCGCCGAGCTGCTCCTCGGCGTGCACCTTCGTCCAGTGGAAGCCGATGAGTTCGCCGTCGCGGAAGGCGAGGAAGAAGCCGGCCGGGTCGAACCACGGCTGGGCCTTGCGGTCGTCCAGGTCCCGCTGGGTCAGCGAGCCCTGCTCCGGGTGGTGCGCGAAGGCCGCGGCGTTGACGGCGAGCCACTCGGCGTCGTCCTGCCCGGCCACGAAGGTGCGGACGGTCACGCCCTCGGGCAGCACCGGCTCCGGCAGGTCGAGGCCGGTCAGCGGGCGGCGCATCTGGCGCAGTTCGCGGAAGAGGGTGAGGCCGAGGACCTGGGCGAGGTGCCGGGCGGCGGAGTGGCCGCCGTGCGCCCACACCCGCAGCCGCTTGCCGGTGGCCGCCAGCAGGGCGGCGCCCAGGGCGCGTCCGTGCCCGTGCCCGCGGTGCGCGGGGTGGACGACCAGCTCGGCGGCGGGCGCCTCGACCGGGTCGGTGTCCTCCAGCTGGGCGTACCCGACGAGTTCGCCGTCCTCGGAGAGCAGCAGGTGGGAGACGCCCTCGCGCTCGCCGCCGCTCAGCTGGAGCCGGCCCTGTTCGGACACCGCCTGCCGGCCGTCGGCGCGCGCTGCCTCGGCGAGCAGTCCGAGAACCGCCTCGATCTGCTCCGGGGAAAGGGCGGTGAGGGTCTGGAGTGAGCGGGCATGGCCCGGCCGTGCGATGTCGTCGCTGGTCATGTGATCGAGGGTAAAGGGCAGGGGGTGCGGCGCGGGGGCAAAGGGAAACCATGATGTAACCCGGATACCCCTGTCGCGCTACGCGCGTTGACTTTAGGCTGCGCCCGGACGGAGCCAAGCCACGTCACAGAACCTCAGCACACCCACAGGGGGGCACATGCCTGCCACACCTCAGCCGCGCGTCCACCGCCGACGCCGCACGACCCGCGTCCTCGCGGTGGCCGCGGGGATCGCGACCGTCGGCGCCCTGGCCACCGCGCTGCCCGCAACCGCCGGGACGGCCGCCGACGACACCAAGGGCGGCGGCTGGAGCCGCTACCAGGACGTGCAGCTGCTGTCCTTCAACGACCTGCACGGCAACCTCGAGCCCCCGTCCGGCTCCTCCGGCCGCGTCACCGAGCTGCACGAGGACGGCACCACCCGCACCGTCGACGCGGGCGGCGTCGAGTACCTCGCCACCCACCTGCGCCAGGCGCGCGAGGGCAACAAGTACTCGATCACCGCGGCCGGCGGCGACATGGTCGGCGCCTCCCCGCTGCTGTCGGGCCTCTTCCACGACGAGCCCACCATCGAGGCGCTCAACGGCCTCGACCTCGACGTCAGCGCGGTCGGCAACCACGAGTTCGACGAGGGCGCGCGCGAACTGGCCCGGCTCCAGAACGGCGGCTGCCACCCGGTCGAGGGCTGCTACACGGACGAGGAGTTCGCGGGCGCCGACTTCCCGTACCTCGCCGCGAACGTGCTGGGCGAGGACACCGGCAAGCCGATCCTCAAGCCGTACTGGGTGTGGAAGAAGAAGGACGTCAAGATCGGCTTCATCGGAGTGACCCTGGAGGGCACCCCGAACATCGTCTCCGCCGAGGGCGTCAAGGGCCTCACCTTCAAGGACGAGGTCGAGACGATCAACAAGTACGCCAAGGTGCTCCAGAAGCAGGGCGTGAAGTCGATCGTCGCGCTGGTCCACGAGGGCGGCTTCCCGGCCTCGTCGGCGTACAACTACGACTGCGACTCCCCGGGCGCCGGCGACGGCGTTTCCGGTCCGATCGTGGACATCGCGAAGAACGTCACGCCGCAGGTGGACGCGCTGGTCACCGGCCACACCCACAACGCGTACGTGTGCACGATCGACGACCCGGCGGGCAACCCGCGCACGGTCACCTCGGCCTCGTCCTTCGGCCGCCTCTACACGGACACCACGCTGACCTACGACCGCTTCACGGGTGACATCGCCCGTACGGCCGTCACCTCCGCGAACCACGTGGTCACCCGGGACGTCCCCAAGGCGCCCGACATGACCGACCTGATCGGCAGGTGGAACGCCCTCGCGGCGCCCATCGGCAACCGTCCCATCGGCTACATCTCCGCCGACATCCCCAACACCGGCACCGAGTCCCCGATGGGCGACCTGATCGCCGACGCGCAGCTCGCGTACGGAAAGGAGCTCGACCCGGAGACCGACGTCGCGCTGATGAACCCGGGCGGCGTCCGGGCCGGCCTGACCTACGCGGCCAAGGGCACCGAGGGCGACGGCGTGGTGACGTACGCGGAGGGCTTCACGGTCCAGCCGTTCGCCAACACGGTCAACCTCCAGGACTTCTCCGGCGCCGAGCTGATCCAGGTCCTCAAGGAGCAGGTGAGCGGCGCCAACACGGCCTCCCCGAAGATCCTCCAGCCGTCCGCCAACCTGACGTACACGCTGGACCTGACCAGGACCGGCGCCGACCGCGTCGTCACCGACTCGATCCGCCTGAACGGCGCGGCCATCGACCCGGCCGCCACCTACCGCGTCGCGACGAACAGCTTCCTCGCGGGCGGCGGCGACGGCTTCCCGACGCTGGGCACGGGCGACAACGACCTGGTGGGCCTGGACGACCTGACCGCTCTGGAGCGCTACCTGACGGCGAACTCCTCGGCCACCGCGCCGATCGCACCGCCGGTCACGAACCGCATCACGATCGTCAAGTAGCAGTAGGCAGTCGGCAGTAGCGGTACAAGCAGGAAAAGCGCCGCGTTTCCCGGGGTCCCGGGAAACGCGGCGCTTTCCTCTTTTTCCTCTCTTCTTACGGCGGTCAGGACGCCGTCGGCGTCCATCCCGCCAGCCAGTCCGCGACTTCCTGGTCGGCGGCCTGTGCGTCGGTGAGCTGCGGGCGGTCGGCGCTCGCGGCGCCCGCGCCCGCGCCGGTGTTCCTGTACTCCGCGAACCGGTCGTCCTTCCAGGAGAAGCCGCTCATGTCGGTCCACGGCGCGGTGCGGATCGCGGCGCTGAGCGTGCTGTTGCGGACCGTGGTCTGCGGGTCGAGGGTGGCGTCGCCGCCGGCGTGCCAGGGGCGGCCGAGGTAGAAGGTGCGGTCGGAGACGTCGCCGTTCACCGTGGAGTTGGCGATCAGGAAGCCCTTGCGGTTCGCGGCCGTGCTCGGGGCGGTGACGTAACCGGCCGACGTGCCGTTCCAGCGCTTCTTCAGCGTGATCACCGAGCGGTCGATGACGGCGGTGGCCCGGCCGAAGATGAAGTCGACGTTGCCGACGACGTAGGAGTCGGTCATGTAGACCCGGCCCAGCCGGTCCTTGGCGGCCGTGTCCAGCAGCAGCGTGTCCTGGTCGCCGGTGACGATCACGCCGTCGAGGAACACCTTGTCGGCGGCGGTGCGCAGGGCGACGGCCTGGTGGCCGCCGATGTGCTGGTTGTTCGCCTCGTCGAAGTCGTTGGAGATGGTCAGGTTGCGGGCCTGGAAGTCGTCGGCCTCGACGGCGACGGTGGCGCTGCCCCCGGTGCCGTACGTCCCCGAGCCGTCCGGCTTCGGCGTGCCCGAGGCGTTGTTGTAGACGATCACCGTGTCCTTGCGGCTCGCGCCGGTGCCCTGGATGGTGACGTGCGGCTTGTTGGCCGGCACCTTCACCGGCTCGCGGTACGTGCCCGGCTTGACGGCGATGACGACGCGGGCGGGGTTGTTCACGGGCACGGCGTTCACGGCGGCCTGGACGGTGGAGTACCGGCCGGTGCCGTCCTTGGCGACGGTGAGGGTGGTGGCCGCGGCGGCCGACGTGGAGGTGGCGGTGGCCGTGCCCAGGGAACTCCGTGGACCCGCCCCGGACTTGACGACCGCCGGGACGTCGGCTGCCTTGTCGAGGGTGTACGCGTAGTACGCCTTCGGATCGAAGGAGGCGGCCGTCCCGCCGCTCTCGTTGCGTCCGCTCGTCCCCGAGAAGACGTTGCCGCGCTGGACGAGGGTGGCGGTGGCGTCGCGGATGACGGGGTTGCGGAAGCCCTGGAAGTAGGAGTTCTCCAGGACCATGTTGGTGCGCCCGCGCGCGTAGTTGCCGTAGGACGAGGTGATGTCCGTCCCCGGGGTGTCCTCCAGGAAGTTGTTGTAGAGGTGGGCGTGCGCGGCGTTGTCCGTGGAGGGGTTGCGCTGCTCGGTCTCGCGGATCCAGTTGTGGTGGACCGTGATGTCGGTGACCAGGTTCTCGGTCCAGCCGATGCCGAACGTCTTGTTGTTGGTGCTCATCCGGTTCCAGGACACCGTGACGTTGGTGCTGTCCTTGCGGACGTCGATGAGCCCGTCGGCCATGTGCCGCAGGTCGTTGTGGTCGATCCACACGTGGTGGGCGCCGTCCATCTGGATCGCGTCGAAGTCGTGGTCCTTGTCGTTCCAGACGCCCTGGTACGAGTCCCGGATGGTGAGGTTGCGGATGATGACGTTGTGCACGCCCGTGCCGAGGAAGAAGCCTCCGCCGACGATCTGACCGGCGGTGCCCGAGCCGACGATGGTCTTGTCGGAGGCGACCTTGATCTCCTTGCCGACCGGGTTCATGGTGATCGTCCCGGCGACGACGATGACGTAGGGCTCGGCTGCGGTGGCGTACTTCTCCAGGTCGGCCAGGGTGCGCACGGTGACGGTCCTGCCGCCGCGCCCGCCGTAGGTGCCGTTCTGGCCGAGGGAGTTGACGGACGCGAAGCCGTCGGCGACGTCGTCGGCCCAGGTGGCGGCAGCGGCGGAGGCGGTCCGCTGGACGTCCTCGCCGAAGACCCCGAGGTCGCCGCCGTAGGCGAACGTCCCGGCGGCGGTCAGCGCCAGGGGGAGACCGACCGACAACGCGGTGCGCCCGCGGCGGTGGCGGGGCTTGCTGCGGTTCTCACGCATGTGCGGGTTCCGTTTCCTTGGAGTGCGGGGACACCAAGGGGTCGGCGCGGGCGGGGGAAAGGTTGCCGTCGGGCGAGCCGAAGCTCCGCAGATCGTGGTGGCGGGACTCTTCCGGCAGTGAGGTGAACGGTGGCTCACTTCACGGCGTCTCCGGCGGCGGCACCCCCGCCCCCGGCAGGCGGATCGTCGCCACCGTGCCGCCGCCCTCGGCGTGGGTCAGGGTGACCTCGCCGCCCGACTGGTGGATCGTGCGGGCCACGATGGACAGGCCGAGGCCGGAGCCGGGGAGGGCGCGGGCCGACGGAGAGCGCCAGAAGCGGTCGAAGACGTGGGGGAGTTCCTCGGCCGGAATGCCGGGGCCGTGGTCGCGGACCGTGAGGACGCCGTCGGTGAGGCGCACCTCGATCGTGCCGCCCTCCGGGCTGAACTTCACCGCGTTGTCCAGGATGTTGACCACCGCCCGCTCCAGCGCCGCGGGTTCCGCCCGGACGTACCACGGTTCCAGGTGGGCCGTGATCGTCAGCTCGGGGCCGCGCAGCCGGGCGCGGCGCAGGGCCGACTCGACCGTGTCCTCCAGGGAGACCACCTGGACGCGCTCCCCGCGCTGGCCCTCCGAGCGCGACAGTTCCTGGAGGTCGCCGATCAGCGCGGCCAGTTCCGTCATCTGGGCCTTCACCGAGGCGAGGAGCGCCTTGCGGTCGGCCTCGGGGAGGGGGCGGCCGGTCTCCTCGCTGCGGGAGAGGAGTTCGATGTTGGTGCGCAGCGAGGTCAGGGGGGTGCGCAGTTCGTGGCCGGCGTCGGCGATCAGCTGTTGCTGCAGGTCGCGGGAGCTGGCCAGGGAGGACGTCATCGAGTTGAAGGAGCGGGAGAGGCGGGCGATCTCGTCCTCGCTGTCGTCCTCCACGGGGATGCGGATGGCGAGATCCTCGGTGCGGGCCACGTGTTCGACGGCCTCGGTGAGTTTGTCGACGGGCCGCATCCCGGCGCGGGCGACGGCGAGACCGGCGGCGCCGGCGCCGACGACCCCGATGCCGGAGACGAGCAGGAGCAGCAGGGCGAGTTCGTTGAGGGTGGACCGGGTGCCCTTCAGGGAGACGGCGAGGACGAGCGCGGAGTCGTCGGCGAGGTAGCGGTTGCCCCGGTCCTCCACCCAGAGGGCCGTCGTCAGCACGCGCACCGGTGTGCCGTCGCTGTCCTTGCCGTCGCGCGGTCCCCGGGACTCCCCCCGCGGGTCCTGGGCCATGTCCCGGTCCGCGTCCGTGACGGTGACCGTCCCCCCGGAGCCGGGGAAGGGACAGGCCTCCCCGTCCGACGTGACGATCTGGATGTAGCTGTCGGAGCCGGGGCCGAGCGGCCCGGAGTCGGGTGACTGGCCGCAGGCGGCGAGCGCGGCGGCGACGTTGATGCGCTGCACGGCGCCGACCGACGACTTCAGGTCGGTGTCGATCTCGTCGTAGAGCTTCCCGCGCACCACGAACCAGCACGTCACCGACACGGCCGCCACCGCGAACGCCACCGCCGCCGCCACCAGAAGCGCCAGCCGGGAGCGGATGGGGAGGGCGCGGACGCGGCGGGCGACGCCGTTCACTCGGCGCCGCCCTGCCGCAGGACGTACCCGACGCCCCGCACGGTGTGGACGAGGCGCGGCTCGCCGCCCGCCTCCGTCTTGCGGCGCAGGTACATCACGTACACGTCGAGGGAGTTGGACGACGGCTCGAAGTCGAAGCCCCACACCGCCTTCAGGATCTGCTCACGGGTGAGGACCTGACGCGGGTGCGCCATGAACATCTCCAGCAGCGTGAACTCCGTGCGGGTCAGTTCCACCGGCCGCCCGCCCCGTGTCACCTCCCGGGTCGCCAGGTTCATCCGCAGGTCCGCGAAGGTGAGGGCGTCGTCCTGGGGCGCCCCGCCCGCCACCGCCGCCGCGTACGAGCTGCGGCGCAGCAGCGCGCGGATGCGGGCGAACAGCTCGTCCAGCTCGAACGGCTTGACCAGGTAGTCGTCGGCGCCCGCGTCGAGGCCGGTGACCCGGTCGCCGACCGTGTCGCGGGCGGTGAGCATGAGGATGGGGGTGGTGTCGCCGGCGGCCCGGATGCGGCGGGCGGCGGTCAGGCCGTCCATGCGGGGCATCTGGATGTCGAGGACGACCAGGTCGGGCCGGTAGGCGGCGGCCTGCTCCAGGGCGTCCGCTCCGTCGACCGCGACCCGGGTGTCGTACCCCTCGAAGGCGAGGCTGCGCTGGAGCGCTTCGCGCACCGCCGGCTCGTCGTCGACGATCAGGATGCGCTGGGGGTCACGGTCGGCCTCGGCGGGGCTCATGGGCGGGAATCCTCGGGTGTCGGTGGGCGGGAGCGGTCTGACCTTGTCAGCGTCGCACGTTCCCGGCGGGCGGGGGCACGGTCCGGCGGCGGTCGGCCTTGCGCGCGGAGCGCCGGGCGGGGGCGGGGGTCGGGGCCGCCTTGGCCGGGGCGGGGGGCCGGGAGAGGGCGGTCGCGATCTCCTGGGCGCGCGAGGCGGGGGCGGGAGCGCGAGGAGGCGCGGGAGTCGAAGCGCCGGGTGCGTGGAGTGCGTACGCCACCCTGAGCGCCGACGTGACGGACGCGGCGCCCGCGTCGGCGGCGGGCACGGTGTGGACGGTATGGACGATGTGGACGGTGCGCTTGATCATGTGGTCGCCGCTCCTCACTCGGTGGCACCGGCCCGCAGCTTGTCCAGGTCGGACTTGACGGTGTTGATCGGAATGGCGAAGCCCAGCCCCACGCTGCCCGCGTCGGCCGACGACGAGCCGCTCGCCGAGTACATGGCCGAGTTGATGCCGATGACGTTCCCGTTCATGTCGATCAGCGCGCCACCGGAGTTGCCCGGGTTGAGGGAGGCGTCGGTCTGGATCGCCTTGTACGTCGTCGTGGACGAGCCGGTGTCGCCGTTGAACTCCTGGCCGCCGAACTCGAACGGCCAGCCGCCGCCTTGCTGTTGCCGCTGCTGCGGGCTCCCGTCCGTCGAGACGGTGACGTCGCGGTCCAGCGCCGAGACGATGCCGCTGGTGACGGTGCCGGTCAGCCCTTCGGGCGAGCCGATCGCCACGACCGTGTCACCGACCTGGACGCCGTCGGAGTCGCCGAGCGAGGCCGCCGCCAGCCCGGAGGCGTCCGCCAGTTCGAGGAGCGCGAGGTCCTTGCCGCTGTCGGTGCCGACGATCTCGGCGTCGTACTCCTTGCCGTCGCCGGTCGTCACGGTGATCTCGGAGGCGCCGGAGACGACGTGGTTGTTGGTGATGATCTCGCCGTCGCTGGTGATGATCACACCGGATCCGGTGGACTCGCCGGCATTGGAGGTGGCGCTGATCTCCACGATGCTCGGACCGACCGCGGCGGCGACCCCGGCGACCGTCCCCTTCTGACTCGACGGCACGACGCTCGTGCTGCCGCCGGTGCTGCCGGCGGCGGCGACCGTGTCGCTGCCGCTGAGTTCCTGGATGCCGTACGCCGTGCCGCCCCCGACGGCCGCGGCGACGACGGCCACGGCGGCGAGCAGCGCGCCCGCCCCCCGGGCGGGCCTGCGGCGGGAGGCGCGGGTCGCGTGCGCCGCGCGGGCGTCGTGCGCGACGGGCTCGGCGAGCAGCGGGGTGGGATCGGCGGGCGACGGGGCGGGGGGAGGGGCGGACGCCGGCTCGTGGGCGGGCGGGGGCGGCCACTCGGGGTGCATGGAACGCGGGCTCTCGGTCATGTCCCCGAGCCTGTCGACGGACCATGAGAGCACCCTGAGCGCCCCCTGAGAAGCCCGGCAGAACCTCGTATGCCCGATGTAAAAGACGCCCCGGGCGATCCGAGAACGCCCCGGGGCCATCAGCCCCCAGCCGTGCAGCCCTCAGCCCGGCAGCCCTCAGCCCGGCAGCTCTCAGCCCCGCGTCACTCGCACCCGCACGACCGCCGCACCACCAGCCGCGACGGGAACACCTTCAGCCGCTCCTTGCGCGAGCCCGAGACGCGCACGGCGTCGTCCAGGACCAGGTCGACGGCCGCACGGGCCATCGCCGAGCGGTCGGAGGCGACCGTCGTCAGCGGCGGGTCCGCCAGGGCCGCTTCCTTGATGTCGTCGAAGCCGGCCACCGCCAGCTCGCCGGGCACGTCGATGCGCAGCTCGCGCGCCGCGCGCAGCAGGCCGATCGCCTGGTCGTCGGTGGAGCAGAAGATCGCCGGGGGGCGCCGCGGGCCGGCGAGGATCTCCAGGCCGACCTGGTAGGCGTCGTACCGGTTGTAGGGGGCCTCGAAGAGGCGGCCCTCGGTGGATATCCCGGCCTCCTCCATCGCGCGCCGCCACCCCTCGACGTGGTCGGAGACCGGGTCGCCGACCGCCGGGGTGTCCGCGGTGCCGCCCATGCAGGCGACGTACTCGTACCCGTGGCCCAGCAGATGGGCGACGATGTCCTGCGCGCCCCCGAGGTCGTCCATCACGACGGCGACGTCGTCCATCGCCTCGGGCCGCTCGTGCAGCAGCACCACCCGGGCGTCCCAGGCGTCGATCTCGGCGGCGGCCAGGTCGTTGAGCGCGTGGCTGACGAGGATCAGACCGGAGACGCGCATCCCGAGGAACGCCCGCAGGTAGTGCACCTCGCGCTCGCCGACGTAGTCGGAGTTGCCGACCAGCACCATCTTGCCGCGCTCGGACGCCGCCCACTCCACGGCGTGCGCCATCTCCGCGAAGAAGGGCTGGCGGGCGTCCGGCACGATCAGGCCTATGAGGTCCGTGCGCCGGGACGCCATCGCCTGGGCGACGCGGTCGGGCCGGTACCCCAGCTCCTTGATGGCGGCGAGGACGCGCTCGCGCGTGGCCGGGGCGACCGGCCGGGGTCCGTTGTTGATGACATAGCTGACGACGGCGGTGGACGTACCCGCCAGCCGCGCCACGTCATCCCTGGTTACCTTGGCCACGCGCGGAGTCTACGCGGATGGACCGCCCCTGGGCAGGGAGTACAGAGCCTTCTTCGCGCCCGTCCGGGCGTCCGCGCCGCCGTCATGCCTCGGCCGCGACCTCGGCGGCGCCCACGGCGGCGGGCTCGTCGGCGCTCTCCGCGCGCCCCGCGGACTTCGCCCGGTCCGCCTTGGACTTGCCCTCGTCGGAGGCGCGCTCGCCCTTCTCCGGGGTGACGAAGCGGTAGCCGACGTTGCGGACGGTGCCGATCAGCGACTCGTGCTCGGGACCGAGCTTGGCGCGCAGCCGCCGTACGTGCACGTCGACCGTGCGGGTGCCGCCGAAGTAGTCGTAGCCCCAGACCTCCTGGAGGAGCTGGGCGCGGGTGAAGACCCGGCCCGGATGCTGGGCCAGGTATTTGAGGAGCTCGAACTCCTTGAAGGTGAGGTCCAGGACCCGGCCCTTGAGCTTGGCCGAGTAGGTGGCCTCGTCCACCGACAGGTCGCCGTTGCGGATCTCCATCGGGGAGTCGTCGTTGACGATCTGCTGGCGGCCCATCGCGAGCCGCAGCCGGGCCTCGACCTCGGCCGGTCCCGCGGTGTCGAGGAGGACGTCGTCGATGCCCCAGTCGGCGGTGACGGCGGCGAGGCCGCCCTCGGTCACGACGAGGATGAGCGGACAGCCGGGGCCGGTGGAACGCAGCAGCTGGCACAGGCTGCGCACCTGCGGCAGGTCACGGCGTCCGTCGATCAGGATGACGTCGGCGCCCGGGGTGTCCACGAGGGCGGGGCCCTCCGCCGGCGCCACGCGCACGTTGTGCAGCAGCAGGCCGAGCGCGGGGAGCACTTCGGTGGACGGCTGGAGAGCGTTGGTCAGGAGCAGCAGAGAACTCATACGTCTGGTTCCTCCTCGGTCCCTGCGAGGACTTCTACGGCATTGCTCTGCGTTCCCGGGGCCCCGTACACCGGCGGTTTCCCGCTCCGTATACAACGCTTCCGAAAGCACAAAAGGACCCGGGGGCCACGCTGCCCAGGTCCTCTGCCGAGCAGAATAGCCCACATGAACAACGGTCCGGCAGGTCATGCGGCACATTCCACCGTTCGTCCGAAGGCTGAGACGGGCAGCCGCACCCCTTTGCGGACGTTTCTGCGCACGTCCGACGGCATTCCGATCGATTTCGTATACGAACCGGGTGGGGTCGTATACGAATCTTCCGCGGACGCCTCCGCGCCACTTTCCGGTGACCCGGTGTTCGTCGTCGCCCACGGTTTCACCGGCGACGCGGACCGGCCGCATGTCCGACGGGTGGCGCGGGCGCTCGCCCGGCACGGGGCCGTCGTCACCTTCTCCTTCCGCGGGCACGGGGCCTCCGGCGGCTACTCGACCGTCGGCGACCGGGAGGTGCTGGACCTCGCGGCGGTCGTCGAGCGGACGCGTGGGCTCGGGCACGCGCGGGTGGTGACCGTCGGTTTCTCCATGGGCGGCTCGGTGGTGCTGCGGCACGCGGCGCTGCACCGCGGGGACGTGGACGCCGTGGTGTCGGTCAGCGCGCCCGCCCGCTGGTACTACCGCGGCACCGCCCCCATGCGCCGGCTGCACTGGCTGGTCACCCGCCCCGCGGGCCGGCTGGTCGGCCGCTACGGCTTCCGCACCCGCATCCACCGCCGTCACTGGGACCCGGTCCCGCTCTCCCCGGTCGAGGCCGTGCCCCGCATCGCCCCGGTCCCGCTGCTCGTCGTCCACGGCGACCGGGACGGCTACTTCCCCGTCGACCACCCCCGGATGCTCGCCGCCGCGGCCGGCGACCACGGCGAACTCTGGCTGGAACCGGGCATGGGCCACGCGGAGCACGCGGCCACCGACGACCTGCTCGCCAGGATCGGGGACTGGGCCGTCCGGGCCGTCGGTGCGGACGGCTAGCCTGGGTGCTCACCGTCGATGGACTTGAGGGACGAGATGGCAAAGGTCACGGTGCGCTACTGGGCCGCCGCGAAGGCCGCGGCCGGGGTGGCCGAGGAGGTGTACGACGCGGCCACGCTCGCCGAGGCGCTCGACGCCGTGCGCGAGCGGCACCCCGGGGAGCTGACGCGCGTGCTGCGCCGCTGCTCGTTCCTGATCGACGGCGACCCCGTGGGCACACGCGGGCATGAGACGGTACGGCTGACCGAGGGCGGCACGGTCGAGGTGCTCCCGCCGTTCGCAGGAGGGTGACCGGGCCGATGAGCGACCAGCCGTACGAGGGGTACCGGGGGCACGACGGGTACCAGGGGCCCGAGGGGGACGGGTCCTACGACCCGTACCAGCAGCAGGACGCCGGGTACCAGCAGCAGTACGCGCAGTACCAGCAGCAGTTCGACCAGTACGGGCAGCACGCGCAGTACGACCAGTACGGGCAGCCGTACGCCGCCCAGCACCCCGAGTACCCGCAGCAGCCGCAGCAGTGGCAGGAGCCTGCCTACGCGACCGGGCAGCAGTGGGCGACGGCGGCCGAGGGGCCGTACGGCCACGCGCACGCGCCCGAGGCGGCCCCCGCGGCTCACGCCCCGCACACGAGCTACGCGCCGCAGGCGGCCCAGGCCCCGGAACCGGCCGCGCCTGCCGCCCCCCTCACCGCCGCCCAGCGCGCCCGCCTGGAAGGGCGCTCCCCGATCATCGAGCCCGGTCTCCAGCCCGCCGCGCTGACGGCGGTGCTCGGCCTGCTGCTCGCCGGCGCGGCGGCGCTCGGCTCGTACGCGCTGCTCGTGCCGCTCGTCGTCCTCCAGGCGGTCACCGCCGCCGGCTGGTTCCGGCTTAACGGCATGTGGCCGGCCCGGCAGGGCATCGCGCTGGCGTTCGCGGGCGCGCTGACCGCCGACGCGGCGCTGCTGGTCGTCGGGCGCGACCAGGGGCCCGCCGCGATCCTCGGCGCCCTCGGGGTGTGGATCCTGCTGACCCTGGTCCTGCAGCTGCGCTCGCACGCCGATCCGGACGAGCGGATGTACGGCCTGACGGCGACCGTCGTCTCCGCCGCGCTGGCCATCGTCGCCACCGGTCATCTGGCCGCCGAGGCGGACGCGGTCACGGTCGGCGCGGGCGCGGTGGCCGTCGCGGTGCTCGCGCGGGCGCTGCCGCTGCCGACGCCGGTCTCCGTGGTCGTCGCGCTGCTCGCGGCGGCGGGGGCGGGCCTGGCGCTCGGCTCGGTGACCGGGGCGGGCGCCGGGGGCGCGCTGCTGGGAGCCGCGGCCGGGGCGTGCGCGCTGATCGGGCACCGGGTGGCGAGCTACGACTACCCCTCCCGGTTCGTCCACTTCACGGCGGGCGTGGCCCTCCCGCTGAGCGCGGCGGCGCCGGTGCTGTGGGTGCTGGGAAGGGTACTGGTCTGAGCGGGTCCGGCGGGCCGCCCCTGTCACAGGTGATCGACAATCCGGCGAGCTGTCGGCCCGGCGGGGTTACCGTGACCCTCGGACTGGAAGACCGCCGAGGTGGGGGAACATGCGCGCGCTGCGAATACTTCTGATCGTCGTGGTGGTCCTCGGCGGCCTTTTCGTCGCCGCGGACCGCATCGCCGTGCACTTCGCCGAGGGCGAGGCCGCGGACCGGCTGCGGGCCAACGAGAACCTGGCCGCCACCCCGGACGTCTCCATCAACGGCTTCCCGTTCCTCACCCAGGTCGCCGGCGGTGAGCTGGACGACGTCGAGGTCGGCATCGACACGTACGAGGCGACGTCGGGCAAGGGCGGGACGATCCGCATCGACGACCTCCAGGCGAACATGAAGGGCGTCGACTTCGCCGCCGACTACAGCTCCGCCACGGCCCGCTCCGCCACCGGTACCGCGAGCGTCTCCTACGAGGAGCTGCTCAAGGCCGCGCGGTCGGAGCCCACGGAGGTCGCGCCCGGGATCACCGCCGAGGTCGTGGGCCTGTCCGACGGCGGCGACGGGAAGATCAGGGTCGCGGTGGAGGCGTCGGTCCTCGGCGCCAAGCTGCCGCGTCCGGTGTACGTGCTGAGCACGGTGACCGTCGAGGACGACAAGGTGCGGGTGAGCGCGGACTCGCTGCCCTCGCTGGGCGGCGTCGAGGTGGCCGAGGACCGGATCCGGTCGATCACCGACTTCGAGCAGCTGATCAACGAGCTGCCCGGCGGCATCGAGCTGGACAAGGTCGAGGCGGCGAAGGACGGCGTCGAGATCTCGGTGAAGGGTTCCGACGTCCGGCTGGCCGGGTAGGAAACGTCCGGCCGGCCCCGGTGGGGGCCACGTCCGCCGGCCCGGTGGGGAGACCTCCGGTCGGCCATGTGAGCCACGTCCGGCCGGCCCGGCGGAACACCCGGGGCCCGGCTGCTGTCCGATGGGCGAGACGGATGGTCCGCACCGCAGATGCGATGCGGAACGAAAGCGCCCGGAAACCGTGGGCGAACGGCGCCCACGGGACGCGTATTCCCGCATCATGGACGATCGCGTCTCAATATACGACACACCGGTGACATGCCCGCCCGTCCGTCCCTACGATCGAGCCCATGAAGCGACAGGCGGATCTCACGAAGCGGCGGGCAGTAGACCTGTGCCGCGTCGCCGCCATGCTCTGTCGCACCTTCTGAGCGGGAGCCCGTCTCCCGCGTTCACCCACCGCGCCCCGCCGAGGGCGTCCGTGCGCCGCGCCGTGACCGGACCGGCACGACCCGCGCCCGCACACCGCACACCTCGCACTCGTACGCCCCGCCGTAACTGCCCCGGAGGAGAAAGAGCATGAGCCGCAGCGACGTCCTGGTAGACGCCGACTGGCTTCAGGAGCACCTGGACGACCCGAACATCGCGATCGTCGAGGTCGACGAGGACACGTCCGCGTACGACAAGAACCACATCCGCAACGCCATCAAGATCGACTGGACCCAGGACCTCCAGGACCCGGTCCGGCGCGACTTCATCGACCAGGAGGGCTTCGAGAAGCTCCTGTCGAAGAAGGGCATCGCCAACGACACGCTGGTGATCCTCTACGGCGGCAACAACAACTGGTTCGCGTCGTACGCCTACTGGTACTTCAAGCTGTACGGCCACGACAGCGTCAAGCTGCTCGACGGCGGTCGCAAGAAGTGGGAGCTGGACGCCCGCGAGCTGGTCGAGGAGGTGCCCGAGCGCCCCGCGACCGAGTACAAGGCCAAGCCGCAGAACACCGCGATCCGCGCCTTCCGCGACGACGTCGTCGCCGCGATCGGCACGCAGAACCTGGTCGACGTGCGCTCGCCCGACGAGTTCTCCGGCAAGCTGCTCGCCCCGGCCCACCTGCCGCAGGAGCAGTCGCAGCGTCCGGGCCACGTCCCGAGCGCCCGCAACATCCCGTGGTCGAAGAACGCCAACGACGACGGCACCTTCAAGTCGGACGAGGAGCTCAAGCAGCTCTACACCGACGAGAACGTCGACCTGTCGAAGGACACGATCGCCTACTGCCGCATCGGCGAGCGCTCGGCCCTGACCTGGTTCGTGCTGCACGAGCTGCTCGGTGTCGAGAACGTCAAGAACTACGACGGCTCCTGGACCGAGTACGGCTCCCTGGTCGGCGTGCCGATCGAACTCGGCGCCGCCAAGTAGCCATCCCGACCGACCTTTCAACACCCTTCAGGAGTACGACATGTGTGGAGCGAAGGCCGGCGGCCCCGACGCCTCGACGATCAAGCCCGGTGAGACCACCATCCAGGGCCAGGTGACCCGTGACGGCGAGCCGGTGACCGGCTACGTCCGGCTCCTGGACTCGACCGGCGAGTTCACCGCGGAGGTCCCGACCTCCGCGACGGGCCAGTTCCGCTTCTACGCGGCCGAGGGCACCTGGACCGTCCGCGCCCTCGTTCCCGGCGGCACCGCCGACCGCACGGTCGTCGTGGCCGAGAAGGGCGCGCTGGCCGAGGTCGCCATCGCGGTCTGACAGACCCGTACGGCGCAAGGGCCGCACTCCTGGGCAGTACGCCCGCGGTGCGGCCCTTCACCGTGTCCGCGGCCATGCCTACGCTGGACACATGTACGCGCGGCGACGTCATGTGTACTTCACCCTGATGGGCGCCTGTCTGGTGCTGTTCGTCCTGGCATGGGCCGTCGTACGCCTGTGGTCGACCGGGGCGGCCGTCGGCATGTGCGTGGTCGCGATGCTCATCCCGCCCGTCGCCGCCGTGATCGCCAACCGCCGGGGCCCCGACGACCGCTGGTGGGACGACCCCTCCGGCGACCCGCAGTCCGACGCGTGGTGGGACGAGCTGGACGGCAAGAGACCGCCGCGTCAGTAGACGAGCGCCTGCGTGTCGTCCGCCAGCGCCTCCTGCACGAACACCTGCGCGCCGGCGATCCGCACGCCCGCGATGACGTCGTCCTCCGTGATGTCCCGGCGGGCGGCGCACTGGGTGCACAGCGTGAGCCGGCCGGCGGCCAGCACGGAGTCGAGCAGCTCGGGCAGCGGGGCGGCGTGCGGCAGCTCGAACTCGGCGGCCCGGCCCGGCAGCGCGAACCACGCGGACTCGCCGGTCAGCCACACGGAGACGTCCACGCCGCTCGCCACGGCCACCGCCGCCACCGTGAACGCCTGCGAGCAGCGTTCGGGGGCGTCGGCCCCCGCCGTCACCTTGATCACGAGCTTCTTCGCCATGCCCGCATCGTAATCACTTCCCCACGGCTCACCGCCGCCTGCGCCGGACCTCACACCGAGGCGCGGACCCCGGCCGCGTAAGCTGGGGTCCGGCCTTGTACAGCTGACCCGCTCACCGAGGAGCCTCCCCGTGACACTCTTCTTCGAAATTCTGTTGGTGCTGGTCTGCGTGGCCACTCTCGCGTTCGCCGGGCTGGTCGTGAAGAAGCTGTACCAGGGCCAGCGCTGACCCCCCTCTAGGAACTGCCGATCATGATCGAGATCCCGTCCGACCTCCACAAGGACCTCGTCCCCCTCGCCTTCCTGCTCGGGAACTGGGCGGGCGCGGGCGTGCACGACTTCCCCGGCGCCGAGAAGTGCAACTTCGGGCAGGAGGTCACCTTCACCCACGACGGCCGGGACTTCCTGGAGTACCACTCGCACACCTGGGTGCTCGACAACGACGGCAACAAGGTCCGTCCGCTCCAGTCCGAGCACGGCTTCTGGCGCATCGACGGCAACCGCAAGGTCGAGGTCACGATGACCCGCGACGACGGCGTCATCGAGATCTGGTACGGCGAGATGGCCCACCAGAAGCCCCAGATCGACCTCGTCACGGACGCCGTGGCCCGCACCGCCGCCTCCCGCCCCTACACGGGCGGCAAGCGGCTGTACGGCTACGTCAAGGGCGACCTGATGTGGGTCGGCGAGAAGCAGACCCCGGACGTCGAGCTGCGCCCCTACATGTCCGCCCACCTGAAGAAGGTCGTCACCCCGGAGGACGTCGAGCGCTGGGCGAAGGCCCTCCCGGACGACATGCCCGACGACGGGATCGCCTTCTTCCGCTGACCCCACCGCACAGCCGGCGACCCCTACACTTCAGGTGTGGTGAGCACCGACTGGAAGAGCGATCTGAGGCAGCGCGGCTACCGGCTGACGCCGCAGCGGCAACTCGTGCTCGAAGCCGTGGACACCCTGGAGCACGCGACCCCCGACGACATCCTCGTGGAAGTGAGGAAGACGGCGTCGGGGGTCAACATTTCCACGGTCTACCGCACCCTCGAGCTGCTGGAGGAGCTGGGCCTGGTCTCGCACGCCCACCTCGGGCACGGCGCGCCGACCTACCACCTGGCCGACCGGCACCACCACATCCACCTCGTCTGCCGCGACTGCACCAACGTCATCGAGGCCGACCTGGAAGTGGCCGCCGACTTCACCGCCAAGCTGCGCTCCACGTTCGGCTTCGACACCGACCTGAAGCACTTCGCGATCTTCGGACGGTGCGAGGACTGCTCCCGTCGGCACGCCCGTGGGGACGCGGGCGCGAGCGCGGATGCAAATACGACAAGCGGCGAGTCGTAGGCTTGGGGCCATGAAGAGCCCCCTGCTGTCCCTGCCCGGCGCCGTCCCCGCCGAAGGGGCGGACGAAGGCGTCGCCGCCCACTACGGCGACCTGTTCCGCGAGCAGCGTGCCCTCGCCGAGGGCGCCGGCTTCGTCGACCTCTCGCACCGCGGTGTCGTCACCGTCACCGGCGAGGACCGGCTCGGCTGGCTGCACCTGCTGCTCACCCAGCACGTCAGCGACCTGCCCCCCGGCCGGGCCACCGAGGCGCTGATCCTCTCCGCGCACGGGCACGTCGAGCACGCGCTGTACCTGGTGGACGACGGAGAGACCGTCTGGGCCCACGTCGAGCCGGGCACCCAGGAGGCGCTGATCGCGTACCTGGAGTCGATGAAGTTCTTCTACAAGGTCGACGTCGCCGACCGCACCGCCGACGTCGCCGTCGTCCACCTCCCGGCCGGTTCCATCGCCGAGGCCCCCGAGGGCGGCGTCGTACGCGAGACGGCGTACGGGCGGGACCTGTTCCTGCCCCGCGAGCGGCTGGAGCCGTTCGCCGAGCAGGCCGGGCCGCCGGCCGGAATCCTGGCGTACGAGGCGCTGCGCGTCGAGCAGCACCGGCCCCGCCTCGGCTTCGAGACCGACCACCGCACCATCCCGCACGAGCTGGGCTGGATCGGCTCGGCCGTGCATCTGCAGAAGGGCTGCTACCGGGGCCAGGAGACCGTCGCCCGGGTGCAGAACCTCGGCAAGCCGCCGCGCCGGCTGGTCTTCCTGCACCTGGACGGCAGCGAGGTCCATCTGCCGCCGGCCGGCACCGAGCTGCGGCTCGCGGACGACGGCCCGGACGGCCGGAAGATCGGCTTCGTGACGACGTCCGTGCGCCACCACGAGCTGGGTCCGGTCGCCCTCGGCCTGGTCAAGCGGAACGTGCCCGTGGACGCCCGGCTGGTCGCCGGGGACACGGCCGCCGCGCAGGAGGTCATTGTCGAGCCGTAGCCGGCTCGGCTCCCCGATCGGGCCACCCGGCTGGGCTCTCGATCGGGCCACCCGGCTCGGTTCTCGATCGGGCCCGTCTCAGATCTCGATCAGGACGGTGAACGGGCCGTCGTTCGTCAGCGACACCCGCATCCGCGCGCCGAACCGGCCCGTCGCCACCGTCGCGCCCAGCGCGCGCAGCTGCGCGACCACCTCGTCCACCAGCGGCTCGGCGACGTCGCCGGGGGCGGCGGCGTTCCAGGTGGGACGGCGGCCCTTGCGGGCGTCGCCGTACAGGGTGAACTGGCTGACCACCAGCAGGGGCGCGTCGATGTCGCTGCACGACCGCTCGTCGGCCAGCATCCGGATCGACCAGAGCTTGCGGGCGAGCTGCGCCGCCTTCTCCTTGGTGTCCTCGTGGGTGACGCCGACGAGGACGCACAGCCCCTCGCCCTCGATCGCCCCCACCGTTTCGCCGTCCACGACGACGCTCGCGCCGTCCACCCTCTGCACCACTGCACGCATACGACCATCATGCCGGGCGGTGACCACCCGCTTCGCAGTTGGTCCGTACCAAGGCGCTTTTTGATCCCCAACCCCCCATCTGGGGCCGATCGGGGGCACTCGGTCACATAGTGGCCACTCGGGGTGGGACGATGCTGCCACACGCCGGTCGAGGGGACGGTAGAGAGACACATGAGAACACCGAGTGCCGGGCGGCTGCCCGGGGCTGTGTCGCTGACCGACGCGGGAGGCCCGGAGCAGCAGCTCCGCCCGCCCGCGCAGCGCACCGACAGCCCACCGCTGCCCGGGGACCCACCCGAACACGACCTCGCCGCGCTGAGCCTGCCCGAACTGCGCGCCCTGCGCCGGGACGCCCAGCGCGACGAGGCCGACCTCAGTTACGTACGGCGGCTGCTCCAGGGGCGCATCGACATCCTCGGCGCGGAACTCGCGCGACGCGGAGGCGGCAGCGGCCCCGGACCGGCGATCGTCGAGGCGCGGCAGGGTTCCGTGGTCGAGCGGCTGTCGGAGATCCTGACCGACGCCCCGGCCCGGCACCGCTCCTCCGCCCGCCACGTCACGCTCGGCACCCCGTACAGCGAGGAGTACTCCAGGCTGGCCGCCGACATGCTCGCCGAGGTCGAACTGTCCGACCTCGGCGCCCGCACAAACCAGGAGCTGAGCGCCGCCCTCGGCCGGCTCGTGCGCTACGAGCAGCAGGTGTCCCGTCGCCGGCAGCGGCTGCAGCACACGGCCGACGGCTGCAGCGCAGAGATCGCCCGCCGCTACCGCGAGGGGGAGGCCCAGGTCGACGACCTGCTGATGTGAGCGTCCGGCTCCTTGGAGGGGTCACGGGAAATCCGCGCGACACCCGCGCGGTGTCCTGCCTACCGTGACCCCCGTGACTTCCACGACCCCCCGCCCCGCCCCTCCCGCTCGCACCCACCGCGACGCCGCCCTGCCCGTGCGGCCGATCGACGAAGCCGAACTCGGCGACTGGATCCGCGCCCTCAACACCGGCTTCCTGCGTCCGCCCACCGCCTCCGAGGAGCAGCTCGACGGCCGACGCCGCCAGTTCGAGCCCGGCCGGCTGCTCGGCGCCTTCGACGGCGGACGCTGCGTGGCGACGTTCCGCTCCTTCGCCCAGCAGCTGACCGCGGTCGGCGGCGCCGCCGTCGCCGCCGACGCCGTCACCAACGTCAGCGTGTCGCCCACCCACCGGCGCCGGGGGCTGCTCAGCCGGATGATGGCCCACGACCTGGCCGCCGCGAAGGAACGCGGCGACGTCGTCGCCACCCTCGTCTCCGCCGAGTACCCGATCTACGGGCGCTACGGCTTCGGCCCGGCGACCTGGACCACCGAGTGGACGATCGACGTGCCGCGGGCCGGCCTCGACCCGCGCGGCGCCGCGCCCGAGTGCGGCGGCCGGATCGACCTGGTCGACGCCGAGGACGTCCGCGAGCTGGGTCCGGGGCTGCACGAGCGGGTGCGCCGCGGACAGCCCGGCGCCATCGACCGCGGTGAGCTGTGGTGGCAGCTCAACACCGGCGCCCTGCGCATCGGTCCCTCCTGGACCGAGCCCTTCTTCGCGGTGTACCGGTCGGCGTCCGGCGAGGTCGAGGGCATGGTGTCGTACGAGGCGGACGACAAGTGGGGCGACGGCAAGCAGCCGCTGAACACCGCCGAGGTGAACTGGCTGATCGGCGCGACCCCGGCCGCCGAGCGGGCCCTGTGGCGGTATCTGTGCTCCATCGACTGGGTCACGTACGTGAAGACCGGCTGGCGGGCCCCGGACGACCTGCTCCCGCACTTCCTGCCCGACCCGCGCGCCGCCCGCGTCACCACGCAGGCCGACTGGCTGTGGGTGCGGCTCCTGGACGTCGTACGGGCCCTGGAGGCGCGGACGTACGAGGGGGCCGGGGAACTGGTGCTGGAGGTCGCCGACGCGGGCGGGTTCGCCGGCGGGCGGTATCTGCTGGAGGCGCCGGGAGCGGGCGGGCGTGGGTCCTGCGCGCCGACCGCGCGGAGCGCCGACCTGGCGCTGGACGTGGCCGATCTGGCAGCGCTGTGGCTCGGGGACGAGTCGGCGGTGCGGCTGGCGGCGCTGGGCAGGGTGCGGGAAGAACGAGCGGGCGCCGCCCGGTCGGCCGACGCCCTGCTGCGCACGTCCAGGCGGCCTTGGTGCCCGGACCTGTTCTGAGGCTCCTTTCGTCGGGGCCCGCCGGTGTCCCGGCTGGGGTTCCCGGCGGGGGCGGGTGACGTATCCGTAGCGTGCTGTTCGGTTGTGGCTGTGCGTATGCGGTTGTGGCGGTGCCTATGCGGTTGTGGCGGTGCTGTTGGTGCTGACCGACCGGGCTCCCGGCTCCCCTCCGGAAGGGAGCCCGGTCAGCCGGACTGGGCGAGCAGCATCACGAGGATGACCGCTCCGATGCCGCCGACCATGGTGTTCCTGGCCTTGACGCCGACCGTGAGGGCGACGAAGGCGATGATCCCCATGGCTCCGTAGCGGGACTGGACGAGTTGTTCCACGCCGATCAGCAGCGCGGCGGCGACGAGGGCGATGACCGGCATGGGGTGCTCCCTCCGCGACGACGACCAACCTTGGTGAAGGGTGACCATGTCGATTGAGTTGGTTGCCAACTTATGCTCAGTTGGGCCTTCTTTGAAGTGTCCGGGAACCACCTGTTAAGTAACTGCCCTAAGATGGCTCAAAGTTGTACGGTTCGTGTGTGACGCCGGAAGGAACTGCCGTGGACGGGCGGGCGCGTGGCCAGAGGACGCACCGCGAGGTGGCCGACGCGCTGCGGGAGCGCATCCGGTCCGGTGAGCTGCGGCCGGGCCAGCGGATGCCCACCCAGGCCGGCCTCGCGGAGGAGTTCGGCGTGGAGCGCGGCACCATCCGGGAGGCGCTGGCCATCCTGAAGGCGGAGCGGCTGCTCACCAACGTGTCCCGAGGGGCGCCGGCGACCGTCGCCCAGCGCCGGGACGCTCTCGGAAGCGGCCCCGCGGCCCGGCCCGAGCCCACCATGGTGGCGCTGCCGCCGCGGGTCATGGCCGCCTTCGAGGCCGAGCACGTGCGGGTCGACGCCGTGTGCCACACCCTGATGTCGCTCACCCTGGCCATCGGCGAGCCGCTGCGCCGGATCCACTCCGGGGAGTCGAAACCGGCCAGTGTGCGCGTCCGGGCGCTGCTGCCGTCCCGGGACATCGCGCTCGCCTTCCCCACGCCCGTCGAGCCGGACGACGCCGACCGCGTGCACCGGCACTGGCTGGGGCTGCGCAACGCCCAGGCCATGATCCTGGAGCACAACCTGACGGCCCTGCGGCGCACGCACGGCATCGACGTACGGGTCGACTTCCGTGCCCTGCCGTTCACCCCGCCGGTGAAGCTGTACGTGCTCAACGAGGCCGAGGCGCTGTTCGCCTACTACACGATCAGCCGCGGCGAGCAGGAGATCGACCACCGCAGCCTGGAGACGTACGAGGCGGAGGGGGCCACCACCCTGCTGTTCGGCTTCGGGCAGCCGGGCGGCGGGGTGCGCGACGGGGCCTTCGTGGAGCAGTCCCGGCGGTGGTTCGACGCGCTGTGGGAGACCATCAGCACCGAACTGTCGCTGCGCGACTGATCGTTCGCGGTTCACAGCGCGGGCCGGGTGACCAGCGCGCTCAGCGTGACGGCGCCGATCGCGCTGCACGTGTGGTTGCGGAACCTGATGCCCAGGGCCAGCAGCGCGAGGGCGATCAGGCCGGTGGCGCCGTACCTCCACCGGGCGAGTTCCTCGACGGTGACGACCAGGAGCGCGAGCGGCGAGAGGGATGTCTCCAGCATGGCGTGCCCCCCTCCAGGGACTTGGCAGTAGTTGGTGCCAACTTCCCCTAGGTTGTTCCAACTTGGCGGCGGTAAATAAACAACTCCGGGGCATCTCTCTCAAGTGGGATGGACGCATACCGTTTTCCCGTGAGCGGAGGAGGTGGCGGCGGTGGCCGGCAGCAGCGGTAGTTCGCCCCGGGAGATAGCGGAGGCCCTGCGCCAGCGGATCCGGGCCGGGGACTTGAAGGCGGGGGAGCGGCTGCCCACGCAGGCTGAGCTGGCGGCCGGCTTCGGAGTGGAGCGCGGTGCCGTCCGTCAGGCGCTGCGCATCCTGCACGCGGACGGCATGCTCGCCGGCACCGGCCGGGGCAGCCCTCCGCGCGTCGCCGAGCCGCCCCGCACGGACCACGAGCCGCAGCCGGCCACGGTCGCCCTGGCCCCGCGCCTCGCGGAGGCCTTCGCGGCCCCGCACGTCCGCATGGACGCCGTCTCGCTCACCGCCCAGACCCTGATGCTGGCCCTGACCGAGCCGGTGCGGCTGATCCACGAGGGCCGCATCCGCCCCGAGTCGATCGACCTGCGCGTCCTGGTGCCCTCGCGCAACATCAGCCTCGCCTTCCCGGTCCCGGTCGACGGCGAGGACGACGACGAGACGCTCCACGACCGGTGGCTGGCCCGGCGCAACGCGCAGTGCCTGGTCATCCGGCACAACCTGCACAGCCTGCGCCACTCCCACGGCATCCGGGTGAACGTGTCGTTCCGCGCGCTGCCCTTCACCCCGCCGGTGAAGCTGTACCTGCTGAACGGGACCGAGGTCCTCATGGCGTACTACCTGGTCACCCGCCGGGAGGAGGAGGGGGAGGAGGGCGAGGGGCTGGAGATGTACGACGTCCTGGGCTCGCAGGCGCTGTTGTTCTCCTTCGAGCGGGGCGTCGGCCGACGTGACGCGGCCTTCGTCGAACAGTCCGAGCGGTGGTTCGAGGCGCTGTGGAACACCGTCACCACGGAGTTGACGCTGGGCTAGCGTCGCTGCGTCCGGCGGCCCCGGCCACGCCCCGGTGTGCCGCGAACTGATCCGGTGACGACGCACACCACGGAGAACCTCCACGAACTGATCACGCGTGCCCGCTGTGTGCTCTTCGACTTCGACGGGCCGGTCTGCCGGCTGTTCGCCGGGCACTCCGCGACGCGGGTGACGCGCGCGCTGGTCGCGCTGCTGGCCGAGCGGGGCGCGCTCGGCCTGCTCACCGAGGAGGAGCGGTGGTCGTCGGACCCCGGGTCGTGCTGCGGGCCGTGCACGGGCGGCAGTCCCGACGGGAACTGGTGGTGGACCTGGAGGAGCGGCTCACCCAGGAGGAACTGCGGGCGGCGGTGAGCGCGCGGCCGACCGCCTTCGCCGACTCCGTGGTGCGGGGGTGGGCGCGGCGGGGCGTCCGGCTGGCGGTCACGACCAACAACTCGCCGCGCGCGGTGCGGGCGTGTCTGGCCCGGCGCGGGCTCGAGCAGTGCTTCGCCCCGCACGTCTACGGCCGCACCCAGGACCCCGGTGGGGAGCACTTGGCGCAGTGAGGGCCGGGGTTGCGGGCCGCAGTGCGGCCGGCTGGGGGAGAGAGTTCTGTGGGGCCGGACTGCGGGGAGGTCTGCCGGGCCCTGGGGAAGGTCACCGCGGGCCCGGTGAGGGGATGCCGGACCCGCGTGGCAAGCCGTCGGGCCCCCGAGCTGCCGGTCCGCCCCCCGCGACGGCCACTCGGGGGCCGGACCGGCCGTTCGGGGAGGGCCGGATCGCCCGCTCGGGGGGCGGCGGGCCCGCGCGGCCGTCGGGCCCCGGGCGGACGGCCGCGGCGGAGGCGTCAGCGGCGGCCGAGGAGTTCCGTGACCCTCAGATACCCGTCCGTGCCGTGTCCCAGGGCGATGACCCGGCGGGCCTGGCCCTCGATCGCGCGCATCACGCTCGCGTCGATGCCGTGGGACTCCGAGGCGTGGACGATGTGGGACATGGTGGAGGCCGCCGAGGTGATCGGGTTCAGCTCGCCCGAGTAGGTCCCGCTGTCGACGTCGCCCGCGAACTCCTCCATCAGAGGCGGCAGGATCGCGGCGATCCCCTGGGCGTACGGCGTCAGTTCGCGGGCGGTGACGCCCTCCGCCCGGGCGACGGCCAGGGCGTGCGCGTAGCCCGCCATCGACGTCCAGAAGACGTCGAGCAGCGCCACGTCGTACGCCGCCGCCCGCCCCACGTCCTCGCCGAGGTGGGTGTGGGAGCCGCCGAGGACGTCCAGGACCGGCCGGTGCTCCTCGTACACGTCCGCCGGTCCGCTGTAGAGGAACACCGCGTCCGGCGTGCCGATGCTCGGTGTCGGCGTCATGATCGCGCCGTCCAGGTAGCGCACGCCGTGCCGGGCGGCCCAGTCGGCGGTGTCGCGCGCGCGGTCGGGGGTGTCGGCGCTGAGGTTCACGAGCGTGCGCCCTTTGAGGGCGGCGGCGACCTCGTCCCGGCGCAGGATCGCGTCGCCGGCGTCGTAGTTGACGACGCAGAGCACGGTCAGCGCGCTCGCGGCGACGGCCTCCTCGGCCGAGTGCGCGCCGGTCGCGCCGCGGGCGACCAGCTCGGCGTCCCGGCCGGGGGTGCGGTTCCACACGGTGGTCCGCAGTCCGGCGTTCAGGAAGGCGCCGGCCAGGGCCCGTCCCATGGGGCCCAGACCGAGCACGGTGACGGTGGCGGGGGCGCCGTCGGAGGACGGCGCGAAGTGCGTGGACATGCGGCAACTCCCTTGCATAGCCTGGGAACAGAAGTGGCGAGTGGTGACGAAAGGGGTGGTCATGGCGCGCAGTCGTGCGCACGACACGAACGTCTGCGGAGTGACCGCCGCGATCGCGGTGATCGACGGCAAGTGGAAGACGTCCCTGCTGTGGCTGCTGGAGTCCGGCCCGCACCGCCCCGGCGAACTGCGCCGGAAGCTGCCCGGGCTCAGCGAGAAGGTGCTGACCCAGGCGCTGCGCGAGATGGAGGAGGACGGCCTCGTGCACCGCGAGGTGCACGACGTGCTGCCGCTGAAGACCGTCTACTCCCTGACCGACTTCGGCCGCGACCTGTCCGAGGCGCTGGCCCCCCTCTCCGCGTGGGGACACCGCCGCCTGGACCGGCTCGCCGCCGAGGCCGTCCCGGCCTCCTGACCACCTGCGACCAGCTTTCCGCCGGTCAGGTGCGGTGCCAAGTACCCACAAAAAAGTGGGTACGCCGGCCCTGCTGCCGCGTTGCCGGCTGCCCCGTCGGTCCCGTCGGCCCTGCGCCCTCCGTCTACACGAGTGAGAACGACAGCCACCCCGACAGCGACCGCAGGAACCCGACCGCGTCGAACATCTCCCCGGCCGACGCCGCCCCGGCCGCGTGGGCCCGTCCGTCCCGGATCCGCCCGTCGAGGACGCGTCCGTCCCGGTTCGGCTCGTCGCGGGCCCGTCCGTCGCGGACTCGCCCGTCGAGCAGCCGTACGACCGCCTCCACGGCCAGCAGCGCGCTGGTCGCGTAGATGTCCCGCCCGCGGGCCACCGCGCGCCGCCGCTCGGTGCCGGAGCGCACGACGACGTCGACCAGGAACGTCTGCGCCGAGCGCCCGCTCGCGTCGGCCGGCGTCGGCGGCGGGGTGTCCGGCGCCGCCAGGTCCCTGACCGCCTCCACCGTCATGCAGGTGTGGATCACCGGGGCCGTGAGGTGGTGCGGGATGGTCACGCTGTCCGCGGTGGTGAACTCCTCCAGCACGTCCCGCTCGCCGACCGGCTCCGGGAAGCGCCAGCGGCCGGCGGGCGCCTGGCCGGTGCGCAGTTCCAGCCGGCCGTCCGTGTAGACCGGGCGCCGGTCGCCGCGGCGCTGCCGGGAGACCCTGCCGGACGCGCGGGTGCCGGGGGTGGGGTGCCAGCTGCTGAGTGCGTAGGCGAGGAACACCTCGTCGGCCGACGGCAGTTCGGCGAGCGCGGCCGTGGCCAGCAGGTCGCCGAGTCCGCCGTGGAACGCCATCCCCGGCACCACGGCCGTCCCGGCCTCGCGGGCCCGCGCGTCGAAGTGCGCGAGGGTGTCGGCCACCGCCTCGATCTCCGCCGCGATGTCGACGTACGGGATCCTCGCCCGCAGCGCCGCCTCTATCACCGGGGCGGCCGTGTCGGCGAAGGGGCCGGCGCAGTTGATCACGGCCGTGGCGCCGTACAGCGCCGCGTCGAGCGAGTCCGCGTCCTCCACGAACGCCGGCCGCGCCTCCAGGCCCATGGGGAGCGTCACCAGCAACGCCCCGAGCCTGCCGGGATCGCGCCCGACCAGGATCGGCGTCAGCCCTCGCTCCAGCAGCTCCGCCACGACGAAGCGGCCGGTGTGCCCGTACGCCCCGAACACCGTCACCGTGCGACCCGCATCCATGGTGGTCCCCTCTGCTCCCAGCACTCCTCGACTGCATGGGCCTCATCGTGCTGGCGACCGGCCACGGCCACGAGGGGCGGAAAGGCCACCGGCCGTACACTTTCCGACACGGGGGCCGTCGCCCCGGCCGTCACGGCCGGCGCACGGCACTTCGAACTCGCCGCGGGCTGCGATGTCTTCGGCGTCCACCGCTCCGACCTCACCGACCCCTGGTACGACGTCGCCCTCTGCGGCTCGGCCGGCGTGCGCTCGGCGGTGACGGGGAGCCGGAGCGTGGCGCTTGCCCGGAGCGTGGCGTTCACTCGGACCGTGGCGTTCGCTCGGACCGTGGCGCTTGCCCGCGCGGTGTCGCGCGGCCTGCCGCCGAGCCCCCGGTCACGGGCACGCCGGGGTTGTTCCCGCCCGGCCGTGAGGCGGAGCCGTACGGCGACGCCCGGCCCGCTGCCGACGCCCCGGTCACTTCCCCGCCCGGCGGACCCGCCTGACCTCGGCGTCGATCGCCCAGATGTCCGCCAACGGCCCCATGTGCGCGAGCTTGTCGGGGTTGAGCACCGCGCGGATCGACTGGATCCGCCCGCCCAGCACGTCGAGCGTCCAGACGTTGAACACCAGGCCCTCCCGGTCCCGGAAGACCGCCCCCGGCTGGCCGTTCACCTCGTGCGGCTGCCAGCCGAGCCCCGCGCGGGCGAGCACGGGGCCGTACGCGAGGAGCAGTTGGATGACTTTCTCGACGCCGGCGACGGTGCGCGCGAACTGCGGGGCGTTGCCGCCGCCGTCGCCGACCACATGGACGTCCGCGGCCAGCGCAGCCCGCAGTCCGTGGACGTCGCCCTCGCGCATCGCGTCGAAGAACCGCGCCGCCAGCTCCTCGCGCTCCTTGCGGTCCGCCTCGTACCGGGGCCGCCCCGCCTCCATGTGCCGCCGGGCGCGCACCGCCAGCTGCCGGCACGCCGACTCCGACCGGCCCACCGCCGAGGCGACGTCGGCGAAGCGGAACCCGAACACCTCCCGCAGCACGAACACCGCCCGCTCCAGCGGACTGAGCCGCTCCAGCAGCAGCAGGGCCGCCACCGACACCGAGTCGGCCAGCTCCGCCGACCGCTCCGGGTCGTCGTACGGGTCGCTGAGCAGCGGCTCGGGAAGCCAGTGGCCGACGTACTCCTCCCGGCGGCTCCGCGCCGAGCGCAGGACGTCGATGGCGACGCGGGTGACCACGGCCGACAGGAACGCCTTGGCCGAGGCGGGCCGCGTGGGGGTGGCCTCGTAGCGCAGCCAGGTCTCCTGGACGGAGTCCTCGGCCTCGGCCACGCTGCCGAGGATGCGGTAGGCGATCGAGAACAACAGCGGGCGCAGTTCCTCGAACGTTTCGGTACGGCTCATGCCGCCATTTCCTTGAAGCCCTGGCGCCACGAGGGGTGGCGCGGTTCCCAGCCCAGTTCGCGTTTGGCCTTGGCGTTGGAGAAGCCGCGCCCCTGGGTCGTCATGGCCACCGCCACCTCGCCGGCCGGCAGCCGGGCCGGCCACCGGGACATCCGCAGCGGCGGTCTCGCCCCCGCGCACGCGGCCAGGTGCGGCAGCCACTGCGAGGCCGGCGCCGGTTCGTCGTCGACGATGCCGAACACGCCCCGGGGGCGCTGCTCGACGGCCACGACGGTGGCGTCCGCCGCGTCATCGACGTGCACCCACGAGGTGTGGCCGGGACCGCCTCCGACCAGCGGGAACTCCCGTCGGCGCACGAGCCAGGCCAGGTCGTCCAGGGCGCCCGGGCCGTACAGGAGGCCGTAGCGCAGGGCCGCGCCGCCCTCCTCGACGACGGAGTCCTCGAGGTGGCGGAGCGCCTGCGTCACCTCCGCCAGCTTCGTGCCCGTCCCCGGCTCCAGCGGATCCTCCTCCGACTTCACCCAGCCGCCCTCGCGCACACCGTTCCAGGCGCCGAAGCTCTGCGCGACCACGTACGACACACCGGTCGCCGCGGCGGCGGCCAGCAGATGGTCCAGCCCCTGCGTGCGCAGCCGGTTGGTGGCGGCCCAGCGGTCGAAGTGCCGCAGGTGGGGCACCCCGGCCAGCGAGGTCATCTGGTGCACGATCACGTCCGGCCGGGCCCTGGCCACCGTCTCACCGACCGACACCGCGTCCAGCCCGTCCATCACGACCGCCTCCGCGCCGAGGCACTCCAGCAGGCTCAGCCTGGACGCGCGGGTCGTCGTGGCCGTCACGACATGCCCCCTGGCCACCAGCCGGGGCACCAGCCTGCGCCCGACCACCCCGCTGCCGCCTGCGACGAACACCCGCATGATCTTCCTCCTCCCCATGCGCACGATCCCTCTCGCCCTTCAGACGTCATAGCGCGGCCGGGTGTGACACGGGGCGGGCGCGTGGGGGTGGGAAGGGGGCGCGCGTACGGGGGAATGCGGGTACTGGCCCGGACGGCCGGCCCGATCGCAGCCTCGACGGCCAGCTCCGCGCCCCCTCCCGGCCGCTCGCCGCGCCGCTGTCGTCAACGCGGTGCAGCGAGGTCTTCGGGCAGGGCCGTGAAAGGCGTCCCGAGGGGCGATCGTGCCGGTTCGGGTCCTGTGGCGTCCTCACTCCCTCGGCGCCCTCGGCGACGGACGCCCGCCGCATCCGCTACTCGACCTCGAACTCCTCGGCCGAGTCCGGCCGGGTGGCGCGTCGGCAGCGGGGGACGCACTATTGCAAGCGCCTGCTTGCAATAGTTAGCGCGACGGGGCATGGTGGAGGCATGGCATCGCTCAACGTCGGCAATCTCGGCGAGTATCTGCGCGAACAGCGGCGCAACGCGCAGTTGTCGCTGCGGCAGCTCGCCGATGCCGCCGGGGTGTCCAATCCGTATCTGAGCCAGATCGAGCGCGGGCTGCGCAAGCCCAGCGCGGAAGTGCTCCAGCAGGTCGCCAAGGCGCTGCGGATCTCCGCCGAGACGCTCTACGTGCGGGCCGGGATCCTCGACGCCGAGCGTGACCGGGACGCGATCGAGACCCGGGCCGTGATCCTGGCCGACCCGACGCTGACCGAGCGGCAGAAGCAGGTGCTGCTCCAGGTGTACGAGTCGTTCCGCAAGGAGAACGGCTTCGACGTTGACGCCGACGCCGACGCCGGGCCCCTCATACCCGGTGACGGCGCCGATGGCGCCGCCACCGACGACTCCGGCCCGCGGCGGCGCAGCGCCGGCTGAGCGCTGCCGGTGCGGCCGGGCGGCCGTACCGCCGCCGTACTCAAAACCCTCATACCGAAAGCCACTGGGAGGACCACCACCATGGCCGTCACCGACGATTTGCGTAAGACGTTCCGCGACCCGAAGCCCCTCTACTTCGCCGCCGGCACCGCCGACCTCGCACTCCAGCAGGCCCGGAAGGTGCCCGGTCTGGTCGAACAGCTGCGCGCCGAGGCCCCGGCCCGGATCGAGGCCGTCCGCAACGCCGACCCGAAGGCCGTGCAGGAGAAGGCCACCGCGCGGGTCAAGGAGACACAGGAGACCCTGCAGACCAAGGTCAACGAGTTCATCGGCTCCCTCGACGCGGACTTCAAGAAGCTCGGCGAGACGGCCCAGGACCTCGCCCTGCGCAGCGTCGGCGTCGCCGCGGAGTACGCGGTGCGGGCCCGTGAGACCTACGAGAAGGTCGCCGAGCACGGCGAGCAGACCCTGCGGACCTGGCGCGGCGAGGCGGCCGAGGAGATCGAGGAGCTGGCGATCGCCGTGGAGCCGGATGCCAAGCCGGCCCAGGCGGACCGGGCCGCCGACGCCGACGAGCCGGCCGGTGCGACGACCGCGTCCGCCTCGGCCGCGGAGAAGAAGCCCGCCGCCAAGAAGGCTCCGGCCGCCCGCAAGCCCGCCGCGAAGAAGACGACGCCGCCGGCCAAGTGAGGTCGGCTCACCCGAAGGGGTGAACATCACGGGTCGGGCACTCCTGGGGTGCCCGGCCCGTTCTCCGGGTACCGGGCCCTCGGAGGCGGGTACGGTGACCGCGAAGAGACGTACGGATTCGGGTGGTGGACGTTGTGCTGATGCAGGGATTCGCCGGGTTCATGTGGCTGTTGAGCATGGCCCTGATCCTTTTCAGCGGTTTCGCGCTGATCGACGCCGCCACGCGCCGCGAGGACGCCTACCGCGCGGCCGACAAGCAGACCAAGCCGTTCTGGCTGATCATCCTCGGGCTCGCCTTCGTGGTGAACCTGATCTTCAACATCCTGTCGTTCCTGCCGATCATCGGCCTGATCGCCACCATCGTGTACGTCGTCGACGTCCGCCCGGCCCTGCGCGGCCTGTCGGGCGGCGGCCGCAGCCGCAGAGGCTCCAGCAGCGACGGGCCGTACGGGCCGTACAACGGCGGTCGCTGACCCGCGGGGGACGCAGGCCCGCCCGGCCCGGCCGGGGGCCTACGGGGACTACGGCTCCCGGTCCAGCAGCAGCACCGCCACGTCGTCCGTCAGCTCGCCGCCGTTGAGCTTGCGGACCTCGTTGACCGCCTCGCGCAGCAGCCGCTCGCCCCGCATGCCCTGTTCCAGCAGGCGGTGCACCATCTCCACCATGCCGTCCTGACCGAGCCGCTCCCGGCCCTCGCCGACGCGGCCCTCGATGAGGCCGTCGGTGTAGAGCATCAGGCTCCACTCCGCACCGAGCTGCACCTGCATCCGCGGCCAGCGGGCGCCCTGCAGCAGCCCGAGGGCGGGGCCGTTGTTGTCGTACGGCAGCAGCCGGGGCGCGCGGCCCGGTACGGCGATCAGCGGTGCCGGGTGGCCCGCCAGGCACAGGCCGGCGCGGCGGCCGTCCGGCGCGATGTCCACCGTGCACAGCGTCGCGAAGATCTCGTCGTCCGCGCGCTCGTGCTCCAGCACCTGCTGGAGCGTGCCGAGCAGCTCGTCGCCGCACAGCCCGGCCAGTGTCAGGGCGCGCCAGGCGATGCGCAGCTCCACGCCGAGGGCGGCCTCGTCCGGGCCGTGGCCGCAGACGTCGCCGATCATGGCGTGCACGGTGCCGTCCGGGGTGCGCACGACGTCGTAGAAGTCGCCGCCGAGCAGGGCGCGGGAGCGGCCGGGGCGGTAGCGGGCGGCGAAGCGCAGCGGAGACCCGTCGAGGAGCGGCGTGGGCAGCAGCCCGCGCTCCAGCCGGCGGTTCTCCTGGGCGCGCATTCGGCCCTCGGCGAGGCGCCGCTCGGCCGTGTCGGATCGTTTCCGCTCGACGGCGTACCGGATCGCCCGGCTCAGCAGCCGGCCGTCCAGCTCGTCGCGGAAGAGATAGTCCTGTGCGCCCACGCGTACCGCCTCGGCGCCGCGTTCGGCGTCGCCGGACGCGGTGAGGGCGAGGACGGCGTGCCGGGGCGCGAGCTCGAGTACGTGGCGCAGTACGGCCAGCTCGTCGTCGTCCGCGTCGCCGGGGCGTCCGGGGGCGGTCAGCGCGAGGTCCAGGAGTATGCAGTGGACGTCGTCGGTGAGCAGCCGCTCGGCCTCGGTGAGGTTGCGGGCGGTGCGGATCCGGATGGGCTTGCCGGCCTGGTCGAGCAGCTCGGGCACGATCGGCGAGCCGCCGGGGTCGTCCTCGATCAGCAGCAGCGTCAGATTGGCTTGGGAGCTGTTCTCGGCCGTCTGTTCCCTGCGCGAAGCCTCGTCCTTCGCGAGGCCGCCGACGGTGGGCGCGGCCGGCGCCTGACCACTCTCCGCGGCCGGGATCGCTCTCTGCCGCGGTACGGGTGCGGGCATTGTCGTGAGTTCCTTCCCTCCCCCCGAGGGCACGGCGGGGCGAGGGACCTCGACCCACCGACGGGGACCATAGCGGGTGTCGGCACCGCAGCGGAATGGTGTGCGACACCCCGCCGGGCCGGTAAGGGCCGTCATATGCCGCGTTTCCTGCCGCAGTTGGACACGGCGGCCGTCAGGACGGGATGACGAAGGTCACGTCCGGCGGGAGTTCGGCGGGAGATCGGCGGGGTGGGGGTGCGCCGGGTCACGTGGTGGAGGTCACCGTGGCATGTTCGGCGCGGGTCACCGTGGTGTTTCCGGCTGCCGGCAGGCCCGCCGGTCGGACGTCAGCCGCGCGCACCGCCACCCGGGCGCCCGGGCGGCGGAGCCTCCCGTCAGGCTCCGTCCGGCCGCACGACCCCCAGGATCGGCAGGGAGCCCGCGCCCGCCGTGGTCACCGTCCGCCCGGGGCGCGGGGCGTGCACCATCGTGCCGTCGCCGATGTACATGCCGACGTGGGTGGCGTCGTCGAAGTAGATGATGAGGTCGCCGGGGCGCATGTCCTCGACCGCCACGCGCGGCAGCTGCCGCCACTGTTCCTGCGAGGTGCGCGGGATGGTGCTGCCGGCGCTGGCCCACGCCTGGGAGGTCAGGCCGGAGCAGTCGAAGGTCGCCGGGCCCTCGGCGCCCCATTCGTACGGCTTGCCGATCTGGGCCGTCGCGAACTTCACGGCCTTCTCGCCCTGCTCGGAGGCCTTCCCGGCGGCGCCGTCGAGGGCGCCGGTGTCCAGCCAGGCGTTCTGCGCGCGCTGGGCGGCGGCCCGCTCCAGCTCGGCGAGGCGCTCGCGCTCCTTCTTCTCCAGCCGGGACTCCAGCTTCTCGGCCTCCGCGATCCGCCGCTCGATCTTCTCGCGGGCGGTGGCCTTCGCCTTCCGGCCGGCCTCCATCTGCTTCAACTGGGCGGAGGCGTCGGCGGCGTACAGCTCCAGGTCCTGCTGGGTGCGGGTGGTCTGCTCCAGCAGGTGACGAGTCGCGCGCTCGCCCTGGCGGACCCGGCCGGTGCCGTCGAGGAACTCCTGCGGGTCGTCGCTGAGCATCAGATGCGCCTCGGGCGGAAGGCCGCCCGTGCGGTACTGCGCGGCTGCCGCGGCGCCGGTGCGGTTCTTCAGCTCGGCGAGCTTCTTCTTGCCCTCGACGATCTTCCCGGCCAGCTCGACGAGTTCGGCGGACTGCCGTTCGGCCCGCTCCTCGGCCGCGTTGTAGGCGTCGGTGGCGGCGGAGGCGGCGCGGTAGAGGCGCTCCAGCTTCTGCCGGACGGCCTCGAGCTCCTCGTTGGTGACGGGGGCCCGGGTCGTGGAGGCGGCGGCGGGCGGCGCGCCGGACGATGTGGACGCGGGGTCCGGCGCCGCGAACGCCGTCCCCGGCAGCGCCAGCACGGTGACCGCGCAGACGACGGTCACGGCGGCAGCGATCACGCTGCGCTTGGCCGTTGCCATACCATCCCCCAAAACTGATTTACCGTCAGTAACGCGTGGTCGTCGGGTGGATCGTGCCACGCCTCGCCGCAAAGCGACAGAGGCCCCGACACTCTCCGCGTCGGCGCCCGCTACGACGATCTCCCCGACTCCGAGACGAACGACTCACCCCGGATCGTTCCGCCCAGGCCGCGGCGCCGGGGGAACGAGGGGCGAAGGGGGCGCGTCCGGGGCGCGAAGTCGGCGAGTGCGGAGGAGAGTTGCTGTCGGCGGGGGAAGGGCGGGAGAACCGGCGGGCGGGGCGGGGCCGTGTCGCCCTGCGGGGGCGGGGCCGTCACGCCCGGCGGTACGGAGCCGTGTCGCTCGGCGGCGCCGAGCCGCGTCCCCGGCGCAGCTGGACCGTGTTCCCCGCAGCCTCAACCGCCTCACCCCCACGTGCCCGCGCCCCCCTGCAGTCCTCAACCGCCTCACCCCGCAGGGCCGCGTTCCCCGGCAGTCCTCAACCGCCTCACCGCGCGGGGCCGCGTTCCCCGGCAGTCCTCAACCGCCTCACCGCGCGGGGCCGCGTTCCCCGGCGGTCCTCAACCGCTTCACCCCCCCGCGAGACCGCGCCCCCCGCCGCAGCCTCCAACCGCCTCACCCCCGCGGCGCCAACGCCCCCCACCGCACCGTCACTTCCCCTTGACGCCACCGGGCGGGCCCGTCCGTCACCGGCCAGTCCGTCGTCAGGGAGCGGACGGTGCGCAGCCAGCGCTGGCGGGCGCCGTAGGAGGCGTAGGGGGCGGCGGCGGCCCAGGCGCGGTCGAAGTCGCGGAGGAAGGCGTGCACGGGCTCGCCGGGGACGTTGCGGTGGATCAGCGCCTTCGGCAGCCGTTCCGCCAGGTCCGAGGGGCGCTCCAGCGAGCCCAGCCGGGTGGCGAAGGTGACCGTGCGCGCCCCTTCGGGGCCGAGCGCGACCCAGACGTGCCGCCGCCCGATCTCGTCGCACGTCCCCTCGACCAGCAGCCCGCCCCGCGTCCCCGTCGCCGGGTCGGCCGGCGCGAGGCGCGCGCACAGCCGCTCCCAGACGCCGGCGACGTCCCCCTCGTCGTACTGGCGCAGCACATTGGCGGCCCGGATGAGGTGCGGGCGCCGGGGCAGCGGGATCTCGAAGCCGCCGTGCCGGAAGGCGAGCCCTTCGCGCTCGTACGGCCGTGCCGCGGCGACCCGTGCCGGTTCGATCTCGACGCCGACCACGCGCGCGTGGGGCGCGACCGTGCGCAGCCGGCCGAGCAGCTCGACGGCGGTCCAGGGGGCGGCGCCGTAACCGAGGTCGACGGCGACGGGGTCGGCGGCGCGGCGCAGCTCGGCGCCGTGGGTGGCGGCGATCCAGCGGTCCATGCGGCGCAGCCGGTTGGGATGCGTCGTACCGCGCGTGACCGTTCCCACGACGGGGGTGCGCCCGCTCGGGCGAAGCGCGGCGGGGGAGGGCATGCCATCGAGGGTAAGCGGCCAGGAGCGGGGGACTCGGACCGAGGTCGAACGGTTGAGCGAGAGGGGGTAATGATTCGGTAAAACCGCCCCGCGCCGAGGTCCGCCGGAAATGCGACCGCCCCGTGCGGGCGTTCCCCTCCCAGAGGACCCCGCACGTCCTCCCCGAGCCGTGCCCGCAGCAAGGAGGACCGCAGTGAGCCAGTATGTGAGCAGGCTCGGGCGTCGTTCCGCGGGGACACCCCCGCGGCTGCGGCTGCATCGCAGGCCCCGCCGGATCGCGATGCTCTCCGTGCACACCTCCCCGCTCCACCAGCCCGGCACGGGCGACGCCGGCGGAATGAACGTCTACATCGTGGAACTGGCCCAGCGGCTCGCCGCGATCAACATCGAGGTCGAGATCTTCACCCGGGCGACCGCCGCCGCCCTCCCGCCCACCGTCGAACTGGCCCCCGGCGTCCTCGTCCGCCACGTCGACGCCGGCCCCTACGAGGGCCTCGCCAAGGAGGACCTCCCGGCCCAGCTGTGCGCCTTCACCCACGGCGTCATGCAGGCGTGGGCCGGCCACCGCCCCGGCCACTACGACCTGGTCCACTCGCACTACTGGCTCTCAGGCCACGTCGGCTGGCTCGCCGCCCAGCGCTGGGGCGTCCCCCTGGTGCACGCCATGCACACCATGGCCAAGGTGAAGAACGCCAACCTCGCCGACGGCGACACCCCCGAGCCCGCCGCCCGCGTCATCGGCGAGACCCAGATCGTCGACGCCGCCGACCGCCTGATCGCCAACACCGCCGAGGAGGCCGGCGAGCTGGTACGGCACTACTCCGCCGACCCCGCCAAGGTCGCCGTCGTCCACCCAGGCGTGAACCTCGACCGGTTCCGCCCCGCCGACGGCCGTGCCGCCGCCCGCGCCCGCCTCGGCCTCCCGCAGGACGCCCTGATCCCCCTCTTCGCCGGCCGCATCCAGCCCCTCAAGGCCCCCGACGTGCTGCTGCGCGCGGTCGCCGTCCTGCTGGACGAGCGCCCCGACCTGCGCTCCCGCATCGTCGTCCCCGTGGTCGGCGGCCCCAGCGGCAGCGGCCTCGCCAAGCCGGAAGGGCTGCAGAAGCTGGCCGCGCGCCTCGGCATCGCGGACGTCGTGCAGTTCCGCCCGCCCGTCGGGCAGGACCGGCTCGCCGACTGGTTCCGGGCCGCGTCGGTGCTCGTCATGCCGTCGTACAGCGAATCGTTCGGCCTGGTCGCCATAGAGGCCCAGGCGACCGGCACGCCGGTGCTCGCGGCGGCCGTCGGCGGCCTTCCTGTGGCCGTACGGGACGGGCGCACCGGCGTCCTCCTCAAGGGGCACGATCCCGCCGCCTACGCGCGCGTGCTGCGCGATTTCGCCGACGATCCGCGGCTGACCGACCGCATGGGCGCCGCCGCCGCCCGGCACGCCCGCGACTTCGGCTGGGACGCCTCCGCCGCCGCCACCGCCGAGGTCTACACGGCTGCCCTGCACGCGCACCGCCGTCGCGTACGCTCGCATCATGGCTGACGTACAGAAGGCGGCGGGCGCCCTCGAGGACGCCCTCAAGGACGCCGGACTGGAGTGGGAGAACCCCGCGGCGGGCCACTACGTCGTGCAGCTCCCCGGCACCCGCAAGCTGTCGACCACGGTCTCGATGATCGTCGGCAGACACTCGCTGTCCCTGAACGCCTTCGTCATCCGCCACCCCGACGAGAACGAGCCCGCCGTCCACCGCTGGCTCCTGGAGCGCAACCTCAAGCTGTACGGCGTCGGCTACGCCCTCGACCCCCTCGGCGACATCTACGTCACCGGCAAGCTCCCCCTCGCCGCCGTCACCCCGGGCGAGATCGACCGCCTGCTCGGCCAGGTACTGGAGACCGCCGACGGCGACTTCAACACCCTCCTGGAGCTGGGATTCGCCTCCGCCATCCGCAAGGAGTACGCGTGGCGGGTGTCACGGGGCGAGTCGACCCGAAACCTCGACGCCTTCACCCACCTGGTGGAACGTCCGGCGGATTCCTAGCCGGTCCGTCTGTCGCGCTCGACCGTCTGTCGCGCCTGACCGTCTGTCGCGCCTGACCGTTTGTCGTGCCCGACCGTTTGTCGTGCCCCACCGCTTGTCGCGCCCGACTACTTGTCGCGCCGGTCCGCCAGTAGTGGCCGGTCCGCCAACCGTGCCGTCCGCCAGCCATGCCCGGCCGCCCGGCCGCCGGTGCCGCCCCGGCGTCACCTGGGCGGCCGGCGGCGTCTACACGGCGCTGACCTCGGGCTTCACGGGCCCGCCCGTCGCCGCTCCGGACCCGGCGCCCTCGTCCTCCGGCAGCCGGCGCATGAGCACCGCGTACCCGGCGCCGGCCACGGTGCCGACGACCGCGCACAGCCCCCACAGCCACTGCGCCCCGAACCGGTCGATGACGAAGCCGGACATCAGCGGCGCCACCAGCGCGGCGACCGACCAGGACATCGTGTACATCCCCTGGTAGCGCCCGCGCCCGTGAGCGGGCGACAGCCGCACGACCAGCCCCGTCTGGGTCGGTGCGTTGACGATCTCGGCGAGGGTCCACACGCAGACGGTGAGCGCGAAGACCCCGACAGACCCGGCGAAGGCGGTGAGCCCGAAGCCGTAACCGGCCAGGAGCGAGGAGACGACGAGCAGTTGCCGTTGGTCGCGGTGCTGGATGAACCGGGTCACCGGGATCTGCAGCACGACGATCAGCACACCGTTGACGGCGATGGCCATGCCGTAGTCGGCGGCCGAGAACCCGGCGTCGCCCATGGCGATCGGCAACCCGACCGACGCCTGCTGGAAGATGAGCGCGACCAGGAAGGAGAGCCCGACGACGCTCATGAACCGCCCGTCCCGCACCACGGTGCCGAGCCCGACCTCCGGTTCGGCCGCCTTCTCGGCGGGGCTGCGCTCCGGCCGCGACTCGGGCAGCTTGACGAAGACGACGATCGCGCAGGCCAGGGTCATCACCGCCTCGATCAGGAACCCGGCGAGATAGCTGACCTCGGCGATGAACCCGGCGCCCATGGAGGAGACGGCGAACCCGAGGTTGATGGCCCAGTAGTTGAGCGAGAAGGCCCGCACCCGGTCCTCGGGCCGGACGATGTCGGCCATCATCGCCTGCACGGCCGGCCGCGAGGCGTTGGACGCCGCCCCGACGAGGAAGGCGACGCCGGCGATGGCGACCGGATGCTGCACGAACCCGAGCAGCGCGACGGACAGCGCGGTGGACACCTGCGCGACGAGCAGCGTGGGCCGCCGCCCGAGCCGGTCGGCCATCACCCCGCCCGCGAGCGAGGACAGCACCCCGCCGAGCCCGTGCAACGCCGCGACCAGGCCGGCGTACGAGGCGGAGTAGCCGCGGTCGAGGGTCAGATACAGCGCCATGAACGTGGCCACGAAGGCCCCGAGCCGATTGACGAGCGTGCTGAGCCACAGCCACCAGAACGCCCGCGGCAACCCGGAAACGGTCTCCCGGCCGGCACGTCTCAGACGACTGAGTGACACGAAGGCTCCCCCGGGGTGTGCGATGAGGTGAAGCGGCGGGAGCTGTCCTGTAAGCAGCTTGAGCCGCGAGCAGACCTTACGGCGGGAGGGCGGGGGAGGGCCACTCGATCAACGGCGTCGGGCACCCGCCGTCCGCCGCCTGCCCCCGGGCTCCCGGCCCCTCCCCGGCCACCCGTCCGCCCTTCGGGCAGGCGCGCGAGCGATCAAAGCCGTCCATTACGCTCGGAGCCATGGCCGACGCACCGTACAAGCTGATCCTCCTCCGCCACGGCGAGAGCGAGTGGAACGAGAAGAACCTGTTCACCGGCTGGGTGGACGTCAACCTCACCGCGAAGGGCGAGAAGGAGGCGACGCGCGGCGGCGAGCTGCTGAAGGACGCCGGCCTGCTGCCCGACGTGGTCCACACGTCCCTCCAGAAGCGAGCGATCCGCACCGCGCAGCTCGCCCTCGAGTCCGCCGACCGCCTCTGGATCCCGGTCAAGCGCTCCTGGCGCCTGAACGAGCGCCACTACGGCGCCCTCCAGGGCAAGGACAAGGCCCAGACCCTCGCGGAGTTCGGCGAGGAGCAGTTCATGCTGTGGCGCCGTTCCTACGACACCCCGCCGCCGCCCCTGGACCGCGACGCCGAGTACTCCCAGTTCTCCGACCCGCGCTACGCCACCCTCCCGCCGGAGCTGCGCCCGCGGACGGAGTGCCTGAAGGACGTCGTCGTCCGCATGCTCCCGTACTGGTTCGACGCCATCGTCCCCGACCTCCTGACCGGCCGCACGGTCCTCGTCGCCGCCCACGGCAACAGCCTGCGCGCCCTGGTCAAGCACCTCGACGGCATCTCCGACGCCGACATCGCGGGCCTGAACATCCCGACGGGCATCCCCCTGTCCTACGAACTCGACGCCGAGTTCAAGCCCCTGAACCCGGGCGGCACGTACCTCGACCCGGACGCGGCCGCGGCAGCGATCGAGGCGGTCAAGAACCAGGGCAAAAAGAAGTAAGCAGAGCCCTAAAAGCCCCCCACCTGCGGCTATGTCGCGGGCGGGGGGCCTCTTGCATGCCATGGGCCGTGTCTGGGCCGTCGGGCTCAGATGCGACGAATCCTCACGTGGACTGAGGCCAGAAAGGTAGGCGGGATGACGGCAAGCAACTCGGCGCCGACCCAGAGGGCCAGGGCTGCGCCTGCGAGACTGATGATGCCAAGGTGCGCTTCACGCGGGACGAGGTCGATACGCAGACCAGGTCGTGGCACCATGGCGTTCTCCGTTGGTTTCATGAGTCCTCTTTAGAGCCGTGACTGTGACGCCGACGAGTGAGGGGCCGCCCATGCCAGTGGACGGCCCCTCTTTCTCTCGCTGGCGATGCGCTGGACTTTAGCGTCCTATTGCGTAGATCGACAAAACGTGCAGCTGAGGGCTCCAGAGGCTGCCTGCGATCTCCCATTTCTGGTTGTGCAGTGCCTCCGTGGGGCACTTCTGGTGAGAGAATCTGAAGGGCCGATCCGAGTGGCCGTCTCGACCTTGAGTCACGGTTGTTGTGGGCTAGCTGACCCGTCCCATCGTTAGCTCCTTGACGGCTTGACCTGCCTGCCTGCGCCGAGTAGCAGTGTCGAGGTATAACGCAACGGGTCCGCAGCCACCCCGGTAGCCGGTTTGACCAAGTCGGTTTGGCCAAGTCGGTTTGGCCAAGTCGGTTTGGCCAAATCGACTTGACCAAATGGCCATGGATAACTGGATTAGCCTGCTCGGTTTGCCTACTCAGTATGCACACTCACTTTGCAACTTCACTTTGCAACATCGAGATGCACGCAGGCGCATTGACCCAAACCGAATCGGAACCCTGAGCCTGGCCATTGGAAGGCTAGAGCGTTCGTGCCATGAAGATCGCACTTACTGCCTTACATGTGCGTTCCTGGCTTGACGGCATCAGATGCGCGTAGACGCGCAGGGTGAGCCCTGGGTCCGAGTGCCCTAGGTACTCGGCCACCGCCTTGATGTTCTCCCCGGCGTCCAGGAGCACCGAGGCGTAGAAGTGCCGGAGGGCGTGCATGCCGTTCTCGCGTGACTCCGCGTAGGACTCGCCTGGCTTCCGCTCGGGGATCACCCCGGCCGAGGCGAGCGCCCGCTTCCACACTTCCTCGTTGAGGGACGTCCGCCAGACATGACCGCCACGCGGGCCGGTGAAGATCAGCCGCTTGGTCACCGGAGGCCCGTCCGCCACCTTCCACGGCAAGGTGATCTCCACCGGCGGGAACCGCTTCATGTGGTCCCGGAGGGCATCAGCGACCGGACCGGGCAGCGGCACGTCCCGCAGCTTGCCACCCTTGGGCGGGGCGAACACGGGCTTGCTGCGGCTCAGCTTGAGCTGCTGGACCACGTGGAGCATGCCCGCCGCAAAGTCGATCGCGTCGACGGCGATGCCCAGAATCTCCCCCTGGCGGAGACCGCACCCGCCACCCAGGTCGACCATGGCTTGGTACCGCTCGGGCATGCCGGCCCGGACGGCGAAGACCCGCTCTGCCGTCCATGGGACGACTCGCTTGCTGTCCACGGTCGGCGGCCGGACCGAGCGAGCAGCACACGGGTTCCGGGGAAGATGCCCATCGTCCACGGCAGCGCTCAGAGCCGCCCGCACGTTGGAGTAGATCGTCCGAGCGTACGAGCCACGGACGCCGTTCTCTTGGAGCTGCCTCACCCAGTCACGGATGTGAGCAGGCTGGAAGGAGCCGAGCGGACGCGACCCCAGGTACGGGAACGCGTGCAGCCGAAGCTGCGACTCCATCGACGCCTGAGTGTTCGGATCCGGTGCGTGAGTCACCCAGTTCTCGGCGTACTGCTGAAACGTGATCCGTGCCGCGCGCGGGTCGATGTACTGCCCGCGCGCCATGTCGGCCTCAGTCTGGGTCAACCACTGCTCGGCGAGCCGCTTCTGCCGGTCAGGAAAGCTCTTCGACTTCTCCGTGCCGTCCGGGCCGACGTACCGAGCGCGGTACCGCATGCCCGAGCCGTACCGCTCGGTCTTGACCTTGCTGGTCTTGCCGTCCGGGCCAACCTCGGTCTTGTACCAACGGTCCTGGATGTGCCCGGCCATCAGGCAGCTTCCCCAAGCTGGGCATCCACCCAGGCCCGCACGTCGATCGGATCGAAGCGCAGGTGCCGACCGACACGGAAGCCTCTGGGACCGGTGCGCTTCCTGCGCCACTGGTAGACCGTCTCGACGCTGGGCAGGTCGAACATCTCGACCAGGTCTTCAGGCGTCAGATACCGGGAGGGCAGAGCGCGCGGTTCGGCAGCCACGTCCGCCAGGCTGAGGCGTCGGTTAGCCACGGGTTGGTTCTCCTTCCGTTCCGGGGGCGGGTTCGAGGGATGCGGCGAGCCAGGCTTCGGCGTCGGACAGGCCGGTTCCGGCGAAGACCCAGTGCGCGAGGACGTACGTCGTCTCGGACTCGGAGCCGTTGGCTGCTGCGGCTTGGGCGCGGCGCCATGCGGCGCGGGCGTCGCGGAGGGCGCCGAGGGTGGTGGAGTAGCGGCGGGACTTGGTGGAGAAGTGGCCGCGGAACCCGAGCATGTGAGCCCACGCGCGGAGCCGCAGGTGTTCGAGGTCCTCGCGTGCGCCGAGGAACCAGGCGGTTCGGATCATGCGGCGGGCGTGGTCGCTGATGTCGAGCTGGGCGAGTTCGGCGGCGAACTTGAGCGGCCGGTCGAGAGCCCCTGTCGCCGTTTCGGCGCCCTTGGTGGCGTACTTGGCGATGTAGGCGGCGACGGCTCGTTCGGTGAGTTCCTGGCCGTCGTTGAAGTCGGCGGACCGGATGGTGCGGACGTCGAGTTGGCGGCCGAAGGTGAAGGTGTGTGTGCGGCCGTCGATGGTCGGGCCGTCCACGCGGACCTTGGCGGCGGCAGCGCGGATGGCGTCCGTGAGCAGTTCGGCCGTGGCCCAGGTAGGGGGTGGAGTGTCGCCGCCGCTGGGCCCGTCGATGCGGATGACGGCGTGGAAGTGGACCGCGCCGCGCTTCTGGTACTCGGCGACCTTGGCAAAGCTCACGCGGGCGTGCTCGCGAAAGCGCCGCTGGGACAGGCCGGCGCGCTTGGCGACCTCTCGGCGCAGGTAGGTGGAGAAGCGCCGCCAGAGGGGACCGGCGTGGGCGTTCCAGAGGACGGCGGCTTCGTAGTCGTAGGTGTCCGGGTCGAGCGCGGTGCCGAGTGCGTCGTCGTCCTGGTCGTGGTGGGTGCCGCAGCGGCAGGGGCGTCCGCTGGAGGGGCGGTTGTGGACCGGGCCGAAGGTCGGCGCGGTGAAGGTGGCGAACACGCGCGGGTGCGTGGCGACGTGTTCGGGGGTGCCCTTGCCGCCGCGCAGTCCGGAGGTGATCAGGTGGAAGGTGTCGCGGCGGTAGACCTCGGCGCAGGCCTGGCAGCGGGTCGTGCGGCGGTTGTTACAGCGGACGAGGAGCTGTCCGGCCGGGAGGCTGGACGAGTCGAGGCGGTGGAGGACATTGCCGATCTCGCCGGTGCGGGTGTCGACGTCGTACTCGGTGCGGTGGCCGTCGAGGTGGATCGGGTTGGTGCAACCGCCGAGTCCGGAGAGTTGGCGGAGGATACCCGGCAGCGTGCCCTGCGCGGCCAGGTTCGCGACTTCCGGAAGTGGGGGCGGTGTGGTGCGGGTGAAGATGGCTTTTCCCCTTCTGGCTGGGCTCGGTCGGGAGGAACAGGCCCCGGGGCGGCGAAATGCTTGGTCGTGTGCCGCCGCCCCGGAGGCCAGCGCGGTTCAGCGGCGCTGGTGATCGCGGAGCATGGAGCGCAGGACGACGGCGGCCACGGCAACGGAGATGGCCGTGACAGCGACGGCCGCCAAGAGCGCGGTGAGGACGACTCCACCGACGACCAGGGCCACGACGGTCTTCTGATCGCGACCGACGGGAGCGAGCGCCGTACGGGTGCCGTCTCGGTCGGGGTGTGGGTGTGCGCGGGCGGCGGAGTCGGGCTGTCGGGGTACTTCGGGAGGAACACGGGCCAGGTCTACTTATCTACTCGTCTATACGTGCGAGCCGTTTATGACGGTCACGCCGGAGCGCGTGCCGGACTCAATGGCGGGTGCGAGGAAGGTTCGGGAGAGCCAGAAGCCGAAGAGGGCGATCAGGACGACGATCCAGACGCGGACGCCGAGGAACCTGACTGCTCCCCAGGCGAAGAAGCCGAGGACGACGACAAGCGGAAGACTGACGGTCACGGGTCGGGGGTCCTTTCAGCGGGCAGGGCAGCGGTGAGTGCGGGCAGCCAGCTCGGCGGCGGCGCGGCCGTCGTAGTCGGTGGAGAAGCCGCAGCGCGGAGCGGTGCAGGCGGCGGTGTGCTTCTCCTGGCCCCGGCCGTCGTAGTACGTGCCGACCCGGACGGGGCCGATGAGCACGACGTTGCGGAAGCGGCGGTTGGCGGTCACGCAGGTCTCCTTTCAGAGGTGGGTTGCGATGGCTTCGGCCATGGGTGCGGGGACGCCGAGGCGGGCGCGGAGGGTGGGGGTGTCGATGGGTGTGCCGGTGCGGGTGTGGTGTTCGGCGGCGACCTTGCGGGCGTGTGCGACGAGAGCGGCCGGAACGGGCAGGGCGGGACGCTCAGGCGGTTCCGGTTCGTTGACCGGACGCTGGGGCGGAGTTTGCTCGGGTGCCGGGTGGACGGGTGGCTCGGGGAGGAGTTCTGGTTCCTCCGCCTGGTCGTAAACCTCGTCGTCGTCCGTGTCGGGTTCGGCGGCGTGGTCGATCGTCTTCGGTGCGGAGTGTGCGAGCAGGGTGCCGCCGAGGAAGGCGACCGCAGGCCAGCCCGCCACGAGGATGCGCAGCCAGGCCGGGACGTGGTTCATGTCGAGAAGGCCGGCGGTGGCGACGTTGGCGCCGAGTGAGGCCGTGAGCGCGATGAGGAACCAGCACCACCCGGCCGCCTTCGCTTCCCCGGACCGCAGTCGACGCCAGGCGGCGACGAGCAGCAGGTCGACGCTGATCGGGTAGGCCCAGGCTTTCCATCCGTCCTGCCCGGCCGCCGAGGCGATGTCGTGCAGGTGGGCGAAGGACAGTGCGGCAGCGATGACGGCTTGGATGAGCACCGCGTCCACGCGGGCCAGTTGGGCGCGCATGATGCGGCTCCTTCCGGATTCAGGCATGCGAGGGGTAGGGACCTGGCGTGAGAGGTCACGCCGACCGGGTTGGTGGAGGAGGTCAGCCGGTTGCCGGGCGCGGTTCGACGACCGGGGCCGGAGATGCGACCGGCCGTACGGCCACCTCTGGCAGGAAGGGCTTGAGTACGGGCAGGTCCGGCACCTGGTGCGCGTATTCGCGGCAGGTCTCGGCGGCGTCACCGAGGGACAGGTACGGCGTCCGGATGCGTGACCAGCCGCCGGAGGTGTCACCTGCCACGGCGAGGCCGGGCCGTTCGGGGGCGATGGCACAGGCGGCCATGACTGCTTCTGGTGCGATGTCGCCGAGTGCCATTTTCGCGGAGGCTTCGTCGTTCACCCGGTGACAGACGCGGCCGGTCAACTGGGCTCGCAGCATGGTGGCGCCCTTGCCCAGCTCGGCGCCGAAGCGCTGCCCACAGACCTCCAGATAGATGCCGGCCGCGCGGCCGAGTTGGGCGAGCCGGATGAGCTGGGTGACCATCTCGTCCCGCCGTTCCTCGTCCTTCCTGGTGGCGACGAGGAAGAGTTCGGCCACCTCGTCCACGAACAGCACAAGAGGGACGGGGCGTTCGGACTCGGGCAGTCCCCAGATGTCGGAGGTGATCTCCTCAGCCGGGGTGTCCGGGGCGATGCCTTGCCGGGCCTTGATCAGGTCGTATCGGTCCTCCATTTCCTTCACGAGCACGGGCAGCAGCTCGGCTGCCTGTTCAGGTTCGGTCGCCAGCGCGGAGAGGCGGGAGGCAAACGGCGCCAGCTCCACACCGCGCTTGCAGTCGATCCCGACCAGGGCGACCGGCTGAGGGGCGAGTCCGGCGATCAGGTGCCGCAGGTACATGGACTTGCCCGACAGCGTGGCGCCGAGGGTGAGTTGGTGGGGCACGGTCCGGTAGTCGCGTACGAACGGCATAGCGTCCTCCCGCAGGGCCACCGGCACCTGAAGGAACTTGGTGTCCACCTTGCGCGGCATCCGCACCTGCCGCAGCACGTCGAAGCCGACCAGCCGCAGCTCAACCACGCCAGGCTTGACCGTGGTCACGTACACGGCGTGAACGCCCCAAGCGTGCCGCAGCCGTTCCGCCGAGGCGGCGACATCGGCCGGTTCCTGACCGGGAGCGAGCCGCAGACGGAGCCTCAGCCCGGTCGAGGTGGGCCGAATGATGCCCCGACGCGGCGGTACGGGACGAACTTCACGGCGAGTGGCGGCCTTGACCGCCAGCATCCGCAGCCGGGACGGAGCCACGGTCAGGCCGCAGGCCTCCATGACCGAGCCGTAGGAGCTGAGGAGCCGGGCCGTGGATATCGGCAGACCGACCGTGGACCAGTACACCCCGGGATGCTTGGCCCGGGCGTAGGCGGCCCCACCGCCGAGCGCGGCGACAGGACCACCCACCTCCAGGAGCGTCGTCAGATCGGTCATCAGGCAGCGGCCCCGGTGGCGGCCGGGAACGCGGCCGGAGTCACAGCGGCGGCGCGGTAAGCGATGCCGTGGCGCTGCTGCCCGTTGAAGACGCTCTCCCACGGCCGGGCAACCAGACCCGGAAGCGAGACCGGAGCCCCGAGCGTCAGCCCCTCGGACACCCCGCTCTCCGGAACGGTGACCTTGATCAGCGACGACTCGCCGTCCTCCAGGTAGACGACGCCGATCGTCATCAGGGCCTCACCACTGGTGGCGTCCTTAGCGATCTCGCCCGTCTGCCGGTCGCGGACCTTGGGCTCGGGCGCCTCGGTCAGCAGGATCGTTGCAGCCGAGGTCTCTACACGGATGGTGCGCAAAGCTTCTTCCCATCTACTCGTCTATACAAGATGCGGCGTTCGAACCCGATCTCCCGGGAACGACAACCACCTTGCCACACAACTTGCCCACTCGTCTATACGAGTAAGCCTGTTGGGGTGTACGAGTTCGGAGAAGCCTCCCGCGCACCACCACCGGTCAGGCGCTCACGTCGCCGGGAGCTGGTACGACAGGACGTACGCGTCGGCCGCCATGACCGTGTCGCAGACCTCCACGGCCCGCCCTTCCTGGTCGAACGCGGTCCGGATCAGGTGAATGACCGGCACACCGGAGGCCAGCCGCAGCGTCCGCACCTCATCAGGCGAGGGCATCCGGGCACGGATCTCTTCCTCGAAGTGGTCGAGGCGGTGCCCCAGCTCCTCAAGCCGGGCGTAGATGCCACCCGGCCCCGGGTTCGGCTCGGCGATCGGCGTGCCCCGTGCGATGTCGAGAGGCAGATACGAGGTGGCGAACTCCACCGGCCGCCCGTCCAGCAGATACCGGCGACGCCGGGCGAGCACCCGGCGCACGGACCCGAGCCGGGTGGAGACGTCCTGGCTGGCCTTCTCTTCCTTGACCTCCAGGCTGTCCACCTGCGGGTGACTGCCGGCGGCGTCGGCTTCGACGATGAACGCGGACTTCCCCTGCTCGCGGTGGCGCCGGGCGAACCGGTCGGAGGCGAGCCGCCTGACGGGCGGTCGTGGTCGCACGAAGACGCCCTTGCCGTGCTCGGCGTGCACCAGGCCCTCGCCCTGGAGGACGGAGAAGGAGTTTCGAACCGTCATACGGGAAACCCCGTAATGCTCGACGAGTTCGGCCTCGGAGGGCAGCTTTTCGCCTTCCTTGAATCGCCCACGGTCGATGGCCTCGCGCAGCTGGTCGGCGATCTGCCGAAAGACCGCACGATCGCTCGTGGGGTCGAGATCGCCGAGGAGGCCGGAGGAAAGAGAGGGCACGTGTACTCCTTTAGGTATCTAGACGAGTGGGCGAGCTTTGTTGCTACGGTGGAGAGCCTAGCCATCCGAGAGGGCAGAGGAACGTGAGCACCGACCGTCCGCACTCCGTGAGCGTCGCCGGAGTCATCGTCGACGACCAGGACCGCGCCCTCTTGATCAAACGCCGCGACAACGGCCACTGGGAACCCCCGGGCGGAATCCTCGAACGCGAGGAAACCATCCCCGAGGCCCTCCAGCGCGAAGTTCTCGAAGAGACCGGCATCAAGATCGCCCTTCCCGCGACCCTGACCGGGATCTACAAGAACATGAAGGGCCTGATCGTCTCCATGGTCTTCCGCTGTGAGGCCGCCGACGGCACGCCCACCACAGGGGACGAGACCCGAGCACTGCGCTGGGCCACCCGCGAAGAAGTCATCGAACTCGCCGACGAGGCATATGCGATCCGCGTCCTGGACGCACTCGACGCGGTATCCCCGCCGGCCATCCGCGCCCACGACGGCGTGAAACTCGTCTAGCCCGAACCCGCTGCACATGGCGGCCTACCAGCACGAAGGAATTTGTATGCACGAGTATACGAGCACCGCCCGGGTCTGGGGACTCACTTGCCCAGGTTTTCCGGAAGAGGTCAGCCGGGCTCGCCGCTGAACGCGGGACATCCTGCGGGGATCTCCCCTGGCCGACGACGCCGAGCTGATCGTGAGCGAGCTGAGCTCGAACGCGATCCTCCACACGGCGAGCGGCGGGGTAGGCAGCTTCCACCTGGCCCTCGCGGTCTCCCCGAAGGTGGTGGCCCTGTCGGTCACCGACGAGGGAGGGACGGGCACCGCCCCGAAGGTCGAGCACCAGGACCAGGAGGCCGAGCACGGCCGCGGCTTGGGCATGGTCAGCGTCATCGCGCACCGGGTCGTCGTCCACGGCAGCCGCAGCGGTTACACCGTCACAGCCGAACTCTTCGCGGAGACCCAGCCGGGAGGACACCCGTGCTGATGGACAAGCCCCAGCGGGGCTTCTGGTGCGAGTGCTGGACACAAGACCTCAACGACGAGACAGGGTGGCCGGCACTCCGGGCATCCTTCGACGCCTACTCGGCACCCCAGGCAGACAGATGGGTAGCGGTCGCCCTACGCACCATCTCACCAGCTCTCGATCTGGACGCCTCCGACGAGGCCTGGGAATGGCTCTACGACGGCCGCATCGATACACGACGAGCCCTCTTACGCATGGAGGCCTGCACGGTCTCTCTGACCCATGCCAGCACCCGCATCACATGGACGATCCGACCAGTGGTCTTCGTACCGTTGCTCCACCGCCAAGGTGTCGAACTCCCAGCCTGCGCGTACGACTTCAATCCCCACACCACAGACTGAGTTACAACTTTCTCTACTGGTTCAAGGCGGCTCGCTCCGCTCACCGCGCGCGGCCCGGCCCCCGGCCGGGCCTGCGCTCCTGTCTCCGCCCCGCTCCAGCCCGGCCGGCGCCCGTGCCGCGCTCACAGCGGTCAGCCGCCTAAGCCAGAGGGTGCGTATCTCACGACTGAGTTGGCGCATGACTGCCCCTGATGAAGCTCGACGCCACAGAGCAGGCCACCGGCCAAACCGGCTTCGGCGCCCTATCACTCTGGTATGGCCCGTTCAGCGCGAACTGGATCGTGCACGACCATGCAGCTGTCACGCCTTGAGCCGTAACATGGATCTGTGCGGAACGGTTCACAGGCCAGCAAACAACCGAAACCGGCAAGCCCATATTCCACGGGCGGAGGCGGCACAGTCCTTGAGCATCGTTATGGCGCGGTCCTCCTGAGCCAGCTCCTCACGGGTGATCCCTTAACTGAGCTAGGCGACGACATCACACCACTGCAAATCGCTTTTCAAGCGAGCTCTTTTAGTCCAGTCGACGACATTGTCGTGACGGGGAGCTCAAGCGATGGGAAAGAGCGCAGGGTGTCAATAGGCGTGCGACGAGACCCATCGTTTACAACGAGCGACACTTCAACGGTACACCTTATGGGCTCTTATCTCCGCCTGTTGTGCCAGAACGCTACAGACGTCGAATCAGGAGCATGGAGACTCGCCCTTAGTACTGCAAGCCCCAATGCCCATGTGCGACAAATAAGAGAGCTCGCTTCAATCGCGAGGGATGTACTCACCGAGAGGCAATTCCGCGCCGAGGTTTCACGCCCAGGACGCACGAACCGGGACGTCCGAGAACGGTTGCGGCATTTTGACAAGGTCATCACTGCCGCCATAAAGGTCGCCGATCTGGATGATAATGTCGGGCCTGCAGGGGCCCTTACCTGGCAGCTACTGAAATCTCTATATCTTCGAGAGTTACGACTAGAAGGTAATGACGAGACTGATCGCACCCAAGCAATCGCTCGACTGAGGCAGGTAACAGCAGACAGAACAAACGCGACTGCCGATCGACTTTTTAGTCGGCTCTGCGAGCTAGTAGGGCGTTATGCTCCTGCCGCAGCAACCAAAGATGAGTCAACACTCCGGCGCGACCTTGCAGGGTTCCCTCTAACGCCACCCACCACAAGCAGCACATCCCGATTCTCCGCACCTCCGAAGAGATCATCGGACGGAATCGACAACTCAGTCCAGGTGGCGGAGCTATCCGAACCACCGGTGCGCTCCAACTACATTTCGCAGGTGCGCCGAATTGCCCCCGACGAATTGGTGGGTCGAGAAAAGGAGCTCAATCATCTAGCAGAGTTCTGCACTTCCCTTGAATCCGAACCTTACTTGTGGTGGAGAGCAAAAGCGTGGGCCGGGAAGTCAGCTTTGCTGTCGTCTTTCGTCCTAAATCCACCAGCCAATGTTCGTATAGTATCTTTCTTTATTACTGCCCGACTGGCTGGGCAAGCTGACCGCATCGCGTTTTCCGACGTGGTGCTAGAACAGTCTCTTGAAATAGTCGGTGAACCGATGCCTCCATTGCTCAGTGATGCCACTCGAGAGGCACACCTGCTTGGGTCGCTGGAGCGGGCAGCAGAGATTTGCCGACAAAGAGGCGAGCGGTTGGTCCTGGTCGTTGATGGACTTGACGAAGACCAGGGAGTCACGGTCGGCCCCGACGCGCATAGCATTGCTGCGCTCCTACCCTCACACCTGCCCGCCGATATGCGCGTCATCGTGGCTAGCCGGCCTCATCCGCCGATCCCTGCGGACGTACCCGACGATCATCCACTACGGCAACGTGTGGCAATCCGTTCCCTCACGGTTTCTGCGCATGCTGAAGTAGTCCGCCAGGATGCAGAACGCGAGCTCAAAAGGCTTTTGCGAGGTAATCAAACAGAGTTGGATTTACTAGGGCTCCTGACAGCTGCTGGGGGTGGACTCACTGCGACAGACCTGGCCGAGCTGACTGGGCTGTCCACCTGGGAAATCGAAGATTACCTGAGCGCCGTATCCGGCCGTACTTTCATGTCACGGGCCGGCCGCTTGCGACCTGACGCGGTCTACATGCTTGGTCATGAGGAGCTTCAGCAACAAGCAGCTTCCTTCCTCGGAGCGCGGCGCTTGGAAGCATATCGACAGACTCTATATTCTTGGGCGGATGATTACAGCCGTCGGCAATGGCCTCCAGAGACCCCAGAATATCTGCTTCGAGGGTATTTCAAACTTCTGCGCGCTGTAGGCGACCAACAACGCATGCTAGCTTGCGCGACAGATCCCCATCGCCACGATCGAATGCTTGATCTAATCGGCGGAGACACTAGTGCACTTGCAGAGATCACAACAGCTCAGGAGGTAATCGCGAGTCAGGATGAGCCGGATCTGTCCGCCATGAGCAGGCTTTCGATTCATCGAGTGCGACTGTCTTCACGGAACGACAACATGCCGGCGAATCTACCAGGCGTTTGGGCAAAAATCGGATACTCAGACCGCGCCGAGGCATTGGCCCGATCGATCACCGTGCCGTTTCGCCGGGTACAAGCGCTAGCTGCAGTAGCGCGAGAAGTGGCTGACTCAGGGGATCTATCAAAGGCCACAAAGATCACCATTCAGGCTGAACAAGCCGTAGATGACGTAGCCGATGACTACGATCGGGCACAGGCAGTCGCGGTGGTAGCACGTGCAGCCGCCAAAGCCGGGGAGTCGCGTCGAGCTCGCATTCTGATCAATGACGCTGAAACCATGGCTAGCGCGTTGACTGATATACCTCGTCAAGGTCAGGTGCTAGCATCAATTGCGCGCGCCGTAGCCTGCGTAGGAAATGTAAGCCGCGCTAGCAGAATTGCACATGATATTCCCGCTTGGTCTGAGCGCGCCCTAGCATTGATGGCCGTGGCGACAGAGTCAGCCAGGGCAGGTGACACCACAGTCAGCCGCCGAATTGCCCACTCCATCAGAAGCCGTTCTGAGCGGGCCCAAGCCCTTTCCGCTGTGGCTCGAGCAGAACATGCAAATGGTGCACATCGTAAGGCGATCAAGACCATCGCCATTGCTGAGTCGACGGCTCGTGCAATTCGCAACCCGAGTCGCCAGGTGTGGACACTCGTTTCTGTAGCTCTGGGAGCTAGTGATATCAGGCGAACTGACACGGCCACCGAGATACTCCGATCCGCCGAGCGCCTAGTTAACAAGATCACCAAACCCTCCGACCAAGATGATGCACTAACAGTTATTGCCCGTGTGACAGCAACAGTCGGAGATGCAGCACGCGCAAGACGACTCGTCCGAGAGGTCAACAGCCCAAGTCGGCGGGTTAAGGCGCTTGCTGGCCTTGCATCTGGCCTGACGTCGGCTGGCTGCGTGCGCGAAGCCATCGATATTGCCAGCGAGACTGAGCAATCTGCCCGGAAGATCAGCAGTCCGTCTCAATCGGTGAAAGGCCTGGCTGCACTCTCTCAGGCTGTTGCTGCGGCAGGAGACGTCGATCGCGCGGAAAGAATCGCTGCAGAAATATCTGCGCTACCCCAACGGGAGAGGACGTTGACCGTTGTCGCAGAGGCTATAGCACGAAGTGGTGATCTGGAGCGAGCAATCACGCTGGCCACCTCGATGACTGACGAATCTCAACGAGATAAGACGCTTTCGATCATTGCATCGGTAGCAGCCACTGCTGGCGATCTCGCAGGTGCGAGAAGAGTCGTCAGCTTGATTCAAGACCCAGCTAGACAGACGAAGGAGCTGACTGTCTTCTCGAAGCTCACCAGGGTTCGGGAAACGCAACGTCAGAGCGACGGCAGCCCTGCACCAGGCACACCGAAGCAACTCGATTGTCCAGAAGAGGTATGGGAACCAGTAAGTACTGGAGATTTTTCCACCGCCAAGGAAAAGGCACTCGCAATTGACGAGCCCTACGGCCAGTTCAAGGCGATGTTGGCAATTTCATGCGCGGTAGCAGCGAGCGGTGACATCAATGGGGCGCAGGAATGCATCTCCTTGATTGAAAATATTCCACTGCGCGCCAAGGCCTACGTCTCCCTTGGAGAGACCCTTATCCAGAGCGGCGAAGAAGAGGATATGGCGAAAGGACTCCTTGACCGAGCAGTTGTCCTGGCTGGAACGATCCCTAGCCTAACTTACCGACAGCAGGTGACAGCTCAAATCGTGCAGCGACTCGCCGATTACGGAGACCTGGATAGGGCTGAAACGGTCACTCGCTCTATGGCCGCCTCTCCCGAACAGCAGAAGGCCTTAGCAGCTATTGCCGTGTCGGCCGCCAGAGCTGGACGCTGGGAGCAGGCCAAGAAGCTCGCTAACTCAATCACTGAATCACGAAAAAGGGATCGGGCTCTGTATCTAATCACGGAGACGGGAGTCCGCGAGGGGAGTCTGGAAGCGGCCGAAGAGATTGCGCGTTCAATTGCCTATCCTATTCCGCAATCCCAGGCATTGGGTGTGGTTGCGCGTGCGTTCGCTACTGCCGGGCAGATCGAACGCGCCAAGGAAGTAGCCTTTTCGATTGCCCACCTCCCTGAGCAGGCTCGGGCCCTTACGGTTATGGCATCTAACGTCGCCCCTGCGTATTCTCGCGACCTGCTCGCTCAAGCGCTGGCAGTTGGGCATTGGCAAATTTGCCTGCCTGTTTTGGTACAGACCGAACCAGACGTAATTTCGGTCATGTCCGAAGAATTTCTTCGGACAACAGGTTAAATCACGGAGTGACGAACGGACTTGCTCGCCCCGGCTGAGTGAGATTTCCAGAGGCCCGGCTCATCCGCCACTCTCGTCGTCGGCCGTCCGTCCCGTTCGGTCCTGATCAAGGACACCAAGCCGAATAGCGTGGTTGAGCCTGGTGGGAGTGCCGGGAGGCATACGCGCGCGTGGTCGGCCGGCGCAACCGCCGTCGTGGCTGACTGTCGTCGGCTGATGTTCGTGCCACTGTCGTGCCAGATGCACGGGGCAGCCACGGTCAACACTGGTGCCCCCCAGTGGAATGGACGCCTGCTTCCCTGGTCCGCGAAATAGCAGCTCAGCTGCCAGATCACCCAGCCTCTCTCCTAAATCGGTGGTCGGGCTTCTAACGAGTTGGTGCGTGATCACTGCGCCGACTCGGCCTCCACCTCGGCGGCCTTCTGGCGTTCCGCCTCCTCGACGTCGAGGCGCCGCATGAGGAAGCTGGCGAACGCCAACATCTCGTCGGCCTCGTCGCGGTCGTCCGCCTCGTCCGGACCATGAGCCCGAGGGTTGCGCAGTGCGCCCACAGCGCCCATGAACAAGAAGTGCATGCCTTTCCGCTCGCTGTCCAGCGAGCCTGGGCTTGTAGACCGGGTCACCTTGATCCTCGGTGGATTGCCCGCCAGCGCATCGCTCATCAGCGGCATGCCGACCACATGGCTGCCGAGCAGCGTCTGTATGCGGTACTCCACTGCCCTGTATGCACTCATCACCGCGTCGTTGTAGGAGCCTCGGGCGTACCGCTCGGCAGCGACCTCCGCAATCAGGGGGTGCAGGACGCACTCAACCGTCAGCGGCTTCGGTGACTCCTCGGCAGGGGCCGGGATGGCTGGCGTTCCTGGCGACCAAGCCGCCAGGTTGTGCGACGCGGGCTGAATCGAGAAGGGCCGATTGTCGGCCTCGGTCCGCTCGGGCCCCAACACCTGCTCGCGAATGCGCCAGTAGTCCTCCAGCCGCTGCACGTCAGCGAACGGCCGGATGCCCCGGTCGAAGTTGAGCGACCAATCCAACTGCTCCCGGTTGATGCTTCCACCACGGAAGCAGGTTTCACGCATCCCGATCGCGGCGGCGGTAAACGCGGCCTCCGCGAGGAGTATCTCGGCCGTCAGGCTCGTCGGGAGGCGGCACCCAATGTCTCCGGGCTGCATCCATGGCAGATCACCGCGGTCCGCGGGCAGCCAGGCAGGCTCCATGTCGGCCGCTGTCTGCACCATCTTGATGAATTGGTCGATGGCCAGTCCGGTGCCGGTGCAGTTCGCAGCGCCAGCGATGGTCAGGGCCAGATCCTGTGAGCCCTGCGGCAACTGCGAGAGGTCGGAGGCAACTCCGAGCAGCAGTGCAGGACACAGCTGCTGTACGACCTCCTCGAACTGCAGGCCTTGCGCGTACAACGTGCGGTCGATGTCGTCGAAAACCGGCCAGCGACGGTGCTCGCTGAAGTACGCCCAGATCGCGTCGAGGAGGACGTGGCCCTCATCTCCCGTCGGGCGCGGCATACCCTCTGGCGCGATGGTCCGAACGATCATGTGCTGCCCCCGGCGTCCTATTTTGAGCGATTCCCGCAGGCTACTACCGTGCCTTGCCTCGTCGGTTGGGGTTTGGCGCAGCTGATCACGAGCATCGTGCACTGCGGGCCGTGCTGCTACGGGGTGGCGGCGTCGGCGCACCCGTCCATTCCCTCGTGTACAGCAGACCCCCCTGCTCTGTGCACGGCTTGCGGTCTCCCACCGCCTGGCACAGAGCCAGACCGGGGGCGCATCGAGGGTGCCGCCCCTCAGGCAAGCGCGGCAACGCTGGGCCGTCTCTGGGCCGTCCGAGGCCGCTCAACAGCGGCCGAAGATGACCAATGACGACCACCAGGCACACAAGCCCATCGTCCCTGAACAGGGAAAACGCAGGTCACCAAGATCCCCGGCAAGACCCAGGGCAAGAAGAAGTAACGCGTCACCGATCAGCCCCCTGCCTGCGGGATTCTCCGCTGGTGGGGGGCTTACCCAGCTCGGGGCAGTCGGGTGCCCGGTCGGGCCGTGGTCGGATCAGGCTGCGTCGGTGCGACGTGTCCGGGGAAGCGGGCCGCACAGGCGGGCGGTCTCCGCCGGTCGATGTCTCAGCCGTTCAGGCCCAGTTCGCCCGCGCGCATTCCGGCCTGGAATCGTGAACCCGCGTCGAGGGCGTTGAGCAGTTCGGCGACCCGGCGCCGGTATGTTCGCAGGGACATGCCCAGCTCCCGTGCGGCTCTCTCGTCGGTGGCGCCCGATCCCAGCGCCCGAAGGACCTTGCGGCTCTCGGCATCGAGACGGGGCTGGTCGCCGTGGAGGAAGGCCGTGAGGTCGGTGGCCGTCTCCCAGGCGGCTTCGAACAGTGCGTAAACCCCGCCGACCAGGCCCGATGCGGTGGTCAGGGTGTACTCGCGGCCTTCAGGGGCATGCAAGCCGGCGAGGATGGCGAACCGGCGGTCGATGACGATCGTCTCGTGGGGGAGAGCGGTGGCGGCGATCCGTACCCGGACGCCACCGCCCATGACCTCGCGCAGGTGTTCGCGGCTGCGCTCGTCGGCCAGCACGGCTGGGCTGAAGAGCTTGCGGACGCCCCGAGTGCCGCCGCTTCCCAGCAGGTCGCGGGCGGTCTGCCGGGCTCCGGGACGGGACCAGGTGCTGAGATCGCGGGCGGCACAGATGAACTCCTCCTGGACGGAGGAGAAAAGGTGCTCGGTGCGAGCGAGGAGCTCCAGGTCACCACGGATCGTCACCATCTCTGCCACCGTGCCATTGTGCCCGACGGCAAGAAGCTGCCACGGGCTCGCAGCCCGAACACCCCGCCGCGGAAGCTGAGTTCATGAGCAATGACTTCCCACTCGGTGGTGACCTGCTGGTCAACCGGATCGGCTTCGGGGCCATGCGCCTGCCCACGGACAGTTTCCACGGCCCGGCCCGCGATCCCGCAACCGGTCGTGCCGTCCTGCGCCGCGCCGTGGAACTCGGCGTCAACCACATCGACACCGCGGCCTTCTACACCAGTGGCGACGGCACGGTGCGAGCCAACGCCCTGATCCGTGAGGCCCTTCACCCCTACCCGACCGGTCTGGTCATCGCCACCAAGGTCGGCCCGGCACGCACGCCCGACGGTGGCATGACGGAGATCACCGACCCGGCAGATCTGCGAACACTGGTCGAGGAGAACCTCGAAACCCTCGGATTGGACCGCCTCGAACTGGTCTACCTGCGCATCGGGGGCATCGAGCCGCCACCGCACGGCCAATCCGTCGCCGCACGCTTCGAGGCACTGGCGGCGATGCGCGAAGAGGGCTTGATCCGGCACCTCGGCCTGAGCAACGTCGACACCGGCCACCTGGCCGAAGCCCGAACGATCGCACCCGTCTCGGCCGTCCAGAACCACTTCCACGCGGCCAAGCGCGACGACACCGAGCTGCTGGCCGCCTGCGAGGAGGCAGGCATCGCCTACGTGCCGTTCTTCCCGCTCGGGGGCGGCCTGAACGACCTCGCCGGCGACCGCATCGCCAAGGTCGCGGCCCGGCACGGCGCCACGGTTCCCCAGATCGCCCTGGCCTGGCTGCTCGCGGCCTCACCCGTCACCCTGGCCATCCCCGGAACCGGTTCTCTCGCCCACCTGGAGGAGAACACCGCCGCCGGGTCGATCACTCTCACCGAGGAGGATCTCTCGGACCTCACCTGAGCGGGAGGAAACGGCGGCGATGGCCGGGCCGGCGGTGGGCTTCCGTTCGCCCTGAAACGGCAGGATCTCCCGCGTCACACCCTCAGCGGCACCGGATGGATCTCGTCCGCCCTGTGTCCCGCCCGTTCGTGCACCCGCTGGATCGCGTCGGCCGACGGCGCCTCCGAGAGGCAGTAGACGACGCCGGACTCCGGGTCCGCCCAGGCCTGCTTGAAGTGGACTCCTTCGTCGCCCCCGATCGCCAGGTCGGCCTGGTGGGCTTCGTGAAGCTGGGCCGCCGTGATGCCCCGCATGTTGTGGTGGACGTCCATGAACTCGGGCATGACCACGCACCTCCGCTCGACTCGGTTGTTTCCCATGCTCCGCCTGTTCGGAGGCGGGGGCGACCGGGAGGCCTGGGCTACGACGACGGCGAAGGACCCGGTGCGTCCTGCGCACCGGGTCCTTCATCGCCGTACGGCCGGAAAGAACCGGAAGAACCGGAACCGGGATGAGGCAGTCAGCCGCACTGGCACGGGCTGCCCGACTGGCACCCGCACGTGCAGCCCGAGCCGCAGCCGCACGCCGCGATCAGAGGGAGGTTCCTGATGTCGGCCGGCTGGTCGGTGTCGCGGGGCTGGGCGGGGTTCGGCGGGGTGCTCGGGGATTCGGCCATGGGACCCTCCTGGAGGCTGGTGTGCCCTGCCCATTGGAAGCCCGACCCGCCGGGCGCATCAACGGCGCATTGGGGCGAAACCGCGCCCTGGCCGGGCCCCGTGAGCCGGGAGCCCGCGCGATCAGGCCCCCTCCACCCCGGTCGACGGCTCGATGTCCGGCTGGAAGTCGTCCGCGTGCTCGCCCGTGACCAGGAAGACCACGCGCTTGGCGACGGCCACCGCGTGGTCGGCGAAGCGCTCGTAGTAGCGGCCGAGCAGGGTGACGTCCACCGCGGTCTCGATGCCGTGCTTCCAGCGCTCGTCGATGAGGTGCTGGAACAGCGTGCGGTGGAGCAGGTCCATCGCGTCGTCGTCGGTCTCCAGCTGGAGCGCCAGGTCGATGTCCTTGGTGACGATGACCTCGGCGGTCTTGGCCATCAGACGCTGCGCGAGCTGGCCCATCTCCAGGATGGTGGCGTGCAGGTCGTGGGGGACCGCGCGCTCCGGGAAGCGCAGCCGGGCGAGCTTCGCCACGTGCTGCGCGAGGTCGCCGGATCGCTCCAGGTCGGCGCTCATGCGCAGGGAGGTGACCACGATCCGCAGGTCGGTGGCGACCGGCTGCTGCCGGGCCAGCAGGGCTATGGCGCGGGCCTCCAGGTTGTGCTGGAGGTCGTCCACCTTCTTGTCGGCCTCGATGACGCTTTCGGCCAGCTTCAGATCGGCGTCGAGCATGGCCGTCGTGGCGCGTCCGATCGCCGACCCGACCAGGCGGGCCATCTCGACGAGGTCGTCGCCGATCGAGTCCAGTTCCTCGTGGTACGCGTCCCGCATCAGGTTCCCTCTCGTGCGTGCTTTCGGGGTTCAGACTGGCGCTGCGAACCCCACGCTCCCACGTTCGGGCTTGAACGCGTCGGAATCCGCCACCCCAAATGAACCATCACTGGCTCCAAGGTGAACTCTGGGCGACGAGTGTTCGAGCTGCTCCTCGTACGGCTGTGGGCAACGGGTACCCCATGCCTAACCTGGAGGCATGGACGTGAACGCGGCGGTCGCCGCAGCGGCAGCGATCGCCGGTGTGCTCACCGGTGTGATCGCCATGCTGGCGTTCCGCTGGAGCGAGCGCGACCTGAAACGACCCACCCGTACCTCCCTGCACACCGATCCGGTGCTGCCGCCGGGCGTGGACACCGTGCTGTCGGTGCTGCGCTCCTCGGCGGTCGTCCTCGACGAGGCCGACGCCGTCGTCAAGGCCAGCTCGGCGGCGTACGCCCTCGGTCTGGTGCGCGGCGGCCGGCTGGCCGTCGACCCGATGCTCCAGATGGCCCGCGACACCCGGCGCGACGGCGAGATACGCCAGGTCGAGCTGGACCTGCCCCGGCGCGGCAGCGGCCGCGGCGAGGCCCTCGCCGTCTCCGCCCGCGTCGCCCCGCTCGGCTCGCGCCTGGTGCTCCTCCTGGTCGAGGACCTCACCGAGGCCCGCCGGATAGAAGCGGTGCGGCGCGATTTCGTCGCCAACGTCAGCCATGAGCTGAAGACCCCGGTCGGCGCGCTCTCCCTGCTGTCCGAGGCCGTGATGGACGCCTCCGACGACCCCGAGGCCGTCCAGCGCTTCGCCGGGCGGATGCAGATCGAGGCGACCCGGCTGACCAACCTGGTGCAGGAGCTGATCGACCTCTCCCGGGTCCAGAACGACGACCCGCTGGAGGACGCCGAGCCGGTCCGGGTGGACGAACTGGTCGCCGAGGCCATCGACCGGTGCCGGCACGCGGCCTCCACCAAGCAGATCACGATGGCCGCGGGCGGCACCGCCGACCTGCACGTGTTCGGCAACCGCAGCCAGCTGGCCGCGGCGCTGGGCAACCTCGTGGAGAACGCCGTCAACTACTCGCCGGCCCGCACCCGCGTCGGCATCGCCGCCCGCCGGGTCTCCGGCGCCGGCGGCGACGTCATCGAGGTCGCCGTGACCGACCAGGGCATCGGCATCTCCGACAAGGACAAGGAGCGCATCTTCGAGCGCTTCTACCGAGTCGACCCGGCCCGCTCCCGCGCCACCGGCGGTACGGGGCTGGGCCTGGCGATCGTCAAGCACGTGGCCGCCTCGCACGGCGGGGAGGTCACGGTGTGGAGTTCAGAGGGACAGGGCTCCACCTTCACTCTGCGGCTGCCGGAGGCGGGCGCCGCCCGTGACCGGCAGCGTCGGCGATCCGGCCTCGGCAACGAGGACGGACAGTCCGCGGACGCGTCCCCCGACACACCCCCGTACAGCTCACTTCCCGCCCCGGAGGTCCTTCCGTGACCCGAGTGCTCGTCGTCGAGGACGAGGAGTCCTTCTCCGACGCCCTGTCGTACATGCTCCGCAAGGAGGGCTTCGAGGTCGCGGTCGCGACCACCGGGCCCGACGGCCTCGACGAGTTCGAGCGCAATGGAGCCGACCTCGTCCTTCTCGACCTGATGCTGCCCGGGCTCCCGGGCACGGAGGTCTGCCGCCAGCTGCGCGGCCGCTCCAACGTGCCGGTGATCATGGTCACCGCCAAGGACAGCGAGATCGACAAGGTCGTCGGTCTCGAAATAGGAGCCGACGACTACGTCACCAAGCCCTTCTCCTCCCGAGAACTGGTCGCCCGCATCCGGGCCGTCCTGCGCCGCCGCGGCGAGCCGGAGGAGGTGACCCCGGCGGCGCTGGAGGCCGGCCCGGTCCGCATGGACGTCGACCGTCACGTGGTCACCGTCGGCGGCTCCAAGGTCGACCTGCCGCTCAAGGAGTTCGACCTGCTGGAGATGCTGCTGCGCAACGCGGGCCGTGTGCTGACGCGTATGCAGCTCATCGACCGCGTCTGGGGCGCCGACTACGTCGGTGACACCAAGACGCTGGACGTCCACGTCAAGCGCCTGCGCGCCAAGATCGAGCCGGACCCGGGCGCCCCGCGCTACCTGGTGACCGTGCGCGGTCTCGGCTACAAGTTCGAGCCGTAAACCGGCCGGAGCGGTTCGCCGCTCAGTGACAGAGCACCAACGCGAAGGGCGGGCCTCCCTGGGGAGGCCCGCCCTTCGCGTGCGCTGCTGTGTACGGCCGACCGGTGTACGACGGCCGCTCAGTGGCCCGCGGACTCCTCCGCGGCCGACTCCGTCGCCGACGCGGACGCGGCGTCGGTGGGCGTGCCGCTCCCGGTCGCGGACGGCGAGGCGCTCTCCTCGCCGGCGTGCTCCTCGCCCGTGCCCTCTTCGCCCGTCGCCCCGTCGGAGGGGGACGCGGAGGCCGACGGCGTCGCCGGGACATCGGACGGGCCCCACGAGGCGTAGTAGCCCTCGCCCGGGACGATGAAGGCCTCCAGGGTGACGTCGCCGGTCTGGCTGAAGGAGAAGGTGACCTTGTGGGCGTCGCCGTCGGTCAGCGACTCGCCGTCGGCGATCACGGCCGAGGCGTTGTCCTTGCCGCCGATGACGATCGAGCCGCCCGCCGGGACCGTGACCTGGCCGCCGCCCTTGGCCGGGGACAGCTCGACGGAGCCCGAGCCGTCCACGGTGATGGACTCCAGCGTCTCGGCCTTGTCGCCGGAGTTGAAGACGGTGGCGGAGACGGTGGCCGGGCCGGCCGCCTCCGGGTCGGGCTGCGTGATGAGGATGGCGTTCTGGATCTTGATGTCGCCGGCCCCGCCCGCCGCGTGATCCGGCTGGATCACCAGCGACTGGGCGTCGTTGCCGGCGCCGCAGGCGGCGAGCGAGGCGATCGAGAACGCGATGGCGGAGGCGGCGAGGGCGCCGCGTCGAAGGCTGCTGCTCACGGCGGCGGCAACTCCTTGAACGCAGTGGGCGGCTTTCTTGTAAAGCCGCCCTCAGTGGCTGTCAGCGGGCTTCAGGTTACCGAGCCGTCCGCCCGGCGCCGCACCCGGCCCTCCCCCGGCGCGCCCCGCCACTCGGGCGCGCCCCGGCCCGTCACCGGGTGTGCCCCGCCGCTGCTCCCGGCCTGCCTCCGGCCCGGCTTCTCGCCGGCCCCCGCCGCGTCCCGGTCCCCACGACCGCATTCGGATAAGCAGTTGCAGACAATCCCCCCGGCGGCGCGCGAATTTTCCGTGAAGGAATGCACGGCCGTCGTTGAATTGATCACCGGGTGAACCGGCGTCCGTGATCAGCCGGTGATCGGGCGCGAGAGGAGCGCCGGCGACAGCGTGTGATCAATTCCTGAATCGTCTCGGATCCGTCGCCGGGCGGCCGAACGGAGTAGCGAAAGTCGCACTCATGGAACCGGACATTTGCGGACGTTCGGCCGGTTGGCGGCGGTGTCGGAGGTGGGCGACGTGGACGTTTCGCCCGCCCCGCGCAGCCGCTCCGACCTGCGAATACCTTGTTCCGGGGGTCCGGCGAAGCACGTCCCTGTCGCTGTTGTCAAGCCCCGAGATATGCTCTGACCTGCGAAAACGCCATTCAGAAGACGCCGTATCCGTGTTACTCTGGATAGCCACGGAAGGGGTACCTGTCACATGACGTTCAAGGTTGGCGACACCGTGGTCTATCCCCATCACGGGGCCGCGCTGATCGAGGCCATCGAAACTCGCCAGATCAAAGGCGTGGACAAGACCTACTTGGTGTTGAAGGTCGCCCAGGGTGACCTCACGGTGCGTGTGCCGGCGGACAATGCGGAGTTCGTGGGCGTGCGTGACGTGGTCGGTCAGGACGGGCTGGACCGGGTCTTCGAGGTGCTGCGCGCGCCGTACGCCGAGGAGCCCACGAACTGGTCCCGTCGCTACAAGGCAAACCTGGAGAAGCTCGCCTCCGGCGATGTCATCAAGGTCGCGGAAGTCGTGCGTGACCTGTGGCGTCGTGAGCGCGAGCGCGGACTCTCCGCCGGTGAGAAGCGCATGCTCGCCAAGGCCCGCCAGATCCTGGTGAGCGAGCTCGCGCTCGCGGAGAACACGAACGAGGACAAGGCCGAGGCCCTGCTCGACGAGGTGCTCGCCTCCTGACGCGGGCAGCGTGCCCCGTACATCGGCTTCGTCGGCCGGTGTTCATCGGCCGACGCCACTCACTGAAGCCGACGCACTGAAATGCCGCGGTGCCCGATGACGCAGAGCTCCCGCATCTGCCGTCGCCGGGCGCTGCGGCATGTCCGCGCCCATGACGCATCGCGCGCATGCCGAGACCTGCGCGCGCGTGGAGCCTCGTAGAGCTGCGGAGCCTCGGAGAGGCCGTCGGCTCTTCGAAGCCGTACGCCGAAGAGGAGTCCCCCCGGTACTGTGCCTGCGGGCCCGGGCGACCGGCTCGACCAGGGGTCACGGAAGGGTCCGGTCAAGAGGTCGCGCGGGGTACGCCCAGGCCATACCCACGTAGGCCGAGCACACAAACCTGACGGGAACCGATGTCTGACGATTCGCGCCCTGCACCCGCGCCCCCGCGCGTAGCCGCCGTGATTCCGGCCGCCGGCCGGGGCGTACGGCTTGGTCCGGGCGCTCCCAAAGCGCTGCGCGCGCTGGGCGGCACGCCCATGCTCATCCACGCGGTCCGCGCCCTGGCCGCGTCCCGTGCCGTCTCCCTCGTGGTCGTCGTCGCCCCGCCCGACGGCGCCGGCGAGGTCAAGTCACTGCTCGACGCCCACGCCCTGCCGGAGCGCACCGACTTCCTGGTCGTGCCCGGCGGGGAGTCCCGGCAGGAGAGCGTGAGACTGGGCCTGGACGCGCTGCCGCCCGGGTACGACATCGTGCTGGTGCACGACGCCGCGCGCCCCTTGGTGCCGGTGGACACGGTGGACGCCGTGATCGACGCCGTACGCGACGGCGCACCGGCCGTGGTGCCGGCGCTGCCGCTCGCGGACACCGTCAAGGAGGTCGATCCGGCCGCGGCGCCCGGCGAGCCGGAGCCCGTGGTCGCCACCCCGGAGCGGGCGCGGCTGCGCGCGGTGCAGACCCCGCAGGGCTTCGACCGCGCGACGCTGATGCGCGCCCACGAGACGGTCACCGGTGACGTCACCGACGACGCGAGCATGGTGGAGCGGCTCGGCCTGCGGGTCGTGGTCGTCCCCGGCCACGAGGAGGCCTTCAAGGTCACCCGCCCGCTGGACCTGGTGCTGGCGGAGGCGGTCCTGGCCCGCCGGAGGCTCAACGATGGCTTCTGAGCAGGAGTTCGGGCACGAGTCCGGGCAGGTTCTCGTGCTGCCCCAGGTCGGCGTCGGCACCGACATCCACGCCTTCGAGGAGGGCCGGGAGCTGTGGTGCGCCGGCCTGAAGTGGGAGGGCGAGGGGCCGGGACTGGCCGGTCACTCCGACGCGGACGTCGTCGCGCACGCCGCGTGCAACGCGCTGTTCTCCGCCGCCGGGCTCGGCGACCTGGGGCAGCACTTCGGCACCGGGCGGCCCGAGTGGTCCGGCGCGTCGGGCGTGACGCTGCTGACGGAGGCGGCCCGGATCGTCCGCGCGGCGGGCTTCCGGATCGGGAACGTCGCCGTGCAGGTGATCGGACCACGGCCGAAGATCGGCAAGCGCCGGGACGAGGCCCAGAAGATCCTCTCCGAGGCGGCCGGCGCGCCGGTGTCGGTGTCCGGCGCGACCACGGACGGCCTCGGCTTCCCCGGCAGGGACGAGGGCCTGATGGCGGTGGCGACGGCCCTGGTGGTGCGCGTGCCGTCCGCGACCGGCAACGCGACCGCTCGATGACGCCCGTTCACCGCTGACGCGGGCCGACCGCCGACGGCGGTACCGCGGTGGACGTGGTACCGCGGTCGACGGCGGCCTGCGGCCGACTGCTGACGCGCCACCGCTGCCGGCGGCACCGACGGCATCACCGCGACCGGCCGCGGCCTGCGACCGACCACGGATGGCCGTTGCCCGCCGCCGCCGACCGACGACCGACGACCGACGGCTGCCGAGGCCCCCGGCCCGGCAGCCTGCGCGTGCCGGGCCTGCGCGTGCCGGGCCTGCGCGTGCCGGGCCTGCGCGTGCCGGGTCTGCGCGTGCCGCCCTCCGGCAACGTCACGAATGAGTGGCCGGACGCCGCGTGCGGCCACTGGCACTCGTCGCGGACCACTACCCTGGAGGCGTGACTATTCGCCTGTACGACACCAGCGCCCGGCAGATCCGTGACTTCGCCCCGCTCACGCCGGGCCGCGTCTCGATCTACCTGTGTGGTGCCACCGTGCAGGCGGCCCCGCACATCGGGCACATCCGCTCGGGCCTGAACTTCGACATCATGCGCCGCTGGTTCGCGTACCGCGGCTACGAGGTCACGTTCATCCGGAACGTCACCGACATCGACGACAAGATCATCCGCAAGTCGGCCGAACAGGACCGCCCCTGGTGGTCCATCGGCTACGAGAACGAGCGCGCGTTCAACGACGGTTACCACGCGCTGGGCTGCCTCCCGCCGACGTACGAGCCGCGCGCCACCGGGCACGTCACCGAGATGGTCGAGATGATGCGGACGCTCATCGAGCGCGGCCACGCCTACGAGGCCGACGGCAACGTCTACTTCGACGTGCGCTCCCTGCCGGACTACCTCTCGCTGTCCCGGCAGGACCTCGACGAGCTGCGCCAGCCGTCCGGGGAGGGCGAGACCGGCAAGCGGGACCCGCGCGACTTCGCGATGTGGAAGGCGGCCAAGCCCGGCGAGCCGGACTGGGAGACGCCGTGGGGACGGGGCCGTCCGGGCTGGCACCTGGAGTGCTCCGCCATGGCGCACAAGTACCTCGGCTCCGTCTTCGACATCCACGGCGGCGGCATCGACCTGATCTTCCCGCACCACGAGAACGAGATCGCCCAGGCCCGCGCCTACGGCGACGAGTTCGCGCGGTACTGGGTGCACAACGCCTGGGTCACCATGAGCGGCGAGAAGATGTCGAAGTCGCTCGGCAACTCGGTGCTCGTCTCCGAGATGGTCAGGGCCTGGCGCCCGATCGTGCTGCGCTACTACCTCGGCACCCCGCACTACCGCTCGACCATCGAGTACAGCGAGGAGGCCCTGCGCGAGGCCGAGTCCGCGTTCGCGCGGATCGAGGGATTCGTGCAGCGCGTGGTGGAGCTGGCCGGCGGTCCCGTCGAGGCCGCCGTCGAGGTGCCGCCCGCCTTCGCCGAGGCGATGGACGACGACCTGGGCGTGCCGCAGGCGCTCGCCGTCGTCCACAACACCGTCCGGCAGGGCAACAGCGCCCTGGCCGCCGACGACAAGGAGGCCGCCGTCGCGCGGCTCGCCGAGGTCCGCGCCATGCTGGGCGTCCTCGGGCTGGACCCGCTGGACGCGCACTGGGCCGGTGACGGCACCGGCCGCGGCGAGGAACTGCACGGCGTCGTGGACAGCCTCGTCCGGCTGGTCCTGGACCAGCGCGAGGCCGCCCGGGCCCGCAAGGACTGGGCCACCGCCGACGCCATCCGCGACCGGCTGAACCAGTCCGGCCTCGCCATCGAGGACAGCCCGCAGGGCCCGCGCTGGAGCCTCGGCGGGCGCTGACCCGGCCGCCGCGGACGTACGCCGTACACGCACAAGCACACGCACACACAAGAGATCGCGCGGATCCAACGGATCGCAAGGATCGCACGGATCGCAAGAGATACAGAGACAGCAGGTAGATCATGGCCGCGAACAACCGTCGCATGTCCGGCAAGAAGGGCGCGCAGGTCGGCAGTGGCGGCCAGCGGCGCCGGGGGCTGGAGGGCAAGGGTCCGACGCCCCCCGCCGAGATGCGCAAGGGGCACGCCAAGCAGCGCGCCGCCGCAGCGAAGGCCCGGCGGGCGCAGGGGCGTTCGCAGGCGCGCCGTGGGGGCGGGCGCTCCGCGTCGGAGCTGGTCGTCGGGCGCAACCCGGTCGTCGAGGCGCTGCGCGGCGGGGTCCCCGCCTCCACGCTGTACGTCCAGCAGTTCATCGACAGCGACGAGCGGGTGCGCGAGGCGCTCCAGCTCGCGGCCGAGCGCGGCGGCATCAACCTCATGGAGGCGCCGCGCCCCGAGCTGGACCGGATGACCAACGGCCTGAACCACCAGGGCCTGGTCCTCCAGGTCCCGCCGTACGAATACGCGCACCCCGAGGACCTGGTCGCCGCCGCCCACGACGACGGCGAGGACCCGCTGGTCGTCGCCCTCGACGGGGTGACCGACCCGCGCAACCTCGGCGCGGTCGTGCGGTCCGTCTCCGCCTTCGGCGGGCACGGCGTCGTCGTCCCCGAGCGGCGCGCCGCCGGTATGACCGCCGGCGCCTGGAAGACCTCCGCCGGTACGGCCGCCCGTACGCCCGTCGCCCGCGCCACCAATCTGACGCGGGCGCTGGAGGCGTACAAGAAGGCCGGGATCGTGGTCGTCGGACTGGCCGCGGACGGCGACGTCGAACTGCACGACCTGGAGGCGCTGGCCGGGCCGGTCGCGATCGTCGTCGGCAGCGAGGGCAAGGGGCTGTCCCGCCTGGTCGGGGAGACCTGCGACTTCCTGGTGCGCATCCCGATGCCGGGCGGCGCCGAGTCGCTCAACGCCGGTGTGGCGGCGGGCATCGTGCTGTACGAGGCGGCGCGCCGACGGGCGTGACGCCTGTCTGAACGCGCGTTCGGCACTGTCACCCACTCGGGCCATTCCGGGTGGTCCGGCCAAGCTTGACGCGGTCCGGACAGTTCCGGCGCGTCAAGACAGTGTCCTAACTCCACGTCACTCTGTTAGATGAGTGTGGACACCAGAACACCCCGCACACCCACGGGGGACCGCTCGTCCGGCTTCGACGACGCTCCCGCGCTGAGCATGGTGAAGGTGCCGAGCGATCCGGCGCAGGTCATCGTCAACCATGCGAGTTTTCGCGTGCAGTTGGGCGCGTCCTCGCGGCGCGCCCAGTCGCCGCGGGTCGCACGGCACCTGAGCGCCGGGCCGGACCCCGGCCGCATCCCGGCCCCCGTCGGCGCCCGCCGCAGGCCCGTCGTCTGGAGCGGCCGGTCCGCCCCCGACGACACGGGCGCGCACCGGCTGCTCCAGGCCGTGCGCGGTGCGGGCGTGCGCCACCCGGAGGAGCTGTCCGCCGGCTCCGGCGCCACCCGGGTCATCCCGCGCGTCGGCGTGGGAGCGGGCGGCGGGTACGGCGGCCACGGCGGGTCCCACGTCCGCCCGCACGACCTGGGCCGCGACCCCGACCTCGAACAGACCGTCGAGACGCCCGTCGTCGGCTCGCCGCGCCCGCCCGGCGACGGCTCCCGGCTGCTGCCCCCCATGCGCAGGGTCGAGAGCGCCTACGACGAGCAGGCCTATGACGAGACCCACCGCGGCCCGGCCCACGGCGAGCAGGCCTACGACGACGGGTACGACGACGAGTACGACGACCGCCACGACGGCGACCCCCGCCGCGGCGAGGCCCGTCCCCGCGGTCGCCGGCACGCCGACGACCCGGCCCGGCACGCCTATTTCCCCGGCCGCCGGATGAACCTCGGCGTCGTCCTCCTCCCGCTGCGCGTCTTCCTCGGCTGCATCTCCATCTACGCCGGCATGGGCAAGCTCTGCGACCCCGTCTACTTCGACGGCGGCGCACGCGGCTCCATGGTCAAGTGGCTCAACACCCTGCACCCGTGGGAGATCGCCGAGCCGCTGCGCCAGTTCGCGCTCCAGCACCCGGTCGGCGCCGGGCTGGTGATCGCCTTCGCCCAGGTGATCGTGGGCGTGCTGACGGTGCTGGGCTGCTGGCAGCGGGTGGCCGCGGTGGGCGGGGCGCTGCTGTCGGCGGCGCTGCTGGTCACCGTCAGCTGGAAGAGCGTCCCGGCCTACGACGCGCCGGACATCATCTACCTCGCCGCGTGGTCACCGCTGATCATCGCCGGCGCGCCCGTGTACTCCGTCGACGGCCGGCTCGCGGGGCTGGCGTGGCGGCGGCTCGGGCCGCGCTCGGACATCTGGGAGCTGCGCCGCTTCGTGCTGCGCCGCGGGGCCCTGATCACCGCGGTGGTCGCGGGGCTGACCCTGCTGGTCGGCTCGCTACTCGGCGGGGCCGTCCGCGATGCCGACCGGGTGGTGGTCCCCAAGCCCGGGGAGGCGCCGCGCAACCAGCTGCCGGGCTCGCCGCTGCCCCGCAAGCCCGCCGAGCGCAAGGAGGAGAGCGGTACGCCGTCCGCGTCCGTCTCCTCGCCGGCCGAGGATGCCACGTCGGCGGCGCCCACCGCGGGCACGGAGGCCACTCCGGGGGCCACCAGCGACACCGGCGCGCTCACGGGCGGTGCGCCCAGCCGGACGCAGGGCAGCGTGGGCCAGGCCCCGCCGCAGCAGTCCTCGCCGGTCCAGCAGGCCCCGACGACCAGTACGGGTCCGACGTCCAGCGGCGGTGGCACGACGGGCGGCGGCAGTACGGGAACGCCGGGCGGCACCGGCGCGGGCGACTCGGCCGGCGGCGGCACGACGTCGCCGGACCAGCCGGGGCTGGTGGGCGGCCTGCTCGGCTGAGGTCCCGGGCAGGAGCACGAGGAAGGGTCCCGCACTCTGCGCGGCTGAACCGCGGAGTGGGGGACCCTTTTCGCGTGCGCTCCCGTCGCCGGGCGCCTCAGCGGCCCAGGGCGGCCAGCTCCCGGGCCGCCTCCCGGAGGTCCTTCGCGGTGTCGATGGCACGCCAGTAGGCGCCCTGGGGGAGCGGGAAGCCGGCCAGGCGGCGTTCGCGGGCCAGGTGCGGGAAGGTCGTGCGCTCGTGGTCGCCGCGGTCCGGGAGGAGGGCGGTGAACTCTGGGGAGAAGACGTAGACGCCCGCGTTCACCTCGTACGTCGTCGGCGGGGCCTCGATGAAGTCGGTGATGTGGCCGAAGCCGTCCGTCTGCACGGCGCCCCACGGGATGCGCGGGCGGGCCAGCGCGAGGGTGGCCAGCGCGTCGCGCTCGGCGTGGAAGTCGGCCATGTCGCGCAGCGAGAACCGGGTCCAGATGTCGCCGTTGGCGGCGTACCAGGGCCGGTCGGGGTGGGGCAGCCGGGTGGCGGCGTACTTCAGCCCGCCGCCGCGGCCGAGCGGCTCGGTCTCGACGACGGTGGTCACGCGCACCGGCAGGTCGGCGCAGGCCAGCCAGTCCTGAAGGACCTCGGCGAGATGGCCGCAGCTTATGACGACGTCGGTGACGCCCTCCTCGGCCAGCCAGTCGAGCTGGTGCCCGATGATCGGCGTGCCGGTGCCGGGGATCTCCACCATCGGCTTGGGCCGGTCGTCGGTGTAGGGCCGCAGCCGGGACCCCTGCCCGCCGGCCAGGATGACCGCCTGCACCGGGCGCACGGCGGCGTTCGGATCGCTCATGGCCTGCACTGTACGCGCGGTGGGGCGTGGGGTGCGGGGAGCGGGGTGGAGGGCTTCTGCGGGGTGGGGCGGGGTCCGGCGGGGTGATGCGGGGTCCGGCGGATGGTGGGGGCGCGTGGACGTCGACCGGTCGTACGCCGGCGATGCGTGACCCCGGCGTGCGTCCCGGGCGATCGCGGGCTGATCCCCGGTCGAGTGCGCAGGGTGAGGCCCGCGCGGACGCCGGCAGGCGCGCGGGGCGCCGTATGCCGAACCCCGCGGGTCCGGTGGCGCGGCGGGCGTCGCTCGGGGCGGCGGCGCGGTGCGCGGGGACTCGCGGGGCGGACGGAGGCGCTGGGCCCCCGGTGGCGGTCGGGGCGGGATCCGGGCGGTCCGGCGGAAGGGGGGCGGGGCGCCCGTGCGTGGCCCGGGACGGTCGGTCGAGAGGGAGGAGAGGCAGATCAGCCCTGCGGGGTCAGGACGCCCGAGGCGTAGGACGTGTCGCAGACCGGGCGGGCGTAGGACTGGGCCTCCGTCGGGCCGTACCGGGCGACCGCGGCGCGGCCCAGGGCGCGGGCGATCGACATGCAGTGGCGGGCCAGCGACGGGCGCTCGTCCACCGCCCGCTGGAGGTGGGTGAGGGCGACGCCCGGGTTCTCCTCCTGGAGCTCGGTCAGGAGGCGGTCGCGCAGGACGTCCTGGGGGGCGCGGGGCGCGGCGCGGCCGGCGGGCGAGACGTCGGAGGCGGTGAGCACCGAGTTCTCGGGGGTTCCCGACCAGTGGACCCGCGTGACCGCGAGGGTCCCGGAGAGCACCAGGACGACGGGCAGAACGAGGGCGAGGGTGCGGCCGATCCGGCGGGCGGGGCCCTGGCCGCGTCGCGTGGGGAGGGTGGTGGAGTGCTTCACGCGAGTGAGGGTAGCGCCCGGTAATGATTCGGCGACATTGGGTCACCGGTTCGAGGGACGGGGTGCGGGGGTTTTCCGCGGCGCGGGTTGACGAACAGTGATCGAAAAGGGCGGATGTGCGAGGTATCTTCCGGCATCGAAAAGGGCCCCGCGACCAGTCGCGGGGCCCAGTTTCGTCAGTGTGGGTGAATCACCCGGTCACACCCGGATCAGTCGGAGAGGCGCGCGCCCGTCGACGTGGAGAAGACGTGGGTCTCGCCCGGGCGCGGCACGACGTGCAGCGTGCTGCCCTTCTCCGGGACGTTGCGGCCGCCCACGCGGACCACCAGGTCCTTGGACTCGCCGCCGACCGTGGCCGTGCCGTAGACGAACGCGTCCGAGCCCAGCTCCTCGACCACGTTGACGACGACCGCGAGACCCTGGTCCGAGTCCGCGCCGGCCACGTCGAAGTGCTCGGGACGCACGCCCACGGTGACCGTCTTGTCGGTCGCGGCGGAGAGCGCGTCGCGCTGCACCGGCACCACGCTGTTGCCGAACTTCACACCGCCGTCGGCGATCGGCACCTCGACCAGGTTCATGGCCGGCGAGCCGATGAAGCCGGCGACGAAGAGGTTCGCCGGGCGGTCGTACATGTTGCGCGGGGTGTCGACCTGCTGGAGCAGACCGTCCTTGAGGACCGCGACGCGGTCGCCCATCGTCAGCGCCTCGACCTGGTCGTGGGTGACGTAGACGGTGGTGATGCCCAGACGGCGCTGGAGCGAGGCGATCTGCGTACGGGTGGAGACACGCAGCTTGGCGTCCAGGTTGGACAGCGGCTCGTCCATGAGGAACACCTGCGGCTCACGCACGATCGCGCGGCCCATGGCGACACGCTGGCGCTGACCGCCGGAGAGCGCCTTCGGCTTGCGGTCCAGGTACGGGGTGAGGTCGAGGATCTTCGCGGCCTCCTCGACCTTCTGCCGGATCTCCGCCTTGTTCACGCCGGCGATCTTGAGCGCGAAGCCCATGTTGTCGGCGACGGTCATGTGCGGGTAGAGGGCGTAGTTCTGGAACACCATGGCGATGTCCCGGTCCTTCGGCGGCAGGTGCGTGACGTCGCGGTCGCCGATGCGGATGGCGCCGCCGTTGACGTCCTCGAGACCGGCGAGCATGCGCAGCGAGGTGGACTTGCCGCAACCGGACGGGCCGACCAGGACGAGGAACTCGCCGTCCGCGATCTCGATGTCGAGCGCGTCGACGGCGGGCTTGTCGGAACCCGGGTAGATCCGGGTCGCCTTGTCGAACGTAACAGTGGCCATGGTGATGGGCCCCCTTCTACCGGCAGGAACGTGCCGGACGATCCGTTGTAGGAAGGTGGAGAAGCGAAGAAGTGGTCCACGCGAGTGAACTGGGTCAGGACGGTACCTGGCGTTCACCACTTCTGTCAGTAGATCCACCCCTGTGAACTTCGCGGAAATTTTCGACGGGACCCCGCCGGTGGCTGGGTACACTGCACGGGCACGGACCGCGCACGCAGCGCACGCGGGTGTGCAGGCCTCCTTAGCTCAGCTGGTCAGAGCGCCGCTCTTGTAAAGCGAAGGTCGTCGGTTCGAATCCGACAGGGGGCTCCGAACACATGAGCGCCGGTCCGCCGTCCGGATTCCGGGCGGCGGAATCCGGTCACCGTCCGCCACGCAGCGTGCACGGGGCCCGCGCACGCCTCTGCCGCACCCCACCCCACGGCCGTACTCTGGTCGGCACCATCTGGAGAACAGCGCCGGCCGTCTGAGCGCCGGCTGTCTGGAGGTACACGGGGTGAAGGGGCGCAGTCCCGAACGGGTCCGCAACGAGCTGATCGTCTCCATCGTGGACGCGCTGCAGGGCTCGGCCACGGTGCAGCAGCCGGGCAGCCGCGAGATATGGCGCGAGATGCTGGCGGGCGAGCTGGCCGCGCCGGTGGAGCCGTTCGGCGGGGACAGACTGCGGCCCTGGCTGCTGCAGATCGTCCGGGAGTGCACGGGGGTCGGCGACGGGCTGGCCTGCCTGGTGCGCTCCCTGGAGTACGTGGAACAGCAGTCGGCGACCGTCGCCGCGTTATGGCCGCTCGTGGACGAGTGGGAGGCCGTCGACTTCTTCGGCAGCGCCGACCTCGGTCCGCTGCGGCCGGTGCTGCTGTCGCTGAGGTCGCCGGACCTGTCCGCCATGGCACGCCGCGCGAGCCGCTCCCGGGTGCAGGAGCTGCCCGCCTGGTGCCAGACCGGATGGCAGGTCTTCCTGCGGCTCGCCGGCGAGAACTCCCCGGACGGCGAACTCCCGCCCGGCATGGCCTTCCTCGCCCTGTGCGCCGACCGACTGGTCGCCGACAGCCGCCCCGACGCCGCCGAGGTGCTGCGCCGCTTCACCCGCGGCCAGGCGCACAAGCTGGGCCTGGACGGCGTACTGGCCGAGTGGCAGCACTCGGAGTTCCCGCAGCCCGCGCCCTCGCTGGTGCCCGCTTATCTGATGATCCAGTTCGAGCCGGACCGGGTCGAGCCGGACCGCTACTACCTCTCCCACTGGCGCCAGTCCGACCCCGAGGGCTGGCATCCCGTGCGCGGCGAGACCGTGCATCTGCACCGCGACGAACTGCCGCGGGCCGTGGACGCGCTGATCGAGGAGGTCGAGGAGAAGTGGGCCGACCTGCGCCAGCCCGTGATGGTGGAGTTCATCCTCCCGTGGGAGCTGCTGAACGAGCCGGTCGAGTGGTGGCTCAAGGAGGCCGACACCAACCTGCCGACGCCGCTCGCCCTCGACTACCCGGTCGTCGTGCGCAGCCTCGAGCGCCTGCAGCGCGCCGCCTGGCACCGGCCCTGGCACAACAAGTGGCGCCAGCTGCGCGAGCGTCCCGCCGACAGCCACCCGCACTGGAGCCGGCCGACCGAGGACGGGGCGTACTTCTTCCATCTGGAGCGGGAGCTGAAGGAGGACGATTACGCCGTGTGCCTGGTGCTGAGCACCCCGCCGGGCGACCCGTCCGGCACCGGCAACCGCGAGGTGCGCGCCGGGCTCAAGGCGGGCGTCCCGGCGATGGTCTGGCACCGCACCGACTGCGCCGATCCCTCCTTCCAGGACGCCATCGGCGAGATACTGCAGGACCGGGGGCTCGGCAGCCTCGTGGAGCGGGTCGGCAAGTGGCGCAAAGAGGCCCTCGCCCTCGGCCCCGAGGCGTGGGACCAGCACGTCGGCCGGCACCTCGCCATCCTCCTCGACGACCCGGAGCGCAAGCCGGGGCCTCCGGGGCCGGTGTAGCGCGATGGGGACGGGGGCGCAAAACGGTTCGGTGACGTCGCGATTACTCGATGAGGCGTACTTTGCGTCGGGCTTGCGCGAGCCCTTGACGTGGTGTCACGCTTGCCGCAGCGACAGCCTCACCGGCCGTCTTGTGCGTTCACCGCCACCGGGGGCGGAATCCCGACCGCCGACATGTGATCCCCTCCGTCATCCCCCTGGTGGACTCTCCGTCTTGCACCGGCAGCGCTGCGCTGCCACGCTTGGCGGCGTGGATGTCACGCATGCCCGCGGACTGCGGGACTCCTCCTTGGGCCTCCCTCCGTACCCGGGCAGCAACGGACGCTCTGAGAGCGCTTATGCAGTGTGACGACGGCACACGAACCCCGCCCGGCACGACCGATGACGACACGTCGGTCGACGCGGCGCTGGACGCGCTCAGCGCCCTGCGGGCCCCGGACCGGGCCGACCGGCCGGCCGTCGTCCTGGTCGTCGACGACCACATGACGCTGCGCGTCTGGGACGAGACCGTCGCCCGTCTCGCCGAGGGCCTCGCCCGCGACGAGGGGCTCGGCGGCGTCACCGTCGTACGGCTGCTCAGTTCGGACGACACCGAGCCGAACCGCATCCGGCTGGACCGGCTTCCGCCCGCCGACTCCGGCCGCCGGGCCGTGCTGGTGGTGACCGACGGGCTCGCGGCCGGCTGGCGGTCGGACGCGGTGCTGCCGCTGCTGCGGGAGCTGGGCCGGGCCGAACCGCTCGCCGTCCTCCATCTGCTGCCGCAGCGGCTGTGGTTCCGCACCGGCCTGGACGTGCACCGGATGGCGCTGAGCGCCGAGGCCCCTTGGGCGCCCAACCCGGCCCTGCGGTGGGAGCTGCGCACCTCCCCGCTCGAGCAGGTCGACGACGTCCTGGCGCGGGACGGCGTGGTGCCGGTGCCCGTGCTGGAGATGACCGAGCGGTCCCTGTCCTGCTGGACCGACCTGATCACCGGGCGCGCCCAGGGCTGGACGGAGATGTCCGGCATCCGCGCCCGGGACTGGAAGCAGCGGCCGGACGCCGCGCGCGCCGTGCCCTGGGTGCAGGACGTGCCCGACCCCGACAGCGCGCTGCCCGCCTGGGAGCGCGTGTCGGAGTTCCGCGCCGCCGCCTCGCCCACCGCCTTCGCGCTCGCCACCCGGCTCGCCGCCGCCCCGCTCACCCTGCCCGTGATGGCCGCGGTGACCGCCTCCGTGCCCGGGGCCGGGCCCGCCCACCTCACCGAGCTGCTGATGAGCGGGCTCGTCCGGCCGGCCGGCGGCGACGCCGAGCGCACGGCGGGGGTCGCCTTCGCGTTCGGGCCGGGCAACCGCCAGGAGTTATTGGCGCTGTCCCGCCGCCGGGACACCGCTCGGGTGCTGCACGACGTGCGGGCACTCACCGACCCCGCCGCGCCGGCCGACGACCCGCTGGAGGCCGTCCCGGTGCCGCGGGTGACCCGCGCCAACGTGGCGTTCCTACGGGTCGAACTCGCAGCGCTGCGCGCCCTGTCCGGACGCTTCCTGCCCCGCGCCGAACGCCTCGCCCGCGCCCTGCGCGCCTACGACCGCAAGAACACCGTCAGCCTGACCAAGGGCGTGCCCGCCCCCGCCGCCCGGGAACAGGGCGACGGGTCGACCTCGACGGGTTCCGAGACACCTTCCGAAGGAGCCACGGACATGTCCACCACGCAAACGCAGCCGCCCGCGGTCGAGAGCGGGCGCTCGACGCAGCCGCGCGTCTGGGGCAACATCCCCCCGCGCAACCCGAACTTCACCGGCCGCGTCGATCTGCTGGAACGGCTGACCGAGCGCCTGCGTGAGGGGACGACCACCGTGCTGCCGGAGGCCATCCACGGCATGGGCGGCGTCGGCAAGACCCAGCTGGCCATCGAGTACGCCTACCGCCACCAGTCCGAGTACGACATCGTCTGGTGGATCCCCTCCGAACGCCCCGGCCAGATCGGCCAGTCCCTGGTCGAACTCGCCCAGCGGCTCGGCCTGGTCACCACCTCGGAGGCCAACGTCGCGGGTCCCGCCGTGCGCGAGGCGCTGCGCGAGGGGCGGCCGTACTCCCGCTGGCTGCTGATCTTCGACAACGCGGACAGCCCCGAGCGGGTCCGCGACTACTTCCCGACCGGCGGCAGCGGCACCATCCTCGTCACCTCCCGCAACCGGCGCTGGAGCGTGGTGGGCCCGTCGCTGGAGGTGGACGTGTTCACCCGGGAGGAGAGCAAGGAACTGCTGCGGCGCTCCGGGCCGCCGGACGACCTCGACGAGTCCGAGGCCGACCGGCTCGCCGAGGCGCTCGGCGACCTGCCGCTCGCGCTGGAGCAGGCCGCGGCCTGGCGGGCGGAGACCGGGATGCCCGTCTCCGAGTACCTGCGCCTGTTCGAGCACAAGCGCAACGAACTGCTCGAGGTGTCCCCGCCGCCCGACTACCAGCTCCCGGTCGCCGCCGCGTGGAACGTCTCCCTCGACCACCTGGAGACCCGCAGCGTCACCGCGCTGCGCCTGCTCCAGCTCTGCTCCTACTTCGCGCCGGACCCCATTTCCCGCTCGATCTTCTCCGGCCTCGGCGGCAGCAGCATCGACCCCGAGCTGGACCGGGCGCTCAACGACCCCATGCGGCTGGCGCGGGCCATCCGCGAGATCAACCGCTACTCCCTCGCCCGTATCGACCACCGGACCAACTCGATCGAGATGCACCGCCTGGTACAGGCGGTGCTGATCAACCGGATGACCACCGAGGAACAGAAGCGCATGCGCGACGGCGCCCACACCCTCTTGGCCGCCGCCGACCCGAAGGCCCCCAGCCAGTCCTCGAACTGGCCGCGTTACGCGGAGCTGTACGGCCACGTCGTCGCCTCCGGCGCGATCGAGTCGGACCAGCCCTGGGTGCGTCAGCTGGTGCGCAACATCGCCCGCTACCTCTGGTACTGGGGAGACCACAAGGTCGCGCGCGAGTTCACGGAACAGGCGTGGGAGACCTGGCAGCGGCTGTTCGGCGAGGAGGACCAGCAGACCCGGCTGATGGGCTGGTGGCTGGGCTTCCTTTACCTGAAGGTGGGGCGCTACGACGACGCCTCCCGGATCGCCGCCCAGCTCAAGGGCATCTACGAGCGCACCGCGCCCGCCGACCGCGAGGACACCCGTGAGGACGCGCTGGAGGCGATGAACCTGGAGGCGGCCGTGCGCCGCGTGCAGGGCGACTTCGTCTCCGGCGCCGAACTGGACGAACTGGCCTACACCCGGGCCCGCAACGCCTTCGGCGACGACGACCCCACGACGCTCGCCACCGCGCACAACCTGGGCGTCAGCCTGAGACTTGTCGGCGACTTCCGGCGAGCCCTGGAACTGGACCGCCGCACCCACGGGATGAAGACCCGGCTGTTCGGCCGCGAGCACCAGCAGTCGCTGATGACCGAGGCGAGCATCGCCATCGACGTCCGTGAGACGGGCGACTACATCGGTGCGCGCGCGCTCCAGCAGGCGGTCGTCGACGGTTACCGCGCCCTGTTCGGGCCGGGCAACCCCACGACCCTGCAGGCGCTGCGGCAGCTCAGCGAGGCCTGCCGCAAGGAGGGTGACCACGTCACCGCGCTGGAGCTGGCGCGCGAGGCGTTCAACCAGTTCACCCGCCGGTACGGCGACACCCACCCCGAGTCGCTGACCGCGTCCCTCGCCCTCGCGGTGGCCCTGCGGCACAACGGCGACCTGCAGGTCGCGCTGGAGCGTGGCGAGAAGGCGTGCGAGCGGTACCGCAGGCTGTTCCGCAGCAACCATCCGCATGTGCTCGCGGCCGACATCGACCTGGCGGTCACGCTGCGGCTGCTGGGGCGGGCGCAGGAGGCGCGCGACCGGGACGAGGCGGCGCTCGCGTCGCTGACCGAGCACCTGGGGGAGAGCCACCCCATCGCCCTGGCCTGCGCCATCAACCTGGCCAGCGACCTGAGCGCCCTGGGGCAGGTGGACGAGGCGCGCGCCCTGGGCGAGAAGACGGTGGCGCTGTGCCGCACCCGGCTCGGGGAGGACCATCCGACCACCCTGGTGGGCGGCGCCAACCTGGCGCTGGACCTCATCGCGTCCGGCCGGGTCACGGAGGGCGAGGCCCTGCACACGGACGTCCTGTCCCGCCTGGAGGCCGTCCTGGACGAGCCCCGGTTGCGCTCGGACGACCCCGCGCCCCACCCGGCGACCCTCCAGATCCGCTCCCGCGAGCGCGCCAACTGCGACATCGACCCCATGCCGCTGTGATGCGGCGCCGCTCCGGCCGGGAGTGAGGGGCGGAGTGGCCGTGGCGGGTGGGGCGGTCGGGAGCGGTGCCGCGCGTGGCGTGCGGCGCGTGCGGGTGTTTGCGTGACCTGCCTGCCTGCCTGCCTGCCTGCCTGCCTGCCTGCCTGCCTGTCGGACGGGGTCGGGGTCCCTGTGAGCGGTCGGGGGTGCGTGCGGTGTCGCTGTGCCTGCCGGGTGCCGCTTGCCGCGCGTGCCGTGCGGTCCCTGGGCCTGCCGGGCGGGTTTGGCCGGCGTGCCGAGGTCCTGTGGCGCGCGGGCGGGCCCGTGCGTCCGCCCGTGCGTCAGTGCGTCGTGGCCAGCCAGTCGGCCAGGGCGATCGGGTTCGGCGCTCTGCCCGAGGCGCGCCGGAGCGCCTCGTGCACGGCGTGGGCGCGTTCGGGGTGCCGCGACAGGAGGGCGGCCGCCTCCGGGTGGGCGCCGGAGCGGGCGAGGGCCTGGCCCAGGCCTGCCCAGACTCCGGCCCGCGCCGGTTCGGCGGTCAGGTGGGCCGCGTAGGCGTCGCGGGCGGCCTCGGCGTCGCCGGCGGCGAGCAGGGCGTCGGCGGGGAGGGCGCCCACGACCCGCGCGGCGGCCTTGGCCGGCTCCTCGTCGGTGCCGTGGAGGCGGTGGCGCACCAGCAGTGTCAGGCAGTCCAGCCACCGTGCGGCGGGGTCCGGGACCAGGTCCGGTGGGACGGCGAGGGAGGCGGGCGGGCGGTCCACACCGGTCAGCCAGGCCCGTGCGGTCTCCCGCACCGCCGGGGCGGCGGGCCGCAGATGGTGGGCCCGCCAGCGCGCCGCGTGGTCGGCGGCGCACAGGCGCGCCAGCGCGAGCGCGTCCCCCGGGACGGACTCGGCGAGCCACTCGGCGCAGCGGTCACGGAGCGTGTCGAGCAGGGCGCGGCCCACGGGGGTCAGCCGGGGATGGCGGCGTACCCGGTCGACCGCCCCGGCCAGGTGGGCCCGCCACAGGGCGAACTCGAAGTCCGCCGCGGCCGTGCGGGCGCCGGCGGCGCGGCGGTGGGCGGACCAGAAGCGGGTGATGCCCGCGAAGGCGTAGATGCCCTGGAGGAGACCGGCCAGCGGGCGGGGATCGTCCCGCCAGGGCGCGTACCACAGCCCGGCGTCCGGGTCGGGGCCCTCGTGCACGAGGGGCGTCAGATGTAGGAGCGCGCCCAGTTTGCTGTGCTGGAACTCGTGGACGAGCGTCACGGCGAGCTGGACGGCGTCGTCCGGCTCCGAGGCCTCGATGCCGCCGAACGCGTCCCCGGACGACACGCTGCGTGGCCGAAACCTTTCCCTTGCCGGTGTCGGGCTCAGGGAGAAGACGCCCCGGCGCATCGCCGCGGCGGCCTCCGGGCCGTCTCGCAGCAGCAGCTCCCAGGCCTGCTCCAGCATCTGCCGCCACTGGGCCGCGGCCTCGACCGACAGCGGACGCGGCTCCGTGGGCTCCGGGTAGGTCCGGTAGGGGTCGACGTCGTCCAGGGCCACGTCCAGGGCGCGGCCGGCCGGGCCGACCCGCAGCCGGTGCACGGGGTGCCATCCGGGCCCGGACGCTCCGAGGGGCATCGGCACGGCCACGCCCCGCCCCCGCGTCTCGACCACGGCACGACCGGACGCGGCCCGCACGGTGGCCCTCGCCCACGGCTCGGCGAGGCCCAGTTCGGCGCAGCCCAGGGTGGGCAGGGAGACCCGCCCGTGCCGCACCGGCACCTCGGCGGTGAAGTCGAGTCCCGCGCGCAGCGCCGCGGCGGCGGCCAGCGCGTCGGCGTGCCCGAGCACCACCCACAGCGGCGGCTCGTCCTCCCGCGCCGCCGGTCCGCGCACCCGGCGCAGCGCCGTGGCCAGCCACATGCCCGTCTGCGGGTAGACGAGCAGCTCGTCGACGATGTCGGGCGCGCGGCGCTGGGCCGCGCTGAGCAGTTCCCAGGCCGGGCCCAGACCGGCCGCGTCGTCGAGCATCCGCAGCAGCAGCAGCCGTCGGCTGCGCTCGGCGGCCGTCAGCAGGTCGACGGTCGCCGGTCCGCCCTCGCCCCTGAGCAACTGCGCGAGGTCGGCGGGCGGCAGACGGTGATGCGGCAGGCGCTCAGCGACCATCGGCGGCTCCGTCGTCAGCCGGGCGCGTGCCCGCCGCCCCCGCTGAAGTCGCTGACGCTGGCCAACGGGTGATCGATGCCGCGCTGGAGTTCCTCGAGCGACGCGGCGAGAACACGGCTGTCAATGGAGCGCAGCGTTTCAAGGGACACCCCCGCGAGATCGACAAGACTGGACTCGACGGCGGCCACAGACGGCTCCATGACGGCCAAACCCCTTCCCCCCGGCGGCAATTGCGTAAGCGCGCTGCTCATATCCCCCTGATAATGGCCCGCCGCGCGAAGGATGAAACACCTCATCCGCCCGGTGCCGCGATATCAGGTCAGCGGCTGTCGGTCGGCTCCGCGGTGGCGCCGGGACAATTCCACCGCCCGTTCGTCCAAGCGGGCCACTCCGGCGGAGTCGCCCTCCATCAACCGTATCGCCTCCAGGAGTTGGTCCAGCGTGCCCGGATAGCGCAGGCAGGTGCGCACGATGCCGAACACGTCCGGGCGCAGGGCCGGTGAGCGGGGGCTCATGGTCGCCACCACCGGATCGATCCCGGCCAGCACCAGGGCCAGGCTCGTGGGGTCGCGGACCGTCGGCAACGCGGTCAACGCGTCGACCAGGCCGTTCAGTTCGATCAGGCGCAGATCGTGCGGCAGGTGGGCGAGGCTTCCTGGGCGCGGGCCGGGCGCGTCCGCGCGGCCGTCGGCCGGCAGGTGCTCGGGCAGCCCCGCGAGCCGCCGCAGCAGCGCCAGTTGGTCCGCCGTGAGCAGTTCGTGCCACCGGTCCGCGCGGACGGCGGCGAGGCGGCCCAGGCCGTCGGCGCGGTGGTGGGCGCGGACCAGGCCGATCAGCGTCCCGTCGTGCCAGACCGCCGCGCCGGACATGCCCTCCCAGGGGGAGCGGTCCGGCTCGGGGTCGGCGCCGGGCGGGGTGACCGCGAGTTCCAGGGTGCCCTCGCGGCGGTTGGACAGCGCCGAGATCACGCCGGTGGCGTGGCAGGAGTCCCGGTACTGGGAGGGCGAGCCGTCGTCCAGCCGGCGCATGGGGTCCGCGCGCAGCTTGAACCGGGGGAAGCCCATGGCACTGCACGGCAGGGTCGCGTCGGCGTCGGGCACCGCGCCGTAGACGGGCGGCCCGACGGCGCCGGGCGGTACGGGGCCGGTGATCTCCAGCAGGGCGACGTCGGCCCGTTCGGCCGCGAACAGCACCCGCGCGGGGGCGGTCCATTCCCGTGGGCGGTCGGCCTCGAAGCGGACGTCGACCTGGAAAGGCGCCGGCCCGGCGGCGACGACGTGCGCGGCGGTGAGGACGTGCGCCGGACCGACCCGGTAGCCGGAACCCCGCCGCCCCGGACACGGCCCCGACGGGCGCACCAGCACCTCCGCCACCCGGGCCGGGTCCAGCCCCGGGCGCAACTCCTCGGTCGGTCCCACCGGTTCCCCCATGGCCGCCTGTTACCCGGTGCGCCCGGCCTTCACTCGATCAGGTCGAATCCGGCGTTCCCGGGCGTGTCCGGCAGCGTGGGTGAACTAAAGTCGTGCAACGAACGAACAGGTCGAAAGTGCCGCAGAACGGGGCGTTGACGACCGTAGTCGCACACTTCCATCAAGGGGACGGCGTCATGGAGAAGTCCGGAGTCGAGTCCGAGCTGATCGACCTCAGCGCAGTCCCGCTGGACGCCTGGCCGGCCCTGGACGTTCCGTCCGCCGAGGGCTCCATGCGGAGGCTGCTCAGCCGTATCGACGACCCGGCCGGGAGCCTCGGCGGCTACAACCCCCAGCGCGACGAATAGGTCCTTCCCATGCGCCAGACGGCCCCGCCCCACGTCCTGACCCCCGCGTCGTTCGACGAGCTGATGGGCGGCGGCGGAGGCCCCGGCACGGTGGACGCCCTGCGCGCCTCCGAGCGCAGTTGGCGGCTGCTCGTCGTCCGGGCGCTGCTGGACGCGGCCGCGACGGCGCCGACCGGTCCCCTGCCCCCGCTCGGCGAGGGCTGGCGGCTGCTGTCCCGGGCCCGGGCCGCCGACGCGCCGGGGACGGAGCGGCTGCTGGCCTACCCCGCGGTCGGCGTCTGGGCGGCGCACACCCTGCGCCGGCTGCGCGGCACCGCCGACGACGACGCGCCCCTGTGGGTGCACACCGGACACCTCCACGCCCTCGCCGCGAGCGCCGCCGTCCGGGCCGGACTGGACTTCCGCACCGGCATCCCCGTACGGCACGGTTGGGCCGTCCTGCCGGCCCTCGGCGCCCTGCGCGTGCCCGGCGACCCCGAGGTGGCCGAGGTCCGCGCGCGCGACGGGCGGGTGTGCGTCGCCGGGCGGCCGATCGGCGGCGACGACTGGCACGCCCTCGCCGAACTGCGCGCCGGTGACTGGGTGCTGCTCCTGGACGACATGGACCCCTACCGCTCCCTGCGCACCCCCGGCCCGCCCGAGCCGCTCGGCTCCGCCGCCGACTGGCAGGAACTCTTCGGGCCCGCCTGGGACATCCTGCGCACCGCCGACGGCGAGGAGGCCCGGGCGCTGGCCGGAGGGCTGGTGTCCGTGGTGCCCCGGCCGCGCGGCGAGCGGTTCCGGCCGCACAGCGCCTCCTCCGGGGACGCCTTCGGCACCGCGCTCGCCTCGCTCCCGGACGACGCCGAGCAGCTCGCGTCGACGCTGGTGCACGAGTTCCAGCACAACAAACTCAGCGCCTTCATGCACCTGTTCACCCTCTACGACGACCGGACCGGCGGCCTGCACTACGCCCCCTGGCGGGACGACCCGCGCCCTCTCGGCGGGTTGCTCCAGGGCGTGTACGCGTTCTTCGGCGTGACCCGGTTCTGGCGGGGTCGCGAACACCCGCTCGGGCGGTTCGAGTTCGCGCTGTGGCGGGAGCAGACGGCGCACGCGCTGCGGGCGATCGGCCGGGCCGAGGGGCTCACCGAGCTGGGGCGGCGGCTGGTGGACGAGCTGACGGAACGGATCGAGCCGTGGCTCGCGGAACCGGTCGACGCGTCCGTGCGCGCGGCGGCCGGCCTCGCCGTCGCCGACCACCGCGCGACCTGGCGGGCTCACCACCTGCGGCCCGACCGGGACGGCGTCCGCGCGGCGGTCCAGGGGCGCGCCGCCGGCCGGGAGGCCGAGCCGGCGATCGTGCCGGGGCGGGCGGCGCGCGGGTTCGACACCCGGGCCGTGCTGCTGCGGTGGCTGCTGGCCGACCCGGCGGGCTTCGAGCGGTTGCGCGACGATCCCGGCGCCGTCGTCAGCGGCGCGCGGCCCGAGGACGTCGACCTGGTCTCCGGGCGCACGGGCGAGGCGCTCAAGGCGTTCCGCGCGCGCATCCTCGGCGGGGACGGCGACCCGGAGAGCTGGGTCGGGCTGGGGCTGGCCGCGCGGGCGGAGGGCGACCCGGCGGGGGAACGGCTGCTCGCCCGGCCCGAGCTGGTCATGGCCGTGCACCGCGAACTGGGCGGCGACACCGACCCGTTGGACCTCGCACGCGGCCTCGTCTGATCAGCCCCCCGCGGGGAGCGCGCGGACGCGGCGGGCGATCTCCAGCGACGCCGGGCCCGGGGAGCGGCCGTCCTCTGCGTCCCAGAGGCAGTTCTGCAGGGCGCGGGCCAGCGTCCAGGCCCGCGCCCGCTCCCGGTCCAGGGCCAGGTGGGCCGTCAGGGCGTCGAAGCGGCGGCGGATCTCGTCCGGGTCGAAGCGGTTGACGAGCGCGGGATACAGCTCGAAACCGGGGTCGCCCGCCAAGGGCTTGGGGTCGATGGCGAGCCAGGGGGCGCGCTCGGCGGCGAGGACGTTGTCGTAGTGCAGGTCCCAGTGCAGCAGCCGGTCGCCGGGCTCGTCCGCCACCTCCCGCACCGCCGCCGCGCAGTCGGCGAGCAGCCGGCGGTGCTCGGGGTCCGCGATCCGCTCCAGCGCCCGCGTCGTCCGCTCCGGCAGCGCCCGCGCGATGTCGCCGAGCCGCCGCAGTTCCGCCGGGGCCTCGACGGCGGTGAGGCGGGCCAGCAGGCGGGCGATCACCTCGACCGCCTCGCGGGAGCCGGCGACGCGGGAGAGGGAGCGGGCCGGGTCGAGGCGTTCGAGGAGCATCGCGCCGGTGTCCCGGTCGTGCGCCAGGAGCCGTACCGCGCCGTCGCCGTCCCAGGTGCGCAGGGCGAGCGGCTCGCCCACGGTCTCCCGGTCCGGCGGTTGCAGCTTCAGCACGGCCGGGACGGCGTCGGCGGTGCGGACGACGGGGAGGACGAGGGCGCATCTGCCGTGCATCACCGGGCCGTCCCGGCGCAGCCCCCAGCGGTCCAGGAAGGCGGCGGCCAGGCCGGGAAGCGCGGCGACGAAGGCGCGGCCCGCCTCGCCGTTGTCCTCGATCTGCGTGGCGGCCAGCGCGGCGGGAACCTCGATCACCCGGTCACAATAGGCGGGTTCGGGGTTTCGGGGCCGGCTTGTTGGTCGTGCGCCTGTGGGTTCGGGGTTTCGGGGCCGGCTTGTTGGTCGTGTCCGGTCGGTTCAGGGCTCCAGGACCACCTTGCCGGTCGTGCCGCGGGTCTCCAGGGCGCGGTGGGCGGCGGCGGCCTCGGCGAGGGGGAAGCGCTGGACGGCGGGGACCAGGCGGCCGGCGGCGGCCTCGGCGAGGGCGCGCAGTTCCAGGGTGCGCAGCGGGTCGGGGCCGCCCGCCTTCTCCAGCATCACCGGGCCGAGCACCTGCTCGGTGACGCCCTCCACGACCAGAGGGCCGCCGCCCCGGATGCCTTCGGCCGACCAGCCGAACACCAGGTGTCTGCCGCCGGGCGCGAGCAGCCCGACGGCCGCGCGGGCGACGTCGCCGCCGACGCCGTCGTAGACGGTCGTGACCTTGCCGTCGTACGCGGCGACCCGCTCGTTCCTCACCCAGTCGGGGTCCTTGTAGTCGACGGCGACGTCCGCGCCGTTCGCCGCGACCCGCGCCGTCTTCGCGGGGCCGCCGGCCAGGCCGATCACGGTCGCGCCCGCGTTCTTCGCGTACTGCACCAGCAGCGTGCCGAGGCCTCCGGCCGCCGCCGGGATCAGCACCACGTCGCCCGGTCCGGGCTCCGCGAACTGCACGATCCCCATCGCCGTACGGCCCGTGCCGATCATCGCGACGGCCGCGGCGAAGTCCAGACCGTCGGGGATTTCGTGCAGCCGGGCGGCGTCCGTGACGGCCAGTTCGGCGTAACCGCCGGGTGCGAACCCGAGGTGGGCCACGGCCCGCTTGCCGAGCCACTCCTCCGGGACGCCCTCGCCCAGCGACTCCACCACGCCGGCCACCTCGCGGCCCGGCACGGTCGGAAGGCGCACCGGCTGCGGGGCCGGACCCTGGTGGCCCTCGCGCAGGGCCGTGTCGAGCAGATGCACCCCCGCCGCGGCGACGGCGACGCGGACCTGGCCGGGGCCGGGTACGGGATCGTCGACCTCTTCGAGGACGAGGTTCTCGGCGGGGCCGAAGGCGTGCAGACGGACGGCGTGCATGAGGAGTCCCCTGAGTCGGCGAGGCTGCTGCCCCGTGTCGTGTGGCGCGGTTCCGGGACCCACTCTTCGACCTCAAGCCTGCTTGAGGTCAAGGGGCTGTGATCCACGCCGTCCGAGCGCCAGCGACACCGCCGTGAGGGCGCTGCTGAACGACACCTCCGACAGGACGCCGGGCGCGGCGACCTGGTCCCCGGCCAGGTAGACCCCGTCGCCGCGGTCCACGGCCGGACGGTCCCGCCAGGTCGTGCCCGGCAGGTCCACGGCGCCGGTACGGCCCTGGGCGGTCGCCTCGCTGCGCCAGGTGACGCGGTCGCGCCAGCCGTCGAAGGCCAGGTCGAGCAGGTGCTCGGCGCGGGCGACACCGTCCGCGCGCGACTCGTGCGGGGCGATCGGGAACTGGCCCTGGAGGAGCTGCTCGCCCTCCGGGGCGAGGGTGCGGTCCTGCGCGGTGAACCGCTCGATCCAGCCCGGCGCGTCCAGGTCGGACACCGCGAAGGCGTCGCCGCGCCGGGTGCGCAGGGCCAGGTCGATCAGCGCCGTACGGCCGCTCGGCCACGTTAGCGAGGCGTCGCCGAGCAGCCGGCGGGCGGCGTCCAGGGAGGTCGCGACGACGACCGGCGTGTCCGTGGGCAGGGCGTCGACGCGGGAGAGGGTCTCGATGCGGACGCCGAGGTTCCAGGCGCGGGCGGCCATCCGGTCGATCACGCTGCCCCAGCCGCCGCGCGGATAGTGCGCCTCCGGCGGCAGCTTGGTCGCCCGGCGCAGCCGCTCCTGCACGAACGCGGCCGACAGGGAGCCCGGATCGTGGTGGAACAGGGCGACGGCCGAGTAGTGCGCGGCGGCGCGGGCGCCCTCCTCGCCTGCCTGCCCGGTGGCCCAGGTGAGGAAGTCGGCGTCGACGGGGGCCCGCCGGGCCCCGGGGCGCAGCAGCTTCAGCATCGCGAGGGGCGGCGTGCGGCGCAGGACGCCGTGGTGGCGCAGCCGCAGCCGGGCGGCTTCGAGGGGCGGGAGCGGGGCGAGGGGGCCGATCAGGTCGCGCTGCCGGAGCCAGGACCAGTGGGGGCCGCCGTTGTAGAGGGCGTGCGGGCCCTCGTTGGTGCGGTAGGGGGCGTCGGCGGTGCGGGCGCGCCCGCCGAGGGTGTGGTGCGCTTCGTGGACGGTGACCCTGGCGCCGGCCTCGGCGGCGGCGATGGCCGCGGTGAGACCGGCGAAGCCGCCGCCTACGACGGTGATGCGGTGCATGGGCGTACTCCCTCTGTGGTTCGCCGCTTTCTCGCGTCCCGCGTGCTGCGTTTCGCGTTTTCGTTCTTGGCTTCACTGCTGGGACCGGGCAGGGGCGCGGAATGTGACATCGGCGGGAGGGAGGGGCGGGGCAGTGGGCGGGACGGGATTGTCAGTGGCGGGGTGCAGCATGGGGGGATGGTGAGGCGAGGGTCGGGTGCGAGCGGTGGCCGTGTTCGTGGCGACGGTGGTGGCGCCCCCGGTGGCGGGGTGCGGGCGGCGCGGCGGCCGGAGGTGCGGCGTGCGGGAGGGGAGACGTGGGGCGGGGGCGGGCTGGAGCCGGACGGGGACTACGACGGGCTGGAGTTCCGGGACGCAGAGCTGGGCGGGCAGGACGGCGCGGGCGCGCGTTTCCTGGACTGTGCGCTGACGGGATGCGCGCTGGACGGCACGCGGCTGCGCCGGGCGCGGGTGCTGGACTCGGTCCTCACCGCCATGCGCGGGGTCGGCACGGACCTCGGCGAGGCGACGCTGCGGGACGTGGAGGTGGTCGAGCCGCGGCTCGGCGGGGTGCAGCTGCACGGCGCGGTGCTGGAGCGGGTGCTGGTGCGGGGCGGCAAGATCGACTACGCCAACCTGCGCGGGGCGCGGCTGAAGGACGTCGTCTTCGAGGGCTGTGTGCTGGTCGAGCCGGACTTCGCGGGCGCGGAGCTGACGCGGGTGGAGTTCGCGGGCTGCTCGGTGAAGGGAGCCGACTTCAGCGGGGTGACGTGCGTGGACGTCGATCTGCGCGGGGCCGCTCCGCTGGAGATCGCGCGGGGGATCGACCGGCTGTCGGGAGCGGTGATCAGTGCCGGGCAGCTGCTGGACCTGGCGCCGCTGCTGGCGGCCCAGCTCGGCGTGCGGGTGGAGGGGATGGGCGGGTAGCGGGCGACCGTTCTCAGCTCACGCGCGGGAAGCGGGCCTGGAGGGTCCACACCGCCGGGTTCTCCGCGAGGTCGTCGTGCAGATCGCACAGGTCGGCGATGAGGTCGTGCAGGAAGTCGCGGGACTCGCGGCGCAGTTCGGCGTGGGAGAAGGTGAGCGGCGGCTCCTCGGCAGGCATCCAGTCGGCCTCGATGTCCACCCAGCCGAAGCGGCGCTCGAACAGCATGCGGTCGGTCGACTCGGTGAAGTCCAGCTCGGCGCGCTGCGGGCGGGCGGCGCGGGAGCCGGCCGGGTCGCGGTCGATCCGCTCCACGATGTCGCACAGCGCCCACGCGAAGTCGAGCACCGGCACCCATCCCCAGGCTGTGGACAGTTCCCGGTCCGTCTTGGTGTCGGCGAGGTACACGTCGCCGCAGAACAGGTCGTGACGCAGCGCGTGGACGTCCGCGCGGCGGTAATCGGTCTGCGGGGGATCGGGGAAACGGGTGGAGAGGGCGTAGCCGATGTCGAGCACGTAGGCGATGGTGTCACGCCTGCCTAGGATCTCTGACGTGCCCCGTTCCGCGCCTCTGGTCCCGTTCGCCCTGCTTGTCCCGCTGGCCGCCGTCACCCTCGCCGCGTGCGGCGGCGGTGGTGACAGTCGCGAAGGGGACGGCGACGGCGGCCGTCGCGCGGGCGTGCGGGGCACTCCCGGCGCCCCCGGCGTGCGCGACCCGTACTTCCCGAAGGCGGGCAACGGCGGCTACGACGCCGTCCACTACGCCCTGGACCTCTCCTACACCCCCGCCACCCGCCGCCTCACCGGCACGGCCACCGTCACCGCCCGCGCCACACAGCACCTCTCCGCGCTGAACCTCGACCTCGAGGGCCTGGACGTCCACGAGGCCGCCGTCGACGGCCGCCCCGCCCGCTGGCACCGCGCCGGCCAGGAGCTGACCGTCCGCCCACCGCGCCACCTGCGCGAGGGCGCCGTCTTCCGGGTGACCGTCCGCTACTCCGGCAGGCCCGTGACGGTCACCGACCCCGACGGCTCGCAGGAGGGCTGGCTGCCCACCGCCGACGGCGCGCTCGCCCTCGGTCAGCCGACGGGGTCGATGGCCTGGTACCCCGGCAACCATCACCCCTCCGACAAGGCGACGTACGACATCACCGTGACGGTGCCCGAGGGGCTGCGGGCGGTCGGCAACGGGGAGTTGCGCGGCGAGACGACGCGCCGGGGCCGGACGACGTACGCCTGGCACGCCGGGCAGCCGATGGCGAGCTACCTCACGACGGTCGCGATCGGCCGGTTCGACGTCGAGCGGGGCATGGCGGGCGGGCATCCCTCCTACGTCGCCGTGGACCCGGAGGAGGCGGAGGCGAGCCGCGCGGTGCTCGGCCGGCTGCCCGAGGTGATGGAGTGGGCGCAGCGGAACTTCGGGCCGTACCCCTTCGACTCCACCGGCGCGATCGTGGAGCGCGCGGCCGACGCCGGGTACGCCCTGGAGACCCAGAACCGCCCCGTCTTCCCCGGCGCCCCCGACGTCGTCCTCCTCGTCCATGAGGTGGCCCACCAGTGGTACGGCGACTCGGTGACGCCGAAGACGTGGCGGGACATGTGGCTCAACGAGGGGTTCGCGACGTACGCGGAGTGGCTCTGGCAGGAGGACCACGGCGGCCCCACCGCCGAGGAGACCTTCGCGTCGCTGTACGACGGCGGCCAGGCGTCGCCCGACATCTGGGCGTTCCCGCCCGCCGAACCTCCGGACGCGGAACACGTCTCCGAGCGGCCGGTCTACGTGCGCGGTGCGATGGTCCTCCACCGCGTCCGCCGCACCCTCGGCGACGACGCCGCCTTCCGCTCCCTCCTGCGCGCCTGGGCGAGCGCCCACCGCCACGGCAACGCGGACACGAAGGACTTCACGGCGTTCGTGGAACGCCGTGCCCCGGACCGGGACTTCACCGAGGTCTGGGACGACTGGCTGTACGGCGAGGGCCGCCCGCCGCGCCCCTGAGCCCGCGGGAGCGCGCGGCGATGCGCGGGCCGGGCCGGCACGGTGGTGCGGCGGCACGGTGGTAGGGCGGTGCGAGCGGCACGGCAGTCCGGACGGCGGCGATGTGCGGGCCGGGCGGTGCGGTGGTCCGGACGGCGGCGGTGTGGGCGGGCCGGGTGGTGCGGCGGTGCGAGCGGCCCGGCGGTCCGGACGGCGGCGATGCGCGGGCCGGGCGGTGCGGTGGTCCGGACGGCACGGTGGTGCGGCAGTCCGGGCGGCACGGCGCCCGCACGCGGCGACGGCGGCAGGCTCGGCCCTGCCCGCGCCGCCCGAGGCCTGCCCGCTTTGCCCTCGTGCCGGAACGGGTCGGGCCCTTCGACCCCGGGGGGTCGAAGGGCCCGTCGCCGTGCCGCGAGGCGTCGAGCGGATGCTCAGACGTTGACGCCGAAGTCCTGGGCGATGCCCGCCAGGCCCGAGGCGTAGCCCTGGCCGACGGCGCGGAACTTCCACTCGGCGCCGTTGCGGTAGAGCTCGCCGAAGACCATGGCCGTCTCGGTGGCGGCGTCCTCGGAGAGGTCGTAGCGGGCGATCTCGGTGCCGCCGTCCTGGTTGACGATGCGGATGTAGGCGTTGCGGACCTGGCCGAAGTTCTGCGAGCGGTTCTCCGCGTCGTAGATCGAGACCGGGAAGACGATCTTGTCGACGTCGGCCGGCAGACCGGCCAGGTTGACGTTGATGGCCTCGTCGTCGCCGGCGCCTTCACCCGTGCGGTTGTCGCCCGTGTGGACGATCGTCTGGTCCGGCGTCTGCTTGTTGTTGAAGAAGACGAAGTGGGCGTCGGAGTAGACCTTGCCCTGCGGGTTGACCGCGATCGCGGAGGCGTCGAGGTCGAAGTCGGTACCGGTCGTGGTGCGGACGTCCCAGCCGAGGCCGACGGTGACGGCCGTCAGGCCCGGAGCCTCCTTGGTGAGCGAGACGTTGCCACCCTTGGACAGGCTTACAGCCATGGTCGGCAGTTCCTTCCCTCGTTGCGATGCGCGGTGCGGTTGAGGCTTCGTACGGGACGAAGCTACATCTACCCCTATGAACGCGGAGGGGGGTGCCACGGGTTCCCTCTTCTTTACTTTCTTTACCCGCGCCGGCCGGGGATGGTGGATATTCGCGTGACTCGGGCCCCGTCCAACCGGGAACATGTCAACCATGTCCGGTCCTCACGTCATCCGCGGCTCCGTCTCGCTCCCCGAGGCCGAGCTGATGTGGCGTTTCTCCCGCTCCTCCGGGCCGGGCGGCCAGCACGTCAACACCAGCGACTCGCAGGTCGAGCTGCGGTTCGACCTGGCGGCCACCGAGGCCCTGCCCGAGGTGTGGAAGCAGCGCGCCCTGGAGCGGCTGGCCGGACGGCTCCTCGACGGCGTCGTGACCGTACGGGCCTCCGAGCACCGCTCCCAGTGGCGCAACCGCGAGGCGGCCGCCGTACGGCTCGCCGCGCTGCTCGCCGAGGCGACCGCGCCCCCGCCCAAGCCCCGCAGGCCGACCCGGATCCCGCGCGGGATCAACGAGCGCCGGCTGCGGGAGAAGAAGCAGCGGGCGGAGACCAAGCGGGGGCGGTCCGGCCGCAACTGGCAGTAGGTACCCGCCCGACCGGCGACGGACGACCGGCGGCTGACGCGACGGACGACCGGCGGCTGACGACGGACGACCGGCGTCCGGTGACCGATGGCTGGCGGCCGCAGCCGTCGCTCAGCCCAGCTGCCGGTACCTGCCCTTGAAGTACAGCAGCGGCCCGCCCTCCGCGCTCGGCACGCGTGCCGTCAGCACGCGCCCGATCACCAGCGTGTGGTCGCCCGCCGTCACCCGCTGCTCCGTGCGGCACTCCAGGACCGCCAGCGCGCCGCCCACCAGCGGGGCGTCGGTCAGCTCGCCGCGCGTGTACGCGATGTCCTCGAAGAGCAGCCGGTCGCTGATGCGGCCGCGCATCGCGAAGCGGCCCGCGACGTGCCGCTGGCTCTCGGCCAGGACGGACACCCCCCACAGCGGCTGCTCGTCGAGCAGGTCGTCCATCCGGGAGCCCTCGCGCAGGCTCACCAGGACCAGGGGCGGGTCGAGGGACACCGACATGAAGGACGTCGCCGTCATCCCGACGTCCTCGCCGCCCGGTGCCGAGGGGTCGTCGGGGTCGAGCGGCGGCTCCTGCGCGGTCACCAGGACCACGCCCGCCGCCAGCCGGGACATCGCGGCACGGAACTCGTCGTTGCTCACCCCCTCAGCATGCCCGTCGGCCGGGACGGGTGAGAGCGGTGCGGTCGCGGTGCCGGTGGATGTAGGGAACACACCAAGACGCTAGTCTCCGGTGGACGCCCACCGCATCGGACCTCTGCCCGAGGACGGTCCTAGGACCCCAGTCGGACACGTCGCCGATAAAGCTCTCGGTGAACGCAAGGAAAAAACGCAGAAACCCCGCTCAATTGCTCACGTTATGTTGTGACTTGAGTCACAAGGGACATGAATTGTTGACCCTGTGTACCGAGTGGGGAGCGCGCTGTGATTCAGTGGCGAGGAGAACCCTTGATTCGCCGCGAGGTCTCGGGGGGAGGGTGAGCATGGAGACCGAGTCGGAGCCGTACGTCCGTCTTGATTCCCTGCGGCGGCTGCACCAGGTCATGGCCGACATGAACACGGCGCGCAGCCTGGCGGACACGTTGCAGACCGTCGCCAACGGGGTCGTCACCGCCCTCGGATACGAACTGGCGTGCGTCAACCTCGTCCGGCCGGACGGCGACCTCGTCGTCGCCGCGTTCGCCGGAAACCCCGCCGCCGAGGCGCTGATCACCGGCCGGGTCGGCTCGCGCGAGTCCTGGGACCGCCGGCTGAGCATGGGCGAGACCTGGGGCGGGCTGGTCTTCATACCCCACACCGAGGGCTGGATCCTCGACGACGACGACGTCCCCCAGTGGTACACCGAGGGCCCCGCGCCCCGCTTCGAGGACGAGTGGCACCCCGCCGACCGGCTCTTCGCGCCGATGTACGCTCCGGGCGCGCAGGGCGGCGGGACGTCCGGCGAGCTGATCGGCGTGCTCTCCGTGGACCGGCCGCGCAACGGGCGGCGCCCGGGCGCGTGGGGGCGTGAAGCGCTCCAGATGTACGCCTTCCAGGCCGCCATCGCCATCAGCAACGCCCGCCTGCGCGCCAACATGCAGCGCGCCCTGGTCCGCCTGGAGCGGGAACAGCAGGCGCTGCGGGCCAGCGAGGAAAGCTTCCGGCAGGCGTTCGAGTACGCCCCCTCCGGCATGGCCATCGCCGAGATGGGCGGCGACCAGCACGGCCGCATCCTGCGCACCAACGACGCGCTGTGCCGGCTGCTGGGCCGTCCCGCCTCCGCGATGCGCCGCTACTGCTTCTCCGACCTGGTCCACCCCGAGGACATCGGCACGCTGCTGCGGACCTCGGCCGAGGGCGGCCGGGCCGAGCTGCGCCTCGGCCGCCGCGACGGCACGTACGTCTGGGTGAGCATGCGCAACTCCGTCGTGGCCGACGCCGCCGACGGCCCCCGCTTCCTGCTCACCCACGTCGAGGACATAGAGGAGCGCAAGCGCCGCGAGCTCCAGCTCGCCCACCGCGCCTCCCACGACTCCCTCACCGGCCTGCCCAACTCCGCAGAGCTGCGCTCCCGGCTCTCCTCCCGGCTGTGCCGCCGCCCGCAGGCCGGGCACCCGGGCGCCTACGACTCCCAGGACGCCGCCTACGGCCACACCGGCTACGACAGCTTCGCCTTCCCGCAGGGCGGCGGGGAGCCGTACGACGTCTACGACCACCATGTGCACACCGTCGCCCCCGAGGGGGACCACGACGACGGGACCAAAGGGCTCGCGGTCCTCTTCTGCGACCTCGACGGCTTCAAGTCGATCAACGACCGGTTCGGGCACAACGCGGGCGACGCCGTCCTGATCGAGGTGGCCCGCCGGCTCAGCAACGGCGTCCGGGACGGCGACACGGTCGCGCGGCTCGGCGGCGACGAGTTCGTGATCCTCGCCGACGGGCTCGGCCGGGCCGACGCGCAGGACCTCGCCGTACGGCTGCGCAACGAGATCATCCAGCCGATCCGGGCCGAGGGACGGGCCGTCCGCGTGGGCGCCAGCTTCGGCATCGGGTGGGCGCACTGCGGCATGACGGCGGACGAGGTCCTGAAATCCGCTGACGAACGGATGTACGTCGAGAAACGGTCTCGTCCCAAACAGCACCGGCGTGCGGGATGAGCCGCAGGTCAGCGGTTTGATGCGAGCTGAGTCACCCGTTCGGGTCATCCGGAGCGGGTAGGCTCGCCCTTCTCACCACCCGTACCGCATCCGTTCCGCACCTGTTGAGGAGTACCAAGGGATGACGCCCGGCAACAACGGCGCGAGCACGCCCGAGGACGACGACCCCTTCGGCTACCTCTACGCCGACGGTCAGGCCAACGGCGCCCAGCCGCCGTCCGGTGGCTACGGCTACCCGAACTCGGTCAGCAGGGTGCGCACGGTGGGGGAGCGGCCGTACGGGCAGCAGGCCGCGCCGCAGCAGCCGGCCGCCGCCTACGGCCGGCCCAGCGCCCACTACGCCGCGCCCGAGACCTTCCCGGGCGGCGCGCAGACCACGCAGCAGCCGCTGCACTCGGGCGGCGTCGGCGGGGGCGGGCGCGGGCGCGGGCCGAACACCAAGGGCCTGCTGATCGGCGCCGTCGCGGTGGTCGCGGCCGTGGTGATCGGCATCGGCGTCGCCATGCTCGGCGGCGACGCGGAGGACGGCGCCGCGGACCCGAGCCCCACGCCCACCGCACCGGCCGCCGGCGAGAGCGCCGAGTCCACCCCGTCCAGCGAGAGCAGCGTGTCCGAGGAGGGGGAGCTGCCGGAGGCCGACGCCAAGACGCTGCGCCTGGAGGGCACCGCCACCACCGCCTCCGACGTCCCGGGCGCGAAGGCGGACGGCGGGGTCTACGTCACCGGCTTCAATCAGGTCGGCTCCGCGGCGACCTGGACGGTGAACGGCATCCCGAAGGCGGGCAAGTACACCGTCTTCATCGCCTACGGCGTCCCCGGCAAGGACGGCAACGCCACCCTCACCGTCAACGGCACCCCGCTGACCACGCCGGTCAGCCTCAAGAACTACGCGGGCGCCCCCGAGGGCGACTACGAGAAGGGCTGGACGCAGACCTACAACTACGTCCAGCTCAGCAAGGGCACCAACACCATCAGGATCTCCTGCGAGCAGGGCAACCAGTGCGACGCCAACCTCGACCGGGTGTGGCTGGAAAAGGGCTGGGTCAAGTAGGAGGCCGGGCAGGGGGAGGGGTCAGGCGGCGCTCGCGCCGTCGTCCACCGCCACCCGCGCCAGCATCTCCTCGTACGCGCGGCGGTCGAAGTCGCCCGCCGTCGGGGCCAGGACCGTCGCCGCGGACAGGGCCGCCGCGCGGGTGAGGCGGTCCGGCCAGGTCAGGCCCTCCACGTAGCCGGAGAGCAGGCCCGCGACCACCGAGTCGCCCGCGCCCACCGGGTTGCCCCGCGCCCGCACCGGCGCGGCGGCGCGCCAGCGGCCCTCCGGGGTCACCGCCAGCAGCCCCTCCACGCCGAGCGAGGCGACGACCGCGCGGGCGCCCCGCCGCCGGGCGTCCTGCGTGGCCCGCGACGGCTCCAGCGAGCCGGTGAGTTCGGCGAGTTCGTCGGAGTTCGGCTTGACGACGTCGGGCCGGGCGGCGATGCCGCGGCGCAGCGCCTCGCCGCTGGTGTCCAGGACCACGAGCGCCCCGGCCGCGCGCGCCGCCCGGATCAGCCCGGCGTACGCCCCCACGGGCACGCCCGGCGGCAGGCTGCCGCACAGGGCCACCGCCGAGGCGGACGCGAGCAGGTCCTGGTACGCCTCCTGGAAGGCGGACCACTCCGCCGGGGCGATGACCGGTCCGGGCTCGCTGAACTGGGTGGTGTGGCCGGTGCGCCGGTCGACGACGGCGAGGGTGCGTCGGGTGTCGCCGGCGATGGGGACCAGGGCGTCGTGGACGCCGGGGGTGTCCCTCAGCCGCTCCTGGAGCATCCGGCCGGTGCCGCCGCCGGCGAACCCGGTGACCGTGGTCTCGTGGCCGAGGGCGGCGAGTACGCGGGCGACGTTGACGCCCTTGCCGCCGGGGCGTTCGCGCACGTCGAAGACCCGGTGGGGGACGCCGGGGCGCAGTTCCCGGACGTGGTGGGTGACGTCGAGAGCGGTGTTCAGCGTGACCGTGAGGATCACCTGGGCCGACCTCCCCCGAGTGACTGTGCTGGTGTGACGACGTGCCGGTACGGCGCCGGTGCGTCGATCATGCCAAAGAGACGGCGGCCGGCCCAGACCCGGTACCGGCCACCGTCTTTTGGGGGCGGATTTCTCAGGGCAGTTGAGGTGCGACCACCCACTCGCCCCGCCGCATCACGCCTCTGACCTCGAACTCCTCGTCCAGCAGGACCAGGTCGGCGTCCTTGCCGGGCTCCAGGGAGCCGATGCGGTCGTCGAGGCCGAGCAGTCGGGCCGGGTTGGCGGACAGCGCGGCGACGGCGTGCTCCACCGGGATCCGGTCGACGGTCACCGCCCGCTTGAGGGCGAGGTCCAGGGTCAGTGTGGAGCCCGCGATCGAGCCGCCCTCCACGAGCCGGGCCACTCCGTCCGCGACCTCGACCTCCAGCGGGCCGAGCATGTAGCGGCCGTCGCCGAAGCCGGCGGCGTCCATCGCGTCGGTGATGAACGCCACCCGCCCGGGCCCCGCGTGACGGAACGCCAGTTCCAGGGCGGCCGGGTGCAGATGGGTGCCGTCGTTGATCAGCTCGACGGTGACCCGCTCGTCCTCCAGGAGGGCGGCGATGGGCCCGGGGGCGCGGTGTCCGAGCACAGGCATCGCGTTGAACAGGTGCGTGGCGACGGTCGCGCCGGCCTCGATCGCCTCGACGGTCTGCTCGTACGTCGCGTCCGTGTGGCCGACCGCCGCGATCACCCCGTGCTCGGCCAGCAGCCGCACCGAGTCGACGCCGCCCGGCAGTTCGGTGGCGAGGGTGACCATCCGGGCCTGCCCGCGCGCGGCGTCGATCAGCTTGCGCACCTCCGCCGGGTCCGGGTCGCGCAGCAGTTCCTCGGAGTGGGCGCCCTTGCGGCAGGGGGAGATGAACGGGCCCTCGAAGTGGATGCCGGCGATCTCGCCCTGTTCGGCCAGCTCCGAGAGCAGGCCGGCCCGTTCGGCGAGGAAGTGCATGTCGCCGGTGACCGTGGAGGCGACGAGGGTCGTGGTGCCGTGCCGCCGGTGGGTGCGGATGCCGGCGAGGACGTCCTCGACCGTGCCGGAGGTGAAGGAGGCGCCGCCGCCGCCGTGGTTGTGCAGGTCGACGAAGCCGGGGACCAGCCAGTGGCCGGTGACGTCGAGCGTCTGCGCGTCCGCGGGGGCGGTGTCCGCGATCCGCGTGCCGTCCACGATCACGCGGCCGTCGGGCACCACCCCGGAGGGCAGTACCACCCGGGCGCCGGCGAGAACCTTGCTAGGGGCCATCAGGTGGTTACCTCCGGGGGAGTCGTAGGGGAGTCGAGCAGGTCCCGGGCGAGGAGCCCGGCGCCCAGGCAGCCGGCGGTGTCCCCCAGGGCCGCGGGGACCACGGACGGCGGCTGCTGGAAGGTCACGCGCCGCCGGAGGGCCTCCCGCAGCGGTGCGAACAGGGTTTCCCCCGCCTCCGCGAGCCCGCCACCGATGACGATCGTGCGCGGATCCAGCAGGGTGAGCGCGGTGAGCAGGCCGTCCGCGAGCGCGTCGACGGCGTCCTGCCAGACGGTGAGTGCCCGCGGGTCGCCGGAGCGCACCGCTGCGGCGCAGGCCGCCGCGTCCGCACCCTGGTCGCCGGTCGCCTCGGCCCACGCGCGGCCGACCGCCGACGCCGACGCGTACCGCTCCAGACAGCCGCGCTGGCCGCACGGGCAGGGGATGCCGCCGGGGCGCACGACGACATGGCCGATCTCGCCCGCGCTGCCGTGCGCCCCCGCCTCCACCCGGCCGTCGATGCCGATGGCGCCCGCGATGCCGGTGCCGAGCGGCACGAACAGGAAGCGGTCCGCGCCGCGCCCCGCGCCGATCCGGCCCTCGGCGAGGCCGCCGGTGCGCACGTCGTGGCCGACGGCGACCGGGATGCCGCCGAGCCGGTCGGCGAGCAGGTCGCGCAGCGGTATGTCGCGCCAGCCGAGGTTGGCGGCGTAGACGGCGATGCCGCGGCGTTCGTCGACGAGGCCGGGGACGGCGACGCCGGCGGCGGACGCGGGGGCGCCGAGCCGGCGCTCGCCGTCCGCGTACAGCTCGGCGGCGAAGTCGAGGATGCCGGCGACGACCGCCTCCGGTCCGCGCTCGCGGCCGGTGGACCGGCGCGCTTGGTGCAGCAGCGCGCCGTCCGCCCCGACCAGGGCGGCCTTCATTCCGGTGCCGCCCACATCGAGGGCGATGACGTGTCTCACGGGGGACAGTGTGGCCCGTGGACCCGGAAGAGGTCTAGTCCAATGCGGTGGTGTAGACCTTAATCCGAATATCGGAATTCGGATCTCCGGTGACCGGTGATCAGTGAGCGGTGATCGGTGACCGATCACCGAACGGCAGTCGACACAGGGTGGGCGGGTAAAGACGTGCAGCGGCGCAGGACGGGAACGATCGCGGTGGTGGCGGCACTGGGCCTGACGGCGGCCCTGGGCGGCTGCGGACTCGGCGAGGACTCCGGGAACGTCACGCTGCGGCTGGTCGCGGCCGACTACGGCGACCGCGCCGCCAACAGTTCGAAGAAGTACTGGGCCGGGCTGGTCGACGAGTACGAGGCGGCACACCCCGGCGTGGACGTCGAGGTCGAGGTCCACTCCTGGAACGAGGTCGACCGCCGGGTCAGGGAGATGGTCGACGCCGGGAAGGCCCCGGACATGGCGCAGATCGGCGCGTACGCCGACTACGCCGCCGACGATCTGCTCTACACGGCCGACGAACTGCTCTCCATCACCACGCAGGCCGACTTCGCCTCCCGCCTCGCGTCGGCCGGGCAGGTGAACGGAGCCCAGTACGGGATGCCGTTCGCGGCCTCCACGCGGCTGCTGTTCTACAACGAGAGCCTCTTCGCCGAGGCCGGTCTCACGCCCCCGCGCACCTGGAAGGAGCTGGCCGACGCCGCCGCCGCGCTCAAGGCGCGGGGCGTGAAGTACCCGTACGCGCTGCCGCTCGGGCCCGAGGAGGCGCAGGCCGAGACCATGCAGTGGCTGCTCAGCGGGGACGGCGGCTACACCGACGCCGTCGGCACCTACGCCATCGACTCCCCGCAGAACGTCGAGACCTTCACCTGGCTGCGCGACGAGCTGGTCGGCGAGGACCTGGTCGGACCGGTCGCGCCGGGAAGGCTGGACCGGGCCGACGCGTTCGAGGCGTTCGCGGACGGCGAGGTGGGGATGCTCAACGGCCATCCCTCGCTGAAGGAGGCGGCGGAGCGGGAGGGCGTGAAGGTCGGGATGGTGCCGATGCCCGGCGTCGGCGGCGAGAGCCGGGCCACGATGGGGGTGGCCGACTGGATGCTGGCCTTCCGGCAGAACGGGCACCGGGAGGAGGTGGGCGGCTTCCTGGACTTCGTCTACGGCGAGAAGAACGTCGTCGCCTTCTCCCGCGCGTACGACCTGCTGCCGGTCACCCAGTCCGCCTCCGAGACGATGAGCGCGGCCCCCGAGGACCGGGCCCTGAAGCCCTTCCTGGACGAGCTGCCGCTGGCCGAGTTCTACCCGGTGGACAAGACGTCGTGGGCGGCGGTGAGCGCGCAGGTGAAGAAGCGCATCGGCGCGGCGGTGCAGCCGGGCGTCAACCCGGCCACGGTCCTCGGCGAACTCCAGACGACGGCGACGACGGCGGAGAGCGCGGCGGCGGGCCGGTAGCCCGGACCGCCGTTGTCGGTGGCCGGCGTTACCGTGCCCTGTATGGACCAGGAGAGCCTCGGACGTCGGGAACAGGACATCCTCGGGCTGGAGCGGCGGGGGTTCGCGGGGCCCGGCGCGAAGGAGCGCGCGATACGCGAGGAGCTGGGCCTCGCGCCGGTGCGGTACTACCAGCTGCTCAACGCGCTGCTGGACGACCCGCGCGCGCTGGCGCACGACCCGGTCACGGTCAACCGGCTGCGGCGGATACGGGACCGGCGGCGGGCCGAGCGGTAGCGGCCGGGCTGCTTGAGGCCGGGCGGCGTGGATATGGTCCCCGTATGGGCAGCCACGAGACCGAACCCCACCCCCCTCTGCCGACCCCCTCGACCCCGGCCGGCCGCGACGGGCTCGACGCCCTGCTCGCACGGCCCGGCAAGGCGGTGATCGCCCTCGACTTCGACGGGACGCTCGCCCCGATCGTGCCGGACCCCGAACAGGCCCGCGCGCACCCCGGCGCGGTGTCCGCGCTCGCCGCCCTCGCCCCCGAGGTCGCCGCCGTCGCGGTGATCACCGGCCGCCCGGCCGGCGTCGCCGTGCGCTACGGCGGCTTCGCGGGCGTTCCCGGCCTGGAGCACCTCGTCGTCCTCGGCCACTACGGCGCCGAACGCTGGGACGCCGTCAGCGGCGAGGTCAGCGCGCCCGCCCCGCACCCCGGCGTCGCCGCCGTCCGGGCCGAACTGCCCGGCGTCCTCGACGGGGTCGGCGCCTGGCAGGGCACCTGGGTGGAGGAGAAGGGCCGCGCGCTCGCCGTCCACACCCGCCGCGCCGCCGACCCGCAGGCCGCCTTCGAGGCCCTGCGCGAGCCGCTCGCCGACCTCGCCACCCGCCACGGCCTGATCGTCGAACCCGGCCGCATGGTCCTCGAACTGCGCCCCCCGGGCGTCGACAAGGGCGTCGCCCTCTCGGAGTACCTCCGCGACACGGGCGCCGAGTCGGTCCTCTACGCCGGCGACGACCTCGGCGACCTCCCGGCCTTCGCCGCGGTCGACAAACTCCGCGGCGAGGGCGTCCCCGGCGTCCTGGTCTGCAGCGGCAGCGACGAGGTCACGGAACTGCGCGAACGCGCGGACCTGGTGGTCGACGGCCCGGAGGGCGTGGTGGGCCTGCTGGGGGCGTTGGCGGCACGGCTGGGCTGAGCCCTCCCCCTCGGGGGCGCGGACGCGTGGCGGTACCGGACCGGTCGCGCGGGGTCCCGGCACCGCGGTGGGCCGCCGGCCGCCGACGGCTCGGTCCGCGGGGCCGGCCGCCGCAGCGGCCTTCCCTGTGACCACCGTCCGTCCGCGGCCGGCGTGTGCCGGTCGGCGAGCGCCGTCGGCCGCCCGGCTGCGAACGGGCCGCGGTGCGGCCCGTGTGGCTGGTGCGACCTCGTCCGTCGCGCCGGGTGGTCGGCCGGGACGAGCAGGGGCCCGGGCGGTCCGCGGCCCGGGCGGGCCGTGCACCGCCGGCTGCACGGCCCCGCCGTGTGGCGCGATCGCCGGTCCGGCGGCGGGGTCGCGCCGGTCGGCGAACGGGCGCGGCGGAGCCGTTGGGCCCGGTGGCCGAGGCTCTGCGGGCGGCCGTTCCGCTCAGGCCGCCGCCCTCACCGATCCGATCCACCGTCCCGGAAGCCGAGGCCCCACCGGGTGCTCAGGCCGCCCCGTCCCCCCGCAGGGCGTTCAGCTGGTCCAGGAACCACTGGGCCGGGGGGAGGGCCGTCGCCGCCGCGGCGAGGCGCTTGGTGCGGTCGGCCCGCTCGGCGGCGGGCATCGTCAGGGCCGCGTGGAGGGCCTCGGCCGTGGCGGTGACGTCGTAGGGGTTGACGACCAGCGCGTCCTCGCCCAGTTCCTCGTAGGCGCCCGCCTCGCGGGACAGGACCAGGGCGCAGCCGTCGTCCGAGACGACCGGGACCTCCTTGGCGACCAGGTTCATGCCGTCCCGGATCGGGTTCACCAGGGCCACGTCGGCCAGGCGGTACGCGGCCAGGGAGCGGGCGAAGTCGTCCTTGACGTGGAGGACCACCGGCGTCCAGCCCGGCGTGCCGTACTGGTCGTTGATCTCCGCGGCCAGGCGCTGCACCTCCGCCGTGTAGTCGCGGTACACCGCGAGGTCCTGCCGCGACGGGTAGGCGAACGCGACGTGCACCACCCGCTCGTGCCACTCGGGGCGGTCCTCCAGGAGCCGGCGGTAGGCCAGCAGGCCGCGGACGATGTTCTTGGAGAGTTCCGTGCGGTCCACGCGGACGATCGCCCGGCGGCCCTCGCCGATCTCCGCGCGCAGCGACTCCATGCGCTCCTCGACGTCCGCCTCGCGCGAGCGCCGGCGCAGGAAGTCCGCGTCCGCTCCCAGGCCGTGCACGCCCACGCGCGTCCCGCCGAGGCCCCCGGCGAACGCCTCGCAGCACGCCGTGAACGCCTCCGCCCAGCGGCGGGTGAGGAAACCCAGCCGGTCCGCGCCCAGCATCCCGCGCAGCACCTGCCCGGCCACGTCGTCCGGCAGCATCCGGAAGTACTCCGGCGGCGCCCACGGCGTGTGCGAGAAGTGGCCGATCCGCAGGTCCGGGCGCAGCTCGCGCAGCAGCCCCGGCACGAGCGTGAGGTGGTAGTCCTGCACCAGCACCGCCGCGCCCTCGGCCGCTTCCTCGGCCAGCGCCCGCGCGAACGCCTCGTTGTACGTGACGTACGACGCCCACTGGCGCCGGAACTCCGCGTCGAACACCGGCTCCACCGGCGTCTGGTAGAGCATGTGGTGCACGAACCACAGCACCGAGTTCGCGACGCCGTTGTACGCGTCCGCGTGCACGTCCCCCGGGATGTCCAGCATCCGCACCCCGGACTCGCCCACCCCGCGCCGCACCGCCTCGCGGTCCCCGTCGCTCAGGGCCGAGCACACCCACAGCGCGCCCGCGTCCGGACCGATCGCCGACAGCCCGGAGACCAGGCCGCCACCGCCCCTGCGGGCGTTCAGCGAACCGTCCTCGCCGACCGTGTAGGAGACCGGCCCCCGGTTGGAGGCGAGCAGGACCTGTGCAGCACCGTACGTCGAAGCCATAAGCCTCAACCTAGCCCGCCCCCCAACCGCTCAAACGTACGGTTCCAGCAGTTCGGCGGCCGGATCGCGTGCCGTATACGACCGGCCGTGCGACGGCGGACGACCGGCCGCGCGACCCTCCGCGCGGCCCGCCGTCCGGCTCCTCGTCCGACCTCTCGTCCGGACCCTTCCGCTCCCGTCCGGCCCGCGCCCGGCCGCCTCACGCCACCCTGCGCCGCGCGTACTCCGCGATCTCCACCATCGGCGGACGCTCCTCCGTGTCCACCGAGTACGTGCGCGGCTCGAACCCCTCCGACCCCCGCTCGAACTGGGTGATGGCGGGCCGGATCAGATGCCCGCGCGCCAGCCTCAGCTGCGCGGTGCGGTAGATCGCCGCGGCCATCCGGCCGAGCGCCTGCCCGTCCTGGTGCCGGTGCTTGCGCACCCCGATGTCCACCTGGGCCAGCGCGTCGAGCCCCACCAGGTGCAGGGCGTCGACCAGCATGCCCAGCTCCACGCCGTACCCGACGGGGAAGGGCAGCTGTTCCAGCAGCGAGCGGCGGGCCGCGTACTCGCCGCCCAGCGGCTGCACGAAGCCCGCCAGCTGCGGCCAGTGCATGTTGAGCAGCGGGCGTGCCATCAGCTCGGTCACCCGGCCGCCCTGCCCCGCCGCGCCGCCCAGCGGGCGGTCGTACATCCCCTTGACGAGGTCGACGTCCGGGTCGGTCAGCAGCGGGCCGACGATCCCGGAGACGAAGTCCGACGAGAACTCCCGCAGGTCCGCGTCGATGAAGCAGACGATGTCCCCGTCGGTCACCAGCAGGGAGCGCCACAGCACCTCGCCCTTGCCGGGCACGGCGGGGAGGCGCGGGAGGATCTCGTCGCGGTGCACCACCCGGGCGCCCGCGGCGGCGGCCACCTCGGAGGTGCGGTCGGTGGAGCCCGAGTCGACGACGACGATCTCGTCGACGAGCGGGACCTGGTGCATCAGGTCGTGCCGGATCACGGCGACGATGTCGCCGACCGTCTCCTCCTCGTTGAGGGCGGGCAGCACGACGCTGACCGACTGGCCCGTGGCACGCTTGGCGGCCAGGATCTTGTGCAGCGGGCGATCGGTCGCGGACCAGGAGCGGGTGTTCAGCCAGCGCTCGACTTCTTCCAGCACAGCCTGCGGCTCCTTCGCGTTCTCTCGGCGAGCGGGGGAGCACATGTCCGGACGTTCCGACCGGCATGTGATCCATCTCGCGCTTCGGACGACTATCTCAACTGTCCTGGCCTTCGGTTACAGTCTTGAACAACGCTGGTGACCATCGCATGTCGGGGGTCGCCATGCCGACAACCACATACAGCTCATCCAGAGGGGCAGAGGGATACGGCCCGATGAAGCCCCGGCAACCCTCCAGCCGGTCTCGTAGATCAGTGTTGATCGTTTCCGCGAGGCTCCCGGCTAGGGAAGGTGCCAAATCCGTCTCACGGCGAGATGCGTCGTGAGGAAGATGAGGAGAAAGGGCCTCGCCTCACATGGCTGTGCAGACCGTTGCAAGCACCACCGATTCCGCCGCCTCCGTGGACCTGGGTCCCGCCGCGGCGCTCTCCTGCCGCGAGTGCGGTCACCGCGTACCCCTCGGACCGGTCTTCGCCTGCGAGGAGTGTTTCGGCCCGCTGGAGATCGCGTACGACTTCTCGGCCTACGACACCGAGGAACTGCGGCGGCGCATCGAGGCGGGACCCGCGAACATCTGGCGCTACGCGCCCCTGCTGCCCGTCCCGGCCGACGTGGCGGACAAGCCCAACCTGAACCCCGGCTGGACCAAGCTCGTCCAGGCCGACAACCTCGCCCGCGAACTCGGCGTGACCGGCGGTCTGTACGTCAAGGACGACTCCGGCAACCCGACCCACTCCTTCAAGGACCGGGTCGTCGCCCAGGCCCTGGAGGCCGCCCGGGCCTTCGGCTTCACCACCCTGTCCTGCTCCTCCACCGGCAACCTGGCCGGCGCGGTCGGCGCCGCCGCCGCCCGGGCCGGCCTGCGCTCCTGCGTGTTCATCCCGCACGACCTGGAGCAGGGCAAGGTCGTCATGGCCGCCGTCTACGGCGGCGAGCTGGTCGGCATCGAGGGCAACTACGACGACGTCAACCGCTTCTGCTCCGAGCTGATCGGCGACCCGGCCGGCGAGGGCTGGGGCTTCGTCAACGTCAACCTGCGGCCGTACTACGCGGAGGGGTCCAAGACCCTCGCGTACGAGATCTGCGAGCAGCTCGGCTGGCGGCTGCCGGACCAGATCGTGGTGCCGATCGCCTCCGGCTCCCAGCTCACCAAGATCGACAAGGGGCTGCAGGAACTGATCAAGCTCGGTCTGGTCGAGGACCGGCCGTACAAGATCTTCGGCGCCCAGGCCGAGGGCTGCTCGCCGGTGTCCACCGCGTACAAGGCCGGGCACGACGTCGTCCGGCCGCAGAAGCCCGACACCATCGCCAAGTCCCTCGCCATCGGCAACCCGGCCGACGGGCCCTACGTCCTCGACATCGCCCGCCGCACGGGCGGCGCCGTGGAGGACGTCACGGACGAGCAGATCGTGGACGCCATCAGGCTGCTGGCCCGCACCGAGGGCATCTTCGCGGAGACGGCCGGCGGCGTGACGGTGGGCGTGACCCGCAAGCTGATCGAGAACGGCGTGCTGGACCCGGCGAAGACCACGGTCGTCCTCAACACGGGCGACGGTCTCAAGACGCTGGACGCCGTGGCGGGGACGGGGCTCACCGCGACCATCCGGCCGAGCCTGGAGTCGTTCCGCGCGGCCGGCCTCGCCTGATCCGCCGGTCCGCCGCCCCCTTCCGCATCCGCGTACGCCAGCCACCCCGACCGGAGGTCACCGAGCCATGAGCGTCACCGTCCGCATCCCCACCATCCTGCGCACCTACACGGGCGGGAAGGCCGAGGTCGCCGCCGAGGGGGCCACCCTCGGCGAGGTCATCGCCGACCTGGAGAAGAACCACACGGGCATCGCCGCCCGCGTCCTGGACGACCAGGGCAAGCTGCGCCGCTTCGTCAACGTGTACGTCAACGACGACGACGTCCGTTTTGAACAGGGTCTGGACACCGCCACCCCGGACGGCGCGGGAGTGTCGATCATCCCCGCCGTCGCCGGCGGCTGAACACCGGACGTCCGTTGAATGGCCCCCTCCCCAAGAGAAGCGGAGGGGGCCATTCAATGTGATTGAGCACGGTAGAGTTGGGGAACGCGCCCCCTTTCACCTTGCCGGGCGCATATGTGGAACGCTGCGCTTCCGTCGAGAAGTAGCCAAAGTGTGCGATCCTTTTCGGCCATCCTGGCCTTTTCCGCGGTCCGGCTTGCCCTGAAGTCTGGCGGATTTTCCGTAAATTCCCGACCGCTCGCGCCCAGATTTCTCGTCCGACTGACCTGTTGCAGACGGCAGTTGGACAGATACATTCGGCCGCGGTCGACGCGTTCCGGCGCACGCCCCCAGCCATTGGGGGGTGAGGTCTGACCCGGGTCCGCGAAGTGTGGATCTGTGCAAGGGCCAGTAATAGGGGAGTTAGGCATGGCTCAGGGCACCGTCAAGTGGTTCAACGCGGAGAAGGGGTACGGCTTCATCGCGGTCGACGGTGGTGCGGACGTCTTCGTCCACTACAGCGCGATCCAGATGGACGGGTACCGGACCCTCGAAGAGGGCCAGCGAGTCGAGTTCGAGATCTCGCAGGGTCAGAAGGGCCCGCAGGCCGACATGGTCCGCGTCACTGCCTGAAACGCGCGACCGACCACCGCAGGCGAAGGTCTTTCTCCGAAGGGCCCGCATCCCCAGGGGTGCGGGCCCTTCGGCTGTCCGGGCCCGCGTCCCCGGCTGTCCGGGCCCGCGCCTCCGGCCTCCGGGTCCGCCTCCGGCCTCCGGGTCCGTCGCCTTCGGCCTTCGGGTCCGTCGCCTTCGGCCGTCCGCGGATCCGCCGCTTCCGGCGGTCGGGACCCGCGCTTCCGGCTGTCCGGACCCACGCCTCCGGGTGGCCGGATGCCGGGAGGCGCTTGCACTCACCACACCCGAGTGCTAATCATTGGCGTTAGCACTCTGAAGGTGAGAGTGACAAAGAAGGACCGGGTCGGTGAGGCCCGCGGGCCAGGTGGGGCAAGGAACCACGGGCCGGCGAGCCGTCCGTCGCGGGCGCGGGCGCGGTCCGAAGGAATCACCCCCAGTCCTGGAGGGACCACTTCACATGGCCAAGATCATCGCGTTCGACGAGGAGGCGCGGCGCGGCCTCGAGCGCGGCATGAACCAGCTCGCGGACGCCGTGAAGGTGACGCTCGGCCCCAAGGGCCGCAACGTCGTCCTCGAGAAGAAGTGGGGCGCCCCCACGATCACCAACGATGGTGTCTCCATCGCCAAGGAGATCGAGCTCGAGGACCCGTACGAGAAGATCGGCGCCGAGCTGGTCAAGGAAGTCGCCAAGAAGACGGACGACGTCGCCGGCGACGGTACGACCACGGCGACCGTGCTGGCCCAGGCCCTGGTGCGCGAGGGTCTGCGCAACGTCGCGGCCGGCGCCAACCCGATGGCCCTGAAGCGCGGCATCGAGAAGGCCGTCGAGGCCGTCTCCGCCGCCCTGCTCGACCAGGCCAAGGAGGTCGAGACCAAGGAGCAGATCGCCTCCACGGCCTCCATCTCCGCCGCCGACACCCAGATCGGCGAGCTGATCGCCGAGGCGATGGACAAGGTCGGCAAGGAAGGCGTCATCACGGTCGAGGAGTCGCAGACCTTCGGTCTGGAGCTCGAGCTCACCGAGGGCATGCGCTTCGACAAGGGCTACATCTCGGCGTACTTCGCCACCGACATGGAGCGGATGGAGGCCTCGCTCGAGGACCCCTACATCCTCATCGCCAACTCCAAGATCTCCAACGTCAAGGACCTGCTTCCGCTCCTGGAGAAGGTCATGCAGTCGGGCAAGCCGCTGCTGATCATCGCCGAGGACGTCGAGGGCGAGGCCCTGTCGACCCTGGTCGTCAACAAGATCCGCGGCACCTTCAAGTCCGTCGCCGTCAAGGCCCCGGGCTTCGGCGACCGCCGCAAGGCCATGCTCGGCGACATCGCCATCCTCACGGGCGGCGAGGTCATCTCCGAGGAGGTCGGCCTCAAGCTGGAGAACGCGACCCTGGACCTCCTGGGCCGCGCCCGCAAGGTCGTCATCACCAAGGACGAGACCACCATCGTGGACGGCGCCGGCTCCGCGGAGCAGGTCCAGGGCCGCGTGAACCAGATCCGCGCCGAGATCGAGAACAGCGACTCGGACTACGACCGCGAGAAGCTGCAGGAGCGCCTGGCGAAGCTCGCCGGCGGTGTCGCGGTCATCAAGGCCGGCGCCGCCACCGAGGTGGAGCTCAAGGAGCGCAAGCACCGCATCGAGGACGCCGTGCGCAACGCCAAGGCGGCCGTCGAGGAGGGCATCGTCGCCGGTGGTGGCGTGGCCCTGCTCCAGGCCTCCCAGGTGTTCGAGAAGCTGGAGCTCGAGGGCGACGAGGCCACCGGTGCCGCCGCCGTCAAGCTGGCGCTCGAGGCCCCGCTGAAGCAGATCGCCGTCAACGCCGGCCTCGAGGGCGGCGTCGTGGTGGAGAAGGTCCGCAACCTCACCCCGGGCCACGGCCTGAACGCCGCGACCGGTGAGTACGTCGACCTGGTCGCCGAAGGCATCATCGACCCGGCGAAGGTGACCCGTTCCGCGCTGCAGAACGCCGCCTCCATCGCCGCGCTGTTCCTCACCACCGAGGCCGTCATCGCCGACAAGCCGGAGAAGGCCGCCGCGCCGGCCGGCGGCGGCATGCCGGGCGGTGACATGGACTTCTGATCCTTCCGAGGATCGGTACCGTCCTTCCGTGCCGTGGGCGGCACTCCCCGTACGACGGGGGGTGCCGCCCACGGGCGTTTCCGCGGCGGCCGGGTGCGGGTCCGTCCGCGTTCTCCGGCTCCCGGGAACGGGATCCGCGGCTCCCGGGAATGCGATCTGGACACCGCTTGTTGCACATGCACATACTGATCGGTATCCGATCCCTAGGAGCCCCCGAGTGACCGTCTCCCCGCCCGCCGCCTCCCGCGCGGCCGAGATCCTCTCCCGCCCCGTGTCGATCAACGGCCTCACGGTGCCGAACCGCATCGTCATGGCGCCGATGACCCGTCAGTTCTCCCCGGGCGGCGTCCCCGGCGAGGACGTGGTGTCGTACTACGCCCGCCGTGCCGCCGCCGGCGTCGGGCTCATCGTCACCGAGGGCACGTACGTCGGCCACGACTCGGCCGGGGAGAGCAGCCGGGTGCCGCGGTTCCACGGGGCCGAGCAGCTGGCGGGCTGGACGAAGGTCGCCGACGCCGTGCACGCGGCCGGCGGGACGATCGTGCCGCAGCTGTGGCACATCGGCATGGTCCGCAAGCCGGGCCGCCCGCCGTTCCCCGAGGCGTCCCCCGTCGGCCCCTCCGGGCTGCGCCTGGACGGCACCGCGGGCGACGGCCGGGAGATGACGCGCCAGGACCTGGACGACGTGATCGCCGCCTTCGCCGAGGCCGCCGCGGCGGCCGAGCGGATCGGCTTCGACGGCGTCGAACTGCACGGCGCCCACGGCTACCTCATCGACCAGTTCCTGTGGGAGTTCACCAACCGCCGCACCGACGCCTACGGCGGCGACCCCGTCGCCCGCACCCGGTTCGCCGCCGAGATCGTGGCCGCCGTCCGCGCCTCCGTTTCGCCCGGCTTCCCGGTGATCTTCCGCTACTCGCAGTGGAAGTCGGGGGCCTACGACGCCAGGCTCGCCGACACCCCCGAGCAGCTGGAGGCCGTCCTCACCCCGCTCGCCGCCGCCGGCGTCGACGCCTTCCACGCCTCCACCCGCCGCTACTGGCTCCCCGAGTTCGACGGCTCCGACCTCAACCTCGCCGGCTGGACCAAGAAGCTCACCGGCAAGCCCGCCATCACCGTCGGCTCGGTGGGCCTCGACGGCGACTTCATCAAGGCGTTCCAGGGCGAGGGCGCCGCGCTGGGCAGCCTCGACAACCTCCTCGACCGCTTTGAGCGCGACGAGTTCGACCTGGTCGCCGTCGGCCGCGCCCTGCTCCAGGACCCGCAGTGGGCCGAGAAGGTGCTCGCCGGCCGCTTCGATGAGCTGGCCCCGTACGACGCCGCGTCCCTGCGCACCCTGAGCTGACCGCGGCGGCCTACAGGTTGCCCATCGGCTCGATGTCCACCCGCACCGGGGTGCCCCACACGCGGAGCACCTCGTAGTCGGTGAACTCGTGCACCAGCCGGTACGCCATGGCGGGCCGCGAGCCGCGCCGCTGGGCGGCCAGATACAGCTCGGCCTCGCGCCGGTCCCGGCGCGGGGTCCCGCACAGCTGCCACTCCTGCCCGTTCCACAGCTCCGGCAGCCAGCGCTGCTGGGGCTGCGGACGGTCGCCGCGCACCCCGTACCGCGACGGCGCGGTGGCGGCGGGGCCGGCGGGCGCGGCGGGGCCGTTGAACTCGGCCCGGCGGGCCGCCCGCCGCCGCGTCTCGCACAGCAGGCACAGGTCGGGCGCGCTCTCGTCCACGGGCCCGTACGGATGCTCGGGGCAGCGGGTGGCCGGGGCCTGCGCGCCGGCGCTCTCCTCCAGCAGCTCCAGCGCGCGCTTGAGGTCCGCCTTGATCTCGTGCAGCTTGGCGTCCGGCGTGTCGGCGCCGAGGGCCTCGCCGTGTTCCCCGAGCAGCCGGAGGGCACGGCCGAGAGCGGTGACGTGGGCGTGGTTCATGCCGTCCAGTGTCTCAGCGGGGGGCGCGGGGGCCGTGCCGCGCGCGGTGGCGGTGGGATTGCGTCGGCAGCCGCGTCGCGCGGCCGTCGGGGCGTTCGGCCGTGTGGCAGGGGGCCGCCGCCCGAACCCTCCAGGGCAGTCGGTCGGTGGCCGTGTGGTGTTCGGCCGGTGTGTCAGCGGGCTGCCGTCTCCAGCGCCTCGCGCAGTCGGTCGCCGGAGTTCGCCCGGTGGCCGTGTGGTGTTCGGCCGGTGTGTCAGTGGGCTGCCGTCTCCAGCGGCTCGCGCAGTCGGTCGCCGGAGTTCGCCCGGTGGCCGTGTGGTGTTCGGCCGGTGTGTCAGTGGGCTGCCGCCACCAGCGCCTCGCGCAGTCGGCCCCCCGACTCCGCCAGCAGCCGTGCCGCCGTCGGGGCGTCCACCTGGCCGAGGATCGTCAGGATGGCGTCCTTGACCTCGCCGCCCGTCGCCGCGAGGGCCGCCTCGATCTCGTCGTCGCCCGCGCCGGTGGCCAGGGCGACGATCCGGCGGGAGCGGGCGCGCAGCTTGTCGTTGGAGGCGCGCACGTCGACCATCAGGTTCCCGTACGTCTTGCCCAGCCGGATCATCGTGATCGTCGAGATCATGTTGAGCACCAGCTTCTGCGCCGTGCCCGCCTTCAGCCGGGTGGACCCGGTGATCAGCTCGGGCCCGACGACGACCTCGATCCCGTGCTCGGCGGCCGCGGCGAGGGCGCTGCCCGGATTGCAGGCCAGCCCCACGGTCAGGGCGCCGTGCGCGCGGGCGTGCTCCACCGCGCAGACGGCGTAGGGCGTACGGCCGGACGCGGACACGCCGACCACCGCGTCCCCGGAGGTCAGCCCGAGGGCGTCCAGGTCGCGCCGGGCCAGCTCGGCCGAGTCCTCGGCGCCCTCGACGGACGTGACCAGCGCGTCCCTGCCGCCCGCGACGAGGCCCACGACCTGCGCCGGGTCGGTGTTGAAGGTGGGCGGGCACTCGGAGGCGTCCAGCACCCCGAGCCGCCCGGCGGTGCCGGCGCCGGCGTAGACGAGCCGTCCGCCGCGGGCCATGCGCTCGGCGACGGCGTCGACGGCGGCGGCGATCCGGGGCAGCTCCCGGGCGACGGCGGCGGGGACGCCGGCGTCCTCGCCGTTCATCAGCGTGGCGATCTCCAGGGTGGACAGCCGGTCGATCTCCGCCAGTTCGGGCCGGAAGGCCTCGGTCGGCAGGCTCGCCAACTGGGCCCGCAGGCCGGGCGATTCGGGTGTGGGGGTCATGGACGTCGGTTCCTGTTCGGTGCGGGTGGGTACGGCATGAACCGCCTGCGACGGCGGATGTCCTGCCTGCGAGCCGGATGTCCTGTCCGCCTGCGACGCAGGACGTCCCGCCTACCTGCGATGCCGGTGGGCCAGTGCCTCGTACGACGCGGACAGCGCCGGCCCCGCCGTCTCGTAGGTCCGCTGCGCCACCCCCACGAACAGGCAGTCCACCACCAGCAGTTGGCTGGTCCGCGAGGACATCGCCGCGGGCCGCAGCTCGCTCTCGCGGGCCGTGGACGTCGTCAGCACCAGGTCGGCGTACTGCGTCACCGCGGAGTCGGGCCGGCCGGTGACCGCGACGGTCGTCGCCCCGCGCTCGAAGGCGACCCGCAGCGGCTCGATGACGTCCCCGGTCGACCCGGAGTGGGTGATCGCGACGGCGACGTCCCCGGCGCGCAGCTGCACCGCGTTCGTCACCGCGAGGTGCGGATCGCCGGGCGCGTGCGCCATCAGCCCTATGCGCAGCAGCTTCTGCGTCAGGTCCTGGGCGACCAGTCCCGACGCCCCGATGCCGTACACGTCGGTGCGGCGGGCGGTGGCCACCGCGGCGACGGCGGCGCCGAGCTGGGCGGTGTCGAGGCCGGCGGCGGTGTCGGCGAGGGTCTGCTGCTCGTCGAGGGCGAGCTTGGCGACGACGTCGGCGATGGGGTCGTCCACCGCGATGTCGGTCGTGATGGCGGGCGCGCGGCCGGACTGCTGCTGGGCTGCGAGGCCGGCGAGGGCGAGGCGCAGATCGCGGTAGCCGGGGTAGCCGAGGAGGCGGGCGGTGCGTACGACGGTGGCCTCGCTGGTGCCCGTGCGCTCGGCGAGGCCGGTGACGGTGAGGGCGGCGCAGCCCGCCGGGTCGCCCGCGAGGGCCTCGGCGACGCGCTGCATGGAGCGGGTCATCGACGGGGCGAGGGTGCGGACCTTGGCGGCGAGGGCGGCCGGCGCGGGCGGGGCGCCGACGGGGGACACCGGCGCCCGGCGGAAAGTTTCCTTCACGTTCCGGGTCACCTCTGAAAGGTATTTTCGGTTCGGTGTCGTGGTCAAGAGTGCGCACAATGGGTGCATGGACCCCATCAGCCCCCTGGAGCAGGCGCTGCACGCCGCGCGCGCCCTGGTGCTCGCCGACCTCGTGGCGGGCCGGGTCGCGCAGGCGGACGTCGTCTCCCTGGTCGAGGAGTCCGTCGCGCAGCGGCGTTGGTGGGTGGAGCAGTGGCCGGAGGGCGCCGCCTTCGTGGCCGGGCTGGTCGCCCAGGACGTGCAGGACGCCCTGCTGGACCGCCACGGCCGCTGGCCCCTGTGCCCGGTGTGCGGCTCCGGCGAGCCGCACGCGCTCGACGTCGAGCCGGAGCTGGGCCCCGACCCGCACTGGGTGTGCCACAAGGCGGGCGTGAAGGTCGCGGCGATCGGAGGGCTCGGCGCCTGCGGCGGGGCGCCCTCCTCGTGACGGTGTACATCGACCCGCCGACCTGGCCCGGCCACGGCCGCATGTGGTCCCACCTGATCAGCGACGTCTCGTACGACGAACTCCACGCCTTCGCCGCGCGCCTCGGCGTCCCGCGCCGCGCCTTCGAGCGGGACCACTACGACATCCCCTCGCACCGCTACCGTGACGCGGTGCGGGCGGGCGCGGTGGAGGTCGGCAGCCGCGAGGTGGTGCGGCTGCTGCTCGGGGCGGGACTGCGGCGCCGTAAGCACGACGCGGGCTGAGCCGGGTCCCCGTGGGGCGCGGTCGGGCCGTGGGGCGCGTCAGCCGCGCAGTTCGTACGCCACCAGCTTCTCGTCGCCGTACGCCTCGCTCACCCGCGTGAACCCGGCGCGTGCCAGGACGTGCCGCGAGGCCGGGTTGTCCCGCTCCACGGTGGCGAACAGCGACCGCACGTCGTCGCGCGCCAGCGCCCAGTCCGCCAGCGTGCGCAGCGCCTCCGTGGCGTAGCCCTGTCCGCGGGCCGGTTCGGTGAGGTCGTAGCCGATCTCGGTACGGCCGTCCTCGTCGGGGGAGCCGTGGAAGCCGATGCCGCCGATCGCGCGGTCGTCCTCGCGGCGCACGACGGCGAAGAGGCCGAACTCGGCGCGGTGCACGCCCGCCTCGTACGCCGCCACCGTCATCCCGGCGGCCTCGCGCGTGCCGTCGAAGGGGCCGCCGCCGAGCCAGTCGAAGCCGCCGTCGCCGCCCGCGGCGAGGTCGGCCGCGGCGGCCGGGGTGACGCCCTCCAGCGTGAGGCGCTGCGAGGCGGGCAGGACCATGTTGTTCTGCCAGCGCCACTCGGTGACCCGGGGCCGCCCGGGCAGCTCGCCCCGGCCGGTGGCCCACAGCAGGGTCCGCCAGGGGTCGGGGCCGGGCCGGACCTCGGGGAAGATCGTGCCGAGCACGAAGGCGGCGAGTTCCGCGCGCGGCGCGTAGGACAGGCCGAGGCCCTCGGTGAGGTCGTGGGTGTGCAGCAGCACCTCGGCGACGCCCATCGCGGCGAAGCCGGTGCGGTTGGCGCTGCGGAACGGGTACGGGTGGAAGGCGCGCACAGCGCGGGGCGTGGTGCGCACGGTGGCGGCGAGCAGGGTCCCGGTGGTCTCGATGACGTGGAGGACGCCCCGGTTGTCGGCGGGGTCGAAGCCGGCGGAGCCGTCGAGGGTGATCTTGAAGGGTACGTAGGAGTCCTGCGCGCGCCCGGCCAACTGGCCCGCGTAGGCGAGCAGACAGCTCGCCACATGGGTGGCCGTCCTGCGGCAGTCCCACTCCAGCGAGCCCGCCCGCACCCGCTCCCAGTCGTCCCGCTCCACCGCCGCGCCCAGCGCCGCGACGGCGCCCGCGACGGCCTGCTCCACCAGATCCCCGCCCGCATCGCTCATGCAGCGCAGGCTAGGCGACGCCGCACCGTCACGACGACAGCATTTCCAGCTCGGCTCCGACGTTGTAGCGGGCCGTCGCCTCCCAGTGGGCGGCGCCGTAGGGGGTGCGGAACAGCCTCGGGAGGGCGAGGAGTTGGCGCAGGACCTCGGCCCGGCCCGCGCGGAAGGCGTCGGACGGGACGAAGCCGTACTCCTCGCGCACGGCCGCGGTGTAGGCGGCGTAGGCCGACGGCGGCGCGGCGAGGATCGCCAGGTCGGCGTCGCACAGCACCACGCCGTTGCGGTCCCCGTCGGCCGGGGCGTGCCCGGCGGTGAGCCGCACCAGCCGGGCCACCTCGGCGGTCTTCGCCTCGGCCAGCCCGGCCTCCGCGAGGGCGCGTTCGGCGAGCCGCGCGGACCGCTCCTCGTTCTCCGAGCGGTCGGGCAGATACACCGCGTCGTGGAACCAGGCGGCCAGCCGCACCAGGTCCGGATCGTCGGCGTACTCGGCCAGCGTGTCGACGCGGTCGAGCACCGCGGCCAGGTGCGTGAGCGTGTGGTACCGGCGCTGGGGCTCCTGCCAGCGGGCGAGCAGGTTGTCGGCGTACGGGGCCGGGTCGGGGCCGTCCGCCGGGGAGCGGGCGGCCTCCAGGGCGGCGGCGAAGCGGGTGCGCAGGGCGTCGGGATCGGCCATGCGCCCATTGTCCCGGCCCCGCGTCCTCCCGGCGGGCCGCGCCTTCCCTCTAGCGTGAACGTCATGACGACACCTGCCGATGTGTACGACGTACGGGACCCGGAGCTGCCCGGGCGGCTGCTGATCCTCGAACGGGACGAGTTGGTGCCCCTGCTGCGGGAGCGGGCGGAGGGGGAGTTCGCGCTGCCGGTCGCCGCCTGTCCGGGGTGGTCGGTGCGCGATGTGCTGGCGCACTGCTCCGCCGCGCTGACGCGGGTGGTGGAGAGCCGTTACGAGGCCGATGTGTTCTCGCCCGCCGCCAACGAGCGGGACATCGCCGAGCGAGGCGACTGGAGCAACGCCCGGGTCGTCGACGAGCTGGAGCGCGGGATGACCGGGGCCGGGCCGGTGATCGCCGCCTCCGACGGGCTGCTGGACAAGCTGGCGCTGGGCGAGTGGGTGCACGGCGGCGACGTGCGCGAGGCGCTCGGGGCGCCGGGGGCGTACGGCGGCCGGCCGCTGCCGGAGGCGCTGGCGCTGCTCGCGTACGTGACCCGGCAGGAGAAGCGGCCGCCGCTCCACGCCGACCTGGACGACCTGGACGAGCCCCTGCGGCTCGGCGACTTCGCCGGCGACCGCCCGCCGGCCCGCTACATCGGCGACGCCCCGACCCTGATGCGGCTGTACGCGGGACGTGCGCCGGCGGCGGGGGCGTCGTACGAACTGGCCGGGGTGACGGAGGACGAGCTGGACATTTTCGACTGAGTCGTCCCGGGCTCCCCGCACGAGCGGCGCGGGGGCCTTCGAAGGAGTGGCGTCGGGCACGGGCGTAGTCTTCAATTGGTTCAAGTGGACTAGACCTGTAGCCGTCGACGAATGGGGTCCCATGAGCAAGCGTGCAGTCCTGGAGGTGATCGCCCTCGACGCCGAGGACGCCGTCGCCGCCCAGGCCGGAGGCGCGGACCGGCTGGAGCTGGTCACCGACATGGCGGCGGACGGGCTCACCCCGTCGGCCGGGACCGTCGGCGAGATCCGCGCCGCCGTCGACATCCCGGTGCGCGTGATGCTGCGGCTCGCGGACGGCTTCGCCGCCGGGGACGTCGACCGGCTGGTCGGCACCGCCGGGCGGATGCGGGACGCCGGGGCCGAGGAGTTCGTCCTCGGCTTCCTCGACGCCGCCGGGCAGGTGGACCTGGACGCCGTGGAGCGGGTGGTGGACGTGCTCGACGGCTGCCGGTGGACCTTCCACCGGGCCATCGACCGTGCCGCCGACCGGGACGCGCTGCGCAGGGCGCTCGACGGGCTGCCCGGCCTCGACGCCTACCTCACCGCCGGCTCGGCCACCGGCGTGGACGACGGGCTGCCGGTCCTGTGCGCGGAGGCCGCGCGGGGCGGCGAGCGCGGCTACGAGCCGCGGATCCTGGTCGGCGGCGGGCTGCGGCTCGACCATGTGCCGGCCCTGCTCGCCGCCGGGATCGACGCCTTCCACATCGGCGGCGCCGCCCGGCCCGAGGGCTGGACGGGGCCGGTGTCCGAGGTGGCGGTCGCCGAGTGGCGGTACGCGCTGGACTCGGTCGTGCCGGCCTCGGCCGGGGAGGATCAGGGGTGGGCGGTCGGAGCCGGGGTCACCCCAACTGCTCCGGCAGCGGCGCCGAGTACGTGACCGTCAGGCCGGACACGGCCCGGGTCAGCGCCACGTACAGGCGGCGCAGGCCCGTCCGCTCGTCCGGCTCGCCGTCCACGATCGCCCGCGGCTCGTCCAGCACCACGTAGTCGTACTCCAGGCCCTTCGCCAGCGATGCCGGGACCAGCGTCAGCCGGGTCTCGCGGGTCGTCTCCTCGCCCGGCCCGAGGAAGGCCAGGCCCGCGGCCGTGAGCGCCCCGGCGAGCGCGGGCACCCGGGCGTCGGCGGCGATCAGGCCGATCGACCCCTCGTGGCGCAGCGACTCGGCGCACGCGGCCACCACCTCCGTGTCCCCGCCGACCCGCCGCACCTCGAACGCGCCCGGGTTCTCCCGCACCGACGCCACCGGCGTCAGACCCGGCGCGATGTGCGGCAGCAGCCGGGAGGCGTAGGCGATGACGTCGGACGGGACGCGGAAACCGGCCGTCAGCTCCTCGATCACGGCGTCGTCCTTGCCCAGGTGCGCCAGCGCCTCCTCCCAACTGCGGGTCGCCCAGGGCGTGGTGCCCTGCGCCAGGTCGCCGAGGACGGTGGCGGAACCGGTGGTGCAGCGCCGGCCCACCGCGCGGTACTGCATCGGGGACAGGTCCTGCGCCTCGTCCAGGACGACATGGCCCAGCGAGGGCGTGCGCTCGACCAGGTCGGCGGCCTCGTCGATGAGCACCGCGTCCGCCGCCGACCACTTGGCCGACTTCACCGAGCGGACGGGCTTCGCCCACAGGATCGTCTTCTGCTCCTCGGGGGTGAGGACCGCGTCGGCGTGCTCGGCGAGGAAGTCCGCGTCGGTGAGCAGCCGCAGCACCAGCTTCGCCGGGTCGACCGGCGGCCACACGGCCTTCACCGCCGCCTTCACGGCGTTGTTGCGGGCCACCGCGTCCTGCACCCGGTCGTCGGGGGCCTCCCCGGCCCGCTCCATCTGCACGAGCACGGCGTGCGCGATCCGCTGCGGCAGCGCCTCCCGGGCCGCGCCGTAGCGGATCCCGCGGTCCAGCAGCTCCCGGACGATCTCCTCCAGTTCGTACGCCGGCACCCGCCAGCGCCGTGACCCGCGCACCACGACCACCGGCTCGGTGGGCGGCGTGACGTGCGCGTACAGCGCCCGCCGCAGCACCTCGGCCATCCGGGCGTCGCCCTTGACGACCGCCGCCGCAGCGTCGTCCGCGCCGCTCACCTCGACGTGCGCCACGAGGTCGTCCACCGTCGCCTGACGCACCGTCAACTCGCCGAGCGCGGGCAGCACCTGCTCGATGTAGTGGAGGAAGGACCGGTTCGGCCCGATGACCAGCGTCCCGGTGCGGGCGAGCCGCTCCCGGTGGGCGTAGAGCAGATACGCGACCCGGTGCAGGCCGACCGCCGTCTTCCCGGTGCCGGGTCCGCCCTGCACGCACACCGTGCCGCCCAGCCCGGACCGCACGATCTCGTCCTGCTCGGGCTGGATCGTCGCCACGATGTCCCGCATCGGGCCGACGCGCGGGCGCTCGATCTCCTGCTGGAGCAGCCTGCTGGTCCGCGCCGCCTCCGCCGGGTCCGACAGGTGCTCGTCCTCGTACGCGGTGAGCTGCCCGCCGGTGTAGCCGAAGCGGCGGCGCAGGGCGACGTCCATCGGGTCCTTCTTCGACGCCCGGTAGAACGGCTGCGAGACCGGCGCGCGCCAGTCGATGACCATGGGGTCGCCGTCGGCGTCGTGCACGTGCCGCCGCCCGATGTAGAAGCGTTCCCCCTCGGCGCCCTCCGCCCGTTCCGCCCCGGGTGCGTGCAGGTAGTCGAGCCGGCCGAAGAACAGCGGCGTGTCGCTGAGGTCGGCGAGGGCCTTGATCCGCTCATCGATCTGGCGTTCGAGGATCCGGGCGTTGACCCAGTTCGCGGTCACGTCGCTGATGTCGAGCGACTCGACGTCCTCGCGCATGGCCCGCAGCGCGGCACGGGAGGCGGCGAGGTGGGAGCGCTCGCGGGAGAGGGGATCGTCGGCGGGCGTGGACAAGGCGGTGCCTCCGGAGGACCTGCTGGGTGGGTGTGCGTCGGGATGCCGTCCGGTTCGGTCCGGGCGACGGCCGTCCGGTTTCCGTCCGGACGGCGGCACTCCGCGAGTGGGAGGCGGGCAAGGGCGGAGATTCTAGGGGAGGGGTGCGGACCCGGGCCAACGAATATTCAGGCGTCCTCGGGCTTCGAGTGGAGGATGTCGCGGGCCTGCTCCGCCGCGCGGGCGATGCTCTCGCTGATGAAGGCGAGGTAGCGGGCGATGTTCTCCAGCCGGACGGCGGCCGGGGTGTCCGGGCCGAGGACGCCGACGCCCTGCCGGGTGATCTCGCCGATGTGGGCGGTGGAGCGGGCGCTGGCCATCATCGACTGGTAGAAGACGTCGTCGTCCACGATGTAGCGCTCGCGGCGGCGTTCGCCCTGTTCCCGGCGGAGGAGGCTTTGGCTCTCCAGGAACGCGACGGCCTTGGACACGGACGCCGGGCTGACCCGGAGGCGCTGGACGAGTTCGGCCGCGGTGAGGCTGCCGGTGTCGGTCAGTATCAGGCAGGCCAGCACGCGTGCCGTCATCAGCGGCATGCCGGAGGCCATGAGGACGGTGGTGAACGTCTCCTCGAACTCGCGCACCGCCTCGGCGTCCCGTCCGTCGCCCCGCCCGGGCCGCTCCGGTCCCGGCGGGGCGGGCCTGCGCCGGTGGGCGCGGCGTTCGGCGGCGCGGTGGGCCAGGTCGGCGCGGTAGCCGGTGGGGCCGCCGTTGCGCATCACCTCGCGCGTGACGGTCGAGGTCGGCCGGTCGAGCCGGCGGGCGATCTCGGCGTAGGCGAGCCCGTCGGCCAGCCCCAGCGCGATCTGCTGACGTTCCTGCTGGGTGAGCCTGCCTCCGGGCATGCGCGGTCTCCTTCGTGGTCCTCGGGGTCCCCAGCGTAGCGTTCGACGGCATTCATTGCAATGAACTGCGATGGCGTTGTTGCGTTACCTCCTGACTCATTGCAATGAAATGGTGCCTCTGAGCTGTGTATTCACGCATCAAGTGCAACAGGCTAGTTGCCTGCTTCTTGAATGCAACGTAGCGTTTCTCATATCGGAAACAACTCGCCGTGCCAGCCACCAGGAGTACGCCATGCAGACCTTCGCCACCCCCGCCCCCGTCTCCGCCGTCCTCGACATCCCCGCGGGCCGCATCCAGTTCATCGCCGCCGACCGGGCCGACACCGCGGTCGACATCCGCCCCGCCGACGCCTCGAAGAACCGGGACGTGCAGGCGGCGGAGCGCACGACGGTCGCCTACGCCGACGGCGTGCTGCGGATCGAGGCCGCGCCGGTGAGGAACCCTGTCCTCGGCCGGGCCTCCGGTGCCGTCGAGGTCACCGTCCGGCTCCCGGCGGGCTCCCGTGTCGAGGCCAAGGCCGCCGCCGCCGACTTCCGGGGCGTCGGACGGCTCGGCGACGTCGCCTTCGACGGCGCGCAGGGCACGGTCAAGCTCGACGAGACCGCGAACGCCCGCATCGGCCTCCTCGACGGAGGCATCTCGGTCGGCCGGCTGGGCGGCTCCGCCGAGATCAGCACCCAGAAGGGCGACATCCGCGTCGCCGAGGCCCTGCACGGCACGGTCGTCCTGCGCACCCAGCTCGGCGAGGTGTCGATCGGCGCCGCCCGCGGAGTCTCCGCCTCCCTGGACGCCGGCACCGGCTACGGCCGGATCCACAACTCGCTGAAGAACGCCGACGGCGCCGACGCCGGCCTGGCCATCCACGCGACCACCGCCCACGGCGACATCACCGCCCGCGGCCTCTGAAGGAGCCCTCCATGACCGGCACCACCCACCTGACCAGCACCGGCATGACCAACCCCGCCATCACGGCGAGCGGTCTGCGCAAGTCCTACGGCGACAAGGTCGTGCTCGACGGCATCGACCTCGCCGTCCCCGAAGGCACGGTCTTCGCGCTGCTCGGGCCGAACGGGGCCGGCAAGACCACCGCCGTCAAGATCCTTTCCACCCTCGTGTCCCCCGACCCGGCCTCCGGCGAGATCCGGGTCGCGGGCCACGACCTCGCGGCCGACCCGCAGGCCGTGCGCGCGGCGATCGGTGTCACGGGGCAGTTCTCCGCGGTGGACGGGCTGATCACCGGCGAGGAGAACATGCTGCTGATGGCGGACCTGCACCACCTGCCCCGCGGCGAGGGCCGACGGGTGTGCGCGGACCTGCTGGAGCGCTTCGGCCTGGCGGAGGCGGCGAAGAAGCCGGCCTCCACCTACTCCGGCGGCATGAAGCGCCGTCTGGACATCGCCATGACCCTGGTCGGCAGCCCGCGCGTGATCTTCCTGGACGAGCCCACCACCGGCCTGGACCCCCGCTCCCGGCACACCATGTGGCAGATCGTCCGCGACCTCGTCACCGGCGGCGTCACCGTCTTCCTCACCACCCAGTACCTGGAGGAGGCCGACCAGCTCGCCGACCGCATCGCCGTCCTCCACGACGGCGGGATCGCCGCCCACGGCACCGCGGAGGAACTCAAGCGGATCGTCCCCGGCGGACACGTCGCGCTCCGCTTCACCGACCCCGCCGCCTACGGCGCCGCCACCGCCGCCCTGCCCGCGGCCACCCGCCACGACCGGACCCTGACCCTGCACATCCCCAGCGACGGCAGCCAGCGCGACCTGCACACCCTGCTGACCCGCCTCGACACCGCCGGCGTCCACGCCGACGAGCTCACCGTCCACACCCCCGACCTCGACGACGTCTTCTTCGCCCTGACCGGCGGGAACGAGCCCGTAAAGGAGACCACCCGATGAGCGGCTCCCCGTCCCTCGCGGTGCGCGACTCGGCCACCATGCTGCGCCGCAACCTGCTGCACGCCCGCCGTTACCCCTCCCTCACCCTCAACCTCCTGCTCACCCCGATCATGCTGCTCCTGCTGTTCGTCTACATATTCGGCGACGCCATGAGCGCGGGCCTGGGAGAGGGAGCCGACCGCTCCGACTACATCGCCTACCTGGTGCCCGGCCTGCTGCTGATGACCATCGGCAGCACCACCATCGGCACCGCGGTCTCCGTCTCCAACGACATGAGCGAGGGGATCATCGCCCGCTTCCGGACCATGGCCATCCACCGGCCCTCGGTCCTGATCGGGCACGTCGCCGGCAGCGTCCTGCAGTCCGTCGCCGCCACCGTCCTGGTCGGCGCGGTCGCCGTCGCGATCGGCTTCCGCTCCACCGGCGCCACCCCCCTGGAATGGCTGGCCGCGTTGGGGCTGATCGCCCTCTTCGCCCTCGCCCTGACCTGGATCGCCGTCGGCATGGGCCTGTCCAGCCCGACCGCGGAGGCCGCGAGCAACAACGCCATGCCGCTGATCCTGCTCCCGCTGCTGTCCAGCGCCTTCGTCCCCGTCGACGGGATGCCGGGCTGGTTCCGGCCGATCGCCGAGTACCAGCCCTTCACCCCTGCCATCGAAACCCTGCGAGGACTCCTCCTGGGCACGGAGATCGGCCACCAGGGATGGCTCGCCGCCGCCTGGTGCCTCGCCCTCACGGCCCTCGGCCACCTCTGGTCCACGTCCCTCTTCAACCGCGACGCGAAGTAGCGGCCCGAAGAAGCGGGACACCCCGGGACGAAGGCCTCGAAGACCTCAGCCGCCCTCCGCCAGCAGTTCGTCCGCGTCCATGATCCGGTACGCGTACCCCTGCTCCGCCAGGAACCGCTGGCGGTGGGCCGCGAAGTCCTGGTCGATCGTGTCACGGGCGACCACCGAGTAGAAGTGCGCCTGATGCCCGTCCGCCTTCGGCCGCAGCACCCGGCCCAGCCGCTGCGCCTCCTCCTGTCGCGACCCGAACGTGCCCGACACCTGGATGGCGACCGTGGCCTCCGGCAGGTCGATGGAGAAGTTGGCGACCTTGGAGACCACCAGCACGCTCAGCTCGCCCTGCCGGAACGCCTCGAAGAGCTTCTCCCGCTGGGCGTTGCTCGTCTCGCCCTTGATCACGGGGGCGTTCAGATGCTCGCCCAGTTCGTCGAGCTGGTCGATGTACTGCCCGATGACGAGGATCTGCTGCCCGGCGAACCGGCGCACGATCGCCTCCGTCACCTTCCGCTTGGTCACCGTGGTCGAGCAGAACCGGTACTTCTCCTCCGGCTCGGCCGTGGCGTAGGCGAGCCGCTCGGAGTCGGTGAGGTTCACCCGGACCTCCACGCAGTCGGCGGGCGCGATGTAACCCTGCGCCTCGATCTCCTTCCACGGGGCGTCGAACCGCTTGGGCCCGATGAGCGAGAAGACGTCCGACTCCCGGCCGTCCTCCCGCACCAGCGTCGCCGTCAGGCCGAGCCGCCTGCGCGCCTGGAGGTCGGCGGTGAACTTGAACACCGGCGCCGGCAGCAGATGCACCTCGTCGTAGACGATCAGGCCCCAGTCGCGGGAGTCGAACAGCTCCAGGTGCGGGTAGACGCCCTTCCGCCGCGTCGTCAGCACCTGGTAGGTGGCGATGGTGACGGGCCGGATCTCCTTCCTGGTCCCGCTGTACTCGCCGATCTCGTCCTCGGTCAGCGAGGTCCGCTTCACCAGCTCGTGCTTCCACTGCCGGGCGGAGACGGTGTTCGTGACCAGAATCAGCGTCGTCGACTTCGCCTGCGCCATCGACCCGGCGCCGACCAGGGTCTTCCCCGCGCCGCAGGGCAGCACGACGACACCGGACCCGCCGTGCCAGAAGTTCTCCACCGCCTGCTTCTGGTAGGGGCGCAGCGCCCAGCCGTCCTCGGCCAGCTCGATCGGGTGCGCCTCGCCGTCGACGTACCCGGCGAGGTCCTCGGCCGGCCAGCCCAGCTTCAGCAGCGTCTGCTTGATCTGCCCGCGCTCCGAGGGGTGCACGGCGACCGTGTCCGGGTCGATGCGGGCGCCGACCAGCGGGGCGATGCGCTTGGAGCGCAGCACCTCCTCCAGCACCGGCCGGTCGGTGGTGGTGAGGACCAGCCCGTGGGCCGGATGCTTGCTCAGCGTCAGCCGGCCGTAGCGGTCCATGGTCTCGGCGATGTCGACGAGCAGCGCGTGCGGCACCGGGTAGCGGCTGTACTCCACCAGCGCGTCCACCACCTGCTCGGCGTCGTGGCCGGCCGCGCGGGCGTTCCACAGGCCGAGCGGGGTGACGCGGTAGGTGTGGATGTGCTCGGGCGCCCGCTCCAGCTCCGCGAACGGCGCGATGGCGCGCCGGCAGTCGTCGGCGCGCTCGTGGTCGACTTCCAGAAGCAGTGTTTTGTCTGACTGGACGATCAGCGGACCGTTCACTCGGGCACCCTTTCCGTACGGCCGGACAGTACGGCCAAACGTCCAGTGTGCCTGATCGGGGGCGAGACGGAGCGGGTGTGCGCCGGAGCGCGGACGTGGTGTGTCCGACAAGATGTCTAATCACTCGTGCGAGTGGCGTGACTTCATTTGCTGGGTGGCGACTGCGAAGAATGCTGATCATGCAGCCCCTCACAGGTACCCCACCGCCGACTCCGGCGCCCACCCCTTCCCCGCCCGCGACGACCACGCTCGGGTACGCCCTGTTCGCGACCCGCTGGCTCCAGGCCCCCCTGTACTTCGGCCTGGTCGCCGCGCAGGGCGTCTATGTGTACAAGTTCTTCAACGAACTGTGGGCCTTAATCCTCCGGTGCGTCACCGGCCAGGCGACCGAGACGTACGTGATGCTCGCGGTCCTCAAGCTCGTGGACGTCGTGATGATCGCCAACCTGCTGATCATGGTGATCGTCGGCGGCTACGAGACGTTCGTCTCCCGCATCGGCCTCCAGGGCCACCGCGACCAGCCCGAGTGGCTCTCGCACGTCAACTCCAACGTGCTCAAGGTCAAGCTCGCCACCGCGATCGTGGGCATCTCCTCCGTCCATCTGCTCCAGATGTTCGTGGACGTGCACCACACCGACCAGCACTCGCTGCTGTGGGGCACGGTCATCCACATGGCGTTCATCGTCTCCGCGGCGATCCTCGCGTACATGTCCGGCCCGATGGCCGCACACGCCGACCGCCCGCACCTGCCCGTGCACCTGCAACCGGCACACGGCGAGCCCGGGGGCCACGGAGCGTACGGGGTGCTCGGCGCGCACGGTGACCTCGGCGGGCCGACCGGTCCCGGCGGTCGTGCGCAGACGCTCCCCGTCGTCCCCGCCCAGGGCGGGCCGCCCCAGGGTGAGGCGGCCGGCGCCGAGGAGCGCATCCGGGCGGCGGGGTTGTCCGTCCGGAAGACGCTGGAGGAGTTCGACGCGGAGCATCTGCGCGCGTTCGACCGGGAGACCGTGGCCCGGCTCGGGAAACTGGACTTCGTCGTCGACAGGGAGAACGTCCTGTTCGTCGGTCCCCCCGGCACCGGCAAGACCCATCTGGCGATCGCCCTCGGCGTACGGGCGTGCCAGGCCGGTCACCGGGTGCTGTTCGCGACCGCGGGTCAGTGGGCGGCGCGGCTGGCCGCGGCATGGGCGGAGGGCCGGCTGGACGAGGAACTGGCCGAGCTGGACTCCGTGCCGCTGCTGATCGTCGACGAGGTCGGCTATCTGACCTTCGACGCGGAAACCTCCCATCTCTTCTTCCGTTTGGTCGCCCACCGCTACGAGCGGGGTTCGCTGATCGTGACCGGCGACCGGCCGCCGGAGCGGTGGGGCGAGATCTTCGCCGGCCCCGGCACCGCGGCGATGGTGGACCGGCTGGCGCACCACGCCGTGACCGTACGGCTGGAAGGGCCGAGCTACCGGCTGCGCGGGGCCGCGTCCGGGGCTACTTCAGAGAGATGTGGTTGATCAGCGGCCCTTCGACGTTCGCCACCTCCCCGACCAGCGGGCCGCCGCCGCCACTGGGCAGCGGCAACGGCAGCGGGTTCGCGTCCGGGGTCGCCGAGGCTCCGGGCGCGAGCAGGCCGGCCAGAGCGAGGGACGCGAGCGCGGCGACGGCGGGCGTCAGGACGCGCACGAGGATGCGAAGGGGAGGACGCAAGGGGGGACGCACGGGGGGACGCATGGGGGGTTTCCGGCCTTTCCAAGGCTGACGGTCGGCTGAACCGAGGGGGCGGCCGGGCCGGCCCCGGCGGAAGCCGGGACCGGCCCGTGGACGACGACGCGCGGCAGACGCCGGAAGCGACGCCGCGACGACACCACGACGACGCGCCGGCACGGGGACGGGCGACGAGGTGGCACGGGGAGGGGTGATGCCGTGGCGGCGACCGCCTACAGCGTCACACCCCCGCCGAGGTCGATGCCGATCGCCGCGGCCTGGCCGGCGAGGGCGCCGAGCATCGCGGCGGTGGCGGTCAGAACGGCTGCGGCACGACGGACAGCACGCATGAGTGTTCCCTTCTGGTGAGCGATCTGCGCGGGTTTGCGCGGATCAGGACACCCGGTGGTTGCCCGCCGATCCACCCCGCGATGCGGGACACGGCCGAAGGTCCCCCGACGGAGGGAAGCTCGGGCGTGGCGCGCATGAAACCGGGCGTACACCCGTGCGGGCGAACCCCCGTCCGGGTTCCGGCGAAGGAGGCTCTGCGTTGGCCGGAGGAGGCCTCCGCTCGGGCAGGAGGAGGGACTACTGCTCGTCGGCCAGCTCAGCCACCCCGGTGATCCGGTGCAGCGGATAGGTGCGGACCTCGTCCGCCGTATGGTCGTACGCCGTCACGAAGCCGCCCTCGACCCGCACCGGCGCGATCACGCGCTGGCTGGCGGCCCCCTCGGCGTTGACGTAGCCGATCCACAGCGCCTGGCCGGTCAGCACGGCGGCCTGCACGGTGGCGAGGGTCTCGGCGGAACTGGTGCGCGGCAGCTCGCCGCCGGTCACCGGGGCCGTGCCGGTGGCCCGGTGCGGGGCGGTGGCCGCCAGGTCGCCCGCCCGGATCGCGCGGATCGCCGCCGCGAGAAGGGTGTCGTCGGGAACGGGCGGGCCCTCCGGGACCGGCTCGGGCGCGGTGCGCGGCGGGGTGCGCCGGGCGTGTGCCCGGGTGATCAGCACATCGCCCTCGGCGGATTCGGCGGCCGGCGCGAAGCCCATGGCCCGCAGCCCCTCCAGCAGCGCCGCCGGATCGGCCTGCGCGGCCAGCACGGTCGGCGCGAGCCTGCGCAGCCGCAGCCCGGCCGACCGCTTGTCGGCGAGGATCTCGTCGAGCATCGCGTCGTCGTCGCAGCGCACGTAGGCCGAGGCCGCACCGACCCGCAGCCGGCCGTGCCTGCGGGCCACGTCGTCGATCAGGTAGGCCAGCGGCTGCGGAACCGGCGTTCGGGAGTGCTCGGCCAGGAAGGCGTGCAGATCGGAGGCGCTGCGGCCGGCGTCGAGGGCGCGGCGTACGGAGGCGGGCGTGAAGCGGTAGACGGTCGCGCCGCCCTTGGACTCGACGTCGGCGACGACGTCGAGCGTGTCGGCGAGCGGCCGCCGCAGCGGGCCCGGCGCGACGGCCGTGAGGTCGGCCTGGAGGAGCACGTGGTCGAGGGGCTCGGGCAGCAGCGGGGCGAGCAGCCGGGCGGCGGCGGCCGAGGCGGCGGCCTGCTCGGCGGGGGAGAGCGGGCCGGGAACCGCGGGGCGCGGCGCGTGGTGGTGCACCGGCAGCTTGTCGCCGGGCCCTTCGGGGACCGCGTCGTCGGCGCCGTGCGCGGGAGCGCGAGCCGGCGCCTGCGCCGGCGGACGCGCGCCCAGCAGCGCCCGCCCGTGCCCGGACAGCGCGCCCCGGCCCGTCACACCGAGCGTCTCGGCCTCGGCCAGCGTCCATTCGGCGAGCCGCCCGCGCAGATCGTCCTCCCGCTCCCGGCCGCGCAACGGACGCTCCCAGCGCAGTCGCGCCAGCACCGAGTCCGCGGAGACGGCGGAGCCCTCCGGCAGCTCGGCCAGCAGGGCGAGCACCCGGTGCCGTACCTCCGGGGCCGCCGAGCGGTCCAGGCCCGGGCCGAGCGCGGACAGCATGCGGTCCTTCGCGTCCCGCGCGCCGACCAGACCGCAGACGCGGGTCGCCGTCAGCCAGGCCGCGGCCAGCCGCGTCCAGCGCTCGGCGGGCGGCTGCTCCAGCCATTCGTCGTAGGCGGGCGTGGCGGCGTAGCGTTCGTCGGCCTCGCCGTCGGAGGCGATCAGCCCGGCGGCGTAGGCCAGCTCCACCCAGAAGGCGGCGACCGGCTCGGACACGTCCAGGGCGACCGCGGTCCGCTTCAGGTCGCGCTGGCTGAGCCCGCCGGCCCGCAGCACCGCCGGGCCGCCCTCGTCCCAGTCCTTCAGCAGCTCCTCGACGGTCGCCAGCGCGGTGTACGCCTGCCCGGCCGCCGTGGCGTCGACCACGCGCGCGGAGTGCGTGGCCGCGGTCTGCACGGGCGGCGGCACCGGCTCCGGCGTGCGGTGCGCGCGCCCGCCGCGCAGGTGCAGGGCGACCTCGCGGGGCAGCACGACCGTCCCCGGCGCGGTCGGCAGCAGCAGCCCGCGGTCCAGCAGCCAGCGCAGATGGGCCGCGGGCTCCGCGGTGACCTGCCCGTACGGCGGCCCCCACATCAGCCGTTCCAGCACCTCGCGCGAGGCGTCGGGGGCCCCGGCGAGCAGTGCCGTCATCCGCGCGCGATGGGTGAACAGCGCGGTCAGGGCCGCCGCGGCGGACACCGCGTCGTGTGTGGAGGGCAGTCCGGCGGCGGCCACCAGCTGCTGGATGCGGCCCGGCGACATGCCCGCGGTCGCCTCCGCGACGGTCGGGCCGAGGCCGGTGGGGGAGGGGTGCTGCGGGGAGGGCGTGAGCAGCTCGCGCGCGGTGCGCACCAGGCGCAGCCGGTCGTCGCCGCCCCACACCAGGGCCTGCTCGCGCAGCGTGCCGAGCGCCCTCGGCAGCGCGGCGGCGATCCGCGGATCACGGCCCCCGTCCACCCCGTCCGCCCGGTCGGCGCCGCCGGCCAGCAGTCCGAGCAGCTCGTCGTACCCCGCCGGGTCCGCGGCCACGGCCAGCGCCTCCGCCGTCTGGAGGGCGAACCGGTCCAGCCGTTCCAGGGCGCGCACCACGGACGCGCGCGTGCCCGCGCGGGTGGCCAGCTGGGTCAGGTCCGTGGGCACGGGAGTGATGAGATCGGGCCGGCTGCGCAGCAGCGCGGCCAGGGAGGCGTCGTCCCGCGCGCGGAGCGCCTCCGCGAGGGACCGCGGGGCGGCCGGCTTCTCGTCGCTGCTCATCCGATCAACGGTAGCGGGTGGGGGCCTCGGCGGGGCACCGCGCCGTGGCCCGGCGTGCGAACGGAACGTTGCGCGAGTGGTCGGGACCCGTACGCCCGCCTGTGCCCGGAGGTCGACAAGCCCGGCCCGGGCGAGCCCGGCTGACGTGCCGTCCGCCCGCCGCGGCCTGCGCTACCGTCGTCTGCGCGGGGAAGCCGGCACATCCGCCCCGGAGGGGACAGCGTGGGGATCGAGAGCGACAAGGTCGTCTACGAGTATCTGAGCCGCGTCGGCGACGTGGCTCAGCAGCGGCAGCTTCCCTCGGCGACCCGGATGCGCCTGGTCTCGCAGCTGCGCGACGAGATCGACCGGCGGCGCGCCAAGGCCGTCGTGGACAGCCCCGCCGCCGTGCGCCGCATCCTCGACCGCATCGGCAGCCCCGACGACGTCGTGGACGCCGCGCGGGACACGGCCCCCGCCTCCGCCACGGCCCCGCAGCCGCCCTCCACGGCGGTACCCGTCCAGCCGACGCAGCCCGCACAGTCGGCCCGGCCCGCCCAGCCCGCACGGCAGAAAGGGCGGCGGGAGCAGGCGTCCGAGGCGGAACGGCCGCCCAAGGGCCTGCGCCGGGCCGTCCCCCGCCCCCGTCCCCGGCCCGCCGAGCCCGATGCCGTCCCGCAGTCTCCTGCGGTGGCCCCCGGCGCCCTCCCGCCGCACCGCGCGGGCATGGACGAGCTGGGGGACAGCGCCACGCAGCCGGACTGGTGGCGGGTGGACGACAGCCCGTTCGGCGTGGGCGACAGCGTGCCCGGCTTCGTCGGCGGGGTGGAGGTCCCCGACCTCCTCAAGCCGCCGCCGAAGGACGCCGACGCCCCCGAGGACGCCCGGAAGGACGCCTCGGACCGAGCCCCGAAGGAGGCTCCGGAGCAGGCGACCGGCGGACCGGCGCCCGAGGCGGAGCCCGCCGTCCGCCGTCGCCGCCTCCTCCTCCCGTCCGTCCCCTCGCCGGGCGCCTGGAACAACCCCCTGCTCCTCCTCGCCGCCGGCCTCCTGGTCACCGGCGCGGTCCTGGGCAACCTCATCGCGCTCGCCGCCGGTTGGGCCATCGCCTACGTCTCGCGCCGGCTGACCCGGACGGAGATCAAACTGGCGGTCGTCGTCCTGCCCGCCCTGGCGCTGGGCGCCGGTTTCGGCTGGCTGTGGGGCCGGATGAACGGCCGCTGGGGCGACCCCATCGCCGAGGGCGGGATGTCCGCCGCGATCGGGGAGACCTGGCCGTGGGTGGTACGGGGCGCGGCGCTGGCGTCGGCGCTGTTCCTGGTGTGGCGCTCGCAGAGGGAGCGGTAGCTCGCGGCGAGGGCGGTGGCGGAGGCTCGCCGAGGACCTGCCCGGAGGCCTGCCGGCGATCTCCCAGAGCCCGCCGGCGGACTCGCCGGGAGGCCTGTCGGCGGACCCGCCGAGAGGCTCGCAGAGGGCCGCGCGCGGGACCCTGCCGAAGACCCCCCGGAGCCGCGCCCCGGCGACTCGGCACAATGGCCCATATGGCTCTCACCCCGCCCACACGGTCCACCGTGCCCACGCCGCCCGTCCTCACCGTCGGCTTCGATCTCGACATGACCCTGATCGACTCCCGCCCCGGCATCCGCGCCTGCTACCGGGCGCTGACCGAGCGGACGGGGACGTACGTCGACGCCGACCTCGCGGTCAGCCGGCTGGGACCGCCGCTGGAGGAGGAGTTGCGGCACTGGTTCCCGGCGCGGGAGGTGCCCGCCGTCGCCGACCTGTACCGCTCGATGTATCCGGGCATCGCCGTCGCCGCGAGCCCGGCCATGCCCGGCGCCCGGGAGGCGATCGAGGCGGTGCGGGCCGCGGGGGGACGGGCGATCGTCGTGACCGCCAAGTACGAGGCCAACGCCGAGCTGCACATCGCCCACCTCGGCCTGGAGCCGGACGCGGTGATCGGCGACCTGTGGGCCGAGCGGAAGGCGGAGGCGCTGCGCGAGCACGGCGCCACCGTCTACGTCGGCGACCACACCGGCGACGTACGCGGCGCCCGCGCGGCCGGCGCCCTGTCGGTCACCGTGCCCACCGGCCCCTGCGACGCCGACGAGCTGCGGGCGGCGGGCGCGGACGTCGTACTGGGCGGGCTGGCCGAGTTCCCGGGGTGGCTTTCGGCCCATCTTTCGGCCGGTACGGCCGAAAAGGCTCAGGCCCCCGGATCTCCCGAGGCCCCGGCCGCGGCGCGCGCCTGACGCCGCCCGGCGGCGACGGACTGCAGCACCCCGCCCGCGGCGATGAGGAAACCGACGCCCATGAGCATGCTCAACAGGAACATGTAGGTCGGAAACGGCTCCGTTCCGAGGAACAGCGGGGCCACCGTGACCAGGGTGGCGACGGCGCCGACGATGAAGACGACGGCGCCGACGCGGATCAGCCGGTCGCCGGGAGCGGCGGAATTCGTTTGGGTTTTGTCACGCACCCCACCAGGGTAGTTCCCAGCGCGTAGGAACAACCGGGGGACGTCTTGTCACCGGCCTGGAGACCACTAGCCTTGGTACCGGCGGGTCGCGGACGACCCGCCCGAGTGCTATCAAGAGCCGTTTCAGAAGCAGTTTTCCGACGAGTACGAGGACGAGGACAGACGTGCCTACCGGCAAGGTCAAGTGGTTCAACAACGAGAAGGGCTTCGGCTTTCTCTCCCGCGACGACGGCGGCGACGTCTTCGTGCACTCCTCGGTTCTGCCCGCCGGAGTCGACACGCTCAAGCCGGGGCAGCGTGTGGAGTTCGGAGTGGTCGCCGGTCAGCGCGGCGACCAGGCCCTCTCGGTGACCCTGCTGGACCCGACCCCGTCGGTCGCCGCCGCGCAGCGCAAGAAGCCGGACGAACTGGCGTCCATCGTCCAGGACCTGACCACACTGCTCGAGAACATCACCCCGATGCTGGAGAAGGGCCGTTACCCCGAGAAGGCCTCCGGCAAGAAGATCGCCGGCCTGCTCCGCGCGGTCGCCGACCAGCTCGACGTATGACCGCCGGGCGGCTGTCGGCGCGGCGCGTACGGCCCTGCCGGCGCGGCGGGTGCATCCCGACCGCACGGCCCGGGACGTGCGACCGTGCAGGTCGCCGGATTCCCTACGGGAACGTCAGCGCGTCCGGGCCGAGCGGCGGCAGCAGCCCCTCGGCCGCGGCGCGCGTCAGCAGCCCCCGCACCGCCGCGTAGCCGTCCGCGCCGAGGTCGGCGGTGAACTCGTTGACGTACAGCCCGATGTGCTGGTCGGCGACGGCCGGATCCATCTCCTGGGCGTGCTCCATGACGTACGGGCGGGAGGCTTCGGGGTCGTCCCAGGCCGCCCGCACGGACGCGCGGATCGCGTCGGCGAGCCCCGTCAGGGCCGGCGCGCCCAGGGACCGCTTGGCGATGATCGCGCCGAGCGGGATGGGCAGCCCGGTGGTGTCCTCCCAGTGCTCGCCCATGTCGGCGAGCCGGTGCAGCCCGTACTCCCGGTAGGTGAAGCGGGCCTCGTGGATGACGAGCCCCGCGTCGACCCGCCCGTCCCGCACGGCCGGCATGATCTCGTGGAACGGCATCACCACGACCTCGCCGACCCCGCCGGGCAGCGTGTCCGCCGCCCACAGCCGGAACAGCAGATACGCCGTCGACCGCTCGCTCGGCACGGCGACCGCACGGCCCGTCAGATCCACGCCGGGCTCCCGGGTGAGCACCAGCGGTCCGCAGCCCCGGCCCAGCGCGCCCCCGCAGGGCAGCAGCGCGTACTCGTCGAGGACGTACGGCAGCACCGCGTACGACACCTTCAGCACCTCGAACTCGCCCCGCTCGGCCATGCCGTTGGTGACGTCGATGTCCGCGAACGTCACGTCGAGGGAGGGCGCGCCGGGGACGCGGCCGTGCGCGAGGGCGTCGAAGACGAAGGTGTCGTTGGGGCAGGGGGAGTAGGCGATGCGCAGCTTCTCACCGGTCGTGGTCATGTGGGTTCCAACTCTCCAGGACGGGGGCGAGCTTCCCGAAGCCGGCCGTGAGCGCGGCGAGCGCGTCGCCGATGCGCCAGGCGGCGCGGTCGCGCGGGCCGACGGGATTGGAGACCGCGCGCAGCTCCAGGACGGGCGTGCCGTGCGCGGCGGCGGCCTCGGCGACGCCGAAACCCTCCATGGCCTCCGCGAGGGCGCGCGAGTGGCGGGCGCGCAGCTCGTCGGCGCGCGCGGCGGTGCCGGTCACGGTGGACACGGTCAGGACGGTGCCGGTCAGGGCGCCCGTGGCGGCGGCGACGGCCCGCACCAGAGCCGGGGGCGGGTGGTGGGTGACGGAGCCGAAGCCCAGCTCGGTCACGGGCAGGAAGCCCTCGGGCGTCTCGGCGCCCAGGTCGGCGACCGTGATCTCGTCGGCGACGACCAGCGAGCCGACGGGCGCGCCGGGGGCGAATCCGCCGCCGATGCCGGCGGACACGACCAGGTCGTAGGGGGCGCCCTCCAGGGCGGCGGTGGTGAGAGCCGTCGCGGTCGAGGCGGCGGCGCGGGCGGGGCCCACGCCGGCGGCGACGACCCGGCCCGGAAACGCCCGTGCCACCGCGTCCCGTTCGGCGGGGACGGCGGTGGCGACGAGGACGCGTGCGGGCGCGGGAGACGTGGTCAGGCGTCCTTCTTCAGCCGGAAGGACCACATGGCGGTGGGCTCCTGCGCGGTGCCCTCGACGATCGTGATCAGCGCGGAGTCCTCCGGGTTCTGCGGGTTGAAGAACGAGCTGGCGCTGGTCGACAGGTACGACTTCTTGGTGGGCTCGGCCATCATCGGGTTGCCGTTCATCATGACGAGCCAGCCCTTCTCGGCGACGTCCCAGTCGACGCCGAAGCGGACCCTCCCGTCCGGGTCGATGGAGAGGGACTCGATGTCCTTCTCCTGAAGACACTTGTTCGGGTCCTTGATGGCCTTGCCGTCGCCGTGGCAGGTCGCCTCGGAGCTCACCGAGTCGGAGCCGACCGTGATCGTCGCGACCGGCGTCGGCTTGTCGCAGGCCGACAGGACGAGCAGTCCGGCGGTAACGGCGCCGGCGGCGGCGACGGCGCGGCGGCGTCGCACAGCGGATTGCAGCGTGGTCATGGCCGAAGGTTATCGGGCGGCCCCGGCACGCTCCCCACGCGGGGTGCGCAGCGCGGGGCGATTAGCCCAAGCGCACGGCGGGCTCCCCCGTGCGAGGTTCCCGGGTTCCCCGTGCGAGGTCCCCGCGGCCCGGCGGCGAGGTTCCCCGCCGCCCGTCGGGGCGTGACTACGCCACCCGGGTGCGCGGGCCCCCGCGACGGGCCGAGGCCAGCAGTCCGCGGGCCGTGCTCAGCCAGCCCGCGGCGACGATGGCCGCCCCGATGCCCAGCCCCAGCGGCCCGATCAGCGGCATCGCTATCCCGATCGCGCCGCCCAGCACCCACGACACCTGCAACAGCGTCTCCGACCGGGCGAACGCCGACGTGCGCACCAGCTCCGGCACGTCCCGCTGGATCAGCGCGTCCAGGGACAGCTTGGCCAGCGCCTGCGCGAACCCGGCGACCGCCGCCAGGCACGCCACCAGGACCGCGCCGAAGAACAGCGCCGCCGTGACGGCCGCCGCCAGCTCCACGGCGACCACGGTCACGATGATCACCTCCGGCGCCCGTGCCTTCAGCCACGCCCCGACCGCCGTACCGCACGCGTTGCCCACGCCCGCCGCGACCGCCACCATGCCCAGCGACACCGCCGCGCTCTGCCCCGTCATCGGATGCTCGCGCAGCAGGAACGCCAGGAAGAAGATCAGGAACCCGGCGAGGCACCGGATCGCCGCGTTGGCCGCCAGCGCGTGCGTCACCGCGCCGCCGACCGTCCGCAGCCCCGGCCGCTTCAGTCCCTTGCGGTGCGGCCCGTGCAGATGGTCCTCGTCCGCCGCGAGCAGCGCCCGGTCCTCGCCCTTGGCCGAGTCCACCTTGTGCGGCAGCGTGAACGACAGGAACGTACCCGCGACGAAGATCACGAAGGCCCCGTACAACGGCCACCGCGGTCCCAGCGCCTGCAGCCCCGCACCCACCGGCGCCGCGACACCAGTGGCCAGCAGCCCACCCAGGGTGACCCGCGAATTGGCCTTCACCAGCGAGAACCCGGGCGGCAGCAGCCGGGGCACGACGGCGCTGCGCACGACGCCGTACGCCTTCGACGCGACCAGCACGCCGAGCGCCGCCGGATACATCTCGATGCTGCCGGTGATCACCGCACCCGACAGCACCAGCGCGAGCAGCGCCCGCGCGAGCATCGCGCACGCCATCGCCGCCCGCCGCCCGTGGGGCACCCGGTCCAGCAGCGGCCCGATGACGGGGGCCAGCAGCGTGAACGGGGCCATGGTGATCGCCAGGTACAGGGCGACGCGCCCACGGGCCTCGTCGGTCGGCACGGAGAAGAAGACGGTGGAGGCGAGCGCGACGGTGATCATGACGTCGCCGGCGCCGTTCACGCCGTGCAGCTCGATCAGCTTGCCGAGCCCCGACTCGCCGGCCCCGTGCGCGTGGGTCGCCTTGCGGATGCCGCGCGCGGGTCCGGTCACCGGCAGGTGCAGGGCACGGCCGACCGAGCGGAGGGAGCCGCGCATCCGGCCCGCCCCGCTGCTCCGGCTGTTCCCGTCGACCCCGCCCACCCCGGCGGCGCCCTGGGACGACCTCGCGGTTGCCACCCCGTCATAGTGCCCCGAGTCGGCCGTCCCTAGCGCGGTAATGGCACGGATGACGCGGATTGCCGAACCGGACGGCGCGGGTCGCCGTGCCGGCGGGGGCGCGGGTCGCCGTACCGGCGGGACACGGAGGCCGACCGGCAGGGTACGGATCGCCGAACCGCTCGGGGCACGGAAGGCCGGCACGGAAGCAGGCGCGGCGATCGGCACGGATTCCGGTACGGGCTGCGTGCCGGAATCCGGCCCGGAAACATCACCGCTCGGCGGCGAAGAGTCCCGTCGGTGTAGGCCGAGCGGACGGGAGAAGGTAGCGTGCGTAGCGCGCCGTGGCGAACGTTCTCGGCCGCGCGCCTCTCAGCCATCCCGCAGAATGGATGACGTAGGTGCGCCCGAGCGCGACAGGGTGCGGACGTCGACGCGGCCCTCTGGTCCGCTCCGTCCCGCCCGTCGCCTTCAGGCAGGCGCATCGAGAGACGGCGTAGGAGAGAAGCGATACCTGTGAGCGCAGCGACAACGCGAAGCCGCACCCCCGATCGTCTGTGCGCCGAGGCGGTCGAACTCGCCCGCGCGGCGGCCGAGGAGGCCGCCGCGCCAGGGATCGTCGGAGAGCACGTCGGAGTGGTCTCCGAGGGCGACCGTGTTGTCACGCACTTCTTCCAGTGCATGGAGCTCGGGTACCGCGGCTGGCGCTGGGCGGTGACGGTCGCCCGCGCCTCCCGGGCGAAGGCCGTCACCCTGGACGAGGTGGTGCTGCTCCCCGGCCCCGACGCGATACTGGCCCCCGAGTGGGTGCCGTGGAGCGAGCGCCTGCGCCCCGGCGACATGGGCCCCGGCGATCTGCTGCCCACCGACGCCGAGGATCTCCGGCTGGAGCCCGGCTACACGGGTGAGGAGGAGCCGCCGCCGAACTCCGCGGTCTCCGAGGACATGGCCGACCTGGTCGAGGCCGAGGACGCCGAGGTCACCGCGGGCCCGCCGGCCGCGCTGCCCGCCGCCCCGGCCCGCGGCTCGATCGCCGCCGTGGCCGAGGAACTGGGCATGCGCCGGGCCAGAGTGCTGTCTCGCTACGGCCTCCATGTCGCCGCGGACCGCTGGGAGGAGGCGTTCGGCGCGAAGACCCCGATGGCCCAGGCGGCCCCCGCGTCCTGCGTGAGCTGCGGCTTCCTGGTCCCGGTCGGCGGCTCCCTCGGGCAGGCCTTCGGCGTCTGCGCCAACGAGTTCTCCCCGGCCGACGGCCGGGTGGTCTCGCTGGCCTACGGCTGCGGCGGTCACTCCGAGGCGGCGGTCATGCCGAGGCCGCCCCAGCCGGCGCCGCCGGTGATCGACGAGACGAAGGTCGACGCCTTCCCCCTGCGCCCGTCCCCGGACTCGGGCTCCGTCCCGGAGACGACGGACGAGGACACGGCGGAGCTGGGCCACTCGTAGGAACGGCCCGGGGTCGGCCCGGGCTGCGCGCCGTCGCCGAAGATCTCCCCGGCCGCCGGCGTGGTGACGGCGCGGACCAGCAGTGGCGGAGGAGTCCGGGGTCGGTGCGGTCCGTGGTGCGGGCGCGGACTTCGTCGCAGACGTCGGGGCCGCGTTGCTCCAGGACGAGCAGGACGTCCTCGGCACACCGCTGTGCCCGGCCTTCGTCGCGGATTTCTCCCGAGATGCGGGACTTGTGAATCCGAGATGCGGGACTTGTAAGAACGGCCCTCGGACACGCCCCGGCGGTCCGCCGACGCCTCGACGAGCAGCAGCCTCACCGCGACTCGGCGTCCAGGGCGGGCACTTCGGACTCGGGCACGGCATCACCGCGCGCGGGTCGTCTCGATGCGCAGGGTGGCGCCGACGACATGGAGCATCGGCCGAAAAGTCCTGGCCTGGGGCGCGATCGTGGGCGCGACGGCGGCGGCGAGTTCCGCGGTGGATGTCGGGCCGTGTCCAGGGGCAGTGCCCGGAACGGAGTCCTGCGCGCCGAGCAGCCGGGCCGGTCGGCAGCCGCTTCCCGCGCCCTTCGGACGGAGCCCGCCGCTCGCCCGGCGCGGGTACGCCGCCCGGCCGTCCGGTGCGATGCGCGCTCATGGCCGGTGGGGCGGTACCTTCGGCCTCACGGCGATGAGGAGAGTGAACGTGAGCAAGTTCGTGCGGCCGGCTGACGAGGGGGCCGATCCGTTCGGGACGGGGCGGTTGCGGCGCGGGGTGCTGGACGCGTGGACGGCCAGTCCGGCGCGGTTCCGGGAGGACGCCAACGCCGAGGAGGACCTCGTCCTCGGCGGGTACCGGGACCGGCTCGTGGTCGAGCTGGCGCAGAACGCCGCCGACGCCGCCGCCCGGGCCGGGGTGCCCGGCAGGCTGCGGCTCACCCTGCGCGACGGCGTCCTCGTCGCCGCGAACACCGGCGCCCCGCTGGACGCGGCCGGTGTGGAGTCGCTGGCCACGCTGCGGGCGTCGGCCAAGCGCGACGCCCCCGACCTCGCCGTGGGCCGGTTCGGCGTCGGGTTCGCCGCCGTGCTCGCCGTCACCGACGAGCCCGCCGTCGTCGGGCGGCACGGCGGGGTGCGCTGGTCCCTCGCCGAGGCCCGCGACCTCGCGCTCGACGCCGCCCGCGCCAACCCCGGCCTCGGTGACGAGATCCGCCGCCGGGACGGCCACGTACCGCTGCTGCGGCTGCCCTTCGCCGCCGAGGGCAGCGCGCCCGACCCGTACGACACCGTCGTCATCCTGCCGCTGCGCGACACCGCCGCCGCCGACCTCGCCGAACGGCTGCTGCGGGCCGTGGACGACTCGCTGCTGCTGAGCCTGCCCGGCCTCGCCGAGGTCGTCGTCGAGATCGGCGACGACGCCCCGCGTACGCTGGCCCGCCGCACCGAGGGCCCGCTGACCGTCGTCGAGGACTCGCGCGACGGGGCCACCCGTTGGCGCACCGCGGCCGCGCACGGCCCGCTCACCCCCGACCTGCTCGCCGACCGCCCGGTGGAGGAGCGGCTGCGGCCCCACTGGACCGTCACCTGGGCGGTCCCCGTGGACACCGACGGCGGCCCCGCCCGGCCCCGCACCAGCCCCGTCCTGCACGCCCCCACCCCCAGCGACGAGCCCCTCGGCGTCCCCGCCCTGCTCATCGCCTCCTTCCCCCTCGACACCACGCGCCGGCACGCCGCGCCCGGCCCGCTCACCGACTTCCTGGTCCAGCGCGCCGCCGACGCCTACGCCGAACTCCTCGCCGACTGGCGCCCGGTGACCGAGGGCGTCATCGGCCTCGTGCCCGGCCCGCTGGGCAAGGGCGAACTGGACGGCGCGCTGCGCCAGGCGATCCTGGAGCGGCTGCCGCGCACGTCGTTCCTGCCGCCCGCGATCGAGCCCGCCGAGCACGACGACGAGGCGCCCGCGTCCCTGCGCCCCCGCGACGCCGAGGTGGTCGAGGGCGCGGGGGCGGACACCGTGCGGGTCCTCGCCGAGGTCCTGCCGACGCTGCTGCCGGCCGGTCTCGAACGGCGCGTGGAGCTGCGCACACTGGGCGTGGCGCGGGTGCGGCTGACCGACGCGGTGGACCGCCTGGCCGGTCTGGAGAAGGAACCGGGCTGGTGGCGGCGGCTGTACGACAGCCTCGCCGGCGTCGACCCCGACCGGCTCACCGGCCTGCCCGTGCCCCTGGCCGGGGGTACCTCCCGGGCTTTCGGCTCCGGGGGAGGGCGTACGACGATCGGCCCCCGTCAGGTACTGCTCCCCACCTCGGACGCCACCGGCATCGACCCGGAGATCCTCGCGCGGCTCGGCCTCAAGGTCGCCCACCCGGACGCCGCGCACCCGCTGCTGGAGAAGCTCGGCGCGCTCCCGGCCACGCCCCGCGCGATCCTCACCACGCCCCAGGTGCGGGCCGCCGTCGCCGCCTCCCTGGACGACGAGGGCGCGCTGTCCTGGGAGGAGGAGGCGCTGGACGCCGAGGAACTGGCGGAGACCGTCCTCGGCCTGGTCCGCGACGCCGGCCTGGAGCCCGGCGACGAACCCTGGCTCGGCGCGCTCGCCCTGCCCGACGAGGACGGCGAACTCGCCCCCGCCGGTGAACTGGTCCTTCCCGGCAGCCCGTTCGCCCAGGTCATGCGCGAGGGCGAACTCGCCCACGTGGACGCCGACCTGGCCTCCCGCTTCGGCGAACAGCCCCTGGCCGCCTGCGGGGTGCTGGCCGACTTCTCCCTCGTCCGCGCCACCGACGTCGTCCTCGACCCCGACGAACTGGAGCCCCGCGAGAGCGACTTCGCCGAGCCCGACGACCCCGGGCTGCTGGACGCCGTCGACGTGTGGTGTGAGGACATCCTCGACCGCTTCCCGGACAGCCCCGTACCGCCGGTCGCCACCGAGCTGGTGGCCGTACGGGACCTGGACCTCGTGGACGACGACAAGTGGCCGCAGGCGCTGGCGCTGCTGTCCCGCCCGCCGCTGCGGGACGCGGTGGTCCAGCCGGTCCGCATCCTGCTGCCCGACGGCACCCACGAGGTCGTACGGCCCTACACCGCCTGGTGGCTGCGCGGGCACCCGGTGCTCGACGGCCGCCGCCCGGCCGGCCTGCTCGCCGCCGGCGGCGACCCGCTGCTGCGCGGCCTGTACGACGAGGCAGACGCCACCGGCTTCGACGACGAACAGGTCCTGCGCGCCCTCGGTGTGCGCACCTCCGTCGCCGCCCTGCTGGACGAGCCCGGCGGCGCCGCCGAACTCCTCGACCGCCTCGCCGACCCCGACCGCCACGTCACCGGCGCCCAGCTCCACGGGCTGTACGGCGCGCTGGCCGAACTGGACCCCGACCAGGTCACCCTGCCGGACGAGCTGAGGGCGGTCGTGGACGGCCGGGTCCAGGTGGTGGACGCGGCCGACGCGGTGGTCGTGGACTCGCCCGACCTGCTGCCGTTCACCGAGGGCGTCCCGCTGCTGCCGGTGCCTCCGGCGCGGGCGGCGGAACTGGCGGAGCTGTTCCAGGTGCGCCGGCTGAGCGAGTCGGTCACCGGCCGCGTCGACTCCGAGGGCACGGAACACGAGGTCCCCGACTCCGTCCGCGTCCTGCTGGGCCCGCGCACCCCGGCGACGTACGTGGAACACGAGGAACTCGTCGTGGACGGTGTCGAACTCGACTGGCGCCTCACCGAGGACGGCACCCTCCACGCCTCCACCCTCGAGGGCGTCGCCGCGGGCCTGGCCTGGGCGGCGGGTCAGTGGCCGCGCCGCTTCGAGGTGGCGGCCCTCCTGGAGGACCCGTCCCGGACGGAGGAACTGGCACGGGACCGGTGGTTCGACTGAGCCGGTGTGGCCGTGGAGCCGGTAGGTCCGCCCGGAAACGCCGTAGGAGTCCGGAATCCTCGCCGGCCGTACAACCTTTCGGAAAGGTCGTGCATCCGATCCCGTGAGCCAGCAGGCTCGAGATCCACTCGGGCCCGTGCGCGTCCCGCGCGCCGGGCCCCTCTCCACCCGGGGAATCGCATGCGCACTCGTACCACCGTCGCCGCCGTGGCCGCCGTTTCCGGCGCCCTCTCCCTCTGTGCCCTCTCCGTGCCCGCCGCGCAGGCCGACGGCGGATGGGGCGACACCACGATCACCAAGGTGGTCGTGGACGGCGACAACAAGGTCTCCGTCGGCATCTCCGCCGCCAAGACCATCAAGGTCAGCGTGACCGCCACGGACGACTCGGGCATCGCGGGCGCCGACTCGTTCACGCTGGAGGGACCGGACTACGGCTTCCTCATGACCGGCAGGCCGACCTGCACCGAGGCCGGCTCCACCACCTCCACGTGCAGCGCGTCGGTGCTGGTAGACCCGAAGGTGGACTACCTGAGCAACGCCAACGCCGGCACCTGGTACGTCGGCGCCTGGATCGACGCCAACGACGGGGACTGGGCGTGGGAGGAGAAGGCGGGCTCGTTCGCGTTCCAGCGCGCCTCGAAGCTGACGGTCAACGCGTCCCCCGAGCCGGTGAAGAAGGGTGCGACCATCACCGTCACCGGCAAGCTGACGCGCGCCAACTGGGAGACCAACACCTACGTCGGCATCCCCAGCGGCCAGACCGTGTCGCTCCAGTTCCGCAAGGCGGGCAGCTCCACCTACACCACCGTCAAGAACATCACCACCACCAGCGGCGGCGCCCTGAAGACGTACGTCAAGGCGGGCGTGGACGGCTACTACCGCTTCAAGTACGCCGGCATCACCAGCACCGCCGGCTCCGTCGCCGCCGGCGACTACGTCGACGTGAAGTAGACGCCGAGCGTGACGTAGTCGCCGGGGAAGCAACCGCAGACCCGACGTCCGGCCCCGGAAGCCATCCGGGGCCGTTCTTTTTCGGCCACCGCGTTGTCGGGCGCAACCCTTTGCCCCCGTCAGTCATCTGATCACATGAGTCACCGGACTCCCTACACACTTGGGGAACGCATGCGCATACGAGCCACCGTCGCCGCCGTCGGCGGCGCCCTGGCCCTGTCCGCCCTCGTCGTGCCCGCCGCGCAGGCCGACGCCTCCGCCGCCACGGCCGACGACTACCGCGCCGCCGTGGCGAAGGTCCGCCAGGCGGCGGCCGCCGGCGACGCCCGCACCGCGAGGGTCGACCAGCCGTACCCGCTGAACGCCACCTTCTCGAACTTCAAGATCGGCAAGGCGATCAAGGTCGGGATCAGCGGCACCTACTCCACGACGGTCAGCTACACGCTCACCCACGACGCGGACGTCGACGTCACCGCCCCCGACTTCCTCACCGTTCCGTACCTGTACCGGGGCGACGCGACGCTGTTCGGCATCGACCTGGCCACCTGCACCGGCACCACGGCGACCACCGCCACCTGCACGGGCAAGATCGACGTCCTCCCCGCGGAGGGCGACCTGCTCAACTCGGACGCCGGCACCTGGAAGGGCGCCGCGCTGGCCATCGACTACAACGGCCAGGACCCCGAGGGCTTCGACTTCGACATCACCCAGGTCGGCTACGCGGACCAGGGCGGCCTCGGCACCACGCTCGTGCAGCGCCGGTCCCAGCTGACGGTCAACGCCACCCCGGAGCCGGTGAAGAAGGGCGCGACCATCACCGTCACCGGCAAGCTGACCCGCGCCGACTGGGAGAACACCAAGTACGTCGGCATCCCCAGCGGCCAGACGGTGAAGCTGCAGTTCCGCAAGGCGAGCAGCTCCACCTACACCGACGTCAAGAGCATCACCACCACCAGTGGCGGCGCCCTGAAGACGTACGTCAAGGCGGGCGTGGACGGCTACTACCGCTTCAGCTACGCCGGCATCACCAGCACCGTCGCCTCCGTCGCCGCCGGCGACTACGTCGACGTGCAGTAGGGCATGCGGGAAGCGACGCAGGACGACGCGCGGCACGCGCGGTAATCCGCACCCGCATCCCTCACGCGGGCACGCGGCGGTCGACCCACCTCCACAGCACCTCCAGGGCGGCCGCCGCTGCCGCCGCGACGGCGGCGGCCGTCCACGGCATCGTCATCCCCACCAGCCGCAGGGCGAAGAACTCCTGCAGCCACGGCACCACCAGCACCAGCAGGAAACCGCCGCCCATCGCCGCCACCAGCGCGACCCGCCACCAGGTGTAGGGGCGGGCGACGATCGCCAGCACCCAGAGCGAGATCAGGAACAGCGTGAGCGTCGCCGCGCTGGTCTCCGCCTCCAGCGCGCCCGGCCCGGTGTAGTGGCTCCGGGCGATCAGATACGTCGCGAAGGTCGCCGCCGCGGCCAGCACCCCGCCCGGGATCGCGTACCGCATCACCCGCCGCACGAAGTGGGGTCTGGCCCGTTCCTTGTTGGGCGCGAGGGCGAGGAAGAACGCGGGGACGCCGATGGTCAGCGTGGACAGCAGGGTCAGATGGCGGGGCAGGAACGGGTACTCCACCTGCCAGCACACCACCAGGATCGCCAGCAGCACCGAGTAGACCGTCTTCACCAGGAACAGCGTCGCCACGCGCGTGATGTTCCCGATCACCCGGCGGCCCTCCGCCACCACCGACGGCAGCGTGGCGAAGCTGTTGTTCAGCAGCACGATCTGCGCCACCGCCCGCGTCGCCTCCGAGCCCGTGCCCATCGCGACGCCGATGTCGGCGTCCTTCAGCGCCAGGACGTCGTTGACGCCGTCGCCCGTCATGGCGACCGTGTGCCCGCGCGACTGCAACGCGCCCACCATGTCCCGCTTCTGCTGCGGGGTGACCCGCCCGAACACCGTCCCCTCGTCCAGCGCCGCCGCCATCGGCTCCCGCTCCTCGGGCAGCCTGCGCGCGTCCACCACCGCGCCGGTCAGCCCCAGCTTGCTCGCCACCGCGCCCACCGACACCGCGTTGTCCCCGGAGATGACCTTGGCCCGGACGTTCTGCTCGGCGAAGTAGCGCAGCGTGTCACCGGCGTCCGGGCGCAGCCGCTGCTCCAGCACCACCAGCGCGGCCGGCTCGGCGTCACGGGCGACGTCGGGGGAGTCGAGGTCGACGCAGGCCCGGGCCAGCAGCAGGACGCGCAGGCCCTGTTCGTTCAGACGGTCGGTCTCGGCGAGGGCCGGGTCGCCCTCGGGGAGCAGCACGTCGGGCGCCCCCAGCAGCCAGGTGCTCGACTCCCCGTCCCCCTCGCTGAACGACGCCCCCGCGTACTTGCGGGCCGAGGAGAACGGCAGCGACCGCAGGCACCGCCACTCCTCGCTGTCCGGGCAGGCGTCGATGACGGCCTGGAGCGAGGCGTTGGGACGGGGGTCGGACTCGCCGAGCGCGCCGAGCACCTTGCGGACGTACTCCTCGTCGTGACCGTTCAGCGCCCGCAGCTCCGTGACGTCCATGCCGCCCTCGGTGAGCGTGCCGGTCTTGTCCAGGCAGACCGTGTCGACGCGGGCGAGGCCCTCGATCGCGGGGAGTTCCTGGACGAGGCACTGCTTGCGGCCGAGCCGGATCACGCCGATCGCGAAGGCCACCGACGTCAGCAGCACCAGGCCCTCGGGCACCATGGGGACGATGCCGCCGACCGTGCGGGCCACGGAGTCCTTGAAGTCGTTGTCCTTCACCACCAGCTGGCTGATGACCAGGCCGATCGCGGTCGGGACCATCATCCACGTCACGTACTTGAGGATCGTGGAGATCCCGGAGCGCAGCTCGGAGTGGACCAGCGTGAACCGTGACGCCTCCTCCGCCAGCTGCGCCGCGTACGCCTCCCGCCCCACCCTCGTCGCCCGGAACGCGCCCCCGCCCGCGACCACGAAGCTGCCCGACATCACCTGGTCCCCGGGCCGCTTCAGCACCGGATCGGCCTCGCCGGTGAGCAGCGACTCGTCGATCTCCAGCGAGTCCGTCTCGACGCACACCCCGTCGACCACGACCTTGTCCCCGGGACCGATCTCGATCAGGTCGTCCAGCACGATCTCGCCGGTGCCCACTTCGACGGCGACCCCGTCGCGGCGCACGGTGGGCCGGACCTCGCCGATCAGCGCGAGGGAGTCGAGGGTCTTCTTGGCCCGCCACTCCTGGACGATCCCGATGCCGGTGTTGGCCAGGATGACGAACCCGAACAGGCTGTCCTGGATCGGCGCGACGAAGAACATGATCACCCACAGCACGCCGATGATCGCGTTGAAGCGGGTGAGGACGTTGGCCCGGACGATGTCGACGGTGGACCGGCTGCTGCGCACCGGCACGTCGTTGACGTCGCCGCGCGCGACCCGTTCGGCGACCTCGGCGGAGGTCAGCCCGGTCACCGGCGTGGTGGCGCGCACGGGGCGCGCGGGGTCGAGTTGTGCGCCCGCATCGGTGTGCGTCATGCCTTCGACGGTACGTGCGGAAGGGGGCGTTCACCCGGCGAAGGGGCGGAAGATCCGACCTCGGGAGGACCGGGGGGTGACGGGGGTGGTTCCGTGGTGGTACGTGCCTAGGGGCGGGCCGGGGAGCCCTGCTCCGTTTCTGGGGAGCCCTTCTCCGCTTCCGCTCCCGCCGTCCGCTTGATCGCGGCGTCGCGCCGGCGGACGTACCAGATGCCGATGAACCCGAGCCCGCCGCCCGCGAGGCAGGTCCACAGCCACCAGGTGTGGCCGTGGTCGTCGTACCAGCCGTAGAACGGGATCTGGACGAGGAAGAGGACGAACCACAGGATCGTGCCGCCGGTGATGGTGGCGACCACGGGCCCCTCAAGGGGCTCCGGCGCCTCGTGCCTGGGGGTCCACTTCGCCATGGGCACAGCTTACGAGGTCGGGCGGGTGCGGCCGAGGCGCATGCCTCTCGGCGGAGCCCTTCCGCGGCCGCCGTGTTCTACGCGCGGAGATGGCGTTGGTCCCCGATGTATGTTCATACTGAAACCGTTTGTTTCTGACCGCTTTTATTTGTAGAAAACGCCAAACGGGCATGGGGGATGTCCGTCGGCGATGAGGTCCCCGCACATGTCCACCTCGGCCCCCGCCAAGGTTCCCGCCCCCGACGAGCCGGGCGGCCGTCCCGCGTACGGCGCTCTCGACCGCTACTTCCGGATCACCGAGCGGGGCAGCACCCTCGCCCGCGAGGTCCGTGGCGGCTTCGCCACCTTCTTCGCGATGGCGTACATCATCGTGCTGAACCCGATCATCCTCGGCAGCGCGAAGGACATGTACGGCCACCAGCTGGACAACGGCCAGCTCGTCACGGCGACCGCGGTGACGGCGGCGTTCGCGACGCTGCTGATGGGCGTCATCGGCAACGTGCCGATCGCGCTCGCCGCCGGACTGGGCGTCAACTCGGTCGTCGCCCTCCAGCTCGCCCCGCGGATGTCGTGGGCCGACGCCATGGGCATGGTCGTGCTGGCCGGCTTCGTGGTCATGCTGCTCGTCGCCACCGGTCTGCGCGAGCGCGTGATGAACGCCGTCCCCCACGGGCTGCGGAAGGCCATCGCCATCGGCATCGGCCTGTTCATCATGCTCATCGGCCTGGTGGACGCCGGGTTCGTCACGCGGATGCCCGACGCCGCCCACACCACCGTCCCGCTCCAGCTGGGCACCGGCGGTCAGCTGCTCGGCTGGCCGGTCCTCGTCTTCGTCCTCGGCGTGCTGCTCACGCTCGCGCTGATCGTGCGCAGGGTGCCCGGCGCGATCCTGATCTCGATCGTCGCCATGACCGCGCTCGCGGTCGTCCTCAACGCCGTCGCCACGGTGCCGTCGTGGGGCCTGACGACCCCGAAGTGGCCCGGCAACCCGGTCGCCACGCCCGACTTCGGCCTGATCGGGGAGGTCAGCCTGTTCGGCGGCTTCGGCAAGGTCGGCGTGCTCACCGGCGTGCTGTTCGTCTTCACCGTGCTGCTGTCCTGCTTCTTCGACGCCATGGGCACGATCATGGGCGTCAGCGACGAGGCGAAGCTGACCGACGCCCAGGGGCAGATGCCGGGCATCAACAAGGTCCTGTTCGTCGACGGCATCGCGGTCGCCGCGGGCGGCGCCGGCTCCTCCTCGGCGACGACCTGCTTCGTGGAGTCCACGGCCGGTGTCGGCGAGGGCGCCCGCACCGGCTTCGCGAACGTCGTCACCGGCGGTCTGTTCGGGCTCGCGCTGTTCCTGACGCCGGTCGCCACGATGGTGCCGTCGCAGGCGGCGACCCCGGCGCTGATCGCGGTCGGCTTCCTGATCCTGGCCGGCTCCGTCAAGGAGATCGACTGGGCGGACCACACGATCGCCGTCCCCGCGTTCGTGACGATGCTGATGATGCCGTTCACCTACTCGATCACCAACGGCATCGGCATGGGCTTCATCACCTTCGTGGTGCTGCGCCTGGCGGCCGGTCGGGGCCGGGAGGTGCCGACGGCGATGTACGTGGTGTCGGCGGTGTTCGCCTTCTACTACCTGATGCCGGCACTGGGTCTGACCTGAGCGATGGCGCGACGGTGACCGGCTGCGGGACGGACGGCGCGGGTTCCGTTGCGGCGACCGGCCGCGCGACGGCGGGCGCCGTCACGTCACCCCGTAGAACCGTTCCGTCTCCTCCACCGCGGCCTGCATCCGCTCGTCGAAGTCATCGCGAATGAGCGTCCGGACGACATAGTCCTGGACGCTCATTCCCCTTTTCGCGGCGTGATGGCGGAGCCGTTCGAGCAGCTCGTGATCCATCCGCAGGCTGAGCACGCTGGTCCCCATGGAGTCGAGGGTCGTCGCACTGTTCGGTCCCCTGCGTCAGGTTCCGCTCCGGGGTCACCCGTATGAGTGATGTTCGCCGGTATCCCCGTGTCCGGAGTCACGCCGTGGCGGGGTGCACGCCGATGGTCCTTAGTCAGGGTAATGAGTTACGCTAAAGAACATGCCGGACCTAAGCCATGGCGACGACGCTGCCGCCGTGAACTCCCTCAGATCCGCCGTGATGCGGCTCTCCCGCCGCCTCAAGCACCAGCGGGTCGATGAATCGCTGAGCCCGACCGAGATGTCGGTCCTGGGCACCCTGGCCCGCTGCGGCCAGGCCACGCCGGGCGAACTCGCCCGCAAGGAACACGTCCAGCCGCCGTCGATGACCCGCATCGTCGCGCTGCTGGAGGCCAAGGGACTGGTCCGGCTGGAGCCGCACCCCGAGGACCGGCGCCAGAAGGTCGTCACCCAGACGGAACGCGCCGAGGCCATGCTCGAGGAGAGCCGCCGCAAGCGGAACGCCTTCCTGGCCGCCCTCGCCGACGGCCTCGACGAGGACGAGTGGGCGAAACTGCGCGCCGCCGCCCCCGTGCTGGAGAAGCTCGCACACCTGTAAGCGCGATCCGAGGAGGCGAACCCTTTTGAGTACGGGACCCGGAGCACACTCCGCACCCGCACCGGCAACCCACGACTCCCCCACCGGGGACACCCGCAAGTCCTCCATGTTCAGCTCCCTGAAGGTCCGCAACTACCGCCTCTACTTCATCGGCCAGGTCGTCTCGAACATCGGCACCTGGATGCAGCGCATCGCCCAGGACTGGCTGGTGCTGAGCCTGACCGGCTCCGCCACCGCCGTCGGCGTGACGACGGCCCTGCAGTTCCTGCCGATGCTCCTCTTCGGCCTCTACGGCGGCGTCCTGGTGGACCGCCTGCCCAAGCGCCCCGCGCTGCTGGTCACCCAGGCGGCCATGGCGTTCACCGGCACGGCGCTGGCCGTCCTCACCCTCACCGGACACGTCGAGGTCTGGCACGTGTACGTCGCCGCCTTCGCCGTCGGCCTCGCCACGGTCGTCGACAACCCGGCCCGCCAGTCCTTCGTCTCCGAGATGGTCGGCCCCGACCAGCTCCAGAACGCGGTCAGCCTGAACTCCGCCAACTTCCAGTCCGCCCGCATGGTCGGCCCCGCCGTCGCCGGCGTGCTGATCACCGGCGTCGGCACCGGCTGGGCGTTCCTCTTCAACGGCCTGTCCTTCGTCGCGCCCATCGCCGGGCTGCTGCTGATGCGGGGCCGCGAACTGCACCCCGCCCGGCGCACCCCGCGCGGCAAGGGGCAGCTGCGCGAGGGGCTGGCCTATGTCGCCGGGCGGCCGGATTTGATCTGGCCGATCGTGCTGGTCGGTTTCGTCGGCACGTTCGCCTTCAACTTCCCCGTGTACCTGTCGGCCTTCGCGGACGACGTCTTCCACGCGGGCGCGGGCACGTACAGCCTGTTCAACACGCTCATGGCGGTCGGCTCGGTGGCCGGAGCCCTGCTCGCCGCGCGGCGCGGCCGGGCCCGGCTGCGGGTGCTGAGCGGGGCGGCGCTGGTGTTCGGCACGATAGAGATCGTCGCCGCGGCGTCGCCGGAACTGTGGATGTTCGCGCTGCTGATGATCCCGCTGGGCCTGTTCGGCATGACGGTCAACGTCACCGCCAACACCAACATCCAGATGTCCACCGACCCCGCCATGCGCGGGCGCGTGATGGCCCTGTACATGATGGTGTTCCTCGGCGGCTCGCCGGTCGGCGCCCCGATCGTCGGCTGGATCACCGACGCCTACGGCGCCCGGGTCGGCCTCGCCGCGGGAGGCGCGGTCGCCGCCCTGGCCGCCGCGGTCATCGGCCTGGTCCTGGCCCGCGTCGGCGGCCTGCGCCTGGCGGTCGGCTGGCACCACGGACACCCCAGGGTCAGCCTCGTACCGCGCGAGCGCCGCGAGGAACTGGCGACGGCGGCGTAGCAGGACGTACGGGGGTCAGTCGCGGGGGAACTCGTCCGTCTTGAGGACGAGACCGACCGCCGTGCCGCTCAGGTCGATCTCCTCGCCGAAGCCGAAGCTGAGCGACGCGTGGTACTCGCCGTCCTTCGGGAGGGTGTGGAGCTGCCAGGTGCCGGTGTACGGGTCGACGATCAGGTACACCGGCACTCCGGCGGTGGCGTAGGCGGCCTTCTTGGGGCCGTAGTCGTTGGCGGCGGTCTGCCTGGAGATCACGTCGGCGACGAACTCGACGTCGTCGCAGCGCCAGCGGCCCTTGTCGTCCTTGCGCGCGTCCTCCGACAGAGCGACCAGGTCCGAGGCGAAGCCGTTGAGATGGCCGGGGTAGTCGATGCGGACGTCGGACTTGAGGCGTCGGCGGGGATACCTGGTCCGCAACTGGTCGTAGAGCGCCGCGATGATGTCCCAGTGGTTGTCCCGCTGCGGTGCCATGAAGATGTGACCCCCGACGATCTCGGTCTTGTAACCCTCGGGGATGGGCATCTTCTCGAGCCACTCGAACATGGTGTCGAGCATAAGTTCGGCGCTGCTCTCGGCCATCTCGATCCTGTCGTCGAGGACGGTCATCGTGGCGCTCCTGCCCGGCCGCTCCTGTCACGAGTGCGGCCGCGCAGTCCAACGATACGCATGTCACAAGGTCACGTACGGGCGTCCGCGCCCCGGGGACACTGTCCCCATGAGACTCTTCGCCGCCGTGCTGCCCCCCGAACAGGTCGTCCGTGAGCTGGCCGTCGAGGTCGACGCGTTGCGGCGGCTGCCGGGGGCGGACGCGTTGCGGTGGACCGGGCGGCCCGGGTGGCACTTCACGCTGGCGTTCTACGGCGAGGTGGCCGACGGTCTCGTCCCCGGGCTGGCGGCCCGGCTGGAGCGGGCCGCGCACCGGACCGCACCGTTCTCGCTGGCGGTGAGCGGCGGGGGCCAGTTCGGGCACGGGCGGGCGTTGTGGGCGGGCGCGGCGGGGGATCTGGACGCCCTGCGCCTGCTGGCGGACCGCGCGGAGGCGGCGGCGCGGAAGGCGGGCGTGCCGATGGGGGAGCACCGGCGTTACAAGGCCCACCTCACGGTGGCCCGCTGCCGGGACGCCGTGGACGTGCGGCCGTACGTCGACGCGCTGAGCGCCTTCGCGGGCAGCACCTGGACCGTGGCGGACCTGGCCCTGGTGCGCAGCAACCTGCCCCGCTCCGGCGTCCCGGGCGAGCAGCCCCGCTACGAGGCGGTCGCCCGCTGGCCGCTGGGCGGGGCCGGTTAGGCTCGACGCGTGGACCCGAAGACCAGAAACCGGATCATGGCCGGTGCGCTCGTACTGATGTTCGTTGTGGTGGCGGTGGCGGCGGCCCTGGGGCAGTAGGCCAGTGGGCCGCCGCCCGCCTGCGGTGCGCTCCTACCAGGCGAAGGCCTCCGGGGACGGCCCCGGGCCCGGGAAGATTTCGTCCAGTCCCGCCAGCACGTCCTGCGACAGCTCCAGCTCGACGGCCCGCAGCGCCGACTCGAGCTGCTCGGCGGTGCGCGGACCGACGATCGGGCCGGTCACGCCGGGCCGGGTGAGCAGCCAGGCCAGCGCGGCCTCGCCGGGCTCCAGACCGTGCTTCTCCAACAGGTTCTCGTACGCCTCGATCTTCGCGCGCAGCGCCGGGTCGGCGAGCGAGTCGGCGGCCCGGCCGGAGGCGCGGCGGCCGCCCTGGGCCTCCTTCTTGAGGACGCCGCCGAGCAGTCCGCCGTGCAGCGGCGACCAGGGGATGACACCGAGGCCGTAGTCCTGCGAGGCCGGGATGACCTCCATCTCGGCGCGCCGCTCGACGAGGTTGTAGAGGCACTGCTCGCTGACCAGCCCGATCGTCCCGCCCCTGCGGGCGGCGACCTCGTTGGCCTGGGCGATCTTGTAGCCGGGGAAGTTGGAGGAGCCGACGTAGAGGATCTTCCCCTGCTGGACGAGGACGTCGATCGCCTGCCAGATCTCGTCGAACGGCGTGTTCCGGTCGATGTGGTGGAACTGGTAGAGGTCGATGTAGTCGGTCCCCAGCCGCTTGAGGCTGGCGTCGACGGCCCGGCGGATGTTCAGCGCGGAGAGCTTGTCGTGGTTGGGCCACGCCTCCCCGTCGGGACCCATGTTCCCGTACACCTTCGTGGCGAGGACGACCTTGTCGCGCCGCTCGCCGCCCTTGGCGAACCAGCTTCCGATGATCTCCTCGGTGCGGCCCTTGTTCTCACCCCAGCCGTACACATTGGCCGTGTCGAAGAAGTTGATCCCGGCGTCGAGCGCCGCGTCCATGATGCCGTGGCTGTCGGCCTCGTCGGTCTGGGGACCGAAGTTCATCGTGCCGAGGACGAGTCGGCTGACCTTGAGTCCGGTGCGTCCGAGCTGCGTGTACTTCATGGTCCACAAGCCAACGACTTGGAGTGCGCTCCACGCAAGGGTATTCAGCCACGGGGGAAGTCGTCCGTCTTGAGGACGAGGCCGACCGGTGTGCCGGTGAGGCCGAGGTCCGCGCCGTAGGAGACCGACAGTTCGCTGAGGTACTCGCCGTCCTTGGGGTGGGTGAGAGCGTCAGGCCCCGTACCGCGCCCCCATCCCCCACTCCTCGTACAGCACCTCCGCGAACGTCGCCGCGATCTTGTGCTCGCCGTTCTCGTTGGGGTGGGTGCCGTCGTACGTGTCCGTGTGGATGTCCCAGGCGTGCGGGACCGGGGTGAGGACCAGCGGGGAGCGGGGGGCGTCCAGGTCGGTCAGGGTCTTGGCCAGGAGGTCGTTGAAGCGGGCCACCTCGGCGGCGAAGTGGTCGTCCGAGGCCGCGCGGACGTTGGGGATCACCGGGAGGACCGCCATCCGCACCGCGGGCCGCGCCTCACGGGCCGCCGTGACGAACGCGCGGACGTTGTCGGCGGTCTGTTCGGCGTTGGTGTAGAAGCCCAGGTCGATCAGGCCCAGGGAGACCAGCAGCACGTCCGCGCGGGTCGTGCGGACCGCGTCGCCGATCAGCGGGGCCATGTGCAGCCATCCCTCGCCCCAGCCGGCGAGGTGGCCGCGCGGGAAGTCGGGGTCGGCGTAGGCGTACGACGTCGGGGCCTCGGCCGCCTTGTCGTACAGCGTCTCGCGCGGGCCCACGATCCGGAACGGGCCGCCGTAGGTGGCGCACAGGTGCTGCCACAGGCGGTGACGCCAGGTGTGTTCGCCCGCGCTGCCGATGGTCATGGAGTCGCCTACGGGCATGAACCTGAGCATCCGCTCATGATGAACGATCGCCGCGGCGGACGGGATGTGAGGCCCGCCACCCTCCGTGAACGGCCGGGCGGGGTGGCAGGCTTGGGAACATGCGCCGATCCTTCGTGTTCCTCGCCGCGGCCCTGCTGACGGGCGCCGCCCTCGCCGCTCCGCCCGCCTTCGCCGAGGACGGGAACGAGGCGTTCACCATCGAGGACCCGCGCATCACCGAGTCCAGCGGCCTCGCGGCCTCGCGGCAGCACCCCGGCGTCTACTGGACCCACAACGACCAGGACGAGGGGGCCTACCTCTACGCCGTGGACAGCCGCACCGGCGAGACCGTCGCCACGGTCACCATGACCGGCGTCGGCGCCCCCAGGGACGTCGAGGCCATCGCCCTCGGCCCCGACGACCAGCTCTACGTCGGCGACATAGGCGACAACCTCGGCGGCACCTGGGACCACGTCTGGGTGTACCGGCTCCCCGAGCCGAAGCGGCTGAGGGACCAGAGCGTGCGGGCCACGCAGTACGTGGTCCGGTACTCCGACGGCGCCCGCGACGCCGAGTCCCTGGTCGTGCACCCGAAGACCGGGCGCGTCTACATCATCGACAAGCAGGAGAACGGCGGGCACCTGTACGCCGGGCCGGCCGAGCTGTCCCCGTCGGGCGCCAACGTCTTCGAGCCCGTCGCGCCCGTCGACCTGTGGGCCACCGACGCGGCCCTCTCCCCCAACGGCGAGCAGCTCGCCGTGCGGGGCTACTTCGGCGGCATCGCCTACGACTGGAACGACGGCCGGATCGAGCGCATCGGCCGGCTCAGCGTGCCGTTCCAGGGGCAGGGGGAGTCGGTGACGTACTCCGCCGACGGGACGAAGCTGATGTACGGCAGCGAGGGGCTGGGCAGCGCGGTCGAGCCGGAGGACGTGCCGGGCGGCGGCGGGGACGCGGGCTCCGGACGGGGGGCGGGTTCGTCCTCCGGGAACGGGTCCGGGGCCGCGGGCGGGGACGACGACGGGTTCCGGCCAGGCCCCGCCGCGCTCGGCGTCGCCGGCCTGGTCGCCGCCGTCATCGGGCTGCTGCGCCTGCGCCGCCGGCGCTGAGGGGGTCACCCGGGGGTGCCGGGCCCCGCCGCGCGGCGGGCGACCAGGGCCTCCAGGCCGTCCAGGATCCGCTGGAGGCCGAACTCGAAGTGGTCGAAGTCAGGACCCCAGGCCTCCGCCGACAGGGAGGCCATCACCGGGTAGCGGCCGCTCGCCATGACCTTCTCCAGCACCGGCACCTGCGCCTGCCAGAACTCGGCGTCCGTCAGGCCGCTGCTGCGCTCGGCCTCCTCCTGGTAGAGCCGGGTGCGCGCGGCGCCGACGACGTAGTTGTCGACGACGAGGATCGCCGAGACCAGCTCCGCGTCGCTCAGGCCCATCGGGCGGATCCGGGAGAGCACCTTCTCCGTGCCCTCGATGGCGCTGGGGCCGAGGACCGGCCGGGACTGGTTGACCTGGAGCAGCCACGGGTGGCGGCGGTAGAGGGCGAGCGTGGCGCGGCCGAGGGCCTCCAGCGCGGCCCGCCAGCCGCCGTCGCCGAGGGCCTCGGGGTCCTGCGAGGGCCGCTGGACGCGGTCCAGCATCAGGTCGAGCAGTTCGGCCTTGCCGGGGACGTACCGGTAGAGGGTCATCGCGCCCGTGCCCAGCTCCGTGGCGATCCGGCGCATGGAGACCGCCGCCAGGCCCTCCCGGTCGGCGATCTCGACGGCGGTCTCCACGATCCGCTCCAGCGTCAGCCCCGGCCGGGGGCCGCGGCTGGGGCGCCTGCCGAGGTCCCACAGCAGTTCCAGGGTGCGGCCGATGTCGCCGCTGCCGCTGCTCTCCGTACCGCCCGTTCCGCCGGTACCGCCCTTGCCGCCGCTCGTCATGGGTGCAGTTTAGGTCCGCCGCAAAAAACCGAGTACGGCGTACGCGCAATCGGGTACGGTGTACTCAGTTATCGGAAGGGGGAACCCATGACCGACGGATTCGCCGTGCGCGCCGAGGGCCTGCAGAAGCGGTACGGCGACAAACGCGCCCTCGACGGCTTCGACCTGGCCGTCCGCGAGGGCACGGTGCACGGGCTGCTCGGCCCGAACGGCGCCGGCAAGACCACGGCCGTGCGCATCCTGTCGACGCTGGTCCGGCTGGACGGCGGACGGGCCACGGTGGCCGGGCTGGACGTGGCCCGCCGGCCGCGCGAGGTCCGCGCCCGGATCGGGCTGACCGGGCAGTACGCGGCGGTGGACGAGGTGCTCACCGGGCGGCAGAACCTGGAGATGTTCGGCCGGCTGTTCCACCTGGGCGGCAAACGCGCCAAACTGCGCGCCGCCGAGCTGCTGGACCGGTTCGACCTCGCCGACGCCGCGGACAAGGGCGTCGGCGGCTACAGCGGCGGCATGCGGCGCCGCCTCGACCTCGCCGCGTCGATGATCCTCGCCCCGGCCGTGCTGTTCCTGGACGAGCCGACGACGGGCCTCGACCCGCGCAGCCGCGGTGAAGTCTGGGACACGGTGCGGGCGTTGGTGGCCGGCGGCACGACCGTGCTGCTGACCACGCAGTACCTGGAGGAGGCGGACCGGCTGGCCTCCCGGATCACCGTCATCGACCAGGGCCGGGCCATCGCGGACGACACCCCGGACGGCCTGAAGGACCGCGTCGGAGGCGACCGCGTCGAGGTCGTCGTCGCCGAGCGCGCGGACATCCCGCGGGTGGTGAAGGCCGTCGCCCGGGTGTCGGACGGCGAACCCGAGGCCGACGAGACGGAGTTGAGGGTGCACGCCCCGGTCACCGACCGGGTGGCCGCGCTCACCGACGTCGCCCGCACCCTCCAGGACGAGGGCGTGCGGGTCGAGGACATCGGACTGCGCAGACCGAGCCTGGACGACGTGTTCCTGCGCCTGACCGGACACCGCACCGACAAGGAAGAGCAGGGGGCCGCCGCGTGAGCGCCGTCGATCTGAACGTCTCGGACGGCCGCGGCCGTGCCTACTGGCTGCTCGCCGATTCCTGGAACATCGTCCGCCGCGGCCTGACCCACTACCGCCGCCAGCCCGTCAACATCGCCTGGCAGCTGGGCTTCCCGATCCTCTCCGTCCTGCTGTACGGCTATGTCTTCGGCAGCGCCATGCAGGTTCCCGGCGGCGGGGACTACCAGGACTTCCTGATGCCGGGCATGTTCGTGATGACGATGGCGTTCGGCTTCATCAACACCGCCACGGTCGTCGTCTACGACGCCACCAAGGGGGTCATCGACCGGTTCCGGTCGATGCCGATGGCGTCGTCCGCGGTGGTCGCCGGGCGCGGACTGACCGATCTCATCGTGGCCTGCGCCGAGTTGGCCATCATGATGCTCACCGCGCTGGCCATGGGGTGGCGCCCGGACGGGGGCTGGGGCTTCCTGGCCGCCTTCGGGCTGCTGCTGTGGCTGCGGTTCGCGCTGATCTGGGTCGGCGTGTGGCTCGGGCTGCTCGTGCCCAACCCCGAGGCGGCGGGTGGGCTGTTCGCGGTGGCCTTCCCGCTGACGATGATCTCCAGCATCTTCGTCGCCCCGCAGCTCATGCCCGACTGGCTGGGCTGGGTGGCCGCCTGGAACCCGATCTCCTCCACGGCCGCCGCCGCACGGGAGCTGTTCGGGACGCCGGTGGGCGGCGGGGACTCCTGGGTGGAACAGCACGCGCTGCTGATGGCGGGGGTGTGGCCGGTCGTCCTGACGGCGGTCTTCCTGCCGCTGGCGGTGCGCCGGTTCCAGCGGCTGAGCCGTTGAGTACCGTCCCGGCAGAGCGGGGGCGGTAGCCCGTCGGGGCCGGGGACCGCCCAGCCCCGTGGGAGACGACGAAGGGCGCCCGATTCCCGTCGGGCGCCCTTCCCTGCCGTGCGTGCCGTGCGCGGCTCCTGCGACCGCTACAGCTTCTCGATCACATGGTCGACGCACTTCGTCAGCGCCTCGACGTCCGCCGGGTCGATCGCCGGGAACATCGCCACGCGCAGCTGGTTGCGGCCGAGCTTGCGGTACGGCTCGGTGTCCACGATGCCGTTGGCGCGCAGGACCTTGGCGACGGCCGCCGCGTCCACCTCGTCGGTGAAGTCGATGGTGCCGATGACCTGGGAGCGCTTGGCCGGGTCGGCGACGAACGGGTTGGCGTACTTGACGTCCTCGGCCCAGCCGTAGAGCGTGCGCGCGGAGGTGGCCGTGCGGCGGACCGCCCAGTCCAGGCCGCCCTGGCCGTTGAGCCACTCCAGCTGCTGGTTCAGCAGGAAGAGGGTGGCCAGCGCCGGGGTGTTGTAGGTCTGGTTCTTGCGGGAGTTGTCGATCGCCGTCGGCAGCGAGAAGAACTCCGGGATGTGGCGGCCGGACGCGTGGATCCGCTCGGCGCGCTCGATCGCGGCCGGGGAGAAGACGCCGATCCACAGGCCGCCGTCGGAGGCGAAGGACTTCTGGGGCGCGAAGTAGTAGACGTCCGTCTCGGCGACGTCCACCGGCAGGCCGCCCGCGCCGGAGGTGGCGTCGACCAGGACGAGGGCGCCCTCGTCCGCGCCGGCCACCCGCTCGATGGGCATGGCGACGCCGGTCGAGGTCTCGTTGTGCGTGAACGCGTACACGTCCACGCCCGCCTCGGCAGCCGCCTGCGGATGGGTGCCCGGGTCGGCGGCGACGATCGTGGGCTCGGCCAGCCAGGGGGCCAGCTTGGCCGCCTTGGCGAACTTGGAGGAGAACTCGCCGAAGCTGAGGTGCTGCGACTTGTTCTCGATCAGGCCGTGCGTCGCGATGTCCCAGAACGCCGTGGAGCCGCCGTTGCCGAGGATCACCTCGTAGCCGTCGGGGAGCTGGAACAGCTCGCTGATGCCCTCGCGCACCTTGCCGACCAGGTTCTTCACCGGAGCCTGCCGGTGGGAGGTGCCGAGGAGGGACGTACCGGTCGCGGCGAGCGCGTCCAGCGCCTCCGTCCGCACCTTGGAGGGACCCGCGCCGAAACGACCGTCCGCGGGCTTGATGTCAGAAGGAATCTGGATCTCAGCCACGATCCGGAGGGTATCTCTTGGCGAAACCGGACGGAAACGTGTCCGTTCGATGAGACGACGGGATCTTCGGCGCAAGCCGCCGCCCGCGCGTGGTGCGCGGTGGCACAGGGTGGGAGCTTGAACGTATGAGCGATACGGAAGCGGCGCTGCGCCGGGCCGTGCGGGGCGACGTCGACTTCGGCGTCACCGCGCGGGCGTTGGTCACCATGGACGCCTCCAACTACCGGCGCGTCCCGCTGGGCGTGGTAGCGCCCCGCGACGCCGACGACGTGGCGGCGGCGCTGGAGGTGTGCCGGGAGCACGGCGTGCCGGTGGTGGCGCGCGGCGGGGGAACCTCGATCGCCGGGCAGGCCACCGGCACGGGCGTGGTGCTGGACTTCACCCGGCACATGAACCGGCTGCTGTCCCTGGACGCCGGCGCGCGCACGGCCGTCGTCCAGCCCGGCCTCGTCCTGGACCGCCTCCAGGAGGCCGCCGCCCCGCACGGGCTGCGCTTCGGCCCCGACCCCTCCACCCACAGCCGCTGCACCCTCGGCGGAATGATCGGCAACAACTCCTGCGGCTCCCACTCGGTGGCCTGGGGGACGACGGCCGACAACGTCCGCGAGCTGTCGGTGCTGACCTCGGACGGGCGGTCGCTGCGCCCGGGGCGGGACTGGCAGGGCGCTCCGGAAGGGCTGCGGCGGCTGGTGGAGGGGGAGTTGGCGCGGCTGCGCACCGGCTTCCCGGAGCTGCCCCGCCGTATCTCCGGCTACGCGCTGGACGCGCTGCTGCCCGAGCGGGGCGCGGACGTCGCCCGGTCCTTCTGCGGCTCGGAGGGCACGCTGGGGGTGGTGACGGAGGCGGTCGTGCGGCTGGTGGAGGCGCCCCGCGCGCGGGCGCTGGCCGTGCTCGGGTACGCGGACGAGAGCGGGGCGGCGGAAGCGGCGGCGGGCCTGCTGCCGCACGGGCCGCTGACGGTCGAGGGCATGGCGGCGGACCTGGTCCCCGCTGCCGCCGACCTCCCGCGCGGCGCGGCCTGGCTGTTCGTGGAGACGGGCGGGGACACGCAGGCGCAGGCACGCGCGCGTGCGGAGGAGATCCGGCGGGCGGCCGACGTCGTGGACGCGCTCGTGGTCACCGACCCGGCCGGGCAGCGCGCCCTGTGGCGCGTCCGTGAGGACGCCGCGGGTACGGCCACCCGCATGCCGGACGGCTCGGAGGCGTGGCCCGGCTGGGAGGACTGCGCGGTGCCGCCCGCCCGGCTCGGCGCGTACCTGCGGGAGTTCCGGGCACTGCTGACCGCGCACGGCCTGCGCGGGACGCCGTACGGGCACTTCGGGGACGGCTGCATCCACGTCCGCATCGACTTCGACCTGCTGTCGGCGGCGGGGGTGGCGCGCTTCCGCCGCTTCTCCGAGGAACTGGCCGAACTGGTGGTCGCGCACGGCGGCTCGCTGTCCGGCGAGCACGGCGACGGGCAGGCGCGCGCGGAGCTGCTGCCGCGGATGTACGGCGCGGAGACGGTCGCGCTGTTCGAGCGCGCCAAGGCCCTCTGGGACCCGCACGACCTCCTCAACCCGGGCATGCTGGTCCGCCCCCACCGCCTCGACGACAACCTCCGCTTCGCCCCGCTGCCCCGTGAACCGGTCCCCGTCGCCTTCGGCTACCCGGACGACGGCGGCGACTTCGCGGCGGCGGTGCGCCGCTGCGTGGGCGTCGCCAAGTGCCGTACGACGACGGCGTCCGGGCCCGCCGTGATGTGCCCGTCGTACCGCGCGACCGGCGAGGAGGCGCACTCCACGCGCGGACGCGCCCGGCTGCTGCACGAGATGCTCGCGGGCGAGGTGGTCACGGACGGCTGGCGGTCGGCGGAGGTGCGCGACGCGCTGGATCTGTGCCTGTCCTGCAAGGGGTGCCGGTCGGACTGCCCGGTGGGGGTGGACATGGCCACCTACAAGGCGGAGTTCCTGCACCACCACTACGCGGGCCGGCGGCGGCCGGCGGCCCACTATGCGATGGGGTGGCTGCCGAGGTGGCTGGGGCTGGTGGCGGGCGTGCGGGCGGGGGCGGTGGTGAACGGCCTGGCGTCGGTGCGGCCGGTGGCGTGGGTGGTGAAGCGGGTGGGGGGGATCGCGCCGGAGCGCGCGATCCCGCGGGTGGCGCGGGTGCCGTTCACCCGGTGGTGGACGCGGCGGACGCCGGTCCGGGCGGACGGGCGGCTGGTGGTGCTGTGGCCGGACACCTTCACCGAGCACCTCTCGCCCTCCGTCGGGCGGGCGGCGGTGCGGGTGCTGGAGGCGGCGGGGCTGTGGGTCGCGCTGCCGCCGACGCGGACCGGCGCGCCGGTGGCCGACGGGCGCTCCCGGCGGCTGCCCCTGCGGGCGGTGGTGCGCCGGTCGCGCGTGTGCTGCGGGCTGACGTACGTCTCGACGGGCCAGCTGGACCGGGCCCGGTCGGTCCTGCGGCGGACGCTGGACCTGATGGAGCCGGTGCTGGAGGCCGGCGTGCCGGTGGTCGTGCTGGAGCCGAGCTGCGCGGCGGCCCTGCGCGCGGACCTGCCCGAACTGCTGCCCGACGACCCGCGCGCGGCGCGCCTCGCGCAGAGCGTCCTGACCTTCGCGGAGGCGCTGGAGCGGCTGGCGCCGGACTGGACGCCGCCCCGCCTCGACCGTCCGGTGGCCGGCCAGACCCACTGCCACCAGCACGCGGTGCTGGGCGACGGCCCCGACGCCCGGCTGCGCGCGGCGGCGGGCCTGACCGGCGCCCTGTCGGGCGGCTGCTGCGGCCTGGCGGGCGACTTCGGCTTCACCCGCGGCCACTACGAGGTGTCGGCGGCCTGCGCCGGGGAGCAACTGCTCCCGGCGGTGGCGGCGGCGCCGGAGGGCGCGGCGATCCTGGCGGACGGCTTCTCGTGCCGGACCCAGCTGGAGCAGCTGGCGGGGGTGCGGGGGAGACATGTGGCGGAGGTGCTGGCGGAGGCGCTGGACGATCGTCGGTGAGGCCGCCCGTCGTACAGGTCCATATCCACTTCACGCTCCTGACGCGGTTCATTACTCTGGTCGGGAGCAGTGCCCGCCCAGCCCCTGGAGACCCCCGTGACCACGCCCAGCGCAGCCACCCCCGCGACGGGCCGGGCACAGGACGTCACGCCGCCGGGCGGGCGGGGCGCCCTGGGACCGGTGGGCCTGGTCTTCGCCGGCGCGGTCTCCGTGCAGTTCGGCGGGGCGCTCGCGGTGAGCCTGATGCCGCGGGCCGGGGCGCTGGGCATTGTGACGCTGCGGCTGGTGGTCGCGGCGGTCGTGCTGCTGGTGGTGTGCCGGCCGCGGCTGCGCGGGTACTCCCGGGCCGACTGGGGGACGGTTCTCGTCTTCGGCCTGACCACGGGCGCGATGAACGCCCTCTTCTACCAGTCCGTCGACCGCATTCCGCTGGGCGCGGCCGTCACCCTGGAGGTGCTGGGCCCGCTCGCGCTGTCCGTGGTGGCCTCCCGCCGGCTCGTCAACCTGGTGTGGGCCGGGCTGGCCCTCGCCGGCGTGTTCCTGCTCAGCGGCGGAGGCTTCGACAGCCTCGACCCGGTCGGGGCCGCCTTCGCGCTGGGGGCGGGGGCGATGTGGGCGGCGTACATCGTCTTCAGCGCCCGCACCGGCCGCCGTTTCCCGCAGGCCGACGGGCTGGCGCTCGCGATGGTGGTCGCCGCGCTGGCGGCCCTCCCGCTGGGGATCGCCGAGTCCGGTACGAAGCTCCTGAACCCGACGACACTGGCCCTCGGGGCGGCGGTCGCCGTGCTCTCCTCGGTCCTGCCCTACACCCTCGAACTCCTCGCCCTGCGCCGCCTGCCCGCCTCGACGTTCGCGATCCTCATGAGCCTGGAGCCCGCCCTAGCCGCGACGGCCGGCTTCTTCATCCTCGACCAGGCCCTCACGACGACGGAGGCGGCGGCGATCGCCCTGGTCATCGCGGCGAGCATGGGCGCGGTGCGGACGCAGACGCGGCGGGGGCCGGTGAAGGGGCCGGCGGCGATCAGCGGTTGAGGTCCAGCACCCCCACCCCGAGCCCGGCGTACGCCGCCGGTTCCACGGTCGCCACCAGCGCGCCCTCGGGGAACATCACGCTCGGCCGGGCGACGTGCACGGCCGCCGCGACCCCGAAGGGCACCTCCCCGTCGCGCAGGGCGGCGACCGTGACGGCCATGGCGTAGTCGTCGTCGACGACGCGCAGCACGTCCACGAGTACGCCGATGTGCTCGACCAGTCCGGAACGCACGCGTTCCGCCTCGATCATGCTCAGGACGGGCACCCAGAGACGGACGTCGTCGCTGCCCGCCGCCGCGTGCACGAGTCCCGACACCTGCTTGTTGCCGCCCAGGGCGAGCAGCGTCGGGGTGTCCAGGACATAGTGTTCGATCGGGTTCACCCGGAGGCCTCGCCGTCCGCGAGGCCCCCCGCGGGGGTGGCCCGGTGGGCGGCCGTGGCGGCGCGCATCTTCCGCCGCATCTCGGCGGACTCCTCGTCGGTCACGTAGTGCCCGAACCGCTCGGCGAGCAGGGCACGGGTCCGCTCCGCCCGGGCCTCCAACTGCTCCCGCGTCAGCGTCTGAGCCGCAATGTCCTGCATGAGCGCTCGCAGGCTGGTGCCCCTGGACTCGGCCACGGCCGCCAGCTGGTCACGGACTTCGGCGGGAACGCGGATCATGACGTCGCTCATGGAGTGAGTATACGTCTCGTATACGCCTCGGAGGCGAGGGTCGGACGTTCAGCCCAAGCGGCCCTCGGCGGCTGCCGCCACGAACGCCGAGAAGGCGACCGGGGTCACGGTGAGGGCCCCGGCCGCGGGGGCCTTCGAGTCGCGGACGGCTATGTGGGGGGCGAGGTCGGCGACCTCGACGCAATCGCCGCCGTTGCTGCCGCTGTAGGAGGACTTTCGCCAAGTGGCGGTGCCGAGGGGGGCGCACTCGACGCACTGCCCGCCGGTGTCGCCGCTGTACGACGACCTACGCCACGTCGCGCCCGTCAGGTCCAGGTTCGTTCCCATACCGATCCTCCATCACGCGGGCGATCAAAGCGGCCGACTCCTTGGGGGAAAGGGCCGCAGCCTGCAATCGAGCGTAGCCGACGGAACGTTCTTTGATCACTTCCGGATTGGCCGTCATGTGCCCTTGGTCGTAGCTCTCGCTGTAGTGCAGGTCGGGGTTGCTGTCGAACCGGAGGAGATTGAACGAGCCCATCATTCCGGCGTGCTCGCCCACCGAGAACGGCAACACCTGGATGTCCAGCCACTGCTGTCCGAACAGGTCCAGCAGATGCGACAGTTGCTCCCGCATGACCGCCCGGCTGCCGATCTGGCGGTGGAGCACCGCCTCGTCCAGCACCACCCACAGCACCGGCGGCTGCTCCCGCTCCAGGATGCGCTGTCGATCCATCCGTGCTGCAACCATCTCGTCGAGTCGTCGCTCCGACTGCTCGACACCGAGTACGGCTCTCGCGTACGCCTCCGTCTGGAGGAGTCCGTAGACCAGCTGGCACTGATACGTCGAGATGTACGCCGCCTTCGCCTCCATCTCCGCATACGGCTGGAACCAACTCGGCAACTGGCTCCGCAGCACCAGCCCCACCAGTCGGGAGAACATCCCGTCCGTCCCCAGTGCCGCGTCCACCCGCTCCGAGAACTCCCGCGTCGGCACCTTCGCCGCCGTCTCGATCTGGCCGACCAGGGACCCCGTGCAGAACAGGATCGCCCCCAACTGCGCCAGCGTGAGCCTCGCGGCCTCCCGCCGACGCCGCAACTCGTATCCGTAGTAGTCCAACGGCGACGCGCTGGGGTCCAGTTGACGAATGGGCATGTCACCACCTCCTCTCACTCACGGTAGTGAATCAGCCACGTTAAGAAGCCGCGGACAAAGTAAGCAAGCACGCTTGATTGTTTCTGACCCCCCTGCCATGCTCGCCCCCATGGCCGACCCGACGCCCGTTCTCGACGACCTGCGTGCCGAAAGCCAAGACCTCGATCAGCTCGTCGCCGAGCTGGAACCGGAGCGCTGGGCGCTCCCCACCCCCGCCCCCGGCTGGACCGTCGCCCACCAGATCGCCCACCTCGCCTGGACCGACCACGCCGCCCTGCTCGCCGTCACCGACGCGGACGGGTTCCGGGAGATCGGGGAGAAGGCGTTCGCCTCGCCCGGCGGGTTCGTGGACGACGGGGCCGAGGAGGGGGCCCGACTGCCGCCCGCCGAACTGCTCCGGCGCTGGCGGGAGGGCCGTACCGCGCTCGACGCGGCATTGCGGGCCGCGCCCGACGGGGCACGGTTCCCCTGGTTCGGGCCGCCCATGGCCGTCGCCTCCATGGCCACCGGCCGACTGATGGAGACCTGGGCCCACGGCCTGGACGTCGCCGACGCGCTCGGTGTGACCCGCGCCCCCACGGACCGGCTCAGGCACGTCGCCCGGATCGGCGTCCGTGCCCGCAACCACGCCTTCGGGGTGCACGGGCTCACGCCACCCGGCGAGGAGTTCCGCGTCGAACTGGTGGCACCGAGCGGGCAGTCGTGGACCTACGGCCCCGAGGACGCCGCCCAGCGCGTCACCGGCCCCGCCCTCGACTTCTGCCTCCTCGTCACCCGCCGCGCCCACCGCGCCGACCTCGCCCTCACCGCCCACGGCCCCGACGCCGACCACTGGCTCGACATCGCCCAGGCCTTCGCCGGCCCGCCCGGCAGCGGACGCCCGCCCAAGGGGGACGGGCGATGACCCTCCGCATCGGCAACGCCTCCGGGTTCTACGGCGACCGCTTCGACGCCCTGCGCGAGATGCTCACCGGCGGTGAACTCGACGTCCTCACCGGCGACTACCTCGCCGAGCTGACCATGCTCATCCTCGGCCGGGACCGGATGAAGGACCCGGACGCCGGATACGCGCGCACGTTCCTGCGGCAGTTGGAGGAATGCCTCGGCCTCGCCCACGAGAAGGGCGTGCGGATCGTCACCAACGCCGGAGGGCTCAACCCCGCCGGACTCGCCGCGGAGATCCGGGACTTGGCCGACCGGCTCGGCCTGCCCGTCCGGGTCGCCCACGTCGAGGGCGACGACCTCACCGCCGCCCACCCCGGCGCCCTCGCCGCCCACGCCTACCTCGGCGGCTTCGGCATCGCCGCCTGCCTGCGCGAGGGCGCCGACCTCGTCGTCACCGGGCGGGTCACCGACGCCGCCCTGGTCACCGGACCCGCCGCCGCCCACTTCGGCTGGGGACCCGACGACCACGACCGGCTCGCGGGGGCCGTCGTCGCCGGGCACGTCCTGGAGTGCGGGCCGCAGGCCACCGGCGGCAACTATTCCTTCTTCCCGGGCCGGGACGTCCGCCGCCCCGGCTTCCCGCTCGCCGAGATCCACGAGGACGGCACCTCGGTCATCACCAAGCACCCCGGCGCGGGCGGCTTCGTCGACACCGGCACGGTCACCGCGCAGCTCCTCTACGAGACCGGCGGCGCCCGGTACGCCGGGCCCGACGTCACCGCCCGCCTCGACACCGTGCGGCTCGTCCAGGAGGGCCCCGACCGGGTGCGCGTCGAGGGAGTGCGCGGCGAGGCCCCGCCGCCCGGCCTCAAGGTCGGCGTCAACCGCCTCGGCGGCTTCCGCAACGAGGTCGTCTTCGTGCTCACCGGGCTCGACATCGAGGCCAAGGCGGCGCTCGTGAAGGGACAGATGACCGACGCCCTCGCCAAGTCGCCGCCCGCCGACGTGCGCTGGGACCTCGCCCGCACCGACCACGCCGACGCCGCCACCGAGGAGACCGCCGGCGCCCTGCTCCGGCTCGTCGTCCGCGACCCCGACCCCGACAAGGTCGGCCGCGCCCTCAGCGGGGCCGCCGTCGAACTGGCGCTGGCGAGCTACCCCGGCTTCCACCTGCTCGCACCGCCCGGCAAAGGGACGCCGTACGGCGTCTTCGAGGCGCGCTCCGTCCCGCAGACGGCCGTCGGGCACGTCGCCGTCCTGCACGACGGCCGCCGCCTCCCCGTGCCGCCGCCCGCGCACACCCGGCCGCTGGAGGAGGTCCCGCAGCCGCCGCTGCCCGAGCCCCTGCCGCCCGGCCCCACCCGCCGTGCGCCCCTCGGGCTCGTCGCCGGCGCCCGCAGCGGCGACAAGGGCGGCGACGCCAACGTCGGCGTCTGGACGCCCGGCGACGACGCCTGGCGCTGGCTCGCCCACGAGCTGACGGTCGACCGGTTCCGGCAGCTGATCCCCGAGGCCGCCGCCCTGCCCGTCACCCGCCACGTCCTGCCGCACCTGCGTGCCCTCAACTTCACCGTCGAGGGCCTCCTCGGCGAGGGCGCCGCCGCGCAGGCCCGCTTCGACCCGCAGGCCAAGGCCCTCGGCGAATGGCTGCGCTCCCGCCACCTGGACATCCCGGAGACCCTGCTGTGACGGTCCTCTCCTCCGCCCTGGACACCACCGGCCCCGACTACGCGGCCCACCGCGACGCCATGCTCGGCAAGCTCGCCGCCCTCGACGCCGAGCACGCCAAGGCCCTCGCGGGCGGCGGCGACAAGTACGTCGAACGCCACCGCGCGCGCGGCAAGCTGCTCGCACGGGAGCGCGTCGAGCTGCTCGTCGACCCGGACACGCCGTTCCTGGAGCTGTCGCCGCTGGCGGCCTGGGGCAGCGAGTACGCGGTCGGCGCCTCCCTCGTCACCGGCATCGGGGTCGTCGAGGGCGTGGAGTGCCTGATCACCGCCAACGACCCGACCGTGCGCGGCGGCGCCAGCAACCCCTGGAGCCTGAAGAAGGCACTGCGCGCCCACGACATCGCCCTCGCCAACCGGCTGCCCTGCGTGAGCCTGGTCGAGTCCGGCGGCGCCGACCTGCCCTCCCAGAAGGAGATCTTCATCCCGGGCGGGGCGGTCTTCCGCGACCTCACCCGGCTCTCGGCGGCCGGCATCCCCACCGTCGCCGTCGTCTTCGGCAACTCCACGGCCGGGGGCGCGTACGTCCCCGGCATGTCCGACCACGTCGTCATGGTCAAGGAGCGCGCGAAGGTGTTCCTCGGCGGGCCGCCGCTGGTCAGGATGGCGACCGGCGAGGAGAGCGACGACGAGTCCCTCGGCGGCGCCGACATGCACGCGCGCGTGTCCGGCCTCGCCGACCACTTCGCCCTCGACGAGCGGGACGCGCTGCGGCAGGCCCGCAGGATCGTCGCCCGGCTCAACCACCGCAAGGCCCACCCCGACCCGGCCGGACCCGTAGAGCCGCCCGAGTACGACCCCGAGGAACTCCTCGGCATCGTCCCCGAGGACCTCAAAACCCCCTTCGACCCGCGCGAGGTCATCGCGCGCATCGTCGACGGCTCCGACTACGACGAGTTCAAGCCGCTGTACGGGACGAGCCTGACGACCGGGTGGGCCCGGCTCCACGGCTACCCGATCGGCGTGCTGGCCAACGCCCAGGGCGTGCTGTTCAGCGAGGAGTCGCAGAAGGCCGCCCAGTTCATCCAGCTCGCCAACCAGCGCGACATCCCCCTGCTGTTCCTGCACAACACCACCGGCTACATGGTCGGCAGCCGCTACGAGCAGGGCGGCATCGTCAAGCACGGCGCGATGATGATCAACGCGGTGAGCAACTCGAAGGTCCCGCACCTGTCCGTCCTCATGGGCGCCTCCTACGGCGCCGGGCACTACGGCATGTGCGGACGGGCCTACGACCCGCGCTTCCTCTTCGCCTGGCCCAGCGCCAAGTCCGCCGTCATGGGCCCGCAGCAGCTCGCCGGCGTGCTGTCCATCGTGGCCCGCCAGTCCGCCGCCGCGAAGGGCCGGCCGTACGACGACGAGGCGGACGCGGGGCTGCGCGCCATGGTCGAGCAGCAGACCGAGTCCGAGTCGCTGCCCATGTTCCTGTCCGGCCGGCTGTACGACGACGGCGTCATCGACCCGCGCGACACCCGCACCGTCCTCGGCCTGTGCCTGTCCGCCGTCCACACCGCCCCCTACGAGGGCGTGCGCGGCGGCTTCGGCGTCTTCCGGATGTGAGGGACCCCCGACATGATCACTTCCCTGCTCGTCGCCAACCGGGGCGAAATCGCCTGCCGGGTCTTCCGCACCTGCCGTGAGCTGGGCGTCCGCACGGTCGCCGTGCACTCCGACGCGGACGAGAACGCGCTCCACGCGCGCGTGGCCGACGCCGCCGTACGACTTCCGGGTGACACGCCCGCCGACACCTACCTGCGCGACGACCTGATCGTGCGCGCCGCCGTCGCCGCCGGCGCCGACGCCGTGCACCCCGGCTACGGCTTCCTCTCCGAGAACGCCGGCTTCGCCCGCGCGGTCCTCGACGCCGGACTGACCTGGATCGGGCCGCCGCCGGAGGCCGTCGAGGCGATGGCGTCCAAGACCCGTGCCAAGCGACTGCTGGGCATCGCCCCGCTCGGCGAGGTCACCGAGGCCGACCTGCCGGTGCTGGTGAAGGCGGCGGCGGGCGGCGGCGGACGCGGGATGCGGATCGTACGGCGCCTGGAGGACCTGGCGGGCGCGCTGGAGGGGGCCCGCGCGGAGGCCGCGAGCGCCTTCGGGGACGGCGAGGTGTTCGTCGAGCCGTACGTCGAGGCCAGCCGCCACGTCGAGGTGCAGATCCTCGCCGACACGCACGGCACCGTGTGGACGCTCGGCACCCGCGACTGCTCGCTCCAGCGCCGCCACCAGAAGGTCATCGAGGAGGCCCCCGCCCCCGGCCTCTCCGAGCGCCTCACGGCCGAGCTGTACGACACCGCCGTACGCGCCGCCCGCGCCGTCGGCTACGTCGGGGCCGGCACCGTCGAGTTCCTCGTCGCCGGCGACACCGCGCACTTCCTGGAGATGAACACCCGCCTCCAGGTCGAACACCCCGTCACCGAGGCCGTCTTCGGCATCGACCTGGTCGCCCTCCAGCTCCGCGTCGCCGAGGGCCACGCCCTGGACGCCGAGCCCCCGCCCGCGCGCGGCCACGCCGTCGAGGCCCGCCTCTACGCCGAGGACCCGGCGAACGGCTGGGCCCCGCAGACCGGCACCCTGCACCGCCTCGCCGTCCCCGACGGCGTCCGCCTCGACACCGGCTACACCGACGGTGACGAGATCGGCGTCCACTACGACCCCCTGCTCGCCAAGGCCGTCGCCCACGCCCCCACCCGCGCGGAAGCCGTCCGCAGGCTCGCCGGCGCGCTGGAACGGGCCGCCGTCCACGGCCCCGTCACCAACCGCGACCTCCTCGTCCGCTCCCTGCGGCACGAGGAGTTCACCACCGCCCGCGCGGACACCGGCTTCTACGACCGCCACCTGCCCGAACTCACCGAACCCGCACCCGACCCGCTCGCCCCCCTCGCCGCCGCCCTCGCGGACGCCCACGGCCGCTCCCGCTTCGGCGGCTGGCGCAACCTCCCCTCCCAGCCGCAGACCAAGCGGTACGCGATGGCGGGGGAGGAGCACGAGGTCCGCTACCACCACACCCGCGACGGCTTCACGGCCGAGGGCGTCCACGTCGTCGCCGTCACGGCCGATCTCGTCGTCCTCGAAGCGGACGGCGTACGACGCCGGTTCGAAGTCGCCCGCTACGGCGACGAGGTGCACGTCGGCGCCACCCGCCTCAAGGCCCTCCCCCGCTTCCCCGACCCCACCCCGCACCACGCCCCCGGCTCCCTCCTCGCCCCCATGCCGGGAACGGTGGCGAGGGTGGCGGACGGCCTGACGGAGGGGTCCGCGGTGCAGGCGGGACAGCCGCTGCTGTGGCTGGAGGCGATGAAGATGCAGCACCGGATCTCCGCCCCGGCGACGGGCACCTTGACGGCCCTGCACGCGGCCATTGGCCAACGAGTCCAGGTCGGCACCCTCCTGGCGGTCGTGGAGGACGACGTCCCCAGGGGCGCGGGGAACCGCGCGTCCGGCCACCCACTACCCGCACCCGGAGGAAACCCGTGACCCCCCTGATCGAGTCCGAGGAGCACAAAGCCCTCCGCGCCGCAGTCGCCGCCCTGGGCGCCCGCTACGGCCGCGCCTACCTCGCCAGGACCGTCCAGGAAGGCCGCCACCCCGAGGAACTCTGGTCCGAGGCCGGCAGACTCGGCTACCTGGGCGTCAACCTCCCGGAGGAGTACGGCGGCGGAGGCGGCGGCATCACCGAACTGTCCCTCGTCCTCGAAGAACTCGGCGCGGCCGGCTGCCCGCTGCTCATGCTGGTCGTCTCCCCGGCCATCTGCGGCACGGTCATCGCCCGCTTCGGCACCGAGGCGCAGAAACGGGAGTGGCTCCCCGGCCTGGCCGACGGCAGCCGCACCATGGCCTTCGGCATCACCGAGCCCGACGCCGGCTCCAACTCCCACCGCATCACCACCACCGCCCGCCGCGACGGCGCCGACTGGCTCCTCACCGGCCGCAAGGTCTTCATCTCCGGCGTGGACCGCGCCGACGCCGTCCTGATCGTCGGCCGCACCGAGGACGCCCGCACCGGACGCCTCAAGCCCTGCCTCTTCATCGTCCCGCGCGACGCCGACGGCTTCTCCCGGCGCCCCATCGACATGGAGATCAACGCCGCCGAGAAGCAGTTCGAACTGACCCTGGACGACGTACGGCTCCCCGCAGACGCCCTCGTGGGTGGGGGCCCCTCCCACGCTTTCGGCAGTGGGGGAGAGGACGCGGGCCTGCTGCAACTGTTCGCCGGGCTCAACCCCGAGCGCATCATGACGGCCGCGTTCGCCATCGGCATGGGCCGCTACGCCCTCGCCCGCGCCGTCGAGTACGCCCGTGACCGCACCGTCTGGAACACCCCCATCGGGGCCCACCAGGCCGTCGCCCACCCCCTCGCCCAGGCGCACATCGACCTCGAACTCGCCCGCCTGATGATGGGCAAGGCCGCCCACCTCTACGACGCCGGGGACGACGCCGGCGCGGGGGAGGCCGCCAACATGGCCAAGTACGCCGCAGGAGAGGCCTGCGTGAAGGCCGTCGACCAGGCCGTGCACACCCTCGGCGGCAACGGCCTCACCCGCGAGTTCGGACTCGCCTCCCTGATCACCGCCGCGCGGGTGGCCCGCATCGCCCCCGTGAGCCGGGAGATGATCCTCAACTACGTCTCCCACCAGACCCTGGGCCTGCCCAAGTCGTACTGACCCGCCCACAGCTCAGGGAGCGCAGATGGCACTGATCGCCCGCAGCCGCGACCGCGCGGTGCAGACCCTCGTCCTCGACTCGCCGGACACCCGCAACGCCCTGTCCGCCGCCCTGGTCGGCGAACTCGCCGAAGCCCTCGCGGACGCCGGCGAGGACGACGACGTCCGCGCGGTCGTCCTCACCCACAGCGGCACCACCTTCTGCGCGGGCGCCGACCTGCGCGACCCGCCCCACCCCGACGCCCTGGTCGGCCTCCTCCGCGGCATCGTGGAACTGCCGAAACCGGTCGTCGCCCGCGTCACCGGACACGTCCGCGCGGGCGGCCTCGGCCTCCTCGCCGCCTGCGACGTCGCCGTCGCCGCCGACACCGCCACCTTCGCCTTCACCGAGGTCCGCATCGGCGTCGCCCCCGCCGTGATCTCCCTGACCCTGCTGCCCCGCACCGACCCGCGCGCCCTCGCCCGCCTCTACCTCACCGGCGAACGCTTCGACGCCGCCGAGGCCGTCCGCACCGGCCTGCTCACCGCGGCCGGCGACGACGCCGACGCCGTCCTCGCACCCGTCCTCGACGGACTGCGCAGGTCCGCACCCGAGGCCCTGGCCGAGACGAAACGGCTGCTCACGGCTAGGGTGCTGGAGACGTTCGACCGGGACGCGGCGCGGCTGACCGCCCTCTCGGCCCGGATGTTCGCCTCCGCCGACGCCCGCGCGGGCATGACGGCCTTCCTCGAACGACGGGAACCTCCATGGGTGGTGTGAGCAGGCAATGGACGTGACCACGGCATCCGAGCGCGCACCCAAGCAGGACCGCAGCCGGGCCACCCGGCGGCGGCTCCTGGAGGCCGCCGTGTCCTGCCTGGCCGAACACGGCTGGGCGGGCTCCACCGTCGCCGTCGTCGCCGAACGCGCCGGCGTCTCCCGGGGCGCCGCCCAGCACCACTTCCCGACCCGCGAGGACCTGTTCACCGCCGCCGTCGAGTACGTCGCCGAGGAACGCTCCAACGCCCTGCGCGCCCTCTTCCCCGAGGGCGCCGCCGGCGACCGGCACGCGGTCGTGGCCGCCCTCGTCGACCTCTACACCGGCCCCCTCTTCCGCGCCGCCCTGCACCTGTGGGTCGCCGCCTCCAACGAGGAACAGCTCCGCCCCAGGGTCACCGAACTGGAGGCCCGCGTCGGCCGCGAGACCCACCGCATCGCCGTGGAACTCCTCGGCGCCGACGAGAACCGCCCCGGCGTCCGCGAAACCGTCCAGGGCCTGCTCGACATGGCCCGCGGCCTGGGCCTGGCCAACCTCCTCACCGACGACGCGGGACGCCGGGAACGGGTCGTGGCGCAGTGGGCCGGACTGCTGGACCGGACGCTGCGCTGAGGGCGCCGCACGGCAACGGCTACGGTGTGCGCATGGGCGACTTCTTTCAGACGATCGTCGACCTCGACGCGACCGCGGAGCAGGCGCCGGCACTCGCCGAACGGGCCGTGCGGTGGCTGGTGGACGAGGGCGTCGTGCTGGCCGAGCCCACCGAGCACGTGCCCGGAAGCGGCCCCGGCCACCCGCCGGGCCCGCACTGGAACCGGGCCGTGACCGACGACCCGGACTGGGAGCCGAGCGGCGCGCTCGCCGTCCGCACCGGCCGCACCGTCTTCACCAGCGGCGCCGACATGCCCGGCGCCGCCCTCTGCCCGCGCTGCGCGTGGGGCATCCCCCTGCACGAGGGCGCGTGGCAGCGCTTCGGCGACGCCATGGAGACCTGGGAGAAGACCGGCGCCGCCGCCGTCGACTGCCCCGCCTGCGCCGCGGCCGTCCCGGTCCCGGAGTGGGCGTGGGACGAGGCCCCGCTCGCCTTCGGCCACCTCGGCCTGGAGTTCTGGAACTGGCCCGAGTTCACCGACGGCTTCCGCGCCCGCCTGGCCGCGGGCCCGCTGGAGGGCCACCGCACGGCACTCCTGTGGGGCCAGTACTGACGGCCCACGGCCCCCGGCCGACGAGCGGGGGCATCCCCCGAAGGCCGTCAGGTCCGTCGTCACAGACTGATTCGGGGCCGTTGTCAACGGCCGATTCGGGGCCGTGATCAAGGCATGACCAGAGGCCGTGATCAAGGCATGATCAGGGGCCGAGCCGCTCCACCCGCCAGCTCCCGTCGTCCCGCGCGACGTACCGGAGCCGGTCGTGCAGCCGGTTCTCCCGCCCCTGCCAGAACTCCACCGACCGCGGCGCCACCCGGAAACCGCCCCAGTGCGGCGGCACCGGCACCTGCTCGCCCTCCGGATAACGGGCCACCAGAGCGGCGTACGCGTCCTCCAGCTCCTCCCGGCCGGAGATCACCGCTGACTGGGTGCTGGCCCACGCGCCCAGCTGGGAGCCGTGCGGACGGGTGCGGAAGTACGCCGCCGTCTCGTCGCGCCCGGTGCGCCGCGCCACGCCGGTCACGATGACCTGCCGGGCCATCGGATACCAGGGGAACAGCAGCGAGACGTACGGGTTGGCGTCGAGGTCGCGGGCCTTGCGGGAGCCGTAATTGGTGTAGAAGACGAAGCCGCGGTCGTCGAAGTGCTTCAGCAGCACCGTGCGCGAGCCGGGCCGGCCCTGCGCGTCGGCCGTGGAGACGACCATCGCGTTCGGCTCGAACAGCCGGCCCTCCGTCGCGGCCTGCCGGAACCAGCGCGCGAACTGCTCCACGGGGGTGGCGGCCAGGTCGGCCTCGGCGAGCCCCTCCGCCCGGTAGTGCCGGCGCATGGCGGCGGGGTCGGGCACGCGGGGAACGGAGTCGTCGGTCACACGGTCATATTGCCGCACGGGCGCCGCGGGGGTGCCGCACGGCGGTGGCCTTGATCACTGCCTGGCACTGAGTGCCACACCGTGGCTCCCCAAGGGCCGCACCGAGGGATATCGTGCGAATGCCCACCGGTTCGGGTGACCACCGACCGCACCGGGCATCACCCGAGTGACCGTTCGGGACCGCGAGCCTGCGAAAACCTTCGCTTCACGACCGTGGATCCGCAGAACGCGCTCGCTTCGACCACCCGTCGTACCCGTCCATCGCCGCACACGTCACGAGGAGCCGCCTGATGTCCGACTTCGTACCCGGACTCGAAGGAGTCGTCGCGTTCGAGACGGAGATCGCCGAACCCGACAAGGAGGGCGGCGCCCTGCGGTACCGCGGCGTCGACATCGAGGACCTCGTCGGCCACGTCTCGTTCGGCAACGTCTGGGGCCTGCTGGTCGACGGCGCCTTCAACCCCGGCCTGCCGCCCGCCGAGCCCTTCCCGATCCCCGTCCACTCCGGCGACATCCGGGTCGACGTCCAGTCCGCGCTGGCCATGCTCGCGCCCGTGTGGGGCCTCAAACCCCTCCTGGACATCGACGCCGAGCAGGCCCGCGACGACCTGGCCAGGGCCGCGGTCATGGCCCTTTCCTACGTCGCCCAGTCCGCGCGCGGCCAGGGCCTGCCCATGGTCCCGCAGCGGGAGATCGACAAGGCGCACTCCATCGCCGAACGCTTCATGATCCGCTGGCGCGGCGAGCCCGACCCGAAGCACGTCGCCGCGGTCGACGCCTACTGGACGTCGGCGGCCGAGCACGGCATGAACGCCTCCACCTTCACGGCCCGCGTCATCGCCTCCACCGGCGCGGACGTCGCCGCCGCGCTCTCCGGAGCCGTCGGCGCCATGTCCGGCCCGCTGCACGGCGGCGCCCCTTCCCGGGTCCTCGGCATGATCGAGGAGATCGAGCGCACCGGCGACGCGGAGGCGTACGTCAAGCAGGCCCTGGACAAGGGCGAGCGCCTCATGGGCTTCGGCCACCGCGTCTACCGCGCCGAGGACCCCCGCGCCCGCGTCCTGCGCCGCACCGCCCGCGAACTGGGCGCCCCGCGCTTCGAGGTCGCCGAGGCCCTGGAGAAGGCGGCCCTGGAGGAGCTCCACAACCGCCGCCCCGACCGCGTCCTCGCCACCAACGTCGAGTTCTGGGCGGCGATCGTCCTGGACTTCGCCGAGGTCCCGGCGCACATGTTCACCTCGATGTTCACCTGCGCCCGCACGGCCGGCTGGTCCGCCCACATCCTCGAACAGAAGCGCACGGGCCGCCTGGTCCGCCCCTCCGCCCGCTACGTGGGCCCCGCCGCCCGCAGCCCGCGCGAGATCGAGGGCCACGACGACATCGTCCACTGACCCCGGAAACGCAGACGACCCGCGAGTCTGGTTCCTCCGTGGAGGAGCCGGCCGGACGTACCGGCGACTCGCGGGTCGGGTGACTGCTGGGATTGGGCCGGCTGCACGTGTCTTTCACGTGCTGGTCCGGCACCGCACTGAGTGGGTGACGGGCCGCTAGCCCGCAGCCACCTCACGCGTCCGGTATTCACACATCTGCCGAACCACCTCCCTTCTCGTGTACTGAGCACACTAGGAACGGTGGGCTCGCGCCTCAACCCATTTTTTCGAGAAGTACGGTTCCCGCATGACGCAGCGGCGGGTGGTTCTCAGCGGATCGGTGTTCGAGGAGCGGATCGGGTATGCGCGGGCCGTGGTGGACGGGGATCGGGTGCACGTGTCCGGGACCACCGGGTTCGACTACGCGCAGATGAGCATCTCCGAGGACGTCGTCGAGCAGGCCGAGCAGTGTCTGCGGAACATCGGGGCCGCGCTCGCGGAGGCCGGGTGCACCTTCCGGGACGTGGTGCGGGTGCGGTACCTGCTGCCGGAGCGGAAGGACTTCGAGCCGTGCTGGCCGGTGCTGCGGCGGTGTTTCGGGGAGGTGCGGCCGGCGGCGACGATGATGGTGTGCGGGCTGGCGGACCCTCGTATGAAGATCGAGATAGAGGTGGACGCGCGCCGCGGGGCCGTGTCCGAGGGGGCCGGGCTGAGGGTCGGGGCCGTCGCCGGGGACCGGATGCTGGAGGAGTGGCGGCAGGTGCACAACGCGGTAGCGCCGCCCGCGGCGATGTCGCGCGAGGAGGCGCGGGAGCGCGGGGAGCGGTACCGGCTGGAGAACGCCTACCTCGGGGACGTGCTCGTGGGGTGCTCCACCGTGCGTCCGCCGCGGGAGGAGGGCGGGGAGGCGACCGTCATCGCCCGGGTGCTGCCCGCCTACCGGGGGCGGGGGATCGGGACGGCGCTGTACGAGCGGGCGCTCGGGCACGCGCGCGTGCTGGGGGCCGGGGGGATCGGGACGTGCGTGCCGGCGGTCGACGAGGACGGGCTGCGGTTCGCCCGGGCGCGGGGGTTCGTGGAGACCGAGCGGTACACGCTCGACGGGGAGGACGACGTCTGGGTCGACCTGCGGCTGGCGGACGGCACGGCGCCGTAGGAGGCGGCCGGTTGCCGGCCGGATTTCCGGGGTACAACGATTCCTGCAATATTGCGGGAACCAGGTGTGGGCTGCATCACGTTCGAGTTGAATGAGGGCAAGTCAGAACCGACGCGCCGTACGTGCGGACGCAGCCTGCAGGGGGTCCAGGTGAGTGCTTCACGGCGTAGTGGGACCACGGACGAGCTGGGGCCGGACGAGCCCGAGCGGGACGGCTCGGATCTGCTCGCCGCGCTCCTCGACGGCATGGACGCGGCGCTGTGCGCGTTCGACGCCGACGGCGTCGTCACGCACTGGAACCGGGAGGCCGAGCGCATCCTCGGCTGGAGCGCCGCGGAGGCCGTCGGCCGGCGCGGTTTCTCCGGGTGGGCGGTGCGCAGCGCGGACGCCGAGGACGTGCAGGCGCGGCTGATGTCGGCCATGCACGCGCCCGGCCGTCAGGTGCACGAGTTCGCGCTGGTCACCAAGGACGGCGGGCGGGTGCTCGTGCGCACCCAGTCGGCGGCGGTGCGCGGCCCGGACGGCAAGCCGGCGGGGCTGTACTGCGCCTTCAGCGAGGTGCACGCGCAGATAGACCTGGAGCGTTCGATCGCGCTGAGCGAGGCCCTGTTCGAGGACGCCGGCTGGGGCGTGGTGCTGGTCGACGCCGATCTGCGTCCGGCCGTGGTCAACGCGCACGCGGCCCGCGCGCTGGGCGTCGGCCGTACGTCCGTGCTGGGGCGGCCGATCGGCGAGCTGCTGGCGCAGGGCGCGGAGGAGCTGGAGAGCGCGCTGACGCATGTACTGGGGGAGGGCGCGCCGCCCGCTCCGGCGGAGATGTGGGTGAGCGTGCGCACGCCGGACGGCGAGAAGCGGCGCTGCTGGCGCAGCGGGTTCCTGCGGCTGGCGTCGCCGCTCGCGGAGGAGCCGGTGCCGCTGGGGGTCGGCTGGCTGTTCCAGGACGTGACGGAGGCCAAGCAGGGCGAGCAGGAGGCGGCGCTGCTGCGGTTCCGGAGCAATCAGCTGCACCGGGCCGCCCGGGCCGCCGCCGAGTGCGAGGACCCGGCGGAGGCGGCGACCGTGCACCTGGACTTCGCGCTGGCGGGGTTCGCGGACCACGCGCTGATCGACCGGGTGGCCGGCGGTGCGGTGACCGACGGGCGGCTCGGCCAGGGGCCGGTGCGGTTGGTGCGGGTGGCGGCGACGCCCTCGGGAGCGCCGGGCCCGAGCATGCCGGCCGGGGACGCGGGGTTGCCGGTGCGGTATGCGGAGGGGCATCCGGCGCTCCAGTGCGTGGAGCGGATCGGCACGGTGCGGGCGAGCGTCGGGGCGGTGCCGCCGGAGCAGGCTCGGGTGTGGGCGCTGGCCCGGCAGTGGCCGGCGGACGCGGTGCACTCGCTGTGCGCGGTGCTGCGCAGCCGGGGGCGGACGCTCGGGGTCGTGACGTTCCTGCGGGGGAGCGGGCGCAGCGCGTTCGAGCGGGCGGACACCGTGTACGCGGAGGACGTCGCCGTACGGATCGCCGCCGCGCTGGACCTGGCGGCGCTGACGGCGTCGGAGGGCTGACCGCGGGCGGCAGCGGTAGCGGCGGGGCGGCATCGCCGGGGCGGCAGGGTATGGGCCGGTGCCCGATTCCCGCCCCGCCCGGCCCCGCCGGGCTCCCGCCCTGTCACTGCTGGTAGAAGATCCGCTCCCGGTAGCGCTCCATCACGCCCGCGTTCCACTCGTGTCCTCCGTCGACGTTGCCCGAGCGCAGCAGCGGCGGTTCGATGCCCCGGTCGGCGAGGGTGGCGGCGGCGGTGGCGACCACGGCCTGGAGCAGGGCGGTCGTGACGACGGTGGAGGCGGGGGCGAAGGGGGCGGGCACGGAGTCGAGGGTCAGCTCGGCGTCCCCGATCGCGATCTTCGAGTCGAGGACGACGTCGCAGTGGTCCTTGAGGAACGTCCCCGACGCGTGCCGTGACGTCGTGTGCGTGGTGTACGCGACCGAGGTCACGCCGATGACCTTCACCCCGAGGGCGCGGGCGTGCTGGGCCATCTCGACGGGCAGGGCGTTGCGGCCGGACAGGGAGATGATCACCAGGGCGTCGCCGGCGCGCAGCGGGGAGCAGTCGAGGACGGTGGTGGCGAGGCCGTCGACGCGTTCGAGGGCGGAGCCGAGGGTGGCGGGCATGACGTCGACGCCGACGACGCCGGGGACGGTGAGCAGGTTCATCAGGGCGAGGCCGCCGGCCCGGTAGACGACGTCCTGGGCGGCGAGGGAGGAGTGCCCGGCCCCGAACGCGAACAGTCGGCCGCCCGCGGCGACGGTGTCGGCGAGCAGCGTCCCGGCCGCGGCGACGGAGTCGGCCTCCTCGTCGCGGACGCGGTGGAGCAGTCCGATGGCGGCGTCCAGATACCGCTCGGCCGGTTTGCGCGCTCTGGTGCCCTCGCCGTTGCCGTCGCCCTGGCCGTGGCCCATGCGTCTGCTCCTTCGCGCCGTTGCGGGGATCGCCGCTGCCCCGCGGCACGGTCGGGTGCCACCGGGGACGTGTCGCGGATCACGGTGCGGTCTGGACCACTTGGATGTCAATACGGGGACCCGCGCAGGACCCTTGAGCCGGGTGGCGGGCGGCCCCACGCTGTAACCCCCCGCGTTGCGACGGCGCGGCACGGTTGCCGGTGGCATCCGGCAGAATTGAATCCAGGGCCAGCGCACACGCCGGAGTTCCTCCGAGCCTCCGGCAGAGCTAATCGAGGGGCACGTATGTCCGGACTGATCGACACCACGGAGATGTATCTCCGCACCATCCTCGAGCTGGAGGAGGAAGGTGTGGTCCCCATGCGCGCCCGCATCGCCGAGCGGCTCGACCAGAGCGGGCCGACGGTGAGCCAGACGGTGGCCCGGATGGAGCGCGACGGCCTGGTGTCCGTGGCCAGCGACCGCCATCTGGAGCTGACCGACGAGGGCCGTCGGCTGGCCACGCGCGTGATGCGCAAGCACCGCCTCGCCGAGTGTCTGCTCGTCGACGTGATCGGCCTGGAGTGGGAGCAGGTGCACGCCGAGGCCTGCCGCTGGGAGCACGTGATGAGCGAGGCCGTGGAGCGGCGCGTGCTGGAGCTGCTGCGGCACCCGACCGAGTCGCCGTACGGCAATCCGATCCCGGGCCTGGAGGAGCTGGGCGAGACGGACGGGGCCGACCCGTTCCTGGACGAGGGCATGGTCTCGCTGGCCGACCTCGACCCGGGCCTGGAGGGCAAGACGGTGGTCGTGCGCCGGATCGGCGAGCCGATCCAGACGGACGCCCAGCTGATGTACACGCTGCGCCGAGCGGGCGTGCAGCCCGGTTCGGTGGTGAGCGTGACGGAATCGGCGGGCGGTGTGCTGGTGGGCAGCGGCGGCGAGGCGGCCGAACTGGCGTCGGACGTCGCGTCGCACGTGTTCGTCGCCAAGCGCTGACCGCTGCCGGGAGCCGGGCCGGAGGCGCGGGGGCGAACCGGTCCGGACCGGGGTCCGGCGGGACCGGGCCGGAGTCCGGCGGGACCGGGCCGGTATAGGACGGACTCCGACCGGTTCGGAATCGGACGGTGCCGATTCGAGCCGGAGTTGACTGGACGTGATCGTTCCTGATCGGAACTGCGTCCATCCGTAACCGACTTCGCCGCTGCGTCGATTCCCGGACTCGGTGCTCCGAATCGCAGCGCCCTGCGGCCGCGCGTGCGAGGCTGTCGCATGAGGTCGTACGAGGCATATGACGTACGGGGCATATGACCGAAGGGGCGGACGATGGGCGACGGTGGGGGAACGCACCGCGCGCTCGTGTGCCCCGGCAGTCATGTAGAGGGCCCCGGCGCCGTGCGGCGCCGGGGCCTGTCCTCCCCTGTGTCGACCCGGAGCCCCGAGCTCTCAGGGTCGTCCCCTGCGGACCCTTTTCCCCGAGTGGTCCGCCTCCCGATGAAGATCTCCCCTGGGTGGCGAGGATCATTCCTCGACGGGTGTCACTCGAACGAGGGGTGTTGTGCGGCGGAAGGACGTTTTCGAATAAGAGTTCGATAGTCTGCGCTTGCACGGTTCCACGCCACGGATCAGCGGTACCAGCGGAGCTTGGGGGTGCCAGCACCAATGGCGCGACGCATCGACGTAACGGGCGCGGGCGGGGTTCGGCTCGCCGCCTGGGAGTTCGGCGACCCGCCCAAGGACACCGACCCGGAGCGCCCGGCCGCGCCCGGCGTGCTCCTGCTCCACGGCCTGATGGGCCGCGCCTCGCACTGGGCCGCGACCGCCCGCCGGCTGTCCGAACGCCATCGCGCCGTCGCCCTCGACCAGCGCGGCCACGGCCAGAGCGCCAAGGCGCCGGACGTCTCCCACACCCGCGAGGCCTACGTCGAGGACGCCGAGGCGGCCCTGGAGCAGCTCGGCCTCGCCCCGGCCGTCGTGATCGGCCACGCCATGGGCGCGCTGACCGCCTGGCAGCTCGCCGCCAAACGCCCCGACCTGGTGCGCGGTCTGATCATCTGCGATATGCGGGCCTCCGCACTGGGCGCGGCCTCGCAGCGGGAGTGGGCCGCCTGGTTCCGGGCCTGGCCGCTGCCGTTCGCCACCCTCGCCGACGTGCGCAAGTGGTTCGGCGAGGACGACCCCTGGGTCGAGCGCCCCAACCCGGCCCGCGGCGAGTTCTACGCCGAGGTGATGCAGGAGTACCCGGACGGATGGCGCCCCGTCTTCGACCTCGACCAGATGCTGAAGTCCCGCGAGACCTGGGTCTACGACGCCCACTGGGAGGAGCTGGCGCAGGTCCGCTGCCCCACCCTGGTCGTCCGCGGCCTCGACGGCGAGCTGGGCCGCGCCGAGGCCCAGGAGATGGTCCGGGTGCTGCCCCGCGGCCGTTACGCCGAGGTCGCCGACGCCGGCCACCTCGTCCACTACGACCAGCCGGAGGCCTGGCGCACGGCGATCGAGCCCTTCCTCGACAGCCTGGAGGCCGACGGCTAGCGGGCCGTCGGCCTCCTACCGGGCGCTCCCGCACGCGTACGCGAGCGCCGGGACCAGCTCCTCCACGTCCGGCAGCCACCGGTTCGCCGCCGTGGGCCGGCAGGCCCACTGCACCGCGCCCCGCGACCCCATCCGCGTGGGCGGCGCCGCCACGTACGCCCCCTCGCCCAGCGCGACCAGGTCCAGGGAGGACACGGACCAGCCCAGCGCGCGCACCAGCGCGGGCAGCTTCACCGAAGCCCCGGGCAGCACCAGGAAGTTCATCCGGCCGTCCGGCGTCAGCGTCACCGGCCCCAGCGGCAGCCGCAGCCGCTCGGTCCGGGCCAGCGCCAGGAACCCGGCCGTCTCCGGGACGGACAGCGCGTCGAACGTCCGCCCCGTCGGCAGCAGGATCGACGCGTCCGGCCGCTGCTGCCACATCCGCCGGACCGCGCTCGCGCTGCCCGTGGCGAGGGACGCCCAGTCGGGGCGCACGGGGTGCGCGCCGGGCGCATCGCAGCGTGCGTCGCCGCAGGAACAGCGCTGCACCCCGTCGACGGCTTCCAGCCAGGCGCCGGGGACCACGTCCCAGTGACGCTCCTCGGCATAACGGACGGCGGTGTCCAGCAGCGATTCCCCGCGCTGGACCGGGATCTGGGCGGCCTCGATGGTCACGACGGTGTCTTCCACGACGAACTCAACTCCCGCACCCACCTGGGGTTACGGCCGCCTCCCGCGCGCGGGGAGGAGCGCCGGTTCGCCGGTCGGGGCGCATGGGTGCATGGGCGGGGGCGCGCGGGAGGATCCCGGCCGGAGCTGGGTAACCACGGGAGGGGCCGGCTCCGGCCGACCCGGGCAATCCTCATATGTCTTGTATGTCTCGCATTTTTGGTTTGTCCGTGGGGCATTGATCTCCACGGCCGGAACCTTTCGCCCCCGGGGCGGAGGTCGCGGCCGTGGAAGACACATCAACTCGGTGCGCGGGCAGGCACCGCAGCCAGCAGGGGGTACGCCATGGCCGCAAGGCCTCTCGTCGCCAGGCAGCCGAACGAACGGCTGCAGGCGCTCATCCAGGAAGCGGGTTGCTCCAACGCCGGGCTGGCCCGCCGGGTCAACATGTGCGGGGCCGAGCACGGTCTCGACCTGCGCTACGACAAGACGTCCGTGGCCCGTTGGCTGCGGGGACAGCAGCCGCGCGGGCGCGCCCCGGCGATCATCGCCGAGGCGCTCGGGCGCAAACTGGGCCGTACGGTCACGATCGACGAGATCGGCATGGCCAACGGCAAGAACCTCGCGTCGGGCGTGGGCCTGCAGTTCTCGCCGACGGTCCTCGGGGCCATCGAGCAGGTCTGCGAGCTGTGGCGCAGCGACGTCGGGCGGCGGGACTTCCTGTCCGGGTCCTCCGTGGCGGCGTCCGCGCTGGTCGAGCCGAGCCGCGACTGGCTGATCTCGGCGCCCGACGCCCAGGTGGCGCGCTCCGCCGGGCCCCGGGTGGGGCAGTCGGACGTGGCGGCCGTGCGGGCGATGACGCAGGCGCTGGTCGACCTGGACCACCAGTACGGCAGCGGGCATGTGCGGCCGGTGGTCGTGCACTACCTCAACAGCGTGGTGTCCGGGCTGCTCGCGGGCTCCTACCGGGAGACGGTGGGCCGTGAACTGTTCGCCGCCGTCGCGCGGTTGACCGAGCTGGCGGGCTACATGGCCGTCGACACCGGTCAACCGGGCCTGGCCCAGCGGTACTACATCCAGGCGCTGCGGCTCGCCCAGGCGGCCGGCGACCGCGGTTACGGCGGTTATGTGCTCGCCGCGTCCATGAGCCATCTGGCCGCGCAGCTCGGAAACCCCCGGGAGATCGCCCAGTTGGCGCGGGCCGCGCAGGAGGGAGCGCGCGGCCGGGTCACCCCGCGCGCGGAGGCGATGTTCCTCGCGGCGGAGGCGCGCGGGCACGCGCTGATGGGTGACGCGCGCGCCGCCGAGGAGGCGTCGGGGCGGGCGGTGAACGCGCTGGCGCAGGCCGACCCGGAGTCGGGCGACGACCCGGAGTGGATCAGGCACTTCGACGAGGCGTACCTCGCCGACGAGTTGGCGCACTGCCACCGCGACCTCGGGCAGGCCGAGGCGGCGGCGCGCTGTGCCCGGCAGGCCCTGGCCGGGCTGCCCGAGTCCAAGGCCAGGCGGCGGGCGATCGGTTATGTGCTGCTCGCCACGGCGCAGGTGCAGCAGCGGGAGATCGAGCAGGCCTGCCACACGGGTCTGAAGGCGGTCGAGCTGCTGGAGACGCTGCGCTCGGAACGCGGCGCCGAGTATCTGGAGGACTTCCAGCAGCGGCTGGAGCCGTTCCGGGAGGAGGCGGTGGTACGGGAGTTCGGGGCGCGGCTGGAGCTCCAGGAGGCCGCGTGAACTCTCGCCCGCCGCCCGCGTGAGCGGGCGGGAAACGGGGGCGCGGGGCGGTCAGGGCCGCATCATCAGCGTTGCGGCGGGTGGTTCTGTTACCGGTGTCACAGGGCGGGCGGTCCGCTCCCGTGCTGCGTGGCACCGGGCTCCGGGGACCCGGTAGCGTGGGCCGACGATTCCGAAGGTCCCCCAGTCGTAGGAGTCCCGGTGACGCAGAGCGGACAGGGCGAGGAGCCCTCGGCGCAGCCCGCGCGCGAAGGCATCGTGCTGCCCTCGGACGGCGGTGAGCCCGTGCTGCCGGGCGGATCCGGCGGTCCGGGCGGGATCGCCGCCCCGCAGCCCGGCGGGCCCCTGCCGTCCGCGCCGCCGCCCGGCGGTCAGGCCTGGGACCGGCCGTGGGGACCCGAGCAGCCTCCGGTGCAGGACCAGGGCTGGCAGAGCCCGCCCCCGGCCGAGCCGTGGTCCGCCCAGGCCCCGCAGCAGCAGCCGTACCAGCAGCAGCAACACGAGCATCGGCAGCAGCACCAGCAGCCGCAGCACCAGCAGCCGCAGCAGGACCAGTGGGGCCGGCAGGACCACGCGCCGGCCCACGGCGGCGGTCCCGGCCCGCTGCCGCCCGAGGGGGCCCCGGCCCCGTCGTCGTACGACCGTCCCGCGGGCGGCTACGACCCGTACGCGCCGCACGGCACGGCCGGCCAGGACCCCTACCCCCCCATACCCGGCGCCTCCATACCCGGCCAGGGCCACGCGGCGCCGCTCCCGCCCGCCGAGGACCGCGCCACCCACTACCTCCCGCCCGTCCGGGCGGACCGCGCCCCGCGGCAGCCGCAGGCCCCCGGAGCGGACGACGGCGCGACGCAGTACCTGCCCCCCGTCGCCGCGGCCCCGGACGAGGGCGCCACGCAGTACATCCCGCCCGTCGCCCCCGGCGCCCTGCCCCCGGAGATGCCCCCCGCCCACGGCCCGGGCCCGCAGACGCCCGCCGAGACGACCCAGTACCTCGGCCGCGCCCGCCAGGACGCCCCCGGTCCCGGCCCCGACGCGGACGCCACGCAGTACGTCCCGCCCGTGACCGGGCAGCCGTACGGCGACCGGCAGCCGCCCGCCGAGTTCGACAACCTCTTCCGCAGCGGTCCCGGCGGCCCCGCCCCGGAGACCCAGCAGCTGCCGCGCTTCCAGGACCCGCAGCCCGCGCAGCCCTCCTACGACACTCCGGGCCCCGCCCGCGGACGGCGCGGCGGCGGTGGCCGTACCGGCTCGCGGGTGCCGGTGATCGCCGCGTGCGGTGTCGCCATCGCGCTCGTCGGCATCGGGGCGGGCGCCCTGCTCGGCGCGGGCGGCGACGACAACGACGACCCCAGGCCCGTGTCCGCCACCGCCCCGGCGGACGAGTCGGCCTCCGCGTCCGCCTCCCCCTCGCCGTCCGTGGACCCGGCGAGGACGCAGGCGGTGGAGCTGGACAAGCTGCTGGCCGACAGCGGCGACAGCCGGGCCGCGGTGATCAACGCCGTCAACGACGTGAAGGCCTGCACCAACCTGGCCGAGGCGGCCGAGGACCTGCGGGACGCCGCGGCGCAGCGCAACGACCTGGTGACGCGGCTGTCGGGGCTGCCGGTCGACGAGCTGCCGCAGAACGCCGAGCTGACCGCCGCCCTGACCAAGGCCTGGCAGGCCTCCGCCGCCGCGGACAACCACTACGCGGCCTGGGCCGACCAGGTGGCCGCGCAGAAGGGCAAGCTCTGCCGCAAGAACCAGGCCCGCGCCACCGGCCGGACGCAGGCCGGCAACCGGGAGAGCGGCACCGCCACCACGCAGAAGTCCGAGGCGGCCAAGCTGTGGAACCCGATCGCCAAGCGGTACGGGCTGACCGAGCGCCGGCCGACCCAGCTCTGAGCGGGCCGGCCGGCGGCGGGTCAGCTCGCGTCGGCGTCCTGGAGGGTGTCGGTCACGTCGATGGCGTCCTTGCCGGCGGCCACCAGCTGGCCGTCCCGGACCACCTGGGGGGTCACGGAGGTGTTGGCCAGCCGCGGGAAGCCGACGGAGGCGAGCACGTCCTGGAACTCCCACCGCAGCGTCGGCGTGAGCCCGCCCGTGGTGACCTTGAAGCCGTCGTCCAGGATGCGGCGCACGGCGCCGGCGGAGACCTCGCCCTCGCCGATCTCCTCCAGGACGGCCTCGAGGACGGTGTAGGCGATCCAGGTGGTCTGCACCCCGGCGTCCGCCGGGTCGATGCGGGTGTCGGAGAAGGCCTGGTCGCGGATGACCTTCTTCATCGGGTCCCAGCGCTTGTCGGTCTCCACCGGGTACCAGCCGGTGATGTACGCCCCCTCGAACGGCCCCGAGGCGCCGCCGCTCGCGTCGATGACCGTCTGGTCGGCGTTGCCCAGGACGGTGCCGGTGCGGACCCCCGGGTACTCCTCGCGGGCGCGCCGGAAGGAGTCCATGAACGTGCTGGTGCGGTCGCCCAGCGCGGGCACCACACAGCCCTTCTTCGCCGGGTCGGCCGAGGCGCGCTCCAGGGCCTGAGCGGTCTGGACGGAGAACTCGGTCGCGTCCTCCGCCGCCCGCAGGTCGGTCGCCTCGGGGTGGCCGCCGGCCTTCAGGCCGGAGTTGATCAGGGTGGGCAGTTCGTCGCCCGCGATGGTGTCGGGCCGTACCAGCGCCACCGGCCCGCACTCGTCGGCCAGCTCCCGGCCGAGGCCGGCCAGCAGCGTGGGCTGGCCGCCGTTGACCGGGTAGGACAGCGGGCTGGTGAACTCCGCGTTGGTGATGCCGTAGCCGCCGATGTACGGGATGCCCGCGCCTTCCAGCACGGGGAAGAAGGAGTCGGCGTACTGGCTGTACGAGCCGACGACGGCGACGACGTTCTCCTTGGCGGCGCGCCGGGCGCACTTGGCGGCGTGGACGCTGTTGTTGTGGTCGTTGCAGATGACCACCTTGAGCTTGCGGCCGTTGATGCCGCCGTTGGCGTTGACCTCCCGCGCGTAGGCGAGGGCCAGCGCCGGCATGCCGGGCTTGTTGGTGGCGTTGGTGTCCTGCGGGGCCCAGGTCATCACGGTGATCGAGTCGTCCCCGGCGCCCCCCGTGACGCCGGGGACGACCCCGCATCCGACGGCCAGCGACGCGCAGGCCACCAGGGCTGCCGCCGCGCGCACGCCGGCTCTGACGGGCCTGGTGGAGGAGATCGGGAAGGTGCTGCGGTGGTATCGCCTGCCGGTCATGAACACGCACGATTCCGTCACATCGCTAACCCGTGAGTGACCTTTGGCCAACGATCGGTGACCGCGGGGTGAATTGCGGGGTCCGGTTAACGCGGTATTTCAAAGAACGTACGATCGATGACCGTGCAAGCAGCTCAGGGTGTCCAAGGTTCCGAGAACTCTTCCCGTCGCGGGCGTCGCTCCTCCACCATGGGCGGCATGCCACTCAACGACATGCCGTGGTGGCGCTGGCGCAGCAATGTGCGCTCCGCGCTGCACATGCTCTCCGACCCCGCCTTCCAGCGCGACGTCTGGCTCGCCGGCGCCGACGGGTACGGGGACGTCACCGACGCCGTGTACCGGCTCGTCGAGGACACCTGGCTCGACCACTGGTCGGCGGAGAAGTACGTCGGCACGATCTTCCGCGACTCGCAGGAGGCCGCGCTGGTCGACACCGCGGTGCTGCGGGTGCTGCGGATCATGCACCAGGTCGGCCCGGACGCGCCCGTCTCCTCCTACGTCGAGCACCCCGCCTGGCCGGAGGCGGTGCGGGCGGCGCGGGACGCGCACGTGCGGATGGCGGTGAGCGACGGCGAGGACCCGGACGCGCCGCCGCGCACGCTCGAGGTGCTGCGCATTCTGACCCGGTCCGCGTAGCGGGACGGTTGCCGCCCGCGCGGCTCGTTGTGCGACCCTGTGCTGCATGAACGAGCAGTCCACCCGAGCCGCGGCCCCGGCCGACCAGTACGTCCTCACCCTCTCGTGCCCGGACAAGCAGGGCATCGTGCACGCCGTGTCGAGCTACCTGTTCATGACCGGCTGCAACATCGAGGACAGCCAGCAGTTCGGGGACCACGACACGGGTCTGTTCTTCATGCGCGTCCACTTCTCCGCCGAGCCGCCGGTGACCCTGGAGAAGCTGCGGGCCAGTTTCGCGGCGATCGGCGACTCCTTCCAGATGGACTGGCAGATCAACCGGGCCGACGAGAAGATGCGCATTCTGCTGATGGTCAGCAGGTTCGGGCACTGCCTGAACGACCTGCTGTTCCGGGCGAGCATCGGCGCGCTGCCGGTGGAGATCGCGGGCGTCGTGTCCAACCACACGGACTTCGCCGAGCTGGTGGGCTCGTACGACATCCCCTTCCATCACATCCCGGTGACGAAGGAGACCAAGCCCGAGGCCGAGGCGCGGCTGCTGGAGATCGTGCGCGAGGAGAACGTCGAACTCGTCGTCCTCGCCCGGTACATGCAGGTCCTCTCCGACGACCTGTGCAAGCAGCTCAGCGGGCGGATCATCAACATCCACCACTCCTTCCTGCCGAGCTTCAAGGGCGCCAAGCCGTACCACCAGGCGCACGCCCGGGGCGTGAAACTGATCGGCGCGACCGCGCACTACGTCACGGCCGACCTGGACGAGGGCCCGATCATCGAGCAGGAGGTCGAGCGCGTCGGCCACGGCGTCACCCCCGACCAGCTCGTCGGCATCGGCCGCGACGTGGAGTGCCAGGCCCTCGCCCGCGCCGTGAAGTGGCACGCCGAGCGGCGCATCCTGCTCAACGGCCGGCGGACGGTCGTCTTCGCGTAGCCGGCCTCGCGCGGGTGCCCTACATGCGGCTCAGGGACGCCGCCGCCGACAGCACGTCCCTGATCGCCACCGGGTCGCCCTCCTGGCCCGTGGCCGCCTCCTGCGGGGAGACGCGGCCCGCGGCCAGTCGGCAGAACTCGACGTCGTCCAGGGCGATGTGGGCCACCGTGCGGTCCGCCGAGGCGGACGCCGCGGGGGAGTCCAGCGGGATCAGCCACTTCCCGCCCGCCGCGCCCTCGATCTCCAGCAGGAGGGTGCGGCCCGGACGGCCCGCGGTGGCGGGACGGCGGGCCGGCGCGGCCGGACCCCAGCGCCGGCGCTCCGCGAGCCTGCCCGGCAGCGACCGCGCGGCCAGCTCGATCATGCGGTGCAGATGGCGCGGGGACGGCGGCTCGTACGGGTAGGTCACCGCGTCCGCGATGTCCTCCGCGTGCACCCAGCACTCGAACGCCCGGTCGATCATCGCGTCGTGCAGCGGCAGTTCGAGGTCGCCGTACGGCACCGGGAGCCCGCCGCCCCGCCCGCCGGTGAAGGACGCCGTGCGCACCAGCTCGTGCGACTGGGCCCGCCAGGGCGCCCGCACGGCCCCCGTCGGCGGGACGTGCGACGCCTGCCAGTACGCCTCCGTGCGCGCCGCCGGCGTCGGCCCGGCCGGCGTCTCGCCCAGCGGGTCGTCCAGGCCCAGGGCGAGGGCGATCAGCCCGTCGACGGCCAGCAGGTGCGCGATCACCCCGGCCACCGTCGTACGACGGCTCGCCGGCTCCTCGCCGTCGAACCAGCGCAGCCGCACCGGCGCGTGCCACTCCGCCGTGCCGAAGTCCTGGAGCAGGGCGTCCAGCCGCGCCGTCTCCGCGTCGTACGGTTCCGCCCACTCGGGCACGGGGATGCGCGGCGGGCGCCGGTCCAGACAGGCGCCCAGGACGCGGGCGCGCAGGGCGGGGTCCAGGTCGAGGCTCTCGGGGCGGTGCAGCAGGCCGACCGCCTCACGCAGCCGGCGCGCCTCGTCCGCGCAGTCGCCGCACTCGCCCAGGTGGTCCTCCACGGCCGCCGACTCCTCCGCCGAGCACGCGGCCAGCGCCCAGGCCCCCAGCAGCGATTTCAGCACCGGGTGCGCCAGCACCGGGGGCGCAGGAGGCGGGGGCGGGGCAGGGGCGGCGCGCAGGGCGTCGAGGGCGGGCAGCGGGCGGTCGCCGTCCTCGACGGAGGCGCGGGGCGGCGGGATGCGGGGCGCGCGCGGGGCGTCGTGGCCGCCCTGCTCCCCGGGGCCGGGTTCGTTCACGCCGCGCCCCCGTATCCCGGGGGCGCGCCCGGCGTGTCCGTGTCGTAGGCGGTGGCCAGCAGCTGGAGGCCGAGGCGGAGCCGGCGGCGGGCCTCGTCCTCCGTGACGCCGAGGTCGGCGGCGGTGCGGCGGTAGTCACGGCGCTGGAAGTAGGCCAGCTCCAGCGCGGCGCGCAGCGGGGACGGCATGGCGTGCGCGATGTAGTCGGCGCGGGCGGCCACCGAGGCGCGGCGGACCTTCCGCTCCAGCTCCTGGCGGCCGGCCTCCGAGGCCTCGTCGTCCCCGTCGAACGCCGTCGTCCCGGTGGCGCGCAGGCGCTCGACGGCGATGCGGTGGGTGAGGTCGGCCACCCAGGTGCGCAGCGGGCCCTGCTGCGGGTCGTACGACTCGGGGCGCTCCCATATGCGGACGAACACCTCGTGCGTGACGGCGTCGGCCCCCTCCTCGTCGCCCAGGACGCGGTGGGCGAGGCTGTGCACGAGCGAGGAGAACCGGTCGTACAGCTCTCCGAGGGCGGCGGCCTCGCCGCGGGCCAGGCGCCGGCGCATCGTGCGGTCCCAGTGGGGCGACGCGTCCCTCTTCGCCATGCGGCCCCCTCCCTCAGCGTTCGCCGGCACCGGTCCTCACCTCGAATGTAGTCGGCGCGTTGGAGAACGCACGCCCCTTTGCGGCAATGTGCGCCCCTGGACGACCCCGTAGTGGTAGAGGGCTGAACGACATTGACCGACGGGCGCCGACGGCGACGACTCCTGGGGGACGATCGTTTTTGACCGAACAGGATCGAAGCCGACGTAATCAAGCCTCTTTCCTTTGATCGCCGTTTCCGCGGACGTGTTTCGGGGAACGGCCGGTGGGCAGCCGCGCTGCAAGGAAGCGTAGGAAAAGCTTCCGTTTCTCCGGTGGGGGCCGGAAGTCCGGCGAACGAAGGGCATGGTGGTGGCGTTCAATGTGACCGGCGGCGAGCAGGGCAATTGGGCCGTGCTCCGGGTGTCGGGCGAACTGGACCTGGTGACGTCGCCGATGCTGCGCCAGCGGGTGCACGACGAGGTCGCCGAGGGCCGCCACAGTCTCGTCCTGGACCTCTCGGAGGTCTTCTTCTGCGACTCCAGCGGCGTCGGAGTGCTCATCGCCAGCCGCAGGCTGCTGCGTTCCTGCCAGGGCCGGCTCCGGCTGATCCTGCCCGCCGAGGGCGCCGTGGACGGCTCCCATGTCAACCGGGTGCTGGGCGCGCTGGGCGTGCGCCGCCTGTTCGACGTCCATCCCGACCTCGCGTCGGCCGTGTCGGAGGACGCCCGCCCCCTGCCGGCCTGAACACCCGCCCCTGCCGGCCCGCGCCCGCCCCGTGCCGCACCGTTGTCCCGGAATTCCCCCGGTCCTGGCACAACCGCCGCCCGCACGCGACCGGCCCGGCCCCGGCGTCGTACGCTCCCAGCCAGACGCACCCCGGATACGAGATGACGTGAGGCGGCCCGAAAGACATGGTCAGCGACGAGTACGAGCGCAGGATTGCGGCCAGGTTCGCCACCTTCGACCAGGACGGCAACGGCTGCATCGACCGTGCGGACTTCTACGGAGCGGCCAAGGCGCTGCTCGCGGAGTTCGGCGTCGCGCCCCGCTCCGACCGTGGGCAGGCGCTGTTCGGCGGCGCCGAGGCCTTCTGGCAGGGCATGGCGGGCATGGCCGACCGCGACGGCGATCAGCGCGTCACCCGCGAGGAGTTCGTGAACGGCGCGGTCAAGCGGCTGAGCGACAACCCGGAGCGGTTCGCCGAGATCGCCCGCCCCTTCCTGCACGCCGCCGTCGAGGTGGCCGGCACGCGGGGCGACGGCGACGGCCCGGTCACGGTCACCGTCGGCGACGCCGTGCGCGCGCTGCGGGCGTTCGGCGTCCCCGAGGCCGTGGCCCGCGCGGCCGCCGCCGCCCTGGACGCGGACGGCGACGGCAAGGTGACCGAGGCGGAGATCGTGCCGGCCTTCGCCCGCTACTTCACCGTCCACGGATGACCACCGGGTGACAACGGATGGCGCCGCCCCGGCCGTTGAACACACCCTCGATTGTCACGCATCGTGGCATTGGTGCGGTTACTGAGCGTGGAAGCGAAGTTGTGTCCCCGGCGTGACTCGTCACGTCCCGGAGTCGGGGGTTCACTCCGGTACCTTGGGTGGGATGCGAGTGAAAAGCGCTTCTACCCCCGTCGGTGAGCGTCGCACAGTATGCCGCACGGGTACTCCTTCGCGCTGGAATATGCCCGAAGCGCTTGTTCAGGTGACGCAACGTCAACCAAGCTGTCTCGCAAGGGAATCACTTTCCGTGATCCCTGCTCTGGCCGTTGTTCTGGTCATGCAGAAAATGGCTACGATCGTGGCCCTCATGAGGTGCGAGCCTCTGTGTCCACCGGTTCGGATGGTGTGAGCGGTGCAGGTGCTTCAAGTGCAGCTGGAAATCCGGCCCGACCCCGCTGAAGTGGGGCGTGCCCGGCGGTGGGCGCGCTCCCGGCTCGCCGGCTCGGGCATAGGGACCGACGACCCGCTGGCCGAGACGCTGGTCCTGCTCGTGTCCGAGTTGGTCACCAACGCCGTGGTGCACACCGGCCGTCCGGCCGTGCTGCGGCTGTCGCTGCCCCCCGCGCCGGCCGAGTCGGCCACCGTGCGGGTGGAGGTGGCCGACGCCAGCACCCGGGCCCCGATGCCCCGCTGGGTGGACTGCGAGCAGACCGGCGGCCGGGGCCTCGCCCTGGTCGACGGCCTCGCCGACCGCTGGGGCTGGAGCCCCGAGGGCGCGGGCAAGCAGATCTGGTGCGAACTCGACTGCTGCACGGCACGCGCGGCGGTGACGTACGGCTTCGAGGGGCGCGGCGGATACGAGGGGTTCACGTACGAGGCCGTGTGACCGGGCCGGTGTGCGGGCCTTCGAAGGGGGCGTGCGGGTGCGGGCGCCGGCCGGTGTGCGGCGTACGGCGGGCGGGTGCCGACCGGTGCGCGGGCGTGCGGGCCCGTGTGTGACCGTGCGGACGGATGCGCGGCTGCGTGGTCCGAACCGGTACGGCGGGAGTCCGCGCGAAGTGCCGTGCGCCGGGTGTGCTTCCATGTGCGCCGTCCAGCAAATGGGACGTAAGTAACAAATTTCCGCCGGGGTGTTGACGCCCGATGTCCGTTTGATCACGCTTGTGGGCAACGGCTCGCCGCGAGGGGACGGCGAGAGCTCCGGTGACGGGAGCCCTCGGCGAGTGCGGGTCGTGTTTCGGCGCCGGTTCCCCGCGGGGAGCCGAGGGATCGGGGAGGGGCGCGCCGGAGCCGGACGGCGGCGTCCTTCGGCGCCGTGCTCGGGGCGGGCCGCCGCGGGCGCCGCCGTCCGGAATCAGCACCGTGCGCCGGTGCCGAGGGTCCGGGGTTTTCCCGGTCTCGACGCTCCCGTCGGCCTCAGCAGCGTCCCGCGTTGTCCACACCCTGTGGAAAACCCGGCCGGAACGTCCGCCGGTACGCCGTCGGCGTCACGCCCAGCGCCGCCTGGAGGTGCTGCCGCATCGACTGCGCCGTCCCGAATCCCGCCTCCCGCGCCACCTGGTCGACCGACAGCTCCGTCGACTCCAGCAGCTGCCGGGCGCGCTCCACCCGCTGCCGGGTCAGCCACTGACCGGGGCTGACGCCGACCTCCTCGCGGAACCGCCGGGTGAAGGTGCGCACCGACATGGCCTCCTGCTCCGCCATGTCGCGCAACTGGATCGGCTCGTGCAGCCGCCCCAGCGCCCAGGCGCGCGCCGTCCTCGTGGTCGACGCCCCCGGATCGGGCACCGGCCGCTGGATGTACTGCGCCTGCCCGCCGTCGCGGTGCGGCGGCACCACCGTGCGCCGGGCCACCTCGTTGGCGACGGCCGTGCCGTGGTCGCGGCGCACCATGTGCAGGCACAGATCGATGCCGGCCGCGACGCCCGCCGAGGTCAGCACGTCGCCGTCGTCGACGAACAGCACGTCCGCGTCGACCCGCACCTTCGGGAACAGCCGCTGGAAGTGCTCGGCCTGCGCCCAGTGCGTGGTGGCCCGGCGTCCGTCGAGGTGACCGGCGGCGGCCAGCACGTACCCTCCGGTGCAGATCGCGGCGAGCCGGGCGCCGGGGCGGACCCGGCCGAGCGCGTCGGCCAGCTCGGGCGTCAGCACCCCCTCCTCGAACACCGGTCCCAGCTCGTACGAGGCCGGGACGACGACGGTGTCGGCGTCGGCGAGGACCTCCGGCCCGTTCTCGACGTGGACGGTGAAGTCGGCGTCCGTGCGGACCGGGCCCGGCGGGCGCACGGAGCAGGTCAGGACCTCGTACAGCCGCCGCCCCCGGGCGTCCCGGGGGCGGCCGAAGATGCGGTGCGGGATGCCCAGTTCGAAGGGGAGCAGCCCGTCGAGGGCCAGCACCACGACCCGGTGCGGACGCAAGCCCTCGCTCCCCGGCCTGCGGATTCCCCCACTCATGGCCCGATCCTAGCGAACACTGTCCCTCCGGCCACTCGATCGTATGATCCGCACCCGCGAAGCTCTACGGCGTGACCCAGACGACCGATGCCGCGCCCGCCGTCCGCCGGCCGCACCCGCCCCGCGTCCACCGCGCCTGGTTCGTCGCCGCCGTCGCCTTCGTGACGATCATCGGCGCCGCCGCATTCCGTTCCCTGCCCGGACTGCTCATCGACCCGTTGCACGAGGAGTTCGGCTGGTCGCGCGGCACGATCGGCGCCGCCGTCTCCGTCAACCTCGCCCTCTACGGGCTGACCGCGCCCTTCGCCGCCGCGCTGATGGACCGCTTCGGCCTGCGCCGGGTGGTCGCCGCCGCGCTGACCGTGATCGCGGTCGGCTCGGGCGCGACCGTGTGGATGACCGAGCCCTGGCAGCTCATCCTGTGCTGGGGCCTGCTCGTCGGCCTCGGCTCCGGGTCGATGGCGCTGGCGTTCGCGGCGACCGTCACCAACCGCTGGTTCACCGAGCGCCGCGGCCTGGTCACCGGCATCCTCACCGCCGCCGCGGCCTCCGGGCAGCTGATCTTCCTTCCGTTGCTGTCCTGGATGGTCGAGCGCGGCGACGACTGGCGTCCCGCCGCCGTCACGGTCGCCGTCACCGCTCTCGCGGTCGTCCCGTTCGTCTGGCTGCTGTTGCGCGACCACCCGGCCGACGTGGGCCTGAAGCCGTACGGGGCCAAGGAGTTCGTACCGAAGCCGGCCCCCGTGCCCGGGGCCGCGCGGCGGGCCGTGACCGTCCTCCGGTCGGCCATGCGCACCGGGCCCTTCTGGCTGCTCGCCGGTTCCTTCGCGATCTGCGGAGCCTCCACCAACGGCCTGATCCAGACCCACTTCGTGCCCGCCGCGCACGACCACGGCATGCCGATCACCGCGGCGGCCTCGCTGCTCGCGGTCATCGGGGTGTTCGACGTCATCGGCACGGTGGCCTCCGGCTGGTTCACCGACCGCTACGACGCCCGCCGGCTGCTCGCCGTCTACTACGCCCTGCGCGGCGTCTCCCTGCTGTTCCTGCCGATCCTGCTGGCGCCCAGTGTGCACCCGCCGATGGTCTTCTTCATCGTCTTCTACGGCCTCGACTGGGTCGCCACCGTGCCTCCGACCATGGCCCTGTGCCGGGCGCACTACGGCGACGACAGCGCGATCGTCTTCGGCTGGGTGCTCGCCTCCCACCAGGTCGGCGCCGCCGCGGTGGCGTTCCTCGGCGGCGTCGCGCGGGACGTCTTCGGATCGTACGACGTCGTCTGGTACGCGTCGGGCGCGCTGTGCGCGGCGGCGGCGCTGATGGCGCTGGTGATCCGCCGGCGGCCGGTTCGGGAGACGCCCGCCGCCGTCTGACGGAGCGTCAGCTCGCTTTACCGGGTGGCGTGTCCGGGCAGCACGGCGACCTTCGCCGCGTCCTTCCGGGCGATGGCCTTGGCGATCTTCTCGGCGTCCAGGGCCAGTTCGCGGAGCATGCCGCTGATGGGGTTGGTGAACCCGGTGAAGTAGAGGCGGGGCGCGTCGCGCGGGCTGCGGGCGCCGCGCACCACCGGCCGGCCCCGCTCGTCCAGGACCCCGAGATGGCCGACCAGCGGCTCCAGGGCCCGGAGGTAACCGGTGGCCGCGATCACCGCGTCCGGGGCGATGCGGTCGCCGTCGGCGAGGACCACCTCGCCGTCCTCGAAGGACTCCACGGCGGCGACGATCTCCACCCGTCCCTTGCGGACCGCGTCCACCAGGCCGACGTCCAGGACGGCCACCGAGCCCTGCTTGACCCGGGTGTAGAGGCCGGCCTCGGGGCGGGGCAGCCCGTGGGCGGACAGGTCCGGCACCGCCAGCCGCGCCACCGGCCGGGCCAGCCGGTCGACCAGGCCGGTCGGCAGCCGGCGGACGAGGATGCCGGTGAGCTGGGCGGGCCAGCCGAGCGTGGCCCGGCGCATGATGTGCGGCGGCGTGCGCACCGCGAGCCGTACCCGCGCAGCGCCGCCCTCGACCAGGTCGACGGCTATCTCGGCGCCGGTGTTGCCGACGCCGACGACGAGCACGTCCCGGCCGGCGTAGGGGGACGCGTCGCGGTAGTCCGCGGAGTGCAGGAACTCGCCGGTGTAGCCGTCGCGGCCCGGCCAGTCGGGGATCCGGGGCGTGTGGTTGTGGCCGGTGGCGACCACGACCGCGCCGCCGGTCAGCCGGCGTCCGCCGGTGGCGTGCAGCAGCCAGCCCCCGTCGGGGGCGGGCTCGACGCGGGAGACCTCGACGCCGGTGACGATCTCCAGCTCGTGGTGCTCGGCGTACTTCTCCAGATAGCGGACCATGTCGTCGCGGGCCGGCCAGCGGCCGAAGCGGCGCGGCATCGGCAGACCGGGGAGCGCGGAGCGGCTGCGGGTGGTGTGCAGCCGCAGCCGGTCGTAGTGCCGCCGCCAGGAGGCGCCGACGCGGTCGGACTTCTCCAGGACGACCGCGCGTATGCCCCGGGCGCGCAGCGCGGCGGCCGTGGCGAGTCCGCCGGGTCCGCCGCCTATGACGTAGACGGGGCGGTCGGCGGGTCTCGGGCCTGCGGCGTCGGCGGGTGCAGTGGAGTCGGGCATAGCACCGGAGCGTAATCATCCGCCGGAGGGATGCGTCGGGATGGGGCGGGGTGTGACTGATGTCGCACGGATGTGCACGCTCGGTGCGGGTGGGTGAGCGGGGATGTCCGGGGGTGGGTGAGCGGGGATGTCCGGGTCGTGGGTGGTGGGTGCGCGTGGCGGTGCGGGGGGACCGGTGAGCGCGCTGCCGCCGTGCCTCACCTCGACTGCCCCTTCGTTCCGGCACCGGATCGATATTTTTTCCTCGGCTTGCTTGCGGTTGCGAACCCACCTGCTCCTCGGCGAAATCGGCGACGCCCCTTCGGGGCTCATGGCCGGTGCACGGATTCAGATAAACCGCACAGACCGCGCGCCGCGGGCGGAGGGACGTTCCCGGCCGCAATTCACCGGCTGGACCGGTGCTTGTGGGAGGGCGGTGAAAGGGCGTGTTCCAGCCGTCGCAAGAGGCTTCAATGGCCCCATGGCCCACATACGCGCGCTGACCCCGTGCGACCCTCCGCACCCCGAACTCCACGGCCTGGGACTGCGCTTACGCGATTGGGACCCGGACTCCGAGGACGACGTCAGAAACTGGCTGCGCGGCATGTCCGACCCGGAATTCCGGCGCTGGAACACCCCCCGCAATCCGATCACCGACCTCGCCGCCGCCCGTACCTCCCTGCGTGCCAGGGCGGACCACGAGGCAGGCTGCACGAGCGTGTCCTTCCGCGTCACGGACGCCTCTTCGGGGACGACTCTCGGCCATATCGGCGTCAACGACATCGACCCCGTCCTGCGCGTCGCCCGCGTCGGCTACTGGATCCTTCCCGAGGCCCGCGGCCGGGGCGCCGCCACCCGCGCCCTCACCCTCGCCGCCCGCTGGGCCCTGACCGACTTCGGCCTGCACCGCCTCGAACTGGGCCACGCCCTCGGCCACGACGCCTCCTGCCGCATCGCGGAACGCTGCGGCTTCCCCTACGAGGGCACCCTCCGGGGCGCGATGTGGGAAGCGAACCGCCAGGACCGCTTCAGGGACGTCCACCTCCACGCCCGCCTGGCCACGGACCCGCCCCCGGAACCGCCCCCCGCACCGGACGACCCGGCGGCCGAGACGTCCCGCACATCATCCGGTACGGCCTCCGGTACGGCATCCGGTGCGGTGCCCGGTCCGGCGTCGGACCGGGGGGACCTGGTGGGCGAACGGACGGTGTGAGCCGGGGCGGCTGCGAGCGGCGGGGCGGTCGGCAGCCCCGCCTGCGGTTCCCGGGGCGGGACGGCCGACCGGCCGTCGCGGGACGGGAATCGACCGTCCCGCGAGCGGGCCGCCCGCCGAGGGCTGGATCGAGCGCCGAGGGCTGGATCGAGCGCCGAGGGCTGGATCGGCCGTCCCGGGACCGGGTTCCCGGCCGACCCCCGGTGCGCCGTCCCGGCCACGGCTCCCGGCAGGGTGACGGGCGGGTCACGGGCCGGGCGCCCGGTGCGGCGGGGCCGGTGCGGTGGGGGCCGGTTCGACCGTCCGCCCCGGACCGGGGCCCCGCACCACTCCCGATGCGCCGTCCCACTCCCGATCCGCCCTCCCGGCCGACGCCGCCGGCCGCCGTCGCGGCCGGACAAGCCCCCGTCCCACTCCCGATCCGCCCTCCCGGCCGACGCCGCCGGCCGCCGTCGCGGCCGGACAAGCCCCCGTCCCACCCCCGATGCGTCGTCCCGGCCGATGCCCCGGCCGCCCTCACGGCCAGACGAGCCCTCGCGTCCAGCTCCCCCCGCCCTCCTCCCGCCGGTACACCAGGCGCACGTGCCGGCGGTGGGCGTCGCCCTGGAAGAACTCGGCCTCGATGGGGGCGAGGCGGTACAGGGTCCACGTCGGGGCGTGCGCCCCAGGGGTCCCGGCGGCGCGGGTCCAGGCGGACTCCGACGCCGTCGCCAACTCCTCCAGGGAGCCCAGCGGTTCGCTCTGGCGGCCGGTGAGGGCCGCCGCGAGGGCGCCCGTGGAGCGGGCGTGCAGGTCGGCGCGGGACTCCTCCGGCGTGGCCGGCGTGACCGGGCCGCGCAGCCGGATCTGGCGGCCCAGCGCCGGCCAGTAGAAGGCGAGGGCCGCGTACGGGCGGGAGGCGAGGTGGCGGCCCTTGCGGCTCGTCGCGTGCGTGGCGAAGGACCAGCCGGCCGCGTCGGCGCCGTGCAGCATCACGATCCGCACGTCCGGCAGGCCCTCCTCGTCGGCCGTGGCCAGGGACATGGTGTGCGGCTCCGGCTGGCCCGCCGCGACCGCCTGCGCGAACCACGCGGTGAACAGCGGCAGGGGCGAGGCGGGCGCGGTCGCCGGGTCGAAGGGCGGCAGGTGCGTGACCGCCGGGTCCCACACCCGCAGCGACCTCAGCAGTTCGTGAAGATCCGGTTCCATGTCCCCGATTGTCAGACCCGGCCCAGGTCCGACGACACCCACCGTTCGGGCCGCATACGGATCACGATCTGCTCGCCGTGGTTCTTCTCGGCGAAGGCCACGTAGCCGTCGACCTTCTCGGCAGGCAGGTAGCGCACGGCGAGCTCCCGGAGGTGTTCGTGCGCGGCGGGTGCGACGCCGGTCACCGGGCCCTCCACCGACACGTAGCGAATGGTCGGCTCCAGCCGGTCGATCATCAGCGAGAACCTGCCCGCCGCCTCGATCAGCGCGGCCTTGCGGGAGTCCGCCCCCGTCATGATCCACACTTCGCCGCCGGGCTCGTACTGGTACCAGATCGGCAGCGTCAGAGGCGCCCTCCCTTCCCCGGCGGCCACCGCCAGCGCGGCGACGTGCGGTTCGGCCAGGAACTTCTCGCGCTCTTCGCGGTTCAGTGCCATCTCGTTCCCCTCCGGCGCCGAAAAGCGCGACAGGCGGTGGTCCACCGGGGTGGACCACCGCCTGCCTGACAGGACTCGCGCTTTCCGCCGCTTACTTGGTCGGCTTCTTTCCGGTGATCCCCAGATGGACCAACAGTGCCAGATTCGGCTTGAGTTCGGCCTGCTTCACGCCCCACGAGGTGAACCCCTTCTGGTGCGAGGCCACCGCCGCGAGCATCGCCACGACCGAACCCGCGATCGCCGCGGGGTTCACGTCCTTGTCCACCCGTCCCTTGGACTGGAGTTCGGCGACCGCGTCGACCAGGGAGTTGTTCACGGAGTTCAGCAGCTTCATGCGGATCTTGTAGAACCGCTTGTCGCCCTCGGCCGCGCCGAGGTCCACGACCCGCAGGATCGCGTCGTTCTTCCGCCAGAAATCCAGGAAACCGTCCACGAGTTCCTGCGCGGTCTGCCAGCCGGCCCGCCCCGCCCAGGTGCGACCCTCCAGCAGCGGCGTCAGCAACCCGGCCCCCTCGGCGGCCGTGCGTTCGGCGATCTCCAGGACCGCGCCCTCGACGTCCGGGAAGTACTGGTAGAAGGTCGCGGGCGACGTGCCCGCCTTGCGGGCCACATCGATGACTTTGACGTCCCGGTACGGGGAGGAGCTGAGCATCTCGCTGAGGCAGTCGAGCAGCTTCTGCCGCGTCGCCTGCCCGCGCCGGCCGGCCACCCGGCCGTCGACGGTGCGCACTTGTCCTGTCATGCCGTCAGCTTACCGACGGGGGGTGGGAGCGCGATTTGGCCGACTGCAAATGGGGTGCACGGGTGAATCGGGCGTGGTGTGCCTGGTGGGCGGCGTGCGCGCGCCGCCGCTAGTTTGGCTGTATGGCCGAAAACAGGGCACCGCAGTACACGGAGGGCGTCCCCTGCTGGCTGGACGCCCAGCTCGCCGACGTCGAGGCGGGCAAGCGGTTCTACGGCGAGCTGCTCGGGTGGTCCTTCGAGGAGTCGCACGGCGGAACCGTGCGCGCCCGTCTCGGCGGCGAGCCGGTCGCCGGGCTCGCGCGCAAGACGGACGGCCGGCTGCCCACCGTGTGGACCGTGTACTTCGCGACGCCGGACGCGCACGCCCTGAGCCGGCGGATCATGGCGGCCGGCGGCCAGGTCGTCACCGCTCCGGCACCGGTCGGCGACCTGGGCGTGGCCGCCCTCGCCACCGACCCCGAGGGCGCCGTCTTCGGCCTGTGGCAGCCGGGCCGGCTCCAGGGCTTCGGCGTGCGCCACGAGGTGGGCGCCTTCGTCTGGGCCGAGCTGTACGCCCGCGACACCGGGGCCGCCAACGCCTTCTACGGCGGCCTCTTCCACGACGCCCTCTTCGGCCCCGACGCCGAGCCCGACTTCGGCCGCGCCCCGCTCACCGACCTCTTCGCCGCCCAGATGCCGCCGCACTTCCTCGTCCATTTCCGGGTCGCGGACTGCGCGGCCGCGCTCGCCGAGGTGCGCCGGCTCGGCGGCCGGATCCAGGCGGGCCCTTTCGGCGCCTCGTACGGCACGGTGGGAGTGGTCAGCGACGACCAGGGGGCGTCGTTCGCGGTGCTGGAGCGCTGATAGGCCCCGGTTCTTCCCCGTTTTTGCCGGTGTATGACACGAGACATCCCAATTGTCACCGGGTTCGCAACCTGTGGCCGGGACAGGAAGAATCGGGGTGCGTGCCGCCGCGGCGGTGCGGTGGTGAGACGCTGCACTTCGGCCGCGTACACATCAGTGGGTGACGCGGCTCGTACGGGGAGGTGGCAGGCAAGTGGTGGATCAGCTGACGCAGCACGATCCGCGGCGGATCGGGCCGTTCGAGGTGCTGGGACGGCTGGGGGCCGGCGGCATGGGGCTGGTCTATCTCGCGCGCTCGGCGTCCGGCCGGCGCGTGGCGATCAAGACCGTCCGCACCGAGCTGGCCGAGGACCAGCTGTTCCGCGTCCGCTTCACGCGCGAGGTGGAGGCGGCCCGCGCGGTCTCCGGTTTCTACACGGCCGCCGTGGTCGACGCCGACCCGCGCGCCGCCGTGCCGTGGCTGGCCACCGCCTACGTCCCCGCGCCCTCCCTCGAGGAGATAGTGAACGACTGCGGGCCGCTGCCGGCCCAGGCGGTGCGCTGGCTGGCGGCGGGCGTCGCCGAGGCGCTCCAGTCGATCCACGGCGCCGGGCTGGTCCACCGCGACCTCAAGCCGTCCAACGTCCTCGTCGTCGAGGACGGCCCCCGGGTGATCGACTTCGGCATCGCCTCCGGCGTGTCGAACACCCGTCTGACGATGACGAACGTCGCCGTCGGCACCCCGGCCTACATGTCCCCGGAGCAGGCCAAGGACTCGCGCAGCGTCACCGGTGCGAGCGACGTCTTCTCCCTCGGCTCCACGCTCGTCTTCGCCGCCACCGGACACCCGCCCTACCACGGGGCCAACCCGGTCGAGACCGTGTTCATGCTGCTGCGCGAGGGCCCGGACCTGGAGGGCCTGCCGGACGAGCTGCGCCCGCTGATCGAGTCCTGCATGCAGATGGACCCGACCGCCCGCCCCACCCCGGCCGACCTCCAGGCGCAGCTCGCCCCGCACCTGTTCGGCTCCGGCTCCGACGACAGCGGCACGGCGTCCGCCTGGCTGCCCGAGAAGGCGGTCGCCCTGATCGAGGCCCGGCGCGGCGGCAGACCCGCCCCCAGGCCCGCGTCCGGCCAGGGCCGCAGCGCCGGGGGCCGGCCCGCCGTACCGCCGCCGCCCCCGCACGACCCGGCCGTTCCGGCCCCGCCGCCCACCGCGCCGCCCGTCCCGCCCGGCGGCCTCGACGGCGGGCCCGTGCGGCTGCCCGGCGCCGCCGTGCCCATCGGCCCCGGTCCGCGCGTCGCCGACGCCCGCGCCGCCGCCGTCAAGGCGCCCCCGCCGGAGGCCGGCCTCGCCGCGTCCTGGGCCAGACCCCGCCCCGGCGTCAACGGCGCCGACCCCGCGCCGCAGGCCCCGGCCGCCCCCGCCGAGCCCGCGTCCACCGGCTGGCGCCCGTGGCGTTTCCGCATGTCCAACGACGTCTGGGGCACCCCCGCAGTCGCCGGCGACCTGGTCTACGTCACCTCCTTCGAGGTGCACGCCCTGGACGTGGCGACCGGCCGGCGGCGGTTCAAGACCCGTGACGTGGCCTGGTCGATGGCGGTCGCGGACGGCCGTATCCACGCCTCCGACGGGCCCACGCTGTTCGCGCTGGACGCCCGCGAGGGCGGTGACCTGTGGCGGCAGTCCACCGACGCCTGGGTGTACTCGCTCAAGGCCGACCGGGGCACCGTCGTCACCGGCACGCGCGGCGGCGGGGTCCAGGCCTGGGAGGCCGCCAACGGGCGCAAGCTGTGGGAGACGACCGGCTGCCAGACCGACTTCGAGTCGCCCGAGGCCGGGCCCGCCGTGCACGACGGCACGGTGTACGTCTGGCAGGACGCCCGGCTGCGCGCGCTGGACGCCCGCACCGGCAGCGAGCGCTGGTCCTATCCGATCGGCGACGCGGCCTCCTGCGGCGGCGTCCCGGTCCGGCTGACGGCCGCGCCCGACGGGTTCGTCTACCTCTCGGCCGGCACCCGGGTCATCGCCGCCGACGCGGCGACCGGGCGGGTGCGCTGGCACTTCGAGGCGCCGGCGGTGTTCCTGTCCCCGCCCGCCTTCGCGCCCGGCCCCGCGGTCACCGGCGGCGGGGTCTACCTCGCCGACTACCTCGGCACCGTCTACGCCCTCGACCCCACCGACGGGCGCGACCGCTGGCGCATCGCCACCGAGTCGCGGGCCTCGGTCGAGCCGGTGCTGGTGGCCGGCGGCCATGTGCACGTCGGCAGCGGCAACGGCCTCTACACCCTCGACGCGGTCACCGGCACGCCCAAGTGGCGCTTCCAGGCGGGCGGCGACATCGTGGGGGCGCCCTCGGTCGCGGAGGGCCGGATCCACTTCGGCTCCACCGACCACCTGCTCTACACCCTGAAGGCGGACGACGGCCGGCTGCGCTGGAAGCTCGCCACCGGCGGCGAGATCACCGGCTCGCCGGTGGTCAGGGACGGCATCGTGTACGCGTGCAGCAAGGACCGCTGCGTCTACGCGCTCGACGCGGAGAAGGGAACGGGCACGGCCCGCGCGGCCTGATCCGGTCGCGGCCCGTGCCCGGTCGGTCCCGTCCGGTCAGCCGAAGGCGCGCACGGCCTGGTAGTACGTCCACGCCGTGCTGTTGCAGCTGGTCTTGGTGGCGCCGCTGTATCGGTTGCAGACGCGCTTGAGGTCCTCGTAGAAGGCGCTGTCGAGGCGGGACTTGTTCGCGGAGAAGGTGCCCATCGCCTTGTAGTTGCGGTAGCCGAAGTCGTGGCGCGCGCAGGACATGGAGAAGGGGAAGCCGAAGGGGTTGTCCGGCGAGGTGGAACAGTAGTCCGTCGACCAGTCGAAGCCGTAGGCGGACCAGGCGGACTGGTTGGCCCGGGCGGCGGCCCAGGCGTTGTAGCTCGTCGCGCTGGTCTGCGTCCAGCTGGACAGCACCTGCGGCTTGTCGGCCGGCGCGGCTCCGGCGGCGGTCGCGGTGGCGACGACGGCGCCGAGGGCGAAGGTCGAGGCGGCAAGAGCGGTGCCGAGTCTGCGGTGCATCCCACACCTCCATGACGTCGTTGCCCGCTTGTCGGACAACAGGTTCATGACAAGAGGATCTCCGCGCGATGGGTGGGTTCACACTCCGACGGCTCGAAATCTCCATGAACGACAGTGGAATTGACACGCTGTCGGACGCACGTCGGCCGCGACGGCTCCCCCAGGTGCCGTCGCGGCCGATCCCCCCGCCGGGATGAAGGTGCGTGGGCCCGTCAGCGACCGTCGAGGTCGAGGGCGGGCGGGGCGGGCATGGCGTTGTCCATGGTGCGGATGTCGCCCTTGGTGGGCGGGGCCGGCATGGCGTTGTCGAGCGTGGTGATGTCCGCCCCGCCCTTGGGCGGCGTCGGCATCGCGTTGTCGAGCGTCGTGACGGCCTCGTCCATGGCGGGCGGCGCGGGCATCGCGTTGTCCTGCGGTACGGCCGCGGCGTCCTTGAGGTTCTCGCTCATGGTTCTGGTTCCTCTGCAGTGGTGACGAGTGAGGAAGGCCCGCCCGGAAGTTCCCCCGAGGACCGCCGGACGGGCGTTCGGAGCCGCACAGTAACCCGGCGTGCTCCCTGCTGGACCGCCTGCCCCCCGACGCGACGGTCCGACAGGCACCACAGTGCCGTGCCGCGATAAACGAATGCTGAACGCCCGTACGTAGACGTGTCTCCGTATGCCTACGCCGCCTTCTCGGCGGAGAGCAGACCGCGCACCTGGTCCGCCTCGACGAGCCCGCCGTGCTGCTCGAACAGGGTCAGCGCCTCCCGCCAGCAGGCCTTCGCCCGGTCCGCCTGGCCGAGGCCGGACAGCGCCCGGCCGAGCAGGGCCAGGACGTTGCCCCGCATCCGGTCGCCGCCGATGCACCCCAGGGACAGGGCCTGTTCGGCGTGCTGGGCCGCCTGTGCGGGCCGGCCGGCCGCCAAGTGCGCCTCCGCCACGCGGAAGTGGGTGACGCCCTCCCACAGACGCTGGCGGTGGTCGCGGAAGATGTGCAGCGCGTCGGAGAACTGGCTGAGCGCCTCGGCGTGCCGCCCCGCCCGGGTCAGCGCGATGCCCAGGGTGAAGTGCCCGTTGGCCAGGCGCATCGTGCGGCCGATCGCCAACTGGGCGGCCAGACCGCGCTGGGCGATCTCGACGGCCTTGTCGGTGTTGCCCATGCCGAGGTGCGCGCGGGAGAGATTGCACAGGCTGAGGGCCTCACCGGGCCGGTTGCCCGCCGCGCGGTAGCCGTCTATGGCCTGCTCCAGGAACGTCTTGCCGTCCGCGTAGCGGCCCTGGTGCAGGGAGATCAGCCCGCGGTCGTTGGCGACCCAGCTGACCGCGCGGTCGTCTCCGGCGGCGGCCGCCAGCTCCATCGCGAGCTGCGCCTGCTCCTCGGCCTGCTGGATGCGCCCGGAGATCAGCAGCACGTTGGTGAGCGTCGTGCGGGCCCGGCCCTCCGCGCGGACGTCGCCGGCGGTGCGGGTCGCCTCGCACATCGCCCGGGCGGTCGTCTCGTACTGATGGGAGTTGGCCCCCGACTCGGTGAGGTCCTTGGCCGCCCACAGAAGGTCCACGGCGCGGCGCAGACGGTCGGTGCCGGCGGCCTGCCGCACACAGGCGAGCAGACACGCCGCCTCGGTGTACAGCCAGTCCAGGGCGCCGGCCCCGTCGGCGAACCGCAGGCCGGGATGATCGGTGGGCTCCAGATGGTCCACCAGCCGGTCCCCCGGCCGCTCGATCGCGTACACCCCCGCCGCCGTCGCCAGATAGAAGTCCAACAGCCGCGACATCGCCGACTCCCGCTCCCCGGACGACTGTTCGTCGCGTTCCGCGCACGCACGCGCGTAGAGGCGGACCAGGTCGTGGAAGCGGTAGCGGCCGGGGGCCGCCGATTCCAGCAGGGACGTGTCGACCAGGGACTCCAGCAGGTCCTCCGTGTCGTCCACCGGCAGGTCGAGCACGGCGGCAGCGGCGGCCAGGGACATGTCGGGCCCGTCCGCCAGGCCCAGCAGGCGGAACGCGCGGGCCTGGGCCGCGTCCAGCGCGCCGTAGCCCAGCTCGAACGTCGCCTTCACCGCGAGGTCGCCCGCCTGCAGCTCGTCCAGCCGCCGACGTTCGTCGGCCAGCTTCGCGGCGAGCACCGACACCGTCCAGGTGCGCCGCGCCGCCAGCCGGGACGCCGCGATCCGGATGGCCAGCGGCAGGAAACCGCACGCCGCGACCACGTCCAGCGCCGCGTCCCGCTCCGAGGCGACCCGCTCCTCGCCCACGATCCTCGTGAACAGGGCCAGCGCCTCGTCCGGCGACATCACGTCCAGGTCGACCAGTTGCGCGCCGGCGAGGTCCACCATCCGCACCCGCGAGGTCACCAGCGCCGCGCACCCCTCCGTCCCCGGCAGCAGCGGACGCACCTGCGCCGCGTCCTTCGCGTTGTCCAGCAGCACCAGCACCCGCCGCCCGTCCAGCACCGACCGGTACAGCGCCGCCCGCTCCTCCAGCGAGTCCGGGATCGCCGAGTCGGCCGTGCCGAGGGCGCGCAGGAACGACCCGAGGACCGTCTCCGGCTCGGCCGCGCGGGGACCGGCGCCCTGGAGGTCGACGTACAGCTGCCCGTCCGGGAAGGCGGCCCGCGCCCGGTGGGCGACGTGCACCGCGAGGGTCGTCTTGCCGACGCCGCCGATCCCGGCGAGGGCGGACACCGCCATCACCCGGCCGTCCGCCGAGGCCAGCATGTCGCCCAGCTCCTGCACGAAGGCCGCCCGGCCCGTGAAGTCCGGGACCGTCGCCGGGAGTTGGGCGGGGCGTACGACCACGGCGGCCGGTTCGCCCACCGGCGCCGGCGGCTCCGCCAGGGCCGGGTCGGCCTGGAGGATGCGGCGCTGGAGCTCGCGCAGGCCGGGACGGGGGTCGACGCCCAGTTCCTCGGCGAGCAGCCGGCGGGTGTCGGCGTACACCGCGAGCGCCTCCGCCTGCCGGCCGCTGCGGTACAGCGCCAGCATCAGCAGCTCGCGCAGCCGCTCCCGCAGGGGGTGCGCCGCGGTGAGCGCGGTCAGCTCGGAGACCGCCTCGGCGTGGCCGCCCTGCTCCAGGTCCATGTCCAGCCGCGTTTCGAGGAGTTGCAGCCGCCACTCCTCCAACCGCACCCGCTGCGCCTGCGCGTACGGTCCCGGCACGCCCGCCAGCGGCTCGCCGTCCCACAGCGCCAGCGCCCGGTTCAGGGTCTCGCGCGCCTGCGACAGGTCCCCGGCCGTCCGCGCCTTCTCCGCCGCGGCCGCCAGTTCCTGCGCCACCGCCAGGTCCAGTGCGCCGTCGCCGACCGAGCGGATCGCGTACCCGCCCGACTCGCTCGCGAGCACGCCGGCGTCCAGCACCTTGCGCAGCCGCGAGGCGTACGTCCGCAGCGCCGCCACCGCCTGCGAGGGCGGCTCCTGCCCCCACAGCGCGTCGATCAGCTCCGCCGCGGTCGCGGTCCGCCCCTCGCGCAGCAACAGGGCCGCCAGCAGAGCGCGTTGCTGGGGGGAGCCGGTGTTCAGCGGCTCCTCTCCGCGCCAGGCCCGCACCGGTCCGAGCACACCGAAGCGCAGCGCGCCCGGCGCGGCGCCCACCACCGCGTCCGCGTCCGTGCCCGCGGCCGAGCGCCTCTGTGCCGGCACTCGCGGTACCCCGTCCATCGCACCGTCCCCCTAGACACCCTGAGCAACCCTGTCAGTTTGCCCTGTCGATGCCGGACGCGTCAGCCGCGGGAGACGCCGATCACAAGCCAACAAACGGTGTTCCACACGACCTCCACACCTTCTCCGCTCACTTCCGGACAGAGTCGAACAATCGGAGGGCGCGGCGGCCGGCGGGGTTTCCGTGCGCGTCGACGGGAGTTCCGGGCGCGCCGGCGAGGGTTCCGTGCCCGCCGGCGGAGTCTCAGCGCGCGCCGGCGGCGGTTCGGTCCGCGCCGCGGCCCAGGAAGATCGGGTTGGTGAACGCCGCCGGCGGCCCGGGCAGCGGTCCGGCCGGGGCCTCGTGGCGGACCTCCGCGCGCACGTACGCCGCGTAGGCGGGCGTCGTACGCCACTCCACCACGCCGTCCCCGGACTCCGGCAGCGGCCCGGCGGTGTGCAGCACCCCCTGGTCGGTGACGAGCCGGACGACGCACCGCGGCGCGCCCACGACCTCCAGGCGGACGGTCACCGGGGCGTCCGCCGCGACGTCGAGCCGCTCGCCGATGCCCGCGTGCCGGCCGCGCCCGCCGGCCGCCGTGAAGGACAGCACCACGCTCGACGACTCGGCGACGTAGGAGCGGCCCGCCCGGATGCCGTCGAGGATCGCCTCGCGGGTCAGGTCGTCGGCGAGGACCACCGTCTGCGGGCGGCCCACGACGTCCGGGTCGCGGTGGGCGTCGCTGCTGCCCATCGCCGGGATCCAGCCCTGCCCGTCGCGCACGGACGCTGCCAGCATGCCGTCCCAGTCGGCCAGGGACACCTCGTCGTCGGCCGTGTAGGGGCCGTTCCACACCTCGACCGCGTCGGCCTCGCCGAACCCGAACTTCCAGTTGCAGCCGATGCAGGTGGCGTGCGGGTGGGCCGGGACCACCAGCCCTCCGGCCCGCCGGATCTGCCGGGCGAACCGTCCGTAGCGGTTGTCCCGCGCCCGGTACCGCCAGTCCACGAAGGTGCCGGGGTCGGTACCGACGGCGACGACGTGACCGTTGCGGGTGGTGACCTCCTCGCCCAGCATCACCAGCAGGTCGTCGCCGGCGACGTCCGCCCAGTGCGCGTGCCCGGCGTGGGTGTTGTGCTCGGAGGTGTTGATGAAGTCGAGCCCGGCCGCCCGGGCGAGTGCGCCGATCTCGGCCGGGGTGCGCCGGCCGTCGGAGTACCAGGAGTGCAGATGGCAGTCGCCCCGGTACCAGGCCCGGCCCCGCCCCTTCGCCCGCTCCGGCGGGTACACCGGGCTCACGGCGGGCGCCGGCTCGCCGTACACGAGCGTGACGGTGATCTCGTACGACAACCCCTGCGGGGCCACGGTGTACGGGCCGAGCGCGATGTGCCAGGTGCCCTCGCGGACCGGTCCCGGCAGATAGCCGGGCGTGGCGGCGTCCGCGCGCAGGAAGAACTCCCGGCGCGCCCCGCCCGACCAGCCCCGGAAGCCCTTGCCGCCCAGGCCGGTGCCGCGTTCGTCGAAGATGCCGATGTCGAGGGCGTTGCCCTGGGTGCCGGCCGGGACGGCGGGCCGCTCGTAGGAGTAGGCGACCCTGATCTCCCGTACGCCGGCCGGGACCTCGACCGGGAGGTAGACGAAGTCGGGGGAGCCGGGCGGCAGCGTGCCGCGCACGGTCCGGGTCTCCTGGCCGCCGTCGGCGGCCGAGGCGAAGGTCACGCTTCCCGACGTCAGCGCGGCGGCGGCGCCCGTCACGAGGAGGGCGCGGCGGCCGGGGCCGTGGTCGTGGTGGTCGTCACACATGCCACGACTCTTCCGGACGCGCGTGAACTGCCGCGGAAAGACGGGGAAATTGGCTGTACACGGCCGTACCCGGCCGTACTCGGCCGTACTCGGCCGTGGGAGCGCGCGATGTCGGCCGGTCGGTACGCGCATCGGCCGTCCCGCGCGGTACGTATGCGGACACGCGCGTCTCCGTGACGGTCCGTCCCACCGACGGGACGCGGTGGGCGCGGTCCGTTCGGTCGCGCCGCACCGGCGAGGCGCGGTGGGCGTGGCCCGTGCCGTCCCGTCGTGCCGGCCGGTGAGCCCGGGGCCGCCGATGACCCGACCGTATGCTCGAAGGATGACGACTTCCGCGGCCCCCGGAACCGGACCCACCGAGAACTCCCTGCGTCGCGCCCTCAAACGCGCCCGTGACGGCGTCGCCCTGGACGTCGCCGAGGCCGCGGTCCTGCTGCAGGCCCGCGGTGAGGCCCTGAACGACCTCACCGCGTCCGCCGCCCGGGTGCGGGACGCGGGCCTTGCGGCGGCCGGGCGGCCCGGCGTCATCACGTACTCGAAGAGCGTCTTCCTCCCGCTGACCCGGCTGTGCCGGGACAAGTGCCACTACTGCACGTTCGTCACCGTCCCCGGCAAGCTGCGCCGCGCCGGGCACGGGATGTTCATGTCGCCGGACGAGGTGCTGGACATCGCCCGCAAGGGGGCCGCCCTCGGCTGCAAGGAAGCCCTCATCACCCTCGGGGACAAGCCGGAGGACCGCTGGCCGGAGGCGCGCGAGTGGCTCGACGCGCACGGCTACGACGACACCCTCGCCTACGTCCGCGCCGTCTCCGTCCGCATCCTGGAGGAGACGGGCCTGCTGCCCCACCTCAACCCCGGCGTCATGAGCTGGACCGACTTCCAGCGGCTCAAGCCCGTGGCCCCCTCGATGGGCATGATGCTGGAGACCACCGCGACCCGCCTGTGGTCGGAGCCCGGCGGCCCGCACTTCGGCTCGCCGGACAAGGAGCCCGCCGTGCGCCTGCGCGTCCTGGAGGACGCCGGCCGCTCGTCCGTCCCCTTCACCTCCGGCCTGCTGATCGGCATCGGGGAGACGTACGAGGAGCGCGCCGAGTCCCTGTTCGCGCTGCGCAGGGTCGCCCGCGCCTACCACGGCATCCAGGAACTGATCATCCAGAACTTCCGCGCCAAGCCGGACACCGCCATGCGCGGCATGCCCGACGCGGAACTGGACGAGCTGGTCGCCACGGTGGCCGTCGCCCGGCACATCATGGGCCCCGGCGCCTGCCTCCAGGCCCCGCCGAACCTGGTCGAGGGCGAGTACGAGCGGCTGATCGGCGCGGGCATCGACGACTGGGGCGGCGTCTCCCCGCTGACGATCGACCACGTCAACCCGGAACGCCCCTGGCCGCAGATCGAGGAACTGGCGGCCAGGTCCGCCGCGGCGGGCTTCACGCTCCGCGAGCGCCTCTGCGTCTACCCGGAGTTCGTCCGCCGCGGCGAGCCCTGGCTGGACCCCCGGCTGCGCCCGCACGTCGCGGCGCTCGCCGACCCGGAGACGGGGCTGGCCCGCGAGGACGCCCGGCCGCGCGGCCTGCCCTGGCAGGAGCCGGACGAGGCGTTCACCGCGTCCGGCCGCACCGACCTGCACGCCACGATCGACACCGAGGGCCGTACGACCGACCGCCGGGACGACTTCGACGAGGTGTACGGCGACTGGACCGCCCTGCGCGAGGCCGCCGCCCCCGGCATGGTCCCCGAGCGCATCGACACGGACGTCCGCCAGGCCCTGCGCACGGCGGCCGACGACCCCGCACGCCTGACCGACGCCGAGGCCCTCGCCCTCCTGCACGCCGACGGCCCGGCGCTGGACGCCCTGTGCAAGGTGGCCGACGACGTCCGGAAGTCGGCGGTCGGCGACGACGTCACCTACATCGTCACCCGGAACATCAACTTCACCAACGTCTGCTACACCGGATGCCGCTTCTGCGCCTTCGCCCAGCGCCGCACCGACGCCGACGCCTACACCCTCTCCCTCGACCAGGTGGCCGACCGCGCCCAACAGGCCTGGGACGTGGGCGCGGTGGAGGTCTGCATGCAGGGCGGCATCCACCCCGACCTGCCGGGGACGGCGTACTTCGACATCGCGCGGGCGGTCAAGGAGCGGGTGCCGGGAATGCACGTGCACGCGTTCTCGCCGATGGAGGTGGTCAACGGCGCCACCCGCACCGGCCTGTCGATCCGCGAGTGGCTGACGGCGGCGAAGGAGGCGGGCCTGGACTCCATCCCCGGCACGGCCGCCGAGATCCTCGACGACGAGGTCCGCTGGATCCTCACCAAGGGCAAACTGCCCGCCGCCACCTGGATCGAGGTCGTCGAGACCGCCCACGACCTGGGCGTCCGCTCCAGCTCGACCATGATGTACGGCCACGTGGACCAGCCCCGCCACTGGCTCGGCCACCTGCGCACCCTCGCGCGCATCCAGCAACGCACCGGCGGCTTCACGGAGTTCGTGACCCTGCCCTTCATTCACACCAACGCGCCCGTCTACCTGGCCGGCATCGCCCGCCCCGGCCCCACGGTCCGCGACAACCGCGCGGTCACCGCGATGGCCCGGCTCCTCCTCCACCCGCACATCCCCAACATCCAGACCAGCTGGGTCAAACTGGGCGCGGAAGGGGCGGCCGAGATGCTCCGCTCCGGCGCGAACGACCTCGGCGGCACGCTGATGGAGGAGACGATCTCCCGGATGGCCGGCTCGTCGTACGGCTCCTACAAGTCGGTGCGCGACCTGACCGCGATCGCCGCGGCGGCCGGCCGCCCGGCGAAGCCCCGCACCACCCTCTACGGCGAGGTCCCGGAGGAACGGCAGCGGGCCGCGGCGCGGTCGGACGGGCACCTGCCGGAGCTGCTGCCGGTGCTTGACTGAGGCCCCGGGCGCTCACAGTACGATGATCCGACCCCCGGTGTCGGGGGCCGGAGACTGAGGAGATGCGTGCCCGTGCCTGCCCGACGGCTTCCCTCGTGGGCCTGGGTGAGCGGCCTGACCGTGGGGGCGGTGGCGGCGGTCGTCGTCATGGCCGTACAGGCCGAGCAGGGCCCCCACCCCACGGCCGTCGCGAGCCCGACCCCTTCGGCGTCCGCGAGCGCGAAACCGTCGGCCAGGCCGAAGGACCGCCCGCCGGCCGCGGTGCCGGACGACTCCGGCACCGGACGGCGGATCGTGTACTCCCTCGGGCAGCGGCGCGTCTGGCTGGTCGACGCCAGCGACAGCACGCGCCGCACGTTCACCGTCTGGCCGGGCACGGTCGACCCCGACCCCGGCAAGTACACCGTCGGCGCGCGCACCGAGGCGACGACGGGGTCGGACGGCGTGGCGATCGAGCACATCGTCTACTTCACCGCCAAGTCCGGCGTGAACATCGCCTTCTCCAGCGCGGTGGACGGCTCCTCGCCCCCGCCGCCCGAGGCCGGCGCGCAGACGGGCGGCATCCGCATGCGGTCGGCGGACGGCTCGGCGGTGTGGAAGTTCGCGACGGCCGGGACGACGGTGACGGTCGTCAAGTAGCGGAGCCGTCGGAGTCCCGCCCGAGCGGCAGGTGGTTTACGAGCAGCACCACGCCCGCGAGCACGAACACCCGCGTGGCCGCGTCCAGCCCGTTCCAGTCCTCGGACTGCCACATCGCGAACCACTCGCCGCCGATCCCGATGAACCCGGCCCCGAACAGCAGCATCACCATCAGCAGCCCGTACGTCGACACCCGCCGGGCCCGCGCGTGGGCCCGCCGGAACCACAGCCAGGTCCCGGCGACCAGCACCAGCGCGGCGACCGCCTCCCAGACGATGATCAGCACGTACGCCGCGTCCTGCAGCCCTTCACTGGTGATCGCCCGCCACATCAGGTCCTCGTCCTCGAACGTGGTGTCCATGGCCAGCACATGCCGGACGAACGCCTGATTGGTCCCGAAGTCGGTGATGTTCCCGAACGCGACGAGGGCCATGTAGAGCGCGACGGTCCCGGTGAGGAGAGCGGCGGCGAGGGGGAGTGGACGGGGTGCGGTGGGAGTCATGGCTGGCTTCTTCCCGCCGCCGCGGGCTCCGACGCCCCGACTCGGCCCCGTGGACCCGGGCGTCCCCGCCGGCCGCGTCGCCCGTGGTTCGGACCCGGAACCACGCGCCCCCCGCGACCCCGTCGCATACAGTGCTGAGCGTCGTAGGAGCGAACGGTGCCCCGGGAGGTCTGGGTGGGTGCGACTGCCGGCGCCGTCTGGGGCCGTACCGAGCAGCAGGACTTCCGCAGCCGGGTGCGGGGCACACTCCTCGGCGTCGCCGTCGGGGACGCACTCGGGGCGCCCGTCGACGCGCTGGACCTCGACGGCATCCGGGAGGCGTACGGAGCCGAGGGCATCGTCGATCCGGTGCCCGCGTTCGGTCGGCGCGGGGCCGTCACCCACCTCACCCAGCTCACCCTGTTCTCCGTCGACGGGCTGATCCGCGCCCAGGTCCGCCGCGACACCGGGGCCTGGCACCCGCCGACCGACCTGCACCGCGCCTACCGCCGCTGGATCGCCACCCAGCACGACTGGGGACCCGACGAGCGGCGCGAGGACGACGGCTGGCTCGCCCGCGAGGAGTGGCTGTACGCCCGCCGCAATCCGCCCCGCCCGCTGCTGCTCGGCCTCGGCGACGACGTCATGGGCACCCTCGACGCGCCCAAGAACCCCGGCGAGACGGGACCGGAGGCGGCCGGTCGTTCCGCGCCGTTCGGGCTGCTCGTCGGCTGGGAACCGCAGCTCGTCCTCCAGCTCGCCGTCGAGTGCGCGGCCCAGACCCACGGCCACCCGGTCTCCTGCCTGGCGGCGGGCGGGTACGCCGTCGTCGTGCACGCCCTGGCCTGCGGTGAGAGCCTCGACGCCGCGGTGCAGCGGGCCCTCGCCCTGCTCGCCGCCCGGCCCGGCCACGAGCCCGTCTCCGACGCCCTGCAGCGTTCCCTCGGCGCCGTGCGGCAGGGGATACCCACGCCGGGCCGGGTGCAGGAGATCCTCGGCGCCGGCGCCGCCGGCGACGTGCTCGGCGCCGCCGTCTACTGCGCCCTCGTCGCCGAGGACGTCCGGCACGGGCTCCGGCTCGCCGTCAACCACGGCGGCCCCTCCGCCGCGGTCGGCGCCCTGACCGGCGGTCTCCTCGGCGCCCTGCACGGCGAGACCACGCTGCCGCCGGCCTGGCTCGCCGAGCTGGAGGGCCGCCCCACGATCCTCCAGCTCGCCGACGACTTCGCCATGGAGATGACCCAGGGCCCCGCCCTGCACGGCCCGGCCGGCGCGTCCCCCGCCTGGCTGGCGCGATACCCGCGCGCCTGACCCGCCGACGCCGCCGACCGCAACGGCAGCCGGGGCGGCCCCTCCGCGGAGGGACCGCCCCGACGCCGTACGGGAGAACCGGGAGAACCAGGGGCACCGGGTTACCGACCCCGGTCAGTCCTTGCCCGTCGTTCCCACGACACCGTCCGCCGCGCCCGCCGGCGCCGGCACCGCGGCGGCCGCCGCGCCGTCGTCCCCGTCGGTGTTGAGCCGCTCGATGATGGCGAGCCGCTCCGGAGTGTCCTCCGGCTTCACGTAACCGATCACGATGTACAGCACCAGCGAGACCGCCAGCGGGATGGACACCTGGAACTGGAGCGGCACGCCGCCGTCGACGTTCCAGTGGATCGGGTAGTTGACCAGCCAGAAGGCCAGCAGACCGGCCGCCCAGCTGGTGAGCGCCGCCGTGGGGCCGGAGCGGCGGAACTGGCGCAGCAGACCCAGCATCATCGGGATCGCGATCGGGCCCATCAGACCGGCCACCCACTTGATCACGACGGTGATGATGTCCTTGAACGTCGGCGAGTTGACCTGCGTGGCCACCGCCATGGACAGCGCCAGGAAGACGACGGTGGTCAGCCGCGCCGCGATCAGGCCCGAACGCTCGCTCCACTGCCGCGCCTTGGACGACAGCACCGGCGCCACGTCACGGGTGAAGACGGCGGCGATGGCGTTGGCGTCGGAGGAGCACATGGCCATGGTGTGCGAGAAGAAGCCGACGATGACCAGGCCCAGCAGACCGTGCGGCAGCAGCTGTTCGGTCATCAGGGCGTAGGAGTCGGAGCCGTCGGGCTTCTGGGACTCCACCAGCAGCGGCGACATCCACATCGGGAAGAACAGCACCAGCGGCCAGACCAGCCAGAGGATCGCCGACAGGCGCGCCGAGCGCTCGGCCTCCTTCGGGTTGGGCGTGGCCATGTACCGCTGGGCCTGGTTCAGCATGCCGCCGTTGTACTCGAACAGTTTGATGAACAGGAACGCCAGCAGGAACACGGTGCCGTACGGCCCGACCAGCGGCTTCTCGTGGCCGTCGAGGGCCGGCTCGTCCCAGACGCCGAAGAAGCCGCCGTACTCGCCGAGTTCGACGAGCACCGCCACGAACATCGCGACGCCGGCCAGCAACTGGATGATGAACTGGCCCAGTTCGGTCAGCGCGTCGGCCCACAGGCCGCCGATGGTGCAGTAGATGCCCGTGACCACACCGGTGATGAGGATGCCCTGGTTGAGGGATACGCCGGTGAACACGGAGAGCAGGGTGGCGATGGCCGCCCATTTCGCCGCGACGTCGACGATCTTCAGCAGCATGCCCGACCAGGCGAGCGCCTGCTGGGTGGGCAGGTTGTAGCGGTTCTTGAGGTATTCGAGCGGGGACGCCACATGGAGCCGGCCGCGCAGCCGGTTGATGCGCGGCGCGAACAGTTTCGAGCCGATGGCGATGCCCAGCGCGATGGGGAACGACCAGGTGACGAAGGACGTCACGCCGTAGGTGTAGGCGATGCCCGCGTACCCGGTGAACATCACCGCGCTGTAGCCGGACATGTGGTGCGAGATGCCCGACAGCCACCAGGGCATCTTGCCGCCCGCGGTGAAGAAGTCGCTCACGGTGTCCACGCGTTTGTGCGACCAGATGCCGATCGCGACCATCACGCCGAAGTAGCCGATGAGCACGGCCCAGTCGAGACTGTTCATGTGCCCCCTTCCAGGGTCCGCCTTGTGAACTCCGCTCAGCAGCGCGACACTTCGCGTGAGCGGGAGAAGGGCGAGCCAGGCCGCGAAGTGCCCGCTCATCGTGGGTGCGGTGGTGCGGGCGCGACAAGGAAGAGGAAGGTCAAGAGCGGGTAAAATAGTTCTGGGTGATGACCTCGGTTCAGATTTATGAACTGAGGCGGGGTGGATGGGTGGGTGGTGGGGAGGAGTCGCGGGGAAGGCGCGAGAGGGCGCGCGCAAGGTGGCGGAAAGCGGCGGAAACCGGGCGGGGGAGAGAGTGCGGAGGGCGGTGGAAGGCAGCGCGGAGAACGGCGGAAGAGTGCGCGCGAGGGCGAGAGGGCGGCCTGCGGCCTAGCGCAGTTCCTCCGGGCAGGGCGTCCCGCGCGGCAGCTCGTACGGCGACGCCAGGTGGTACGTCCCGGCGCGCGGCGCGACGAGCACCGTCCACCGGTCGCCCTTCGCGTCCTCCTCCGTCTCCGTCAGACAGCCGCTGACGTTCTCGTACGTCTTCGGCATGCCCTCCGGCCGGTTCCTGGAGGCCTCCGTCTCCCGCGGCGGCTCGACGCCCTCGCCGTCGGCGTCGACCAGCTTGAGCCAGGGCGAGTACGGCACCCGGATCAGCACCCGGCCCGGCTCCCGCACCCGCAGCGTCATCCCGTCCTGCGCGGCGCGCTCCACGGTCGCGGGCGGATCGGCCAGCGGGGTCGGATCGTCCACGGCGAACAGCTGCCAGTTCGCGTCGCCCCAGATCTGCCGCAGATACGGCAGCCCGCGCTGCACCAGCTCCCGCTCCCGCTCGCCGCCGTCGCCGTCCGGCTCGTCCTTGGGCAGCACCACGTAGTGCACCGCCCACCGCTTGAGCCATTCGTGGTAGTTCGCCGAGTTCAGGGTGTCGTCGTAGAACAGCGGGTTGCGCTTCATGTCGGCCTGGCGGTTCCAGCCGCGGGCCAGATAGACGTACGTCTCCAGCGCGGAGGCCTCGCGGTGCGAGCGGGCCGGGACCACCTCGACGCGGCCCTTGTCGGCGCCGACCTCCTGCAACTCGTTCACCAGCGGCGCCAGCTCGCGCGCCCACGCCGCCCGCGGAGTGGTGTGCACGACGTCGTCGACGGACTTGAAGCCGATCCACCCGGTGAATCCGGCGAAGGCCAGCACGATCGCGTACCACTTGCGCGACCGCGGCGCCGTGAACGGCAGCGCCGCCAGCAGCGCGACGCCGGCGAACAGCATCGGCAGCCGGGTGATGTTCGAGCCGATCGGCGAGCTGATCAGCCACACCAGCAGCACGGACAGCAGGTACACGGCCGCCGTGATGCGCACCGTCCTCCACGCCGGCGGGACCAGCAGGAAGATCAGGACCGAGTACAGCAACGGCAGCGCCGCCGACCCGAACGACATCGGCTGGGTGCCGGAGAACGGGAACGCCCACGCCGACACCGCCACCACCGCGGCCGGCCCGAGCCCCAGCGCCCACGCGCCCGGCCGGCGCTTCTGCAGGAACAGCGCCACCGCCACCAGACCCACGAACAGGCCCGCCACCGGCGAGCCCATCGTCGCCAGCGCGGCCAGCGGCGCCGCGCACAGCGCCTTCGCCCACCGCTTGTGCCGCCAGCGGTGCGGCCAGCAGAACACGACGGCCACCGCCCCCAGCGCGAACACCGTGCCCAGACCGAACGTCACCCGGCCCGAGGCCGCGTTGCACAGCAGCGCGAACACACCCGCCAGCGCGGGCCACAGCGGCTCCCGCACCGCCCGGCTGCGGATCAGCACCAGCGTCAGCAGCCCCGCCGACACCGTCCCCGCGATCATCATCGTCGTCCGGACGCCGAGGACCGACATCAGATACGGCGACACCACGCTGTACGACACCGGGTGGATGCCGCCGTACCAGGCGAAGTTGTACGCCGAGTCGGGATGCCGGCCGACGAACTCGGCCCAGGCGTCCTGCGCCGCGAGGTCGCCGCCGCTGTTCGCGAACGTGAAGAACCACACGATGTGCAGCACACCCGCGACGGCGGTGACGAAGAGGACGGGGTGCCGGGTCGGGCGCTCACGCAGGGACCGGCGTCCGGGGGACTCGGGTACGCGTATTCGAGGGCCGGCCTCGGTCTCCGCGTCCGGACCCGTGTCGTCGGTGCGTGTCGGCTCCGCAGTCGCCACCTGTCGGCACTCCCCGTGTCCCCAATACGTGTGTTCAGGGACGTGTTCCCGCCGCGCCTGCCGTTCGCCGCCGGTTTTCGGCCATGCGACCCGTGGTTTCCGTCCGATTTCCGTCCGGTTCGCGCAGGCGGGCGGCCTGTCCCGATTCGTGACGCTAGCACGCACCCCGCCGGGCGGCGCTCCGGGTGGGGGCCGTCCGGCGGGGTGCGTGGCGGGTGTGCGGGACGGGTGGGGCGGCAGGCCGCCCCACCGGTCAGGCGACGCGGGTGAGACGGTCGGCGAAGCCCGGCTCGGCGAGGTCCGACTGGAGGGCGACCGGCACCTCGACCGCGCCGCCGCTGCCGTCGCCCACGGTGAGCGTGGCCACCTTGGTCCCGGCCTTCGCCGTGTGCGGGACCTCGTCCGAGACGAAGGACAGCTCCACCTTCAGCCCCGGCCAGCCGACCGCCGCGACGTCCTCCGTCACGACCACGGGCGTACGGCCGCCCAGACCGTCGTTCACGTACCCGACGACGTCACCCTTCTTCAGGACCTTCGCCGACTCCAGCGCCTCCTGCGCGCCGATCATCGCCGTACGGCTGACCGCGTTAACGGTGTCGATGATCGGCGGCGTGTGCTGCCCGAGGATCGCGCCGACCACGGTGACCGACTCGCCGCCGACCTCCTTGACCGCGGCGAACAGCAGGTTGCCGCCGGCCGCGGTGGTGGTGCCGGTCTTGATGCCGATCGCGCCGTCGTAAGGGACGAGGGCGTTCCAGTTGCGCCACTTCTTGCCGGACGGGTCGACCCACTCGGGCAGCTTGGTGATCTCCACCAGCGCCGGCATCCGCACCAGCTCGTTGCCGAGCTTCACCTGGTCCTCGGCCGTGGAGACCGTCGTCTCCTCTAGGCCCGAGGGGTCGGTGTACGTCGTGTTCTTCATGCCCAGGTCCTTGGCGGCGTCGTTCATCTTCTTCACGAACGCCTCCTGGGAGCCCGCGTCCCAGCGTGCCAGCAACCGGGCGATGTTGTTCGCCGACGGGATCATGATGGCCGCGACCGCCTGGCGCACGGTCAGCGTGTCGCCCGCCTTGACGGTGTTGAGCGTCGACTCGCCCTGCTGGTCGTAGCCGCCCTCCTTCTCGGCCAGCGCGTCGACCTCGATCTTCGGCCCCTCCTCACCCGGCTTCAGCGGGTGCTCCTTGAGGATGAGGTAGGCCGTCATCGCCTTGGCGACCGACCCGATGGCGACGGGCTTCTGCTCCCCGAAGCCGCCCATCGTCCCGATCCCGGCCACGTCCATCGCGCCCTGCCCCTCGCTGGGCCACGGCAGGTCGACGCGGTCGCCGTCGAAGGTGTAGGAGTCCTCGGCGGTCAGCTCCAGGGTGGGCGTGGGCAGTGGCCGAACGGCCTGCACGATCGCAAACACGATCGCGAGCAGCACGACGAGCGGCGTCCAGATCTTGATCCGCCGCAGCGCGGTGCGCAGGGGCGTCTGCGGCGGGGGCGGGGTGTTGGTCAGCTCGGCCAGCAGATCGAGCGGTGGCTTGGGCGGCAACGGCTGCTGCGTGGTCCGCTCGGGGCCGATCTGGGGGACTACGGCGGTGGCGTCGGCGGGGGCGGCGGTGCCCGTGCCGGCGCCGGTGCCCGAGCCTCGGGGGCCCTCCGCGGAACGGGGGGGCGTGCGGGTCTCGGGGGTGTCGAGGGGCTTGAGGGCTACGAACTTGCTGGTGCGGTCGAGGGTGGGAGCAGGGCCTGGGGCCGGGGCCGGGGTGGGCTTCGGCTCGGGCTCGGGCTCGGGGTCCGTTGCCGGCTTGCGGTCCGTCGTCGGCTTGCGGTCCGTCGCCGGTTCCCCGTCGGTTTCCGGCTTCGACTCGGGGGTCGCGTCGTCCGGGTCCTGGTCGGACTTCGGCTCCGTCGGCTCCGACTCGGGCTTCGGCTCCGGCTTCCTGACGTCGCCGAGCTTCAGCATGGTGGTGGGCTGATCGACGGCGGGCTTCGGCCGGGGAGCGCGGAAGACGGCGGTGGGGTGGTCGCCGGCGGGCGGGGCGTCGGGCGCGTCGTGCGGCGTGGCGGAGACGTCGGCCTCGCTGCGGGCGCCCGGCACGGAGGCGTTCTCGGCGGCGGCCTCGTCGGCGTCCGCCGGGGCGTCGCCGGCCGGCCCTGCGGCCGCGGTGCCGGCTTCCGTCCCGTCACCGGCGCCGGGCGTGGCGGCGCTCGCCTCGGCGTCGGCTTCGGCCGCCGGGTCGTCGTCGGCGGCCACGGCGTCACCGGCGTCCGCGGCACCGGCACCGGGGTCACCGGCATCAGGGGCACCCGCATCCGCCGGGGAGGCGTCACCGTCGTCGGTCCGCCCGGCGCCGGTCTCGTCGCCGTGGTGGCCGCCGTCGCCGACCGCGCCGCCGTCGGCCACCGCGCCCGCGGCCGCGGACCCGTCCGCGGCCTCCTTCGCGGCGTCGGCCTCCGCCGCAGCCCCGTCCGCGGCCTCCCTGGCCTCCTCGGCAGCCGCGACGGCCTCCTCGGCCCCCTCTCCGGCCGCGTCGGCGGGAACACCCGCAGAAGCCCGCCCAGGCCCCTCCTCGGCGCCCTTCGTACCGGAGGCCTCCGATCCCTTCGTACCGGAGGACTCCGATCCCTTCGCGCCGGAGGACTCCGGTCCGGAAGCGGCGCCCTCGTCATCGGAGTCCGTCCCGGTCCCGGCACGGTCGCCGGAGTCCGCCGTCGTCACCCACGCCGCCACCGCGGCACGCAACCGCTCGTCGCCCGCGGCGCCGTTCTTCGCCGCCCACCCCGCGGAGCGCAGGGCGAGCCGGGGGTCACGCGCCTCGGGAACCGGACTCGCGCTCCCCGGCGTCGGCTCCTGTGACGACTCGCGCTGCTTCGACCTGTCGGGGGACTCGCCCGCCACCGATGCCTCCTCCATGCCGCACGTCTCCGTGCGCGTACCGAACCGTGAAACCGACCCTCGACCGGACCGTGAACCACTGCCCGGACCCCGCTGCCCGCGCTGTCCGAACCATGTACCAGTGTCCTGTGTGCGGGCTAAACACAAGCGGTAGACGAGAACGACATACCTACTGGTTCCACTACGAACTGGTCACGCACCCTCGACAGACCATTGTGAGAGGGGTCACCCTGTCATTCATCCACGCGGGGAGGCATGGATGGGCAGGAGCCGCAGAACACTTCCGGAGGAGCTTCTGCTGCTGGCACTGGACCCGGCCACGGGTACCACTGCACAGCCGCAGTCGCTCGACCTCGGTCTGGCCGGAGCACAGCTAGTGGAGCTGGCGCTGGCCGGACGGATAGCCCCAGACGGGGATCGTATCGCCGTGGTTGTACCACGGCCGACAGGTGATCCGACATTGGACTGCGCGTTGGAGTTGCTGCGAAGGCGCGGCGCTCCGGTGCGTGCCGTCCACTGGATCGGCGGGCCGAGATTGGGGCTGCGTCAGACCTACCTCTCGCATCTGGAGCGCTGCGGCATGGTCGCCGCGGTGGCCGGCCAGATGTGCGGGGTGCTGCCGACGACTCGTTACCAGGCGACGGACACCGAGATCAGCCGGGAGATCAAGGCCCGGCTGGACTCCGCGATCCGCACCGGCGTACCGCCGGACCCGCGGACCGCGGCGCTCGCCGCACTGGCCCACGCGGTCGGACTCGGCAAGCACCTGTATCCGGGCAACGAGGGACGCTCGTCCCGCTCCCGGCTGCGGGACCTCATCAGGCACGACCCGATGGGCGGCCTCGTGGCGCACGCCGTGATGGACGTCCAGAACGGCGTCGCGGCCCAGCCGCGTCGCAGCCAGGCGGCGGCCCCACCGGGCGGCAGGCAGACCGCCGGTGCGCGGTCGGCCGGAGAGCCCGCCAGGGGCGTTCCGGCGCAACCGCACCACGGTTCGATGGCGCGTGCCGTGGCCCACTGAGCCGCAGTCCCACGACACAGCCACGACACCGCAAGACCGCGAGCACCACGCACCATGGCAACACCCGGCGCCACGCTCAACGAGAAGCAGCACACCGCAGCACACCTACAGCTGCACAACCGCAAAGCCGCACACGGCCAGTCCCCAACAGCGAGTCCCCAAAGACCCGGTTCGGGAGCCGCAGCGACCGCGCGGGGTGACGGGAACCGTCGTCCGGACGACCGACGGACCCGCCGCCCCGCGCGGACGCATGTGTGAATCGGGCCCGCGCGGGCCGCATATCCGCCGTTTCCCAGCGGCGGCAAGCACCTTGGTGGCAATCTGCTCAGAAGCAGATACGCATAGTTGCAAGTCGAGGCTCGCAGCCGGAGGTGCACGTCCCGTGGCGTCCAACGTCAATCCCACCGTCAGGCGGCGCCGGCTGGGCCAGGAGCTGCGCCGGCTGCGCGAACTCAAGGGCATGACGGCCGAGGAGGTCGCCGACCGGCTGCTGGTGTCCCAGTCGAAGATCAGCCGTCTGGAGAACGGGCGGCGCAGCATCAGCCAGCGCGACGTCCGCGACCTGTGCGGCGTCTACGAGGTGGAGGACCACCGCGTCGTGGAGTCGCTGATGCAGATGGCCAAGGACTCGCGCCAGCAGGGCTGGTGGCACTCCTTCGGCGACATCCCGTACAGCGTCTACATCGGCCTGGAGACGGACGCCGCGAGCCTGCGGGTGTACGACCCCCAGGTGGTGCCCGGCCTGTTGCAGACCCGGCAGTACGCGGAGGCGCTCATCACCGGCGCCCTGCCGGAGACCGCCCCGGCCGACATCGAGAAGCGCGTCCAGGTGCGCATGCGCCGCCAGGAACGGATCACGACCACCGACAACCCGCTGCGCCTGTGGAGCGTCCTGGACGAGGCCGCCCTGCGCCGCATCGTCGGCAACCGCTCCCTGATGCGGGATCAGCTGGAGTTCCTGATCGAGCAGTCCCAACTGCCGCACGTCACCGTGCAGGTGATCCCCTTCGAGCTGGGCTCGCACCCCGGCCTGAACGGCCAGTACGCGATCCTGGAGTTCCCCGACGCGACCGACTCCAGCGTCGTCTACATCGAGGGCGTCACCAGCGACCTGTACCTCGAGAAGCCCAACGACGTGCAGAAGTACAGCGTGATGTACGAGCACTTGAGGGCGCAGGCGCTGAACGTGGAGCAGTCCCGCGAGTACATCTCCAAGGTCGCGAAGGAGTACGCCGAGTACACCGGATGACCCACTGTCCGCCGGACGGCCGGTCCCGGACCGGGGAGGCGCGGCACGGTACACCGTGACCCGGCCGGGGCGGAAGACTTCACTGGAATATGCCATCCGGTCGAGTGAACGACCGCGTCGGTCAGCCAGGTTGGCGAGTAACGTCGATCACGCCATCGCGCAACACGTTGGCGCAAACCGCCCCGAGGTCCGCGGAACGGACCCGTGCGGTGACAGCAACCCCCCAACTGGCAATCCGGAGCAGAAATGGCAATTCGTCAGGGCGTCACGGACACCTGGACCAAGTCCTCGTACTCCACCGGCAACGGCGCTTGTGTCGAGATCAGGTCGACGGTCGTCGCCGCCATGGCGGTACGGGACTCCAAGGTCACCGAGGGTCCCACCCTGTCCTTCCCCGCGCACTCGTGGAACGCCTTCGTGACGGAGGTCGGCAGGAGCGCTCTCGACCACCACTGATGCGACGAAAGACCCCCACAACTGCATACGCATCCACAACTGCATACGCACCACAGTGAAGAGCCCTCTCGTCGAGCACGCCGTCCTTGCCGAGGGGGCTCGGCTTCATCCCGGCGCCGTCGCTCCGTCCCGGCGCGGCCCCGTCACCGGGCGCCTGTCGCCCGGTGACGGAAACGCTCGGCCCCGCCCCAGAGCCAGGGCCGAAGCCAGGCACGAGCCCAGGCCACGGCCAAGGCACGGGTCAGGGTGAGGCGGCGAGGTGCCGCTCGACGGCGCCCACGACCTCGGCCGACTCGGGCTCGGTCTGCGGCGAGAACCGGGCGACGACCGCCCCGTCCTTGCCGATCAGGAACTTCTCGAAGTTCCAGCGGATGTCCCCGCTGTGCCCCTCGGCGTCCTCGAACCCGACGAGCCGCTCGTACAGCGGGTGCCGCCCGGCCCCGTTGACCTCGACCTTCTCGGTCAGCGGGAAGGTCACGCCGTACGTCGCCGAGCAGAACTCGGCGATCTCCTCGGCGGTGCCCGGCTCCTGCCCGAGGAACTGGTTGCACGGCACGCCGAGCACGGTGAAGCCCTGGGCGGCGTACCGCTCGTGGAGCCGCTCCAGCCCGGCGTACTGCGGGGTCAGCCCGCACTTGGACGCCACGTTCACGACCAGCACGACCTTCCCGGCGTACTGCGCGAGATCGGCGGCACCGCCCTGGAGGGCGCCGATCTCGACATCGAGGGGGGAACCGGTTCCGGTGTTCTCCGAAGTCGTCATGCCCCGGATGCTAACGGCGCGCCGCCCGTCACCCGAGGCCGCACCCTCCCATCCGCCGGCCCACAGGTCGCCCGGCGACCGTCACTCGTCCTCCGGCGCCCCCGCCTCCAGCAGCCGCTCCCCGATGTCGTCGGCCCACTCCTGCACCCACCGCCGCAGCTCGCCGACCTCCGTGTCGTCCAGCCCGCAACGCAGGAAGGCGTGATCGTCGACCAGCTCCACGGCCTCCAGCCGGGCCCGCAGATCCGCGAGGTCGAAGACCTCGGGAGCGTGCCGGTGCCCCAGCTCCTCCAGCTCGGGAAGGCTCCAGTGCGCGCGAGCGGCGGCCCGTACGACGACCAGGTCCCGCGCCAGACCGCGATCCGCCAGATCCCGCACCGCGATGCCCACGAGATCCTCGACGGACAGCACCGGCCCGGCCTCGGAGGCCGTGAGAGGCCGCCAGAGCACCTCCTTGACCACGTCCACCACGCACTCCTCGTCCCGCTCGCCGGTGACGTCCGCCCCGGCGACGAGCAGCCGTACGGCGAGCGGGCCGGCCGCCGGCCGCACCCGGACGGCCCAGCCCCGCTCCGTCAGCCCGGTGACGAGCGCGGCGGCGATCAGCTCCATCCGGACGGCGCTCTCGGTGGCGACGCACAGCCCGTCACCGGCGCGGGACAGCAGGCCGTGGACCAGCGCCGCCCGCCCGCCGGCGAGGGCGAGCGGGTACGGCGCCCCGAGTTCCAGGACGTCGACCGCCAGGCGGTGGACGGCGGTCGAAGTGGCCATGCGCCGATTATCCCGCCGTCTCGCCGTCTCGCCGTCCCGGCGGCCCTGGCTGTCCCGCTATCCCGCGGAGGTCGGCACGGGGCTCGGCGTCTCCTTGATCCCGTCGACGACGGCGCGGGTGAGGATGGCGCTGGTGTAGTTCACCGTGCCGGGCTCGATCAGGGCCTCGGGCCCGTTGAGCCGCTCGACCTGGACACTCCGCTCGCCGAGGAAGACATGGGTCTTCTTGTCGAAGATCCACTCCTCGCGCGCGCCACTGGTCTCGTCCAGCCGGGCCACCGCGACACCGCGCCGCCCGACCGCGTCCACCGCGTCGTCCACGACCACCACGCCGGGAATCCTGGCGGCTGCCTTGAACAGCGCCGAGTACAGCTCGGCGGGCGGGTACGTCTCGCCGAGCAGGTCGCCGATGGTGGTGAAGGCCTGCTGGTCGGGGGAGTTCCCGTGCCCCGCGGTCTCGTCGTAGATCTTCTCCAGCAGCTCGTCGGGGTCGGTCGTGAGCCGGGCGAGATAGTCGTACGAGGGACTGTTCAGCGAGGCCCTGGGGGTGTTGCCCTGCTCGTCGGGGAGGCTGAGGGTCTCGCCCTCGGGGCTGTCGTTGACGGAGGGGTCGACGAGCCACCCCTTGGTGCCGTCGGCGGACTGCCAGATCTGCCGGCGGTGCAGCTCGTGACTGGCCAGCGTGGTCTCGCCGTCCTCCGTGCGCAGGAAGGTGTCGGCGGTCTTGGACTCGATGTAGACGTACTGGCCGGGCCCGACCTCCGGGTGCGCCCCGTCGGCCGCGGCCAGCGAGATCCGGTCGAGCAGCCGGGACGCGCCCTTGCTGTCGACCGCGCCGAGCTCGGTGGTGAGGGCGGGTCCGGTGGCGAGCCCGTCGCGGGCGCCGCCGCCGTCGACCAGCGCGACCCCGGCGACGACGGCTCCGGCGACGACGGCCGCCAGGGCGGGCAGCGTCACGGCGGGCCGGGGCAGCCGGAACGACCGCCGCCGCGGGGCCGGGACGATCCCGTGGTCGTGCTGTATGCGCTGGTCCTGCTGGATCTGGGCCATCAAACGCTCCTTGTGGAACTGGTGGCGGCCCGGTGGCAGGTCCCGCGCGGTCCGGGACAGGAGCTGGGCGCTCTCGTCCCACTCGGCCGGGTTCTGCCGGGACGTGTTCGCGGTCATCGGTTTCCTTCCTGTGCGGGCCGGATCGCGTGGACGTGATCGCCTCTTACCTGTCGCCCGGCCCGCGGCCCTTCCCGTTCCCGCGCGACTTCTTCGCCGGACCGCGCCGCCGCCCTGGCCGTACCGGACCGAGACGCGGTCCCGCCTTCACCGGACCGCGCCGCCGCCTCGGTGATCTTCCGCAGCTTCTTCCGCGCCCGGGACAACCGCGAGGCGACGGTCCCGACGGGAATCCCGAGGGCCTCGGCGGCGGCCTCGTAGTCCAGGCCCTCTCCGAGACAGAGCGCGATCACCTCCCGCTCCGGACGGCGCAGCGCGGCGAGCGCGGCGAGCGCGCCCGCGAGCCGACGCCGGTCGTCGACCCGGCCGGCCACCTCGTCGGCATGGTCGGGCACCGACAGCCCGGCAGCGGCGGCGGCCTGGGCGGCGGCGCGGTTACGCCGGTCGGACCGGTACTGGTTGCGCGCCGTGTTGGTCGCGATCCCCAGCAACCAGGGCCGTAGCGACCCCCCTTCGGGATCGACCCGCTCCCGCAACCGCCACGCCTCCATGAAGGTCGCGGCCATCACGTCCTCGGCCACCGACCAGTCGGCGGTGAGCCGGAAGGCATGGTTGTAGACCGCGCGGGCGTAGCTGTCGAAGAGCTCCGCGAACGCGCCCGATTCCCCGGCCCGTACCCGGGTACGCAGATGAGTGCTCACCTCAATGAGCTGTCGCCCCCCACTCCCGACTTCCGGTGACCTGCGTCACATGCGGTGTGCCAGGCGTGTCAGTGGTGTCGCACGCGGCAGTCGACCGTGCGTCTCAGGACAGCACCCGGTACGTCACGTGCGTCACCAGGCTCGCCGGGCGTGAGCCGATCTGCTCCAGCCGCAGTGGGGGGACGCCCTCGAAGAGCCGGGTGCCCGCCCCGAGGGTGAGGGGGGCGATGTGCAGCCGCAGTTCGTCGATCAGGCCGGCGGCGAGGTACTGGTTGACGGTGGTCGCGCCGCCCTGGACCGCGACGTCGCGGTCGCCGGCCGCCGCGCGGGCCCGGTCCAGGGCCGCCTCGATGCCGTCGGTGACGAAGTGGAAGGTGGTCCCGCCGGCCATCGGCTGCGGCTCGCGCGCATGGTGGGTGAGCACGAACACCGGCGCGTGGAAGGGCGGGTCCTCGCCCCACCAGCCGTTCCACGGCCGGTCCCACGCCCAGCGCACCGGTCCGAACATGTTGCGGCCCATGATGAAGGCGCCCGCGGCTCCGAGCCGGTCGATCTCCTCCCGGTTCTCCTCGGGAGTGTCGAACATCCAGGCGTGCAGTCCGGCCCCGGTGCCGTCGCCGCCGTCGTCGCCGAACGGCCGCTCCCCCGTCTGATGGAGGCCGGCCGAGTACCCGTCGACGGAGACCGTGATGTCGCAGACCACCCGGCCCGTTCGTTCCGTCATCGCCCTGTCCTCCTCGCAGCGGCACAGCTGAGCAGTGCGCGGACTTTGGCCTGATTATGGGTGATCGCGGAAGGGGCAGCCGGCCGTCAGGGGTGGTCGCCGGCCTCTGCGGTCCGGCAGGTCCGGTAAAGGATGGCGCGATAACACTCATGGGGCCGATAAACCCTGTTCAAATGATTGTCACCGCTTCGGAGGAAGCGTTCGCCGTCTGCGGCAACCGCGTCCCGACCGGCCGTTAGCTTCCTCCCCGTGGACGGATCGCCGTGATCCGACGCATTCCACGCCCATGCACCACCGCCCGTTCCTCATTTCTCCTTCCTCAGTTCTCGCCGTTCCTCATTTCTCACTCCTCCCTGTCTCGCCGTCGGCACACCCGTCCCGTGTGCGCCGACCGCCCCGTCACACAAGGAGAGACTCACCCCGATGACCGTCGACAGCAGCCCCGAGACGCCCGCCGCGCCCCAGACGCCCCAGCAGTCCCTGAGCACCGCCGCCGCCCGCAACCTCGCCACCACCACCAAGTCCGCACCGCAGATGCAGGAGATCAGCTCCCGCTGGCTGCTGCGGATGCTGCCCTGGGTCGAGACCAAGGGCGGCGCCTACCGGGTCAACCGACGGCTGCGCCACACGGTCGGCGACGGCCGCATCGAGTTCGTCCAGGAGGGCGCCACGGTCCGGGTGATCCCCCGCGAACTCGGCGAACTGGCCCTGCTGCGAGGGCTCGACGACGTCGATGTCCTCACCGCCCTCGCCGGCCGCTGCACGCAGCGCGACTTCTCGGCCGGCGAGGTGCTCGTCGAACGCGGCGCCCCGGCGGACCGCATCCACATGATCGCCCACGGCCGCGTCACCCAGACCTCCGACGGCAAGTACGGCGACGAGATCACCATCGCGGTACTCGCGGACGGCGACCACTTCGGCGAGAACGCCCTCCTGGACGCCGACGCCCGCCACGACTACACGGTCACCGCCGAAACCGCCGGCACCCTTCTCACCCTCTCCCGCGCCGACTTCGCCGCCGTACGGGACTCCGCGCCCAGCCTCCGGGCCCACATCGAGGAGTTCAGCTCCGTCACGCGGCAGCGCCAGAACAAGTACGGCGAGGCCGAGATCGCCATGTCGGCCGGCCACGTCGGCGAGGCCGAACTGCCGACCGCCTTCGTCGACTACGAGCTCAATCCGCGCGAGTACGAACTCTCCGTCGCGCAGACCGTCCTGCGGGTCCACACCCGGGTCGCCGACCTCTACAACGGGCCGATGAACCAGACCGAGGAACAACTCCGGCTCACCATCGAGGCGTTGCGTGAGCGCCAGGAGCACGAGCTGATCAACAACCGCGAGTTCGGCCTGCTCCACAACGCCGACTTCAAGCAGCGCATCCAGACCCACTCCGGCCCGCCGACCCCGGACGACATGGACGAACTGCTCTCCCGCCGCCGGGGCACCAAGTTCTTCCTCGCCCACCCGAGGACGATCGCCGCGATCGGTCGCGGGTTCAACGCCGCGGGCCTCTACCCCGACCACGTCGACCTCGGCGGACAGTCCGTCCCGGCCTGGCGCGGGGTCCCCATCCTGCCCTGCAACAAGATCCCGATCAGCAAGGAGCAGACCAGCTCCATCATCGCGATGCGTACGGGCGAGGACAACCAGGGCGTCGTGGGCCTGCGGCAGACCGGCTTGCCGGACGAGTACGAGCCGGGCCTGTCCGTGCGCTTCATGGGCATCAACGAGCAGGCGGTCATCTCCTATCTCGTCAGCACGTACTACTCCGCCGCGGTGCTCGTGCCCGACGCGCTCGGCGTGATGGAGAACGTGCAGATCGGCCGCAGGCGGGACTGAGGGCCCGGTCCCCGGGGCGATCGACGTCCCCCGCCCGCGCGGCAAGGACCCGCGCGTCAGCGTCCCGCGCGTCAGCAAGGAGCGCCCACCCCCACTGGAGCAAGGAGCTACGGATGCCCGTACCCGGGTCCCCCGGACCGTTCATCCCCGGGCAGCGGTCCAGCAGGGCCGCCACGACACCGAACGTCACCGCACCCGGCGGCCCCGCGCCGGATGCCCGTACGCCGGACGTCGTTTCCACGCCGGCCGCTGCCCCGCCGAGAACCTTCGCCCTCCCGACGGCCCCGCATCCCCCGATCGCACCGTCGCGCCCGGTGGGGGGCCCGGCCGTACCAGCAGCACCGGCGGCGGGTCCAGGCGCACCGGCCGTAGCGGTCGTACCCACTGCGTCGGCGGCGTCTGCAGCCCCCGCCCCTGTCCTCGCCGCCCCCCAGGCTCCACGGCGGGCCCTCGGCGGACCCACCGGCCTGGGCACGGCCTCCCTCTCCCTCGCCCGCCTCCTCGAACCGCCTCCCCTTCCGCCGGCCCCGCAGACCTCACCCCGCCCACCCGCCGAAGGCCGAGCCGTCCCCGGCCTCTACCACCACCCCGTCCCCGAGCCCGACCCCGTACGCGTCGAGGAGGTCAGCCGCCGGATCAAGCGCTGGGCGGAAGACGAGGTCCAGCTCTACCCCGACGAGTGGGAGGGCCAGTTCGACGGCTTCTCCGTGGGCCGCTACATGGTCGGCTGCCACCCCGACGCCCCCACGGTCGACCACCTGATGCTGGCGACCCGGCTGATGGTCGCGGAGAACGCCGTGGACGACTGCTACTGCGAGGACCACGGAGGCTCGCCCGTGGGCCTCGGCGGCCGGCTCCTCCTGGCCCACACCGCGCTGGACCACCTCCACACCACCCCGGAGTACGCGCCGGCGTGGCAGGAGTCGCTCGGCTTCGACGCCCCGCGCCGGGCGTACCGCAGCGCGATGGACCACTTCGTGCACGCGGCCACGCCCTCCCAGGCGGACCGCTACCGCCACGACATGGCCCGTCTGCACATGGGCTACCTGGCCGAGGCGGCCTGGGCGGAGACCGGTCACGTACCGGAGGTGTGGGAGTACCTGGCGATGCGCCAGTTCAACAACTTCCGCCCCTGTCCCACCATCACCGACACCGTCGGCGGCTACGAACTGCCCGCGGACGCCCACGCCCGGCCGGACATGCAGCGGGTCATCGCCCTCGCCGGCAACGCGACGACCATCGTCAACGACCTCTACTCGTACACCAAGGAACTCGACAGCCCCGGCCGCCACCTGAACCTCCCGGTGGTGCTCGCGGAGCGCGAGGGGCTCTCCGCACGCGACGCGTACCTGAAGGCCGTGGAGATCCACAACGACCTCATGCACGCCTTCGAGGCCGCCGCGGCCGACCTGGCCGCCACCTGCCCCCTGCCCGCCGTGCTGCGCTTCCTCAAGGGCGTGGCCGCCTGGGTCGACGGCAACCACGACTGGCACCGCACCAACACCTACCGCTACAGCCTGCCCGACTTCTGGTAAGGAACGGACATCTCTGTGACCACCGAAACGGCCCCCGCCGCCTCCGCGGCCATCCCCGCCCCGGCGACGCCCTACCAGGGGGACATCGCCCGTTACTGGAACAACGAGGCGAGGCCGGTCAACCTGCGCCTCGGCGACGTGGACGGGCTCTACCACCACCACTACGGCATCGGCCCCGTCGACCACGCCGCGCTCGGCGACCCGGAGCACAGCGAGTACGAGAAGAAGCTGATCGCCGAACTGCACCGGCTCGAGTCGGCCCAGGCGGAGTTCCTCCTGGACCACCTCGGCCCCGTCCGCGCCGAGGACACCCTCGTCGACGCCGGCTGCGGACGCGGCGGCTCCATGGTCATGGCCCACCACCGCTTCGGCTGCACGGTCGAGGGCGTCACCCTCTCCTCCGCGCAGGCCGACTTCGCCAACGGCCGCGCCCGCGAACTGCGCATCGAGGACCACGTGCGCGCCCGCGTGTGCAACATGCTCGACACGCCCTTCGAGAAGGGCAGCGTGGCCGCCTCGTGGAACAACGAGTCGTCCATGTACGTCGACCTGCACGACCTGTTCGCCGAGCACTCCCGCTTCCTGCGGGTGGGCGGCCGGTACGTCACGATCACCGGCTGCTGGAACCCGCGCTACGGCCAGCCGTCCAAGTGGGTCTCCCAGATCAACGCCCACTTCGAGTGCAACATCCACTCCCGCCGTGAGTACCTGCGGGCCATGGCCGACAACCGCCTCGTACCGCAGACGGTCATCGACCTGACCCCGGACACGCTGCCCTACTGGGAGCTGCGGGCCACGTCGTCGCTGGTCACCGGCATCGAGGAGGCGTTCATCGAGTCGTACCGGGACGGCTCGTTCCAGTACGTCCTGATCGCGGCCGACCGCGTCTGAGCCGCCCGCCACCGGCCACGCGCCCCCGCCCCGCCCGGGGGCGTCACCCGGCCGGTACGCCCGCCGCACGGCGGGCGCCGCCCACCGCGAACCGGGCCGCCGCCAGCACGAGGACGGCGCCGATCCAGAGCACGCTCGTGGCCGCGACGCCGTCGACGGCGAGGCCGCCGGCGAAGGCGCCGAGGGCGATGGACAGATTGAACGCGGAGACGAACGGCGAGGAGGCCGCCTCAGCGGCGCCGGGCGCCGCGCCGAGGATCCAGGTCATGCCTCGACCGTAGGGTCGGGAAAGACCCGGGGAGAGGTGCACTTCCGGGCGGGAACATGGGTCAATCGGAGCGGGAGCGGGAGCGGGAAAGAGCGAAGGGCTATCGGCAGTGCCGCGCCACGTACGAGTCCAGCGGCTCCAGCGCGCCCCACGCCAGGTCGAAGCTGTCCGCGAAGTACGACAGGAAGGCGGGCCCCTCGACGCTGAAGCCCGTCAGCTGCTGCCGGCCCGCACCGGAGAACGACAGGAAGGTCACGGTGTCGTCCACGAGGCCGGTGTTGTGCCAGGCGCAGGAGGCGGTCCAGGGCATGACGCGCGCCTCGTAGGCGTAGATGTCGGCGGTCTCCCGCTGATGCTCCAGCAGCCACTGCAGGTAGGCCGTCCGCGGAGCGCCGCCGCGCTCGGGAACGCCGATGATGCGTCGCACGCTGGCGCCCTCACCGGAGTGGTCCCGGGCCCACTGCAGCACCGTGCTGTAGTACTCGGCCACCGCCACCGCCCCCCAGTGACCGGGAGGGTGGAGCCGGACGTAGGTGAGCCGTATCTCGCGCTGGGCGGAGCGGATGCGGTCGGCCGAGGCGCGGTAGAAGGACGTCGGGTCCGGGTAGCGCACCATCTCGGCGTGCAGCGCTTCCGCGGGCAGCTCGGGGCCCTCCCGTTTCAGCGCGTCCAGCTCCGTCCTGGCCTCGCGCCACAGGACCTGCCAGTGACCCCAGTCGCCGCCCAGCACGGCGACCAGACGACGCGTGACCATCTCGCTGGGCAGGCGCCGCCCGTTGAGCGCTTCGGAGACCGTCGCGGGACTGCACTGCGCCCGCGTGGCGATCGTCCTTATCTGCAGGTCGCCCGCCGTGATGCGCAGCCGACGCAACTCCGCAGCGAACCGCCGCACGGGCGGTGGCGCACTGCGCGAGTGGGTGTCCATGCTTCCCCCGAGGGCCTCACCCGGTCCGACGACCGTGATCGTCCCACTCTCCGGGCCCTTTCGCTGAACTTCACCGAATCCCGCTGAAGAAGGCCGAATTCCTCCGACGTTTCCGAGAGGACCGGACTCCGACGGATTTCCTGGACCACGTGGAGCGGCGCCTGCTCGAATGACTGTCGTCCCAGGTGGGACAGACGGAAAGGGTGAGCAAGCATGCCGATCGATCTCAGGAAGTCGCTCCGCCGCCACTACACGGCGTTCCTCGCGGTGCTCGTGACCGGAATCGTGCTGATCATGGCGGTCAACGGCCCCACGTACGCGGCGGAGCTCTACATCAACAGCCTCCTCGGCGTGGCGGGCCTGATCGCGGGCTACGTCCTCGCGCCACCCGACCCCTCCCGGCCGACCGTCCCGGCCGACCGTCCCGGAGACGGGACCGGAGACGGGACCGGAGACGGGACCAGGGGCGGGACCGGGGGTGGCGGAGCGGGGCGCGTGACGGAGGGCCGCTGGGTGTGAGGGGTGGGCGGGCGCGGGTGCCCCAGCTGTGGGTCGAGTACCCCGATCCGCTCTCGGCGGAGGGGGAGTTGATCTCCTACGACCAGTGCTGGCGCTCGACCGACCACCTATCGCACGTGATCTTCAAATGGCACCATTGGGGCGGCATACACGCCTTGTCCTCATCTCATCGTCGAAAGTGTGAGCATCCGCAGATGCGAATATCCCTCGGCGCGGCGCGCCGTCCAGGTGGTGCGGTCGTGCTCTCCCTGGCCACAGCCCTGGCCGGGCTCGCTTTCCCCACCACCGCGCATGCGGCCGTGACGTGCTCGGCCGGCGTGTGGAAGGCCCAGTACTACGCCAACACCAGCTTCTCCGGCACTCCGAAGGCCACCGTCTGCGACACCGCCATCGCCGAGAACTACGGCTACGGCGATCCCTCCGGCGTGACCCTGCCGAGCAACTACTTCGGCGTCCGCTGGACCACCACCCGCAACTTCGGCTCCGGCGGCCCCTTCGACCTGAGCGTCGCCGTCCAGGACGGCGCCCGCGTCTACCTCGACGGCAACCGCAGGATCGACCTGTGGCGCAACGTCAGCTCGACCCAGCGGAAGACCGTCCGCCTCACCGTCCCGCGCGGGACCCACACCCTGCGTGTGGACTTCGCCGCCTTCACCGGCACCGCCAACATCTCCTTCTCCTACAAGCCGGTCATCAGCGCCACGTACGACAAGACCGCCCCCCTGGCCCCGGCGGGCTTCAAGTCCGGATACTCGGCGTCCACCCTGAAGGCGACGCTGACGTGGTCCCGCAACCACGAGATGGATCTGGCCGGTTACCGCGTCTACCGCCGCCTCGCCGGCGCAGGCGGCTGGAGCCTGCGCACCTCCACCCCGATCACCGGCACCACCTTCACCGAAGCGGCCCCGGCCAGCGGCGCCACCTACGAGTACGCCCTCCGCGCCGTCGACCGCTCCGGCAACGCCTCCGCGCTGTCCGCGGTGACGAGCGTCGTCAGCGCCGACAGGACGGCCCCCGCCGCCCCCACCGGGCTCACGGCCACGCACGACCCGTCCGCAGGCGCCCGGCTCTCCTGGTCCCCGGTGAGCGGGGCGAACTCGTACGAGGTGCAGCGGGCCGTCGCGCCCGAGGGGCCGTTCACCTCCGTCGGCACGCCCACGCAGAGCGCCGCCCTGACGGATCCGTCCGCCGCCGTGGGCACGACCTACTACTACCGCGTGCGGGCCAAGGACAGCGCGGGCAACGCCTCCGGGTACTCCGCCCCCATCCGGCTCGACGTCGCCGAGGCCAGGCCGCTGCCGCCGGCGGCCGTCTCCGCCAACGGCTGGGTCGACCGCAACACCGTCGGCTGGCGGTACGACGGTGACGCGTCCCACCGGTTCCACGTCTATGCCGCCGAGTCGGCCGCCGGTCCGTGGACCCGGCTGACCGAAACGCCGGTCACCGGCCCCGCCTACGACGACTACACGGCGCCCGTCCGCGAGGCCCGCCACTATCAGGTGCGGACCGTCACGACGCTCGGCACGGAGTCCAACCCGTCGGCGACGGCCTCGGCGACCCGCACCGGCGACGTCACCCCGCCGCGCATGCCGTACGGCCTGGACGCCTGGGACGGCACGGACGGCGTGCACCTCGTCTGGACGCCCAACACCGACGACACGGACCACTACCTCGTCATGCGCCAGGCCACGTTCGGCGCGTGGGAGCAGATCGCCGTGGTGCGGGACGGCAAGTACCTGGACACCAGCACCCCGGCCGGCGTGCAGTTCGGCTACACCGTCCGCGCCGTCGACGCGGCCGGCAACGTCTCCCCCATGCCGGAGCCCGGCTACGGCACCGTCTACGGCAAGCGCCTGCCGGTCCACGAGAAGCCCGCCGCGCCTGCCTCGGTCACCGCGACGGCCGAGAACGGCAACGTCAAGGTGGAGTGGACCGCAAGCACGTCGACCGATGTGGCCGGCTACTACGTCTACCGCACGACCGGCACGGACCCGACGTCGGCCTACTCGGTCTCCCCGCTCATCACGGGGACGACGTTCACGAACGAGAACGTCCCCGCCGGCAAGACCTGGTACTACGTGGTGCGCGCAGTCAGCACGCACAGCCAGTGGTCCGACTTCTCACCGATGGCCGGAGCCACCGTGCCCTGTCCCGTCTTCGACGGACCGGCCACCCCCCGGATCACCGGGGGCGGCAGGGGCGCGGACTATGCCCAGCTCAACTGGGAGGTGGGAGCGTGCGACCAGGGCCGGACCGTGTCGTACAACGTCTACCGGTCCACCTCCGGCGCGGACGTCTTCACCCCTGAACACCGCATCGCCACGGGCGTGACGGCACCGACGTACAAGGACCCCGGCCTGGCGAGGGCGTACTACTACTACGTCGTCACCGCCGTGTCCGCCGACGGCACAGAATCGGCCCCGCAGGCCACGCCGTTCGGAATATCACTGATGGCCCCCTGACGCCCCCCTCAATCCCCCGGCCCCCGCCGCCCGGACGCCTCGTGCCTTCCGGACGGCGGGGGCTTCACGTCGAGGGCGGGGGGTCTTCGCGTCGGAGGGAGTTGGACGGCGAGGCCGTGCGCATCCCGTACTGGCTCGCGCCAGGACAGCGGGTCGTGCTGCTGACGGTCTTCCGTAAAACGAGGAGGCGTGAAGCGGCGGAGGTCGCAGATTTCGAACCGCCGTCGTCCTGGCGCTTGATGTCAGCAATTGGATGTCACCGGAACAGCTCGGGCACCGGGCAGGCTTCCAGCGGCCCCTCCGGCCGGTCGGCCCAGCGCCACCACACGTGCCGACTGGTACACCTCAGCAGTGTCCGGCAGGTCCGCCTGCCATCGTCCTCCCGCTTGACGAGGACGAAGCCGCCGGACGTCATGGGCTGGTTGCACACGGGACAGGCCGGAGCGTCGTCGGTCATGCGGCGCACCCCAACGGAGCGCCGGCTTCGTCCCGGAGCAATCTGGATGTGGGCCCTGCCTGGGGCTGGTGTCGCCTGCGTTGCCGGTCCGCAGACGTCCGGGCTTGTTCGCCGTTGTGCGTGCGCATCGTCGTCACTCAGTCAGACACGCACACAGCGGACGTGACACGAGCATCAGTCGCCCGCGAACCACAAGTAACTTCCTGGAGTGGCCGCGCACTCTTCCAGCATCGTCGCGAGGTCGTCCAGCGCGGCGAGCTGACGTTCATCGCCGCACCTCTGCCTCAGGCCGTGGATTTCCCGGAGAGCGACTTCGGCCTCTTGTTCGTTCATCAACGTGTCTCCGTACGGATCGACGGCAGTGAGCCTCCCCGGTACTCCGAGGAGTTGGAGTGAGCCGAGAGCATCGGCCAGCGCGTCGCCATGCCCGTAGGAGCTCCGCAGGAGTGTCACGCGGGACTTGTGCCAGTTGTTGCGAGCCGGCCGCGATGAGTGCAACTCCAGATCGATCCCCATGCCTCATGATGCACATGCTGCGCCGCTGCACACCCGCGACTGATCGAGGGCGGCCGTGACCTGCGGCCACTCACATGGTCAAGGCTCCTCGCTCCCTCGCGGGTGGTGTCTTCCTGCCCCGGTCTTGCCGGAGATCTTGGTGGCCTGGTTCTTGCTTGTCAGGGCGGTGGGGATGTGCGCCTGATGGTCATCGTTGGTCGTCATTGGCCACTGCCCAGCGTCCTCGGATGGTCCAGAGACGGCGCAAGTAGCGGCCCATCGGCCCATTCGGTGGCCTACGCACTGATGGGCAACTCTCGGGCCCGCTCGCGTGCTTGGGCTCGCAGCCCTTTCAAGCGGCTGTGGAACGCGTTGTGGCGGTTCTGGTCCAGGTTCAGTGGGAGGTCGAGTCGGGAGATGAGTTGCGACTCCAGGGCCCACGGTTCGCTCTGCTCGATCCAGCACACCCACGCGTTGTCCGCCATCCACTGGCTCAGGATGGCTTCGCCGGCCTTGCCGAAGGTCATCCGTTTGCCGCTGCCCACACGGCGCAGCTCGAGTCCGAGCAGACATCCGAGGGTGAGCCGCAGTGTCGAGCCGGCCGCGTTGCCCCGGTAGTGGTAGCGCACCCGCTTGCGCAGGTTTTGGGTGCTGGTCCGGTTCGCCATGTACCGCGGGGCTATACCGACGTAGAGCAGGCGCCCGGCGTCCAGGTCCGGATGGGGCGGCTGCTTGAAGTGCCACCCGTAGACCCCTGCCGCCGCCGGGACCGGGCTCGGACGCACCAAGACCTCCGGCGCCGACCACAAGCGATCGGGGCTGACGAGAGCGGTAGCTGCCACGAACCCTCCAGACGCGCCACGGGGATTGTCGCAGGCTACTGGTCGACACTGACACGACCTCTCCCTATATGCCCGTCACAAGCACTGCTTTAGGAGAGAGGCGCAGCTGACGCGGAATGCTCCTTGCGGCCGGCGTCGGTGAGCCGTCGGTCGTCAAGACATGCCAACTGCTGCGGGCCCTGATGAACACGGCCGTGGACGACGAGCTGATCCGGCGCAACCCCTGCCGCGTCAAGGGCGCGGACCGCTACGACGTGCCCGAGCGGCCGGTTCTCACGGTGGCGGAGGTCTTCGCCGTCGCCGGCTCCATCGCGCCGCGCTACCGGCTGCTCGTGCTCTTGGCGGCCTTCACCACCCTGCGGTTCGGGGAGCTGGCGGCCCTGCGGCGCCGGGACGTCGACCTGGAGGGGTTGACCGTCACCGTGCGCCGGGCTCAGGCCGGGTTGCAGGACGGCCGGCTCTTCGACAAGGCGCCGAAGTCCGCGGCCGGGGTGCGCTCCGTCTCCTTCCCCGCCGAGCTGCTCGACGCGGTCACGCATCACCTGGAGCACTTCCGCTCCCGGCCGCGACGGGCACGTCTTCGTCGGGCCGCAGGGTGGGCAGCTGCGGCGGAGCAACTTCCGGGACGACTGGGTCAAGGCCCGGAGGCTGCGGGGGTCACGGCTGAGCTGCACTTCCATGATCTTCGGCACACGGGTAACACGCTGGCCTCGACGGCCGGTGCTAGCACACGGGAGCTGATGACGCGGATGGGGCATAGCAGCTCGCGTGCCGCGTTGATCTACCAGCACATGACCAGTGACCGGGATGGGCCATCGCCGATCGACTCGGGGCCATGATCCGCAGCAGCGGAGGAGACGCCCCCGCTTAGGAAGGGGGACGCGCACACCATGGCCTTCTCTTCCGGCCAGGCACCACCCATCTACGGCAAGACGGCGGGCTGTAGGGTCCGCCAACGGGGGGAATCATGGCTGATCGCGGCTGGTACGACGACAGTGACTACCACGAAGCAGTCCAGCGGGCCGAACGGGCGACACGGTCCGGCTGGTCAGCGATCGTTTGGACTACAGGAGCGCTCGGCTGTGTGCTGATCACCATTGCCGTTCTCAGCGCGGTCGCGGTCGTCGCGTGCCTCTTCGTTGTAGTGGCGAGCGATTACTGAGTAGCTACCGAGCACGGGTGCGGTCACTGATCCTCTGAACGCTCCTCGGGGCGGTGGACTCCGCGTGGACTCTAGTGGGACGCGCGTGGCACGACCCCGGAGACGACAAAGGGCCAGCCGGGGAGGAAACCCCTCCTGAGCTGGCCCTTCTCTCTGTGCCCCCGGCAGGATTCGAACCTGCGACACCCGCTTTAGGAGATCCCTCCGGGTGGGGCTGCGACCTGGTAAAACGGGCGCTTGACCTGCCGAAATACGCCTCGCCGGTTCTCACCCGTTCGCAGTGCTTCCTGGCCTCATGTGTGCCGTAGGTGTGCTGCGGAAGGTCGGCGTTTCGGGATCGTCGGGGCAGGATCCGGTCAGGCCGGCCGCCCTTCGGTCTGCCGACAGGCCGGTCCCACGGCTGCGGCAGGCGGTGTGGATCTCGGAAGGGCTGAGCGAACGGACCGGACGCCGTTAACCTGGGACCAGTAGAAGCACACGGCGCGACACAGCGGAGGGGATGCTGATGACCACCGCCCCGAGCGAGGTTCCTCACCCGCCGCACTCGACGGCGCACCCGTTGCGGACCATCCGTGACATCCGGGAGTCCCTGCCCGAGGACCAGCGCAGGCACTTCGACGCAGAGCTCGCCGACACGGCGATTGAGGCCCTGCCCGAGATGCTGTACCGCTGGGTGGCCTTGAGCAACGACGGTTTCGAGGAGTTCCTGCTGTCCCGGCCCTTCGAGGGCATGGAGTTGGGCGCCCGCTCCTACGACGAGCAGCCGGACGCCGAGTGATCTACCTGCTCGACACGAACGTCGTCGCCGAACTCACCGCGCGGCCCAAGCCCGACCAGCGCGTCCTGGCCTGGTTCCGGTCCACGCCCCGGCCCAACCGCTTCCTCAGCGTGATCACCGTGGCCGAGATCGAGGCAGGCGTGGACGCCACGGTGGATCCCGTGCGCAAGGCCCGCTACGCCCAGGCACTCGCTGCCGTGCGGCACGAGTACGCCGGACGCATCGCACCGATCGGTGAACCGGAAGCGGCTGCGTACCTGAACATCCACAAGGCACTGAAATCAGCCGGCGCCGGCATCGACCCACCGGATGCACTGATCGCCGCCACCGCCCTGGCCAACGGCTGGTCGGTGGCCACTCGCAACATCAAGCATCTCGCCCGGACCGGCGCCATGGTGATCAACCCGTGGGAACAGCTGGCCTGACCAGGCTATGAGGGACCGCCGGCGTTGACGTCAGAGGCCGCCCAGGGAAGTTCCTGGGCGGCCTCTTCGGTGGTGCCCCCGGCAGGATTCGAACCTGCGACACCCGCTTTAGGAGTTCGATCCGAGCGCGGCTCAGTGGCGCTACTACTCGGTCGTGTCGACCGCACTGGGCCGAGCAGGGGTACTCACGTCCGCCACCGTCGATGTCAATCGTGGATGTCAGCTGGAGCTAGCGCTTCTTGCGGATCGTGCGCTTCTTCTCCTTGGCTTCCTTCTCCTTGCGTTGCGCCACACCGTACGCAGACCACGGTCCATCGTGGACCGGCCACCGGGAGGTGCCGGTCACCACCTTCCGCTGACATCGTCTGCCTGTCTTGGCCACGCAGCTTCCCCCTCCGGTCCCGACACGCAGTACGTGGAGCTCTGGGAACCGTGACTCGGCTTGCGCCAGCAGGGAAGGCGCATGCCGGATCGCTGGGTGCGCGCCGTCGCACGTCGATGCCATCAGCTTCGGAAGCTGCGACCGTTCGCATACGGTTGGCTCCGGCGAGCCCAACGATGGTGCCAAGAACACCGAAGTAGCTACCACGTTCGAGGGCTGCAACGACTACCTGCTTCGTGTTCGGTCCGACCGGCAGACTGAGCGTCCTGCTGTCGATAGAGTGGTCTGCCGTACCGTCAGGGCTGGTTGCACTTAGGGCAGTTGAGGGTGGCTGAGTTGACTTATCTCTTCGAGCAGCTGGATCCCGAGCGGTTTCAACACCTCTGTCAGGCGCTAATCTCGCTTGAATACCCCGGAACACAGTGCTTCCCCGTTGGTCAGAGGGATGGCGGTCGGGACGCGGTCCAACTGTTCACTAACAAGCAGGGTGATTATCGGGTCTTCCAGGTCAAGTTTGTTAGGAATCCATTCGTAGTTGAGGACGTTCACAAGTGGTTCGTCGACACGATGGAAGCCGAGGTTCCCAAGATTCAGGATATTCTCCAAAGAAGAAAGGGGGCGATTGAATACATTCTGGTTTGTAATGTCCCAGGGACCGCCTTCCCGGACGCAGGCTCAATCGACAAGTTGAATCATCTTCTCAATTCCGACTCGCCTGTTCCGGTTCGCGTCTGGTGGAGAGACGACCTTGATCGTAGGTGCGATGGTCACGCCGATGTCAAATGGTCATACCCAGAAATCTTGCGCGGTAGTGATCTACTCCAGGCGCTGGCAGAGTCAATCGGGCCTGATCTGCAGGGTAATCGGCTCGACATTTTGCGGACCTTTATGGTCGAGCAGTTCGAATTGGACAACGAGGTCCGTTTCAAGCAAGTAGAACTTAGCAATGAAATTTTGAACCTATTTGTGGATGTACCCGCGCTAATCTCACTAACGCATACAGAGGGGCGGCGCAGAGAAGAGAAGCGCGCACTCGAAATTCGTGACGTCGTGAGTCAAATCGCGAACCGGGGAGAGACGGGCAATGATCGGGATGAGCCCATCGGTGCCGCGACCCTGCTTCTGCATGACAAAATAGCACGACTCTCCGACCTGGTAATTCTGGAAGGCGGCCCTGGGCAGGGAAAGTCGACCTTGGCGCAGTATGTATGCCAAGTGCATCGCATGCGCGTGCTAGGGAAGTCGGAGTTTGACACACTCCCCGATGGGCATCGCCCAAAATCGGTGCGATTCCCTATCAAGGTAGACCTACGGGAGTACGCTAGTTGGTTGGCTGGTAACAACCCGTTCGACCAGGAGGTCGGCGCAACTAGACCTGCGCAATCGTCGAAATCTCTCGAATCCTTCATAAGTGCACTGATCAGTGACGTATCCGGCGGGCGCACGTTCACGGTTGACGACCTGTCTGCCGTTGCCCGCTCTAGCTCGCTTCTTATTGTGCTTGACGGCTTGGACGAAGTCGCAGAAGTGCGGCTCCGCAATGAGATGGTTAAGGAAATTAGCTCGGCGGCTCGGCGGCTTAGAGAGTCTTCCGTCGCGCTTCAAATGCTAGTTACTACGAGACCGTCTGCCCTAGCAGAGGTGACAGATTTCCCTTCTAGGGTGTTCCAGCGATGGACGCTTACTAGGCTGGGCCGTCCTCTAATCGAGCAATACTCAGAGCGCTGGGCCAAATCGCGTCGCCTCAAGGAAAAAGAGAAAGCCAATCTCCGTCGCACATTGGCTGAGAAGCTGGATCAGCCGCATATGCGTGACTTGGCTCGAAATCCGATGCAATTGGCGATTCTTCTCACTGTAATTCATACTCGCGGGGAAGCTCTCCCTGACAAAAGAACCGCGCTGTATGATTTTTACGTCGAGCAGTTTCTGGCGCGTGAGGCCGAGAAGAGCGAAATCGTTAAGAAGCGTCAAGAAGTTTTGATCGACCTGCATCGCTATTTGGCCTGGATGCTTCACAGTGAGGCAGAAACGGGCAGGGCGCTAGGGAAGATCGACGCGAATCGGCTACGTGAAGTGATTCGGGAGTATCTAGTCTCTGAAGGGAGGGATCCTGCCTGGGCAACGGAGCTATTCACAGGCCTTGCTCAGCGGGTCGTTTTCCTCGTTGGTGCAGTAGAAGGCCTGTTTGAGTTCGAAGTTCAGCCCCTACGTGAGTACTTCGCCGGTCGCTTCCTATATGAAACAGCACCCTATAGTCCTGTTGGTAATCCTCGAAGCGGTACCAAAGATGAGCGTTTCGATGCTGTGGCCCGTAATACACACTGGTTGAACGTCACCCGATTTTACGCTGGCTGCTTCAGCAAGGGTGAGCTGCCGGCACTCGTCGATCGCCTTGAGGTTCTATGTGCCGATAGCCATCTAGGGATGACGTCGCATCCACGTTCGCTGGCGGCTACTCTCGTCGCAGACTGGGTCTTCAGTCAGAACAATAGAAGTCTGCAAAAGGTAATCGCGCTTATCCTGGATAGAGACGGATATCGCTCTCTTTTGGGCGATGACCACTACAGCAGTAGCGGTGGAGAGCCCATCACGCTACCGGATGGCTGCGGACGCGTCGAGCTGCTTGAGCGGTGCATTACCGTACTTCAGAGCGCGCCCCCTCGTGATATTCAGATGTCAATCACTGAACTTGCAAAGAAGAACGGAACACGCGAAGAGCTCCGTATTCTCTGGAAAAGTGGATTTTCTCGCATTTCATCTACGCATGAAAAGATTTCCTGGATTTGGTCTGGCCATTTCCTTGGCGTATTGAATTCCCATAGCAATGAAGAGTTGCTAGGCATGTTCAATGAATTCAATATTCCGCTAGACGACGAAGTGGTGCAAGCTCTAGTCTCGGCCGGACGGGCCGGATTCTTCACCCAGAACGTTGAACTTTTGCAGGATTACAAGGAGAGAACCTGCAGCGGATACGTTAGCGGCTTCCGGTTTTCACGTCCCAATGAGTCCACCGTGGAGCTCCTGTGTGCCGCCCTGAATCCATTCGTCCTCTTCAGGAATTATCCAGACGGTCGAAGCACATACGGCGAAAGCCTAACGAGACGTTTCGGCATAAGGTGGCCGAAAGGCGATGTACTTTCTGTTGGGGATGCCGAAATCGATGGCGTAGTCCAGGCCTTTCAGGGGTTGTTGAACAGCCCCCAAGAGGAGGATGCACCAGGAGTAGGCGGCGCATTCTCCCGGTATATCGACTCCATGGTTTCGTCTATCGGGGAGCGATGGCAGGTTTGGGCCGCAGCGTGCGCCGTCGCACTTACGGCTCCGAGAGGCAAGCGCACGGAAGTCAGCAGGAATGATTTGTTTGACGGCTCCATCAGCTTGATGGAGCGGGTGAGGTATGCGCGCCTCCAGGCTGGCAGTGCCTCGTGGTGGAAGGAGCAATTCGAGTCTGCGAATGCCGAGCAGCGGCAAATCTGGACGCTCGTGTCGCTCTGTCTCTGCGGTCCTGCCACGCTTTCCAAGATTTATGGCGAGCTGGACGACATTGTTGACAGCCTCGATATGCGTGACGCGATGCGACTTTTCGAAAGCGTCGATCAAATCAGAGGTTGGTTGGGAAAGGCTAGGGATATTAGACTGGACCTTTTCCCTGAGTCAATGAGTCCACGGCTCGCTGCGGCGCTTACCATTTGGGCGCATGATTCCGTACGCGAAGCAATCATTTCGAAGTATCTGTCTTCGTACATCGGGGATGACGCAACGGTAAGTCAGGCCATTTTTGCTGCATCGGCCCAGCGAATGCAGACCGATTCCGTCGACTGGGCGGCAGAAATTGACCGGATTAAGAGAGCTTATCGAGTGGAGAGCGTGAGATATCCACACCTGGGGTACTTCCGTACGGCAGGAGGTATGCCAGTTGAAGTTGCGCGTAAGGTCGCTAGTAATCCTTTCGCCTATCCCATCTTTCTGGTGCGCATGGCAGAGTTGAGCGTTAAGAGGGACCTTGCTGAAAAAGCCGTTCCCCTCTCTAAAGTGGCGGAAGAGAACGGTTGGTTCGACGAGGTATGAGGTCGGCGGAGCGGCTTTGGGCTGGAGCTGCTTTGGCGCGAGTGATCATGGCCCCGTAAGCTTCCGGCGCGTCGGGCAGTCTGTGGACCTGCCCGCTAAAGCACGACGTTGGGGCCATGATCTTCGAGGCTCGCGCCAAAGTGGCTGCCTAACTGGCCGTTCTCTATCCGTTCGTGTGCTTGGTCTGGTTCGAACGGGATGCTGGATCGGGTGAGTTGGCTGACGTCGGGGCATGAAGAGAAGGGC